>JAQXDI010000045.1 GCA_029251465.1 Ascidiaceihabitans sp.
AGACGCTGCATCTGCGCCTCAGTCAGCCAATACAAATTGCTCATCATATCCCCCTACAACTAGGGGTCGTGAATCATAACAACACGACAGGCTCAATCAGTTAATGGGTCCTGACTCTAAGATTTTTCGAGCAATCCGCATACGTTCCCGCGTGACAAGCATACGCGTGGCGGCGTAGGGTGTCCGCATGAAATATGTTCCAAAAGAAACCACCGATGACGCGCTTATTCAGGAATTTCTGAACAAGGGTGGCAAGATCAGCAAAGGTAAAACCAAGCCGCTTCCGGCCGAACTGGGCCTGAGCAACAATGCTTGGAACAACAAGCTGACCAAAGAAGAAAAAGCCGCGCGCGACAAGAAGTGATTGCGCGAGGGTAAGGATGTCAAATTCGGAATGAAGCGTGCGGTTGTGGTGAGGCTGCAGCCGTCTGAGACTCAGCTGTCGTTCTCGCACCTGCCACTTATTTCGATGGCAATTCCCCGTTCAGATGCACGAGGTGTCCGTAAACGAATTGTCTTAGGGCAGCCTTTGGGGGCAAAACTGGCATAGCAGTGCGCCAATCGGTCAAAATTGACGCGCGTTTGCAAATCAATCTTCAAAGAAATCTGGGTAGTTCTGGCTGGCATTCGCCAATGTCACATCCAGATGTTTCAAATGATGACGCGTCATTTTTACCGCGACATCTTCGTCTCGGGCTGTGATCGCGTCGAAAATACTGGTGTGGCCTTCAAGGACTTCGGCCATGCCAGACACGTCTGCCAATTCCAGCGTGCACACCCGATCGGTGTGGGTCTTGTTCTCGGCAATCGTCTCGAATGCGGGCAAACGGTTGGCGGCAACGCAAATCAGATTGTGAAACTGATAGTCCAATTCCCGCAGCATGATCGGATCACTTTCGCGGACTGCAATGCTTTGCTGCATCAAGTTGTCCCGCAACGGAACCAAGGTCTGTTCGGTCGCGTTTTGGCAGGCGTGACGAACCACCTCGACCTCAACAGCAGCACGAATAAACCGTGTGTTTCTAAGCTCTTGGTGGGAAATTTTGCGCACGCGGGTCGCTTTTTGTGGCTGAATGTGTAGCAGGTTCAATTCGCCCAAACGCATGAATGCCTCGCGCACAGGCTGGCGGGACACATCGCACGCCTTGGCGATTTCGACCTCGGAAATCTTGGCTCCGGGGGCGAGGCGCAGGGTGATGATATCGGACTTCAGCTTGCGAAAAACCTCTTCGGCGGTGGTCAGCCGTTTGGCGTCTTTAATCATTTGATGAACGAGCATTTTTCGATCCGATACCTGATTTTCCCGAAATCTTCGGGCGCTGAGCAATGTCCAACATACCGTGTAGGGCGAAAGTCGTTTGGCATCAACGGTGTCGTCATGGAACGCACGTCGCGTTGGGTTCAAACCAAATTGCCCCGTCTTGGTTGGTTGTGAAATTATTCCACAAATCAAAGTACCATACTAGTATTCATTTTACTTGACGTGCTGGCGTTTGCAGGATTATCTCAGGGCAGATTTGCGAAAAATCTGATCGTCTGGGCGAAATTCCAGGCGTGAATTGAATTCTGGGAGGAACAAAATGACGCTTTTTAACACAGTAACCAAAGTGACCGCTGGCCTGACGCTGGCCGCCACACTTGGGGTCGCATCGATGGTGCCAGCCATGGCCCAAGACGTCACATTGCGCGGCGCAAGCATGTTTGACGACAACCATGCCTTTACCAAGACTATGGTGAAATTCGCCGAATTGGTTGACGAATATTACGACGGCAACGTCACGTTTGATCTGCGCCTGAACGGCGAATTGGGTGTCGAAAAAGACTACGTGAACTTCCTGCAGCATGGTGTTGTGATCGACTATACGATCATGGCGCCGTCCAACATGGCGAAATTTGCACCATCCATTCCGCTGATGGATATGCCGTTTTTGTTCCGCGATCTGGATCACTGGAACACGGTTCTGTCCAGGACAGCGTTTGGCCCGCTGGAAGCCGAGCTTGAGAAAAACGCCGACATTATGATCCTTGGCTACACAGGCGGCGGCGTGCGCAATCTGGTATCCAGCGCGCCAATCGGCAATCTGGATGAACTTGCGGGTCACAAAATGCGGGTCATGGGCGCGCCGATCCAAGCGCAGATTTTTTCTGCTCTGACAGCGGCCCCATCGGCGATTGCCTACAACGAAGTTTACAACGCCATCCAGTCCGGCGTGATCGCGGGCTTTGAAAACGAAGCGGCAAGCATCCAGAACCTCAAGTTCTACGAAGTCGCACCGCACGTCACCTTGACCAAACACACAATCACCGTGCGTCCGATCGTCATGAGCGGCAAAACCTTCCGCAAATTGCCTGCCGATTTGCAAGCTGCTGTGAAAAAAGCTGGCGGCGAAGCAGGGGCCTTTGGTCGTGAACTGGAATCACGCGAAGACGGCGTGAAGTTGCAAGAAATGGTCGACGCAGGCCAGTTGCAAGTTCAAGAATTTGCCGGCCGCGACAAGCTGCTTGAAATGGTGATCCCTGTGCAAGACGCGTTTGCATCAGACATCGACGCGACAGAGCTGCTCAAAGCTGTGCGCGGCATGTAAATCACCAACCAAGGGCACCTTGTCAAACAGGTGCCCTTGGGTCTTTGCTAAGACAGACTTTCGCGCGGGGGAACACTATGCTGGGGCGTGCACTCGAAACTTTTTGCCAAGGCCTGCGCATCCTGCTCGGATGCCTGATGGCGACGCTGGCGATACCTGTCGGGATGCAGGTTATTTCGCGTTATACCGGCATCATCCCCACCTTTTTATGGACCGAAGAACTCGCGACATTCATCTTTGTGTGGATCGTCATGATCGGCTCCATGGTCGCCGTTTGGGAAGGCACGCATTTTGACGTTGTCATCACCCCTGACGCGCGCCGTCCGTTTTTCATTTTGCTGCAAAAATCCATCGTCTACATTTTTGTGCTGACCTTTGCGCTGCTGTTTGCATGGTACGGGATCGAATATGCCAAGATCGGCTCGATCCAAAGTTCGGTGATGATGCGCGCCAATCTGTTGTGGACCTACGTCACCGTGCCCATCGCCGGCGTCGTCTGGACCCTGTTCTGCGGCTATCGATTGTACGAGGCATTTGCCGCGTTCCAAACCAGTAAAAGAGCGACCACATGATCATTACAACTGGCGTTGCCTGCGCCATTCTTGTCGGTGGGTTTCTGGCCCTGATCCTGATCCGCGTGCCGGTGGCCTTTGCGCTGGGCATTGCCATTATTCCGATTGTCGTGCTGGATATTCGCCTGACGCCGTTCATCATTCTGGACCGGATGTTCCTGTCCTATAACTCGTTCATCTTGCTCGCTGTGCCGTTTTTCCTACTGGCCGCGAACCTGATGAATTCGGGCAAAATCACCGACAAGCTGATCGCCCTTGCGCGGGTGATGACGGGCTGGATGCCCGGTGGTCTGGGCCACGTGAACGTTGCCGTGTCGATGCTGTTTGCGGGCATTTCAGGCTCCTCCACTGCGGACGCTGCGGGCTGTGGCAAAATCCTGATCCCCGCGATGGTCAAAGAAGGATACGACACCCGTTTCGCCGTCGCCCTCACGGCCTGTTCGTCCGTGATGGGCGTGATTATTCCGCCCAGCATCCTAATGGTCGTATGGGGCGGCGTCATGCAAGTGTCCGTCGGCGCGCTGTTCCTCGCGGGTGCAGTTCCGGGTTTTCTGATCGGTTTTGCCCTCATGGCGACGGTCTACGTTTACGCCAAAATCTACGACTATCCGATCGTGGCACGCCCGACGTTCAGCGATTTCTGGACCGCCTTTAAGGGCGCATTCCTCGCGATCCTCACCCCTACCCTTGTGATCGGCGGCATCGTCGGTGGTCTTGTGACCCCAACAGAAAGCGCAATTATTGCCAGAGGTTACGCCCTGATCCTTGGCGTGTTCGTCTACCGGACCGTCACCGTGCGCGACCTAGGACACATCTTTTATGACACTGGACGCTTCGCCTCGATTTCGCTGTTTGCCATCGGTACGGCGTCGGCATTCGGCTGGATGTTGTCGTTCTATAATGCCCCGCGCCTGATCGTTGAATTCATGACAACCATGCAATTCGGCGGCTTTGGGATAGCCATCATGATCGCCTGCTTGTTCCTGTTTTTCGGACTGTTCATTGACGCGATCCCGACAATTATCATTCTGGGATCCGTGCTTTTGCCCGTCGCCACGGCGGCAGAAATTCACCCCGTCGTGTTCGCAATCATCGGCATCGTGTCGTTGGCATTCGGGTTGGTCACACCGCCTTACGGGCTGTGTTTGCTGATCTCGGCGGCCATCGGCAAGGTCAACGTGGTCAAAGTCATGCCGGATGTTTTAATCATCCTCACACCGATGTTGCTGATCCTGCTGCTGATCATTTTGTTCCCGCAAATCGCGCTTTGGTTGCCGACAACTTTGATGCCCGACACCTTCAGATAGTCACATTCCGCGCCGCGTTTTTACGTGCTAGCCGTTCACCCGATGCTTGGGTAAGTTGGACCAAAGAAACGCGAAGGGATGCACAGTGGCAGGACAGACGGATCAGGTCATCGCATTGATTATCGCGCGCATTGATGCAGGCACGATTTTGCCCGGCAACACGATCAGCGAAAAAGAAGTGATGGTCACCTGCGCCGTCTCGCGCACCCCCGTTCGCGAGGCGTTGATCCGGCTTGAAACCGACGGGCTGGTCCAGCGTCATTCGCGCAAAGGTGCGGTGATTTTCAAACCCACAGTCGCCGAATTCCTGACCATCCTAGAGGTCCACGCGAACCTGGAAAGCTTTGCCGCCGGCCTCGCCGCGCACCGGATTACCGAGGCCACAGAGGCAGATTTGCGTGCAAATGTTGCCGCCTGCCAAGCCCACGTTGACACCCACGGTAACGCCGAACCCGCGCAGTATTACCAGCTGAACTTGCAGTTCCACGAGATCGTCGTGCGCGCCGCCAGCAACGATGTTTTGATGCACATGGTCAAGACAAATGCGCGCAAATTGATGGCCTATTACCGGATGCGCTATCGCCATCCTGATGCCGCGATTTCGTCGGCCAAAGAGCACGCCGTTATCGCCGATCACATCCTTGCGCGCCGCAGTGATGATGCCGCATCCGCAATGCTAGATCACTTTAACTATGACCGCCAAACCGTCATGGATTTGATCACGTCAGTCGGCTGAGGTCGTTTCAAAAAACCGAGCGATAGTTTCGGCATACGCCACCGTATCCGCCTGTCCTGACAGCGATGCTTTGGCCACTTTTGCAACCTGTGCAGGCAGCTTGGGCGCGTATTCAGTAACCAGCGCCGTCATGAAATCTGTCGTCATTTCCGGATGATACTGGGTCGTGTAAACAGCGTTATCAATCCGAAAACCCGCGATAGGGCAGGCGGAATTTGTGGACATAATCTGCGACCCTAAAGGCGCTTGCGTCACCTGTTCAATGTGTGCGGCGTATTGGTGATGCGTTTGGGGCAATCCCTGCATCCAGTCGGCTTTGGCAACGATGGTCGCGTCCGTTAATCCAAACACCCAACCGGTGGGATTTGGCTCTACTTTGCCACCCAACGCCAGCGCGATGGCTTGATGCCCAAAACACGCGCCAAACATCGGGGTTTTGGCGTCGAACGCGGTTCGGAGCAGTGTTAACAATTGCCCCACCCACGGGTCAGCATCATGCACGGATGCTGGGCTGCCAGTGATCATGACGCCATCGTAGCTGTTGATATCGCTCGGAAAATCACCGTCTTTCACAGCATAGGACGTGACCAACCAATCGGGGCGCACCATGTGGATCAGCTGCGCAAATTTCTCACCATCTTTGGGATGGCCTTGCGCAAATTCGCTTTCGTCTGTGTTGGTCATCAAAACGGCAAGATGCATTTTAGGACTTTCTTTTTGTCGGTGTATATTTATGGTATCTTTCAATATACTAAAGCAAGAGACAAAATCATGACCATTTGGACGCCGACCGACGATGGCCATGCCGACCTTGCGTCGCACGACACCTTTGTTAACGGCCCGCCTCTAAACACCTTTGCACGGATGCGTCGTGACGACCCGCTTAGCTGGACCGATTGGAATGGCGGCAAAGGGTTTTGGTCTGTCACGCGCCACGAAGATATCTGGCTGATGAACGGCAACACCAAGGTATTTTCCTCGGCTCAAGGCATCCGGATGGAGGACCAAAGCTACGAAGAATACCTCGCCCGCCGTACGTTCCAAGAAACTGATCCGCCCGACCACATGCAGATGCGGATCAAGCTGGCGCGCGCGTTTTCTAAGAACGTGATCGCTGATTTCGAAACCGATATTCGCCAGATTTGCGTCGATATTCTTGACGACGTTCTGCAACGCGACAGCTTTGATGCCACCAAAATGATTGCCCGTGAATTGCCGATGCGCATGTTGGGTCGCATCCTTGGCACTCCGGACGAAGACCTGTCGTGGCTTGTTGAAAAAGGCGACGCACTGATCGCCAACACCGACCCTGATTTCACCGCACACGTGCTCGATAAAATGAGCACTGACGAGTTTCGAATGATGCCGTTTAATTCCCCTGCGGGCGCTGAATTATACGTCTATGCCAAGGATTTTATGGCGAAAAAGAATGTGTCCGGTGATACCAACGGCATCCTGCATTTGATCCTGCAACCCAGCGCTGACGGGTCGGTCATCACCGAAGAAGAGTTCCGAAATTTCTTTTGCCTGCTGGTGGCGGCCGGCAACGACACGACGCGTTATTCCATCGCGGCGGGCATGCACGCCATGTGCCATCAGCCCGAATTGCTGGCCCAAATGCAGGCGGGCGGCGACGTTTGGGACACGCTGCCAGACGAGATTATCCGCTGGGCCGCGCCCACCAGTTATTTCCGCCGCACGGCAACGACAGATTTCGAAATGCACGGCAAAACCATTCGTGCGGGCGACAAGGTTCTGTACTGGTTTGCCTCTGCCAACCGCGACGAGACGGCCTTTGACGACCCGATGCGCGTGAATTTGTTCCGCACCCCCAATAAACATCTCGCTTTTGGGCACGGGGGGCCGCATCTTTGCCTTGGCATGTGGCTTGCGCGGCTCGAAGTGCGGGTGTTGTTTCAGGAACTCAGCAAACGGATCAGCGCGATTGAGGCGGATGGACCAGAGCAGTTTTTACGGTCAAATTTTATCAGCGGCATCAAGTCGCTTCCGGTGCGCATCAAACGCATCTGAGCTAGGAGAACGAAATGAACGATAGATTGCGCGCGGTATTCTGCGACCACCTCAGCATTATGCGTGGGAAATACTTGCCTCATTCCAAGATTGGCGACGATGACACGCGGTTTTGCCGGTCCACGTTTGGCGTTCATTATGACAAAGATTTGCTGCCCGCCCCCGGTGCGATGATGATGGAAGGGCTACCGGATATGGAACTGCGTTGGGCCGCTGATGACATCCGCGACTGCTGGGAAAATGGCACAAAAATCGTGCTTGGCGATCTGTACGACACCGACGGCGTACCGTTGGCGATGTGTCCTCGCGGTGCCCTGAAACGCGCGATTGCCGCATGGGAATCCAAGGGTCTCACCCCCAAAGTCGGCATCGAGCTGGAAGCCTTTGCGCTTATCCACAACGACCAGGGCAAGCTGGTGCCCTACGACAGCCTTGGCGGCGTGGTGTACGGCACGGGCCCCTTCACCGATCCGCGCGGATTTAACGACGCGATCTGGGACGTCGCCGAAGAACTTGGCTTTAACCTCGACATGATCACGGCCGAATATGACAGCCCACAATTTGAATACACGCTGACCTTTGACAATGCGCTAAAGGCTGTCGACGACATCATCCTGTTCCGCCAAATGGCGCGCGAAGTTGCCCTGCACGAAGGCGTCATTCTGACCTTTATGCCCAAGCCAATCGTCGAGGCGGGTGGCAACGGCATGCACATCAATTTCTCGTTCACCGGCAAGGACGGCAACAACGCACTGTCCACAGGCGGCAAAGGCGGACCAGAGCATCTGAATGATCTGGCGCGTGGGTGCCTGTCAGGATTGCTACATCATCACAAAGGCTTAGCAGGTTTGATCGCGCCAACCGCAAATTCCTACGACCGCCTGCAACCGGGATCATTGTCAGGTCACTGGCAAAACTGGGGCGGCGATCACCGCAATGTCACGACGCGCATCAGTTCGGAAGGCGGCGCAAAAGCACGCCTCGAACACCGCATGGCCGACGCATCCGCCAACCCCTACACAGCCGTCGCCGCCGTCTTGCACGCAGCCCTGTTAGGGGTCGAAAACGGCTATGATTTGCAGCCCATGGAAACCGGTGACGGGTTCGTCGAAACCGACGCCACAATCGGTGCCGCAACGGACCTGAAATCAGCCGTCGCCGATCTGGCCGCTGACACCGTTTTGGCGCAGGCGGTGGGGGCAGGGCTGGTCGAAAACCACGTCTTTATGAAAGAGGCCGAAGTCGAAAAGACCGAAAATCTCGATCCCGAAGCCCTGCGCGATTTCTACGTCTACTACATGTGACAGGCGCGTGAATTCTTGCGTGCGGCACGTTCGCACGCAACGATACCTTTTTGCTGGGTCGATACGCCCTGAGCGAAAAAATGCAGAACTGATTAACTTCAGTCGCGTTCAATTCTATCTGAGTTTCTCAAGAATTTCGTGGTTTCGCGCGTTTAACTGCGAGCGGGCATAGTGTGGTAAGCTATCCAGCGACAATTCTAGAAATCCTAGGCCTCCGCCCGGTTTTTCCAGACTTCCCAGCCGATGTTCGCCCGTGCTCCGATTTCAACCAGTGGGCGCGGCGGTAATTGCAGTGGCTTGCCCAACGCCTCCATATCATCGATCAGCGGATGATCGATGTTGCACGCCTTGTCGGCAGTCAGCATGCCGCTGATCGTGCCTTTTGTAACACCAATCCCGTTTTGGCAGGCTGCCATCCAAATGTTGGGGCTCACTTCGCCAAACATCGGTGCACCATTACGCGACATGCAGATGTAACCTGCCCATGAATTTTCAAACGTTACGCCCTTTAGTGTCGGAAAACGGGCGTCCATCAATGCCTTGTGGTTTCGTCCTATAGCTTGAGTTTTCAACGCAGAAAAGTCCTGCCCCATCGCGACTTTGATGTCTTGGCGGATCAAAATACGTCGGTCATTTGTGTAGCGCATCGTTATGCCACCGAACCCGTTGGCCGGCGTCAGACCCCACGGTTGATCTACGCCGAACAACGTTTGTTCTTCCTTTGTCAAAGGGCGCGTCAGGCTGGCGCAAAGGGCCAAATGAACAAAGGTGTTTTTGCCGTAGCCGAACTGGTCGCTGAATCCGTTTGCGGCCACGATCAGGCGCGGTGCGGTGATTGATCCGCCTTGTGTGGTCGCCCGCGCGCCGTTTGAATAATCCATTCCGGTCACAGGAGAGTTCTCGAAAATCGAAACATTTTCGTGCAAAGTATCGGCCAGTCCGCGCGTCAACGCAGCCGGATTTACCAGCACACATCCCGGCGTAAAAAGCGCGCGGTGAAAATGTGTCGTCCCCAACTTGGCGGCAAGGGCGTCTTTTTCGACCCACTCGAATGGTTCGCCCAAGGCGGTCAATTCTGCGGCGTATGGATCCAGCATCGCACGCGACCCTGCGGGTGTAACAGCGGCGTGGTATTTTCCGTCACGTGACCAGTCACACTGGATGTCAAAATCGCGGACGTTCTTTTCCAGCGCGGCTGTCGCGGCGCGGGCCAGACGCAAATAACGGTGTGACCCTTCTAGCTGGTCCAGATTCGACGACGTGGTGTGCGGCAGATCAATCACGAAACCGGAATTTCGCCCTGATGCATTTTCACCGCAGACGCCGGCTTCGACCAGTGCGATGCTGTCGTTCGGGCGATTATGCGCCAGCTGTCGCGCTGCCGCCAAACCTGCGTATCCCGCGCCGACAACTAGCCAATCGGCATTAATATCTTGTGCCAAGGCTGCGTGCGGCGTGCGTTTTGGCAAGATTGTATTCCACGCGTTTGTCTGGTCGTTGCGCGGCAGGCGAGAGATGTTCAGCATGTCTAGTTCTACCCTTGCTCGCCATTCGTCTGCGCCCAATCGGCAGGTTGGATCGCGTAAAAAATCAGGGCATTTTGTGCCTGATAGATGACGCGCGTTCCAGCGGGCAACCAGATCGTGTCCTTTGGACCAGCCGTCAGCGTTTCCGTTTCGGTTTTCACCGAAACCTGCCCTTCTAGAACCAGAATGATCTCGTCATACTGCACCGTCCATTCAAACGACGCGTTGGTCAGACGGCCAAATCCGGCCCCCAGTTTGCTGCCGTCGTCTGTGCCGTACAGATGGGCCGCTTGGGCCTGATCGCCATGTTCGAAACGTGGCTGGAACGTGGACTTGGTCCATTCCATAACCCTTGGCTGTGACGGTTTCATTGTCGATCTCCCTTGTTTCGCAACCCGACTGTACAGGATTGATTACTTCCAAACAAGGCTGTATGGTTTTGAAATGAACACACTTCAAATCCGCACTGAAACCGCCCCCAAACCGCGATTGGGGAGAGCAGATTGGCTACGCGCCGCAATGTCGTGTTTGATGGAGGACGGGATTGATGCTGTTCAGATCACACGCCTTGCCACGTCCATCGGCGCAAGTCGGGGCAGCTTTTATTGGCATTTCAAGTCGCGTCAGGAATTGCTGGATGGGATGCTGGGCGAATGGTTCGCGGTAAATGGCCAGCGCATCAAGGCTGTGTTGGATCAAGTGGACAGTCTGGACCGTGGTGTTTTGTCCTTCTTTGCGATCTGGACCAACCCGGACAATTTCAACTCGCCGGTGGAACAGGCAGTGCGGGACTGGGCGCGTCTTGATGACCGCGTGCTTGGCGTGGTGCGCGCCGAAGATACCAACCGGATCGCAGTCATCGCAGCACTTTTCCAGCGGTTCGATTACCTGCAGCAAGAGGCCGAGGTGCGCGCACGTGTGCTGTATTTTGCGCAAGTGGGATATTTCGCGATGAACCCGGACGAGGTCATGGAAGAACGTATATCGATGCTGGATGACTACTTTTTTGCATTCACGGGCAGGGCGCTGGACGCTGACACAGGATCATCATTTCGGCGTGATTGGATCGCCTTTAGCTAAAAATTGCCGCCCAAAGGAAATTGAAATGTCACAAGAAACCAAGCCACGCAGATCAGGTGGGCGTCGTCGGGCGCAGTCGGACGCGGCCAAACCTGTGCGCGCAACAGATTACGTGAACCTGCGCCATCCGTTTCAGCCGCAGGTCGTTTTTTCGGACGACGAAGTTGCAAACATCCATGACACCGCCCTGCGTGTGATCGAGGAATTGGGGGTCAAAATTCTATTGCCCGAGGCACGGGAGATTTTTCGCAAAGCAGGCGCACGCATCAAGGATGACATGGTGTTTGTAGGCCGTGATGTTGTCACGGCTGCTTTGCAATCCGCCCCTGCATCCATCCGTTTGCGTGCCGCCAATCCTGCGCGCAGTCAAACTTACGAAAACGGCGCGATGCTGTTCATGGCCGGTGCGGGCTGCCCCAATGCCAACGATCTAAATCGGGGGCGCAGGCTGGGTGGTTTGCAAGCTTACATCGAAACGCTAAAACTGGTGCAGACCTATGACGTGATCCACATGCTTGGTCCCTGCGTTGAACCCCAAGACGTGCCGATCCAGTTTCGCCACTACGAAATGATGCGCGCGCAATTGATCCACTGTGACAAGCCGATGTTCGTTTATTCCCGGGGCACCGAACAGGTGAGCGATAGTTTTGAGATGATCCGCATGGCGTTTGATCTGTCTGAGGATGACTTTACCGATGGGGTCTGGGCCACAACCGTCATCAATTCAAATTCGCCGCGTATGCTGGACATTCCGATGGCCCAAGGGCTGATCGACTTTGCCCGCGCAGGCCAGATGACAATCATCACGCCTTTCTGTCTGGCCGGCGCAATGGCCCCGATCACTGTGGCCGGCGCGCTGACATTGCAACACGCCGAGGCATTGACCGGCATCACGCTGGCGCAAATGACCCGTGCAGGCGCGCCAATCAGCTACGGTGGTTTCAGCTCGAACGTGGATATGAAATCCGGCTCGCCGGCGTTTGGCACCCCTGAACACGTCAAAATGCAAATCGGGGCGGGGCAGTTGGCGCGTCATATTGGCCTGCCGTGGCGCTCAGCGACGGGGGCTGCATCAAACACCCCAGACATGCAGGCCGCAACCGAAACAAACATGGCGCTGTGGGGCGGGGCGATGGCAAATGCCACACTGACCGTGCACGCGGCGGGGTGGCTCGAAGGCGGGCTAAGCTTTGGCTACGAAAAATTTATCAACGATGTCGAAGCGCTGCAAACGATGGCCGAGCTTTGTGTAAAACCTATAGGGAACGATGCAGAAATCGGGTTTGATGCTTTGGCCGAGGTTGATCCCGGCGGTCACTTTTTTGCCACGCAGCACACAATGGACCGGTACCAATCGGCCTTTTACGCGCCGCTTGTTTCCGACCTCACGAATTTTGGCGCATGGTCAGAGGCCGGTGCCAAAACTTCAACGCAGCGCGCGACTGACATCTGGACAAAGAACCTCGCAGATTTCCAAGATCCGGCGCACGGGCCGCACGCCGCCAGCAACATCGAAGCATTCATTGAAACGCGCAAACAAGCGGGCGGGGCGTTCCCGCAAGAATGAAGCGCGTCGCCAAAGACGTGCTCCATGAGGGAGGCAGTGATCCTACTACAGTTTCATTCCGAGCACCTGTAGTTTGAAATGCAGGCGGATAAATCGTGGGATGGCGTCGTTTAGTGGTCTCGATTGGCTTTGAAAGAAGCCAATCCTAACTGAACCAGCGGTCTTCGCTCAACTACGCAGTTTGCTTCCATTTGACCGGCGTCACGTAAACGAGGCTATCACCCACACTGACCATTACTTCGCCGTCCTGAATATTGACCTGCAGCTTCATCGCGCGGCTTGCCAGTTTTGCCAGTTCGCTGATCTCAGTCTCTGAAAAATTGACGACCGAGAGGTTATCAAATCGGGTGGTGCTGTTTTTAATCTTCTCCCACCACGTCTCAGCTGTCCGGCCGCCGTAACAATAGACGATCACCTCATCAGCTTTGCCGCAGGATTGACGCACAATCTTCTCGCTCGGAAGCCCCAACGCCACCCACAACTCCAGCTCGTCGCTCAGGCTCTTTTGCCAAATGTCCGGTTCGTCATCCGTTGAAAGACCCTTGGTCATTTCCAATTGTTCATGGGCATTCAGTGCAAAAGCGAGAATGCGCACCATCAACCGTTCATCGGTCTCGGACGGATGTTTGGCGACGGTCAGTTTGTGGGTTTCATAATAGTGACGATCCATATCTGAAACGGAAAGTTCAACTTTATAAATGGTGGCTTTTTGCGCCATGATTTGTCCTGATCTTGCAAAGATAGGCATGCCTAGTGCGTCTGGTGGCGTTGTGAAAGCAGATAAAGAAGCTCCTCCAAGAAATTGGAACTGGATAGGTATCGCCAAGCTGCACAACGTTGTCACCATACAGCTTTATGATCCGTTGATGTTGTGAACCGCCAGCAATCATGTGGCGCAGCAGTGGCGCCATTTCTTGGAAGGCCATGTGCCTTGTGGCAAAACGCAATTGCTGCGCCAGAAGGTTCCTTGCCGATCCAGTGCATGATTGCGCACCTTTCCCATTTTCTGAAGAGTGGGCATTGCTTCAGTGAGGATCACCGCTTCTAACAGATCGACCTTGGTGTCGAAAAAGAGATAGAGCGTACCCTTGGCGGTAATCCCCCCGTTTTTAATGGGGCTCAGCCGTAGAATTTACGCAGCTGTTTTCAGTTTCATGGTGGGTGTGATGCCGCCGATTGCCATGTTGGGTCGTTCGTTGTTGTAAGTCCAGA
>JAQXDI010000047.1 GCA_029251465.1 Ascidiaceihabitans sp.
GGTGGTTTCAACGGGTCGACGCAACACATGCGTTAAAACGTTCTGCTGGCGTTTCGTATCCCAGCGTTTTTCGTGGTCGCTCATTAAGCTGTCTTGCGACAGCGCTCAGCTTTGCCTGACTATGTATCGACAAATCTGTGCCCTTTGGGAAGTACTGACGCAGCAAACGGTTTGTATTCTCGTTTGTACCACGCTGCCACGGGCTGTGTGGATCACATAGAAAGACATCTATGTCGGTTGCCAGAGTGAAGGCTTTGTGGCCTGCCATCTCACACCCTCGATCCCACGTCAGAGAACGATACAGTTCTTTGGGCAGCTTGCGCGACTGTTTGATCAACGCTTGGATGACGCTGTTACTGTCTTTATTGCCGACCTTTGCCAGCATCACAAAACGGGTATGTCGTTCCACCAGTGTCGCGATGAAACTGTTGCCGGAACCAGCAATCAAATCACCTTCCCAGTGCCCCGGTACGGCGCGGTCCTCGACGTCGGCAGGCCTGTCTCGGATTGAAACCGCATCATTGATCTTTCCAAGCCCACTGCGCTTCAGCGTCGCGTGACGCGAGCGTCTAATGGAGCGCGTTGCACGCAGATACGCCTGTAATTCCTTCTTTAGAACGCCACGCGTCTGGATGAACAGGCTTCGGTAGATCGTCTCGTGCGAGATACGTTTGTCTTCGTTATCAGGATGTTCGCACATCAGCCAACCTGCGATTTGTTGCGGAGACCATTTGCGGTGCAGCTTGGTTGATATCATCCGGCAAAGATAGTCGTTACCAACCAGTTTGCAGGGCTTTGGGCGATGCGCACGATCCCAAGCCTTCGCATCGGAGACAGCTGCGCGGTATTGCTTGATGCCGCCATTACGGCGAACTTCGCGACTGATGGTTGACGGCGCCCGATGAAGCTTACGCGCGATAGATCGCAGGGAAAGTTGGGCCACAAGGCTGCGCGATATCTCTTCACGTTCATCCAACGTCAATGCCAATCGAGACCGTGTTCGGGCGGGCGGCCTTATACCACCAGCACGTTCAAGCAGCGGATAGATCGACGAAGTACCACGATCAAACACGCGCCCTATCGAGCTCATCGACTCTCCGCGCTGCCAGCGATCCCAGATGTCCGCCTTCTGTTTATCCGTGAAAAATACTCGCTTCCGATAGGCCATAATCTACACTCCATCTTTCCAAAAAGATTAAAGTGTTGCGTCGACCCGTTGAAACCACCGGACTTAGCTGATGTTCAGAGGTTGATTGCAAAGGTCAGCGTTTACTGTTTCCTGTTCGCGGCGCTATGTCGGCACAAAGCCTGAAGGCACAATTGAGAATCGGCAGACGCGGTGCATCTAACCTCCTTTGATCGCATGCTTGTTCCAAATGGCTTGCAGCTGAGTATCCGACTTGTCGGCTCCTCCATCGAGAAGTTCGAAAAAGAGCCCCCCAACGTTGTCCCGCCCAAGTCGGTATGTGCCCGAACTTTTTGTCCCCAGAGAAACTATTCCCTCATTCAAGGAAACGTTTTGGACGTTCCAGTGTTTTGGGAGTCTTAGTTTCTTGTTGGTCCAACCCGCATCTCCTGGTGAGATTTTTTTGTTTGAGATCAAGGTACTGACCACAATCGTAACTTTGGATACTTGCGGTCATAAAGTCGGTCCGCCAAATAAATTCAGTAGCGCATTCATTATCAACTTCGTTGAATTGCGCGTCGTCCACTAAGCCACAGATGAAGAGTTCAAAATTATCAGCGAGATGGGTGATCTTGTAGTCATCTTCTTGATCTACATAAGCTACTCTTGGCTCGCCCATGGGACCGCACGTTCTGTAGTCTAAGCAAATCATGTCGTGTCCAGCCGAAGGACAGTCCCCGAAGTATATGCCAATTGAAGGATAACCCCATTCAGCAATCATGAATTGGCTTCCAAGCTCGCCACAAAGAGAGTAGGTCTTGGTGGCTCCAATCCCCATTATCCCATGAATTGCAATATGGTTGGCGGCCCAAGATGTCGGCGTGTTCGTCGGGAGGCAGGTGTTCTTTGGGAGACCACCGTTTTGAAATCGCATGAGTTCGATGTAGGCATCGGGAAGGCTGTAGCCGAGTCTATCTTGGACACGTTCGATCATATTTTTGGTCGGCGAAGGGAGTACATACTCTCTCCGCGCATAATCAGAGCTTTTCCAAAATTCAGCCAATTTGATTTCGTCGAAGTAGCTCATCGAATCCCTCCAGACATTTGCGATGCACAAATTTTTTCTATCTTACGGTTGATTATTTGGGCTACAATTTTCTGGAGCGACTTAGTTATTCAATCTGCAACCTAAACTTCATGCTAGCAATGGATCGAATGTGCATGGCGCATGTTGACGGGACGTTTGGTCACGCTGGAAAGCCGACGTTCGAATGCGGTGCAGCACCCGTTACTCTGGGCTCAAACCCGCCATTGACCACAACGCACCTACCTTGATTCCCCCAACAAACTCCAAAACTACCCCCCCCCAAGAACACGCTCAGGGGGGCAACTGGGGTCTTTTAACCCATCGCCTGCAAACGCTTGATCAGGCTGGACGTATCCCAGCGCCCGCCGCCCAGCTTTTGCACATCGTGATAGAACTGATCGACCAGCGCGGTGACCGGCAAAGACGCGTCGATTTCGTTGGCGGTGTCCAGACAAATCCCCAGATCTTTGCGCATCCAATCCACAGCAAATCCGTGGTCAAAATGATCGTCCAGCATGGTTTCGTACCGGTTCGCCATCTGCCAGCTGCCGGCAGCACCTTGGCTGATGACCTCGACCACCGCGCGCCCGTCAAGACCGGCTTTTTGTGCGAAATGCAGCGCCTCTGACAGCCCCTGAACCAAACCTACAATCGCGATCTGGTTGCACATTTTGGTCATCTGCCCGGCACCGCTGTCCCCAATGCGACGGCAGATTTTGGAATAGACCTCCATCACCGGCAATGCGCGTTTGAATGCGGCCTCGTCACCGCCACACATGATCGACAGCGCGCCATTTTCGGCCCCCGCCTGACCACCTGAAATCGGCGCATCGATGAAATAATTGCCGGCGTCACCTGCGGCTGTGTGCAGCTCTTGCGTGACCTTTGCCGACACGGTTGTGTGATCCACAAACACCGCCTGCGCGCCCATGCCTGCAAACGCGCCATCCGCGCCCAAACAGACCGACCGCAAATCATCATCGTTGCCCACACAGGCCATCACAAACTCAGCGCCCGCAGCCGCCTCGCGCGGGGTAGCCGCCGCCGATCCACCGTATTCAGCCGCCCAAGCATCCGCCTTGGAAGCCGTGCGATTGTAAACCGTTACGTCAAAGCCTGCCTTTTGCAGATGCCCCGCCATTGGTCCGCCCATGACCCCCAAACCCAAAAATGCAATCTTTGTCATGTCTTTCTCCTGAATGTGCGCCAATGGACGCCACTACGGGCCAATGGACGGTTGTCATCGTTTGCCAGCATACGTAACAGTCTGACCCCAAGGGTCAACTGCACGAGGCCGCGATGGCACTATTGTTTCAATGGCTGGTACGACTGACAGCGGCGGCGATTGTGCTGTCTGTGCTGGCAATTTTGCTGGTCTATTATCTGGCCTCACGGTCCCTGCCCAACTACTCGGCCACAATCACGGTGGACGGCATAAACGCCCCGATCGAGATCGTGCGCGACAATGCGAATGTGCCGCATATTCTGGCGCAAACCGATGCGGATGCGTTCTTTGCGCTGGGGTTCGCGCACGCGCAGGATCGCCTGTGGCAAATGACTGTGCTGCGCCGCACCGCCCAAGGCCGGCTGTCCGAAGTGTTCGGCACCACCACGCTGGAAATCGACACGCATTTGCGCCGTCTGGATTTGTACCGCCTGTCGATTGCCTCGGTTGAGGCACAGAACGCGCCGACCCGCGCCGCACTTGAGGCCTATTCCGCTGGTGTCAACGCGCAATTGGCCGAAATCAACAAAGGGGCGTCTGGTCGCGGCGCGCCCGAAATGTTCATCTTTAACGCCCCGATTGCCCTGTGGCGCCCTGCGGATTCGATTGCGCTGATCAAGCTGATGGGCTTACAAATGTCCGGTCATCTGGACGCCGAAGTTCTGCGCGCCCGCATGTCGCTAGCGGTGCCTGATGCCAAGCGCTTGGGCGATATTCTGCCCGACGCACCGGGCTCTGGCGTGGCTGCCTTGCCGCAATACGCCTCGCTAATGCCTGACCTGTCGACCCTGCCCGTCTATGCGCAAAACACCTCCGACCAGCATCCTTTGTCACCGTTCAAAGCGCCCGTATTTGCCGGTGCATCTAACGCGTGGGCCGCAGCGCCGACACGCTCTGCGTCCGGTGGCACGTTGCTGGCCAATGATCCGCACCTTGGGTTCACCGCCCCCGCAATCTGGTATCTGGCGCGTATGGATTTGCGCACCGGCAGCGTGATTGGCGGCACAATCCCCGGCGTTCCAGTGATCCTGACCGGGCGCAGCGCCGAATTGGGCTGGGGACTGACCAGCGCCTACGTCGATGACCAAGACATCATGATCGAAGAACTGAACCCCGACAATTCCGAAGAATACCGCGTCAAAGACGGCTTCAAAGCGTTTGAAACCCGCCCCTCGATCATCAACATCAAAGACGCACCACCAATCACAATCACCCTGCGCTGGTCCGACAACGGCCCGATTTTACCCGGTGCATTCAAAGATTTGCGCACGGTTACGCCGCCCGGTCATGTCGCAGCCCTGTCTGCCACCGTGCTCAGCCCGCGTGACACATCGATGACCGCAGGCATCAGGATCATGCAAGCGCGCAACGTCAAACAAGCCATCGACGCCGGCGTGTTCTACATCGCACCCGCGCAAAATCTGACGCTGGTGGACCGTGAAAACATCGCGATGAAAACCATCGGTGCGATCCCGCGCCGCGATGCAAATCACCAGAGCCAAGGGCGCATGCCGTCCCTTGGGGCGGACCCGAAAAACCACTGGGAAGGGCGCATGCCCTACACCGCCAACCCTGAATTCATCGCGCCTTTGGGCGGTATCCTCGGCAACACCAACAACAAGACCGTTGAACGCTCGTTCCCCAATCACGTCTCGTTTACGTGGGGCGACACGCAGCGCATCCAACGCTGGCAACGGCTGATGCAAGCGCGCCAAGTCCACACGCGCGACAGTTTTGTCGAGGCGCAGTTGGACACCGTCAGTTTCACCGCGCGATCCCTGCTGCCGCTGATCGGGGCCGAGTTGTGGTTCGCAGGCGAGGCCGCAGTTGAAGGCACGCCCGAGCGCAAACGCCAACGCGCGCTGGATCTGCTTGCCAGTTGGAGCGGTGAGATGAACGAACACCTGCCCGAACCGCTGATCTACGCCACATGGCTGCGCGCACTGCAAGACCGGCTGATCAACGATGATCTGGGGCCAATGGCTGACCAGTTCAGCCACGTCGAACCGCTGTTCATCGAACGGGTCTACCGCGACATCGACGGGGCCGCGCAGTGGTGTGACGTGGTGCAAAGCGCGCCGATTGAAACCTGCGCTGACATGGCGCGGCTGGCCTTGGATGACGCGCTGCTGGAAATCGAGGAAACCTGGGGCTCGGGGCTCGAATCCTTGCGCTGGGGCGACGCACACCAAGCCACGCACGACCACACAACCTTGGGCAAAGTACCGCTGCTGCGCTATTTCGTGAACATCCGCCAATCCACCTCTGGCGGCGACAACACGCTGAACCGTGGGCTGACATCAGGTGACGGCCCCAACCCGTTCGAAAACGTGCATGGCGCAGGCTACCGCGGCGTCTACGATTTCGCCGATCCTGACAGCTCGGTTTTTGTCACCTCGACGGGGCAATCGGGCCACTTTTTATCGCGCCACTACGACGACCTTGCGCAATTGTGGCGGCGCGGCGAATACATCCTCATGTCACTGGACGCAGACCTCGCCCGCGGTGCTGCCGTCGGTGTGACAACCTTGAACCCCGCATCGGAGCAATAAATGGCCCGCGTCATCCTATTCAACAAACCCTTCGGCGTGCTGTCGCAATTCACCGACAAAGGCACCACGTCGCCGCGCCCGACCCTGTCGAAATTCATCAAAATCCCCGACGTCTACGCCGCAGGTCGCCTTGACCGCGACAGCGAAGGATTGATGGTTTTGACCGACAGCGGATCGCTGCAGGCGCGCATCACCCATCCGACCAACAAGATGGAAAAGACCTACTGGGTCCAAGTCGAAGGCACGCCAAAGGGGCGCGCGCTGAGCCAACTTGCCGGTGGCGTCAAGCTGAACGACGGCATGACCGAACGGGCAAAGGTCGAACAGATCTCGGAACCCGACGGGCTATGGGAACGCGACCCGCCGATCCGCGTGCGCAAAGATATTCCCGACACCTGGCTGCAAATCACCATCACCGAAGGGCGCAACCGCCAAGTCCGGCGCATGACCGCCCACATCGGGCATCCCACGCTACGGCTGATCCGCGCGCAAGTCGGACAATGGAGCCTTGGTGATCTGGCGACTGGGAAGTGGCGAGATGCTTAAGGGTGTTTGGCAGCACTAGGTCGGCTCAGCGGGACTTAGCGTGAATTCGCTGCGATGGTCGTAAACGTCCGCTTTAGTTTTTAGGGGCGTCTACAGAGCTTTCGTAATAAACAGTGTCTCCCAAAAAGCTCTTGTGAAAATCCAGCGCAAAATCAGACCAGAGTTTAACAGCTTCCGGGATAGATTTTGCGTATGAAAACCGAGTATTCCATTTCAGACTTGTGATCTCAAAATCGAATATAACTCCTTGGTTGTCGGAAAAATACAATTCACAACCACCAAATTTCTTGCAAGATACGTATGTTCCAGGACGATCCATTCCGACAGTATCAATGCTGCATGCGTAATAGGCATCCCCTCTAAGGGTCGGATTATCGTGGTCAAACATGCAGGTGTACCCGTCCCCCACTTCGATGGCTTGGTCGCCGGTCTCGCGTGCCATCTGCAGCCAGTCGGCAAAAAGCCGAGTATAGCCAGCATCGGTTCCGGGCATCTTAGAAAGGCTCTGGTTTCTAGAAATCCTGATCCTCGCGCCTACATGAGCTGGCTTTTGGATTTCAGTAAACGGCATGAAGACTTCGACCGCTTGTACAAGGGCAATTTGGGGGCCACCTTTAAAAAGCTTTTCATTTTGCGTCTTTCCACAGCCATACCTGATTAGATCCATTTTATCGCCTGATTTTGAAAACCGACCAAGAGGCAGTGCGCGGCCACTGAATGTAAATTCTCCGCTTTCGTTCCACGCGCCAAAGTCAATATATTCAAAATTTAGTGGACAATTGTTGCTGTTGTACTGCTGTGCCACCACTGCCAGTGGAACAAATGCACAGCTCCCTGTGCCAAACAGAAGAAGAATGATTTTCTTTAATTTCAGGATCCGACACTGCATGAGCGATCGTAAGGTAAGGAATTGCATTTAACACTCCGCTTGGTGGATTATTTAGAACAGCTACCCTGTGTCACGACAAGTACGAACTCGGAGTGCATTTTTTATGTAAGCCGCCATTCGCGGCATTGCGGAAATTCGGTAAAGAGGGCTCGAAGCATGCGTAATTGGGCTACCCTCTGTTCTGAGGTCGAGCTCCCGATAAGATCACAGGATGACTGTGAACAAGGGAGAAAGAAGATGGAATATTTTGCCGGAATAGACGTAT
>JAQXDI010000048.1 GCA_029251465.1 Ascidiaceihabitans sp.
TCTGGACTTACAACAACGAACGACCCAACATGGCAATCGGCGGCATCACACCCACCATGAAACTGAAAACAGCTGCGTAAATTCTACGGCTGAGCCCCATTAAAAACGGGGGGATTACCAAGGGTATTTCGAACATGTTTACGCCGACATTCCCCAAGTAGAGTGTCTTACCTTGCATTTTGTCGTTGTTTTGCGCCCGAATCAAGCCTGCTGGGCTCACTGTGCAGCAATAGGGGTACATTGCACATGCCATGGGGATGACTGCTTGTCTCAAGCCACGGCTGAAGACGCCTTCAATGTGGTTGATTGGCTGATCTTGTTCTAGGATTCTGTCGCTACTGCAGTCTTCGTGAATCTTGCTTGCTGGTAAACAGTTGCATCTCAAGTCCACAATACTTTTTTAGTGGTAGTTTTGCGATAGTAAGACTGGAAGTTTCTGTGAGAGAATATTTGGGCATATCTTCGTCGTTGGTACAAATGCGGGCGTAACTCAGGGGGAGAGCATATCTGCCAAAGCTTTGCTTTGAGCACCTTGCCACAGGGGCGTTCACACTAAGAACTGTGAACAACGTTGCCCCGAAACGAAACAAGGGCTACAGTTTGCACTGTAACCCTCTGTTTCCAAATGGAGCGGGCGAAGAGATTCGAACTCTCGACCCTAACCTTGGCAAGGTTATGCTCTACCCCTGAGCTACGCCCGCTTCCTTTGGTGAGGCAGCATTTATAATTGGATGCTGCAGGCCGCAAGAGGAAATTTCACACTATTTGAAAAAAACGCAAAAAATCGGAAAAATCGTAAATTATTTGCAGGTGCAGCGACGGAAAATCTGAGGTCTCGCGTTTTACACGCATGAAACAACGTGACCTGACCCTTGCTATCCCTGCAGCTATGATTGCGACCGCTCTTGTAGTGTTGGTTTTGTGTACGGCGACCCCGCAATCGGCGTCTCAGTCGGTGACGAATGACGGGGACGTGCGGCCACAGGTGTTGGTGGATGTGGCGCGCGCCGAGATGATTGACGGCAGTGTTTGCATCGATCTGGCCCTGACCAGCCTAAAACCTGACCTGACGTTGCAGGATGTGCGGATTGCCGGGGCGGATACAAAAACCTTTGCCCCACAGACGCTGGGGTTTGCCCAAGACGGTGTGGCGCATGTGGTTGCAAAATTCTTTAAGAAAGTGCCCCGGATTTTTACGGCGGTCCTTGATTTTGGCGTGCACGGGCAAGAGCCCATTCTGATCACCCCACTTTTTGACGCTGGTGAAATGCAGCAAAAATAAAATCCACCAAGGAGCATCGCAATGCCCATCATTTCAAACTTGAAAATCGCAGCCTTGGTTATTGGCATTGTCGTCGCGGGCGTGGTCCAAAGTGATGCGCGCCCGCAAATTCGCAAACACAAAGCGACGGAGGCCGAGGGGCTCAGCTTGATCGAAGCGGATCGCACAATCGAGGGCAGCAAAATTGCGGTGCGTGATGACGGCATATCGCTGAGCATTCAATCCAACGGGCTGCCGACACATACTGTTGGCAAATTCCCGAACCGCGACAATCCATACACCATTTCGGCGCAGTCTTATGCGTTTAGCGTTCCCAAGGCCCCGACGCTGAACAAGCCCAAACCTTTGTTGCGTGATGAGGCCTTTGGCGTGGCGTTAAATGGGGTGCCGTTTGACCCCGAGGCTGCCGAGTTCTGGCAGGGGAACCCGCGTTCAGGTTGGGTCTACAATGCGCTGGGCGGTGCGGTTTCGCTGGGGCTGGATGCAAATTTTGCGCATGTGCAACCCTCGGGTGCGTATCATTACCTCGGTTTGCCGATCGGATTGATGGAGCAGTTGGGCTGGCAGTCTGATGCGGCGTCGCCTTTGATTGGCTTTGCCTCTGACGGGTTCCCGATCTACGCGCTGACCGCTGATGTTGGCGGGACTGTTATTCGCATGACCTCGTCATATCAGCTGAAATCAGGCGAGCGGCCGGGCGGGGATGAACCGTTCGGGCCCTATGACGGGGCGTTTCAACAGGACTTTGAATTTGTCGCAGGGTCAGGCACGCTGGATGAATGCAATGGGGTCATGATCAACACCGCAGATTATCCCACAGGCACCTACGCCTATTTTTTAACCGACAACTATCCTGTTATCCCGCGCTGTTTGCGCGGGGCCTCTGGATCGGGGTTTTCCAAATACTGACCTGTGATCAAAACAGGCTGTGTGCGATCAACCCAAGCGAGCCAAAGACCAGCATCGACAGCGTTAGCACCATACCACCCACCCGTAGGGGCATAATCTGGGGGTGCTGCGAAAACCCGTAGGCGTGCATTGCGCGACCGGCCAGCAGCATCAAACCCAAGATGTGCACAGCAATACCCGGCGCACCTTGTAGTTCCATCAGCAGCAACAGGATCAACCCGATTGGGGCTTATTCAGCGCAGTTTCCTTGGGCACGCATACGCGCCAGCAGCGCCTTGTCACCGTAATCGCCAACCGACAGCTGGTTCGCACGCCGATAGCGCACAACGCGCACCGTCAGCGCCAGAAAAATCAAAGTGATAAGGCCGGCATATAGCGGCGTAATGGCAAGGGTCATGTCTTAAATCCAGCGTTAGGGCATTTGCGTTGCCTGCACTGTCAAACAATCAATGCCATATGGAAACCCCAATAAAAAACGGCAGCCCCAGGGAGGAGGGACTGCCGTCTAAGTGTCATCTGCGCGGTTAAGGGAGGAGAAACCCCGCGATGATCCTGTTTGCCTTCTTTGGTGAAGGCTAAAAAGCCGCGGTGGTATCTAGGGAGGAGACGATACCACCGCGCGTTACAGACGGTCTAGGGAGGAGACGACCGTCCGATCCTTGTTTTAGGCTGCCGTGTGCTGTTGACCGGCTTCCCATGCGATGCGGCGCAGTTCGCTGCGGGCCAGACCCAAGTCGGCCAGGTCGCGGTTGCTGAGTGCGCTCAGTTCATCCAGCGTTTTGCGGTACACGCGGCGCTGGGCGCTGCGCAGGGCCGCTGCTTCCAACATGTGACCGGCAGAAGCCATCATCCGTTCGATGAAAGAACCGTTTGTGTGTGTGTCGTTAAAATATGTCATGGTCTTGCTCGTCTTTCTTGACTGCGTCTTTGTTCGTGTTGATAGGAATATAAGCCAATGCTGCGAGTGCACAATGGATTGTTCGACAATGCTGCCATGCAGCATTTGCATGGCAAAGGTCCTTGAAAATCATTTGATCCGACCAAATGGCGATTTTGTGATCGCGGTGGCGGGGCCTTGTCCTTTGACAGAAAAAAGCCAATTAGGGGATAACACCAAAAGGAGCACCGCGATGTCTGTCACCAAAGAGTCCATCCTAGAGGCATTGGCCCGCGTTGCCCTGCCAAACGGGGAAACCCTGGTCAGCCGCGATATGATCCGCGCGATCAACATCCAAGGCGACGCGGTCAATTTTGTGATCGAAGCGCCCACACCCGAAATCGCCGCCCAGATGGAACCAGCGCGCAAAGCCGCCGAAGCCGTCGTGCTGGAATTGGGTGATGTGTCCAAAGTTACGGTGGCCCTGACCGCCCACGGGCCTGCCGCCGCCAAAGCGCCACCGCCCAGCTTGAAAATCGGCGGCCACCCGAAACCACAGGAGGGGCCAACCAAGCCGTCTGGTGTACAGCGCATTCTGGCGATCGGCTCTGGCAAGGGTGGCGTGGGGAAATCGACTGTGTCGTCAAACCTTGCGGTGGCCTTGGCCAAACAGGGGCGCAAAGTTGGCCTGCTGGATGCAGATATTTACGGCCCGTCGCAGCCGCGCATGATGGGTGTGAACAAGCGCCCCGCGTCGCCAGATGGCAAAACCATCATCCCGCTGCATGCCCACGGTGTTACGCTGATGTCGATCGGCTTTATGATGGAAGAAGGTAAGGCCGTCGTTTGGCGTGGCCCGATGTTGATGGGCGCACTGCAACAGATGCTGGGGCAGGTGGAGTGGGGCGAGCTGGACGTGCTGCTGGTTGATCTGCCGCCGGGCACTGGCGATGTGCAACTGACGCTGTGCACGAAATCTGAACTGACCGGCGCGATTGTAGTGTCGACCCCGCAGGACGTGGCCTTGATCGACGCGCGCAAGGCGCTCGACATGTTCGCGACGCTGAAAACCCCAGTTTTGGGCTTGATCGAAAACATGTCGATGTTCGTGTGCCCCGATTGCGGGTCGTCACACGAAATATTCGGGGCAGGCGGCGTGGCTGCCGAAGCCGAAAAAATGGGCGTGCCGCTGTTGGGCAATCTGCCGATTGACCTGGACACACGGCTGGCCGGTGACGGCGGCACACCGATTGCAGCGGGTGAGGGGCCAATGGCGCAGGCCTACGCCCAGATCGCCAAGGGGCTGATCGAGGGTGGTATGGCGTAAAGCCAACCCAAACCTTCGTAGTATTAAAAGAGGCACCGTGATCGTATCACGCGTGCCTTTTTTGTTTTTACGGGATCTCGTGGGATACGGCATGGGAAAGCGTGGGATCATTCTGTCGTTGGGCGCAGGAATTCCGAATCAATTGCTCGAAATCGCAGTGTTTTTGGGAACCCAGCTGACAATTTTGGGGATTGAAGAGTGCCCTGTGTGAGAACATAAAAAGAACACCCGATCTGCTCTGAAAATAATTGCAATTAATTGGGAAACCATGGGCCAAGTTTCCACAGCGCTGTGAGGCACAATATGTAGTGACATGCTTCCACTGCATCGCAAATTAAGCGAATTTTCCCCAAATTGAACCACCCTAGCATGTTGTGAGCGGGCGTTAATGGCTGTCCAGCGCGCGAAATTCCCATAAATAACAGTTGTCACCCACGTATTCCCATCGTATCCCTTGTTCATCGGATGAGAACGAGACCAAGGGGCACCAAACGACCCCGAACTTATAAAAGACTCTAGCAGGTTTCATACAGGCACCTCGCTTTCATCAGACCAAGAGATCCGGCGCGCGAGCGAGCAGACATCCCCCCAGGTGGCGTGCGCAGCTGGACTTACCACTCAAGTGGGACGTGGCGGCGAGTTGATCAGTGGCAGCAGATCAACTCGCCGTTTCTAATTTTCCCGACACAATTTATCGGGCCCGACACGAAACACATCCGCGCGACGGCGCATAGGCATCAGCCCGCAATGGGCAAATCAGGGACGGACCAGTGGCAAGACGGTTCAGAGGCGAAAGCCAACACAAAGTCGACACGAAGGGGCGGGTGTCAATCCCGGCCTCTTTTCGTCGTGTGTTGGAAGCCTCTGATTCCAATTGGAAGTCTGGCGAGGCCCCTGAATTGGTGATCGTCTATGGGGATCACCGCCGCAACTACCTTGAATGCTACACGATGGAAGCCATCGACGAGGTGGACGCCAAGATCGACGCGTTGCCGCGTGGAACGATGCAGCGCAAAATGTTGCAACGCCTGTTTCATGGCCAATCCTTTCCGACGGCGGTCGATGAAACCGGTCGGCTGGTTTTGCCTGCAAAATTGCGCAACAAAATCGATCTGTCCGGCGAGGCGTTCTTTATCGCTGCTGGTGATACGTTCCAGATTTGGAAGCCCGAGACGTACGAGGCCGAAGAGGCCGCGAAAACCGAAGAGTGGCTGGATGATTTGCCCGAGGACTTTGATCCGATGGCATTCCTAGACGGCGATGCTCAGCCCCAAACGGAAGGATAAAGTGATGGCTGCTGCCGCTGCCACAGTGTCCGACAAACCCCACGTTCCTGTTTTACTGCGCCCGCTGTTGGCCGCCGTTGCCCCTGTTTCAGGGCGCTGGCTGGATGGCACATTCGGGGCAGGCGGGTACACGCGTGGTCTGCTTGAGGCCGGTGCCGATCACGTCATGGGCGTGGACCGCGACCCGTTGGCGTTCGAAATGGCGGCCCCATGGGTCAGCGATTTTGGCGACAAAATCACCCTGCAACAGGGCGTGTTTTCGAAAATGGACGAATACGCACAGGATCTGGACGGCATCGTTCTGGATCTCGGCGTGTCGTCAATGCAGCTGGATTTGGCCGAACGCGGGTTTTCGTTCATGCGCGACGGCCCGCTTGACATGCGGATGTCGCAAGACGGGCCTTCTGCCGCAGACGTGGTGAACAACGCAGACGAAGCGGCCATCGCCAACATCCTGTTTCAATACGGTGAAGAACGCGCCAGTCGCCGCATCGCCAAAGCCATCGTGACCGAGCGTACAATGGAACCGATCACCACAACCCTGCGTCTGGCTGGGATCATCGAGGGGTGCTTGCCCCGCTCCAAACCAGGTCAATCGCACCCCGCGACGCGCAGTTTCCAAGCGCTGCGCATCGAGGTGAACAATGAATACGGCGAGCTGTACGAGGGGCTAATGGCCGCCGAACGCGCGCTGAAACCCGGCGGGCAACTGGCCGTGGTGACGTTTCATTCGGTCGAGGATCGCATGGTCAAACGGTTCCTCACAGCGCGGTCGGGCAAGGCAGGCAACGCCAACCGGTACGCGCCAATGACCGACGCAGAGCCGATCCAGTTTACGGTCAAATCACGCAAAGCGATTGGCCCCGACGATCAGGAATTGGCGGAAAATCCACGCTCGCGCAGTGCAAAACTGCGGGTGGCCACCAGAACCGACGCGCCTTCGGGTGAGATCGCGTCAAAGACCATTGGCATGCCGATGGCGAACAGAACGAAGTAGGGTAACATGCGGACGGTATTGTATATTTTGACGGTTTTGGCGGTGGTTGCGCTGGCGTTTTGGGCGTACCGCGAAAACTATGCGACGCAGCAAACTCTGAACGACGCGGACAATCTGCGCCGCGATATTCGCGCCGCACATTCGCGTTTGGCCGTTTTGAACGCAGAATGGGCCTATCTGAACCGACCCGATCGTTTGCGCGACCTTGCCGACATCAACTTTGACCGGTTGGGCTTGTTGCCACTGGTCCCCGAACAATTCGGGCTGATCGACCAGATTGCCTATCCGTCCGAACCTGAATTGCCGATCCTGAACCCCGTCGATGTGTTCAGCGACGAACAAGCCGGAGACAGACCATGATCCGCACGCCGCTGCGCCCGTTGGCCCGCATTCTGGACGCTCGTGAAAAGGGCGAAAACCCGGACGCGATTGAAAAGGAAAACAAACGCCTGCGCCACGAAGACATGCAAGCCCGTTCACGCAACCGCGCCGAGGGGCGTCTTTTGGTTTTGGGCCTGTTCTTTTTCTGCGCCTTTGCCGTTGTTGGCGGGCGTATGGGGATGCTTGCGACCTCTGATCCGGTCGAGCCACGCTCGGCTGCTGTGGGCAGTGCGATCAGTGCAGCCCGCGCCGACATCGTGGATCGTCACGGCAATTTGCTGGCGACAAACTTTGAAACCCACGCGCTGTATGCGCAACCAAAACAGATGATTGATCCTGTGGGGGCGGCAGAAAAGCTGGTCAAAATCTTTCCAGATCTCGATGGCGCGCGTCTGGTCAAGGATTTCACCGGTACGCGTAAGTTCCTGTGGATCAAAAAGAAAATCAGCCCCGAACAGATGCAGGCGGTCCACGAAATCGGCGATCCCGGTCTGCTGTTTGGCCCACGCGACATGCGCCTGTATCCCAACGGAAAACTGGCCGCGCACGTCATGGGTGGCGCATCCTTCGGCAAAGAGGGCGTGAGCGCTGCCGAAGTGATCGGTGTCGCGGGCGTCGAGAAATACTTTGACGATTATCTGCGTGATCCGGCCAACGGCAACACGCCGCTGCAATTGTCACTGGACCTCACGGTTCAGGCCGCAGCCGAGCGTGTCTTGCAAGGTGGCATGAATTTGATGAACGCCAAAGGGGCCACATCCATTTTGATGGACGTGCACACCGGCGAAGTGATCAGCGTCGTGTCCTTGCCCAGCTTTGACCCCAACAACCGTCCGCGCCCGATCACCGAAGGCGACCGCGGCGATGATCCGTTGTTCAACCGCTCGGTACAGGGGGTGTACGAACTGGGCTCTGTGTTCAAGATTTTCACCGCCGCACAGGCGGTCGACATCGGCATTGTCAGCCCGTCGACGATAATCGACACCAAAGGCCCGATGAAAGTCGGCGGCTTTAAGATCGGTGAATTCCGCAACAAAAACTACGGCACGCTGAGCGTCACAGACATCATCATGAAGTCGTCAAACCGTGGCACCGGTCGTTTGGTTTTGAAAATCGGCATCAAAAAGCAAAAAGAATTCCTCGATGCGATGGGCTTCTTCAAAGCGACGCCTTTCGAGATTGTCGAGGCAGCCCAAGGCAAACCGTTGTTGCCCAAACGCTGGACAGATCTAAGCGCTGTCACCATCTCGTATGGTCACGGATTGTCCACGTCACCCATGCATTTGGCGGCAGGTTACGCGGCCATTGCCAACGGTGGTCGCGCGGTCAATCCGACCATTCTGAAACAAGGCGGCCCATCCTACGGTCCCCGCGTCATGAGCGAAAGTTCAGCCCGTGCAGCCCGCGGCATGCTGCGCAAAGTGGTCGCCAAAGGCACGGCCAGCTTTGGCGAAGTGCCGGGCTATGCGGTGGGCGGCAAAACCGGCACAGCAGACAAACCCAAGCCGACAGGCGGGTATTACGACAAAAAAGTCATCGCGACATTCGCCAGCATTTTCCCATCGCACGACCCGAAATACGTGCTGATCGTAACTCTGGATGAACCGGTCGAAACCTCGGGTGACAAACCGCGCCGCACCGCCGGTTGGACAGCCGTGCCTGTGGCCGCAGAAATGATCCGCCGTGTGGCACCGTTGTTGGGGATGCGACCAACCGTTGAACCCGCAACTTTGGCTGATATAACCCTGACCAGCAGTAACTAAGCCGCAAAGGCAGGCACGATGGGCACTAAGGTCACGAAAACATTAAGCGATTTGGGCTTGGTGGCGACATCTAGCGCGAATCCCGACATTTCATCCTTGATTGTAGACAGCCGCCAGTTGACCAAAGGCTGCCTGTTCGCGGCGATGCCCGGTGTTAAAATTCACGGTGCGACGTTTGTGCAAGAGGCGCTGGATCAAGGCGCTGTGGCCGTATTGACGGACGCAAAAGGCGCGCAGATTGCAGGCGAAGCAATCAAAGCTGCCGGGGCCGCGTTGGTCATCTCACAAACCCCGCGCGAAGCCTTGGCCCGCGCCGCCGCCCTGTGGTTTGGCACGCAACCTAAAACGATGATCGCAGTCACGGGCACCAACGGTAAAACGTCTGTGTCGACCTTTGTGCGCCAGATCTGGACCGAACTGGAATTAGCGGCTGTGAACCTTGGCACGACGGGGGTTGAAGGCGCATGGAGCGCACCGCTGGCCCACACCACGCCAGAGCCGATCACGCTGCATCGGACGTTGGCTGCGGCTGCGGAAAACGGGATAACGCACGCAGCGATGGAGGCGTCAAGCCACGGGTTGGATCAACGCCGCCTCGAGGGGGTGACGCTGAAGGCCGCAGGTTTCACCAACTTCACCCAAGATCATCTTGATTATCACGAGACGTTCGAGGCTTATTTTGCCGCAAAAGCGCGGCTGTTCATTGACGTGCTCAGCCCCGATGGCATCGCAGTGATCAACATCGACGATCCCAAGGGCGAAGAAATGGCCAGACTGGCCGCAGCGCATGGCCACGACATTTTGCGGGTCGGGCGCTCTGACACCGCTGATATTCGCCTTAGCGCGCAACGTTATGACGGTACGGGGCAGGACTTGCGGTTTGAATTTGACGGCAAAGCCTATCAAACACGGTTGAACCTGCTGGGCGGGTTTCAGGCCGACAACGTGATGTTGGCGGCAGGACTGGTGATCGCATGCGGCGCTGACCCGAGCCATGTGTTTGACACGCTTGAACATTTAACGACCGTACGAGGCCGGATGGAACTAGCCGCCACCCGCGACAATGGCGCGGCGGTGTTTGTTGACTACGCCCACACGCCGGACGCCGTAAAAACCGCACTTGCTGCAATGCGCCCGCATGTGATGGGCCGGTTGGTGGCGATCGTGGGGGCCGGTGGTGACCGCGACGTGACCAAACGCCCACTGATGGGGCAGGCGGCGGCAGACAATGCAGACGTTGTGTTTGTGACCGACGACAACCCGCGATCCGAAGACCCCGCAACAATTCGCGCTGCGGTCATGGCGGGCTGCCCGAGTGCCACCGAAGTCGGGGACCGCGCCGAAGCGATCTTGCGTGCGATTGACAGTTTGGGCGCAGGTGATGCGCTGCTGATTGCAGGCAAAGGCCATGAAACGGGGCAGGTCGTCGGCGATGATATTTTGCCCTTTGACGATGTGGAACAGGCAAGCGTGGCTGTGGCCGCATTAGAAGGACGATTGGCATGAATACCCTTTGGACAGCAGCCGAGGCCGCCTCTGCAACAGGCGGGCGCACCACTTCTGATTGGGTCGCAAACGGAGTGTCCATCGACACGCGCACGATCCAAGCGGGCGATCTGTTTGTGGCATTGCAAGCCGAACGGGACGGCCATGATTTTGTCGCGCAAGCCTTGGAAAAAGGGGCAAGTGCGGCGCTGGTATCGCGCATCCCTGACGGGCTGGACGAAAGCGTGCCCTTGCTGATCGTCGATGATGTTCTCAGCGCGCTTGAAGCCTTGGGGGCTGCCGCACGTGCACGTACAAACGCCCGAGTGGTTGCTGTGACTGGCAGTGTCGGCAAGACATCAACCAAGGAAATGCTGCGGGCGATGTTGTCGGATCAAGGGTGCACCCATGCCTCGGTTGCCAGCTACAATAACCACTGGGGCGTGCCGTTAACCTTGGCACGGATGCCTGCCGACACCGAATTTGCGGTTATCGAAATCGGCATGAACCACCCCGGCGAAATCGCGCCGCTGTCGAAATTGACCCGCCCGCATGTGGCTATGATCACGACCGTTGCCGCAGCCCATCTGGAGGCGTTTGAGAATGTCGAAGGGATCGCGGTCGAAAAGGCTTCGATCATTGACGGTCTGGAATATGCTGGCACGGCGATCCTGAACAACGACGTAGACACGGCGGCGATTTTGCAAGCCAAGGCGCATGATGCCAAGCGGCGCGATGTTGGGTTTGGCGAACACGGGTTTGATTACGTTCTGAAGGACATCCAGATCATTGGGGACACGACAATTGTGCAAGCCGAAGCGTTCGAGCAGCCGTTGCTGTTCAAGATCGCTACGGCGGGGCGGCATTTTGCGATGAATGGGTTGGGCGCTTTGGCGGCGTGCGAGGCATTGGGCGCGGACCTTGCGTTGGCAGCTGCATCGCTGGGCCGGTGGTCACCGTTCGAGGGGCGTGGCGCGCGTGAAACCATCGTTCTGGATCCCGTTGAAACCCACCTGACGCTTGAGCTGATCGACGACAGTTACAACGCCAACCCCACGTCCATGGCCGCCTCGATTGAAGTGCTGGCCGCTGCCCAAACCACTGATAAAAAAGGGCGTGTCAGCACGGGGCGACGCATTGCCTACCTTGGCGATATGAAAGAATTGGGACCGGACGAAGTCATGCTGCACGCAGGCTTGGCGCATTTCGAGCACACCAAAACCATCGATGTCATTCACTGTGTCGGTCCTCTGATGCGCGCGATGTTTGACGCACTGCCAGAACCACAAAAGGGCCGTTGGCACGCGACCAGCGCTGAAATGGTGCAAGGGTTGCGCAATGATCTGGACGCGGGCGACGTGGTTCTGGCCAAAGGATCTTTGTCGATGAAATTGGGCCTTGTCGTTGACGCGATCCGCAAAATGGGCCATCCCCAAGATGCAGATACTTAACACCAGATAATGAGTAAGGGAGAGCGCGATGCTCTATTGGTTGTCGGAATACGACGCGTTTAACCTGTTTCGCTACATCACTGTGCGTGCAGGCGGGGCGTTTCTGACAGCGCTTTTCTTTGGCTTCATCTCTGGCCAGCCCTTGATCAATGTGCTGCGACGCCGCCAAGGCAAAGGCCAGCCGATCCGCGATGATGGCCCTGAGGGTCATTTTGCAAAAGCCGGCACGCCCACCATGGGTGGATTGCTGATCGTTGGGGCGCTGTTGACCTCCACCTTGCTGTGGGCGCGTCTGGACAACCCGTTTATCTGGATCATTTTGTTCGTGACCGTGTCGTTTGCAGCCATCGGATTTGCCGATGATTATGCCAAAGTATCCAAACAAACGACGGCTGGCGTGTCGGGCAAAATCCGCCTGCTTTTGGGGTTCGCAATTGCCGGCATTGCGGCCTATTTCGCGGCTGCAGCCCATCCCGAAGATTTGCAAAATCAACTGGCTTTGCCAGTGTTCAAAGACGTTCTGATCAACCTTGGAGTGCTCTACATCCCGTTCTCGATGATTGTGATTGTGGGCGCTGCCAATGCAGTCAACCTGACTGACGGCCTGGACGGTTTGGCCATCATGCCGGTGATGATTGCCGCCTCGACGCTTGGCATCATTGCGTACGCCGTTGGGCGCGTGGATTTCACCGAATACCTTGACGTGCACTACGTGCCGGGCACCGGTGAAATTCTGGTGTTTACCGCAGGGATCGCAGGCGGCGGTCTTGGCTTTTTGTGGTACCATGCACCCCCCGCGGCCGTGTTCATGGGCGATACCGGATCGCTGGCATTAGGCGGTGCTTTGGGCGCGATTGCCGTGTCGACCAAACACGAATTGGTGCTCGGCATCGTCGGCGGGTTGTTCGTGGTCGAGGCCCTGTCGGTGATCATCCAAGTCCTCTATTTCAAGAAGACAGGCAAGCGGGTCTTCCTGATGGCGCCGATCCATCACCACTACGAGAAAAAAGGCTGGGCCGAGCCACAGATCGTGATCCGGTTCTGGATTATCTCGCTGATCTTGGCGCTGATCGGTTTGGCAACGCTGAAAGTTCGGTAGAACGCTGCCGATGTCTGAACATTCCAACACGCGGAGCAGCGGATGATTACGGTTCAAGGATTGAGCGGCGCGCGGGTTGCGGTTTTGGGGCTGGGGCGCTCTGGCCTGTCGGCGGCACTGGCACTTCGCGAGGGCGGTGCCATTCCGATTTGCTGGGATGACAACGACGCCGCGCGGGTTGCAGCCGAGGCCGAAGGGCTCGTGTGCAGTGACCTTAAAAAACACGGCGCGTTTGATGATGTCGCGCGCCTGATCGTATCACCCGGTATTCCGCACATGTATCCGGCGCCCAACCCCGTGGTCGCGGCGGCGTTAAAGGCAGGAGTGGCTGTCGACAACGACATCGGCCTGTTCTTCCAGTCCTTTGCCACGCCCGAATGGAACAATTTCGAAACCATCCCCCAAGTGATCGCTGTGACCGGTTCGAACGGAAAATCGACGACCTCGGCACTGATCCACCACATTTTGACCCACGCACAACGCCCTTGCCAACTGGCCGGGAACATCGGGCGCGGGGTGTTGGACATTGATCCGGCCATTGACGGCGAAGTGGTCGTGCTGGAGTTGTCGAGCTACCAAACCGAGCTGGCGCGCAGCCTCACGCCGGACGTCGCCGTGTTCACCAATCTGTCGCCGGATCATTTGGATCGTCATGCCGGAATGGGCGGATATTTCGCCGCCAAACGCCGCCTGTTCGCTGAGGGCGGACCAGACCGCGCCGTGATCGGTGTGGACGAAATCGAAGGCCAATTTCTTGCAGGGCAACTGAGCGAAGGCGCTGCCGATGACCGCGTGATCCGCGTGTCGGTCGAGGAAAAACTGACCGGCCCCGGCTGGCAAGTCTTTGCGCGCAAGGGGTTCCTAAGCGAATACCGCAAAGGGCGCCAAGCAGGCTCGATCGATTTACGCGTTATCGCGGGCTTGCCCGGTTCGCACAACCATCAAAACGCCTGTGCGGCCTACGCTGCATGCCGCGCGTTGGGCATCGCGCCCAAAGTGATCGAGGTGGCTTTTCACAGCTTTGGTGGCTTGCCGCACCGCAGTCAAACCATCGCCGAGGCAAATGGCGTGCGCTACGTCAACGACAGCAAGGCGACCAACGTGGACAGTGCCGCCAAAGCGTTGCAGGCGTTCAAAAACATCCGCTGGATTTGCGGTGGCTTGCAAAAGGAAGGCGGGCTTGAACCGTTGAATGCTGTCGCGGGTGAGGTCAAAAAGGCCTACGTGATCGGGCGTGAAGCCGCGCAATTTGCGATGCAGCTGACGTGCGAGACGCAAGTGTGCAACACGATGGAAACAGCTGTCGCAGCCGCCATGGGTGACGCAACGGACGGCGATGTCGTCTTGCTGGCACCGGCTGCTGCCAGTTTTGATCAATACGACAGCTTTGAACGGCGCGGCGAGGATTTTGAAGCCGAGGTTAAGGCGGGTTTGTAACCGCTCCGCGGCGCTGTTAGCCGTTCAGGTGACGTGCTGTCGCCATCGCGGATGACCACGCCCACTGGAAGTTGTATCCGCCCAGCCAACCCGTGACATCTACCGCTTCGCCGATGAAAAACAGCCCGTTTTGCGCTTTGCATTCCATGGTTTTGGACGACAGCGCGTCGGTGTCGACGCCGCCGAGCGTGACCTCGGCGGTGCGATAACCTTCGGTGCCGCCGGGGGTCAGGGTCCAGTTTTGCAAATGCGTGATGATCTCGCCGAGGCGCGCATCAGATTGATCGGCGAGGTTACCAGATAAATCGAGGTCGTTTGCCACAAAATCGATCAATCGAGAGGGCAGGTGGCGTGCCATTTCGGTCGTCAGGTTCTTGCGCCCTTGCGATTGGCGCTGGGCGCGCAGTTTTTCAAACAACGTGTTCTCAGGGTCGATGTTCAGCGTCAGGGTTTGCCCCTCAACCCAATAGCTCGAGGCTTGGAGGATCGCAGGACCGGACAGGCCACGATGGGTGAACAAGATCGCCTCGTCGAAGTCGGTGTTTTGCGCGGTGACGCGGGCCGGCGTGGCCACACCCGCGAGGGGGACAAAGCGGTCTTCCGGAAAGGTGAACGGTACCAGCGCGGCGCGCGTGTCGGTCAGCGAAATGCCAAATTGGCGGGCAATATCATAGGCAAAGCCGGTCGCGCCCATCTTGGGGATGGATTTACCACCGGTGGCGATCACAACACTAGTGGCCTCGATTTGGGTCTGACCGTTCGGGCCGGTCAAGGTTGCTTTGTATCCAGTGTCAGTTTTTTCCAACCCGTGCACAGCCGTTTGCAAATGCACTTGCACGCCTGCTTTTTCCATCAGATCACGCAGCATCGCGACGATTTGCTTGGCGGATACATCGCAAAACAGCTGGCCCAAAGTTTTCTCGTGCCAGGCGATGTCGTAGCTGTCGATTAGATCAACAAAATCCCACTGGGTGTACCGCGCCAGCGCAGATTTTGCGAAATGCGGGTTTTGGGACAGGAACGCATGCGGCGCGCAGTGCATATTGGTAAAGTTGCATCGCCCACCGCCGCTAATGCGAATTTTTTCGCCTGCGGATTTGGCGTGATCCACGATTAACACGCGCCCGCCGGCGTGGGCGGCGCACATCATTCCTGCGGCTCCGGCCCCTATGATTAACGTATCAAATTGCATGGGCTTCGCTTGCCTGAGGGATGCCGCGCCGTCAAGCAAGGGTTGTGATGGGGATCGGTTACACTGGGTGTCACTGCTGTTGATGATTTGAGTATTTTTGATCAGAACAAGCGATGCCGGATTTGGATCTGTCGTGGCGCAATCAGTGGTGGATTGCGCGGTTAAAACACGCTATACTTAGCCCTAGATCCCGAAAAGGGACGGTTTGAGGCAGTGTAAAGGCGTACCCCATGACAGAGATGGTCTATGGTGCAGTTCAGGTTCAACGTGGTGAGCCTATACTTCCTAAGTGGTGGCGAACAATAGACAAATGGGCGTTGTCCTGTGTGTTGATCCTGTTCGCTGTCGGTCTTTTGCTGGGGCTGGCATCGTCGCCCCCATTGGCCGCAAAGAACGGTTTCGAGCCTTTTCATTACGTGCAGCGCCAAGCGTTTTTTGGCTGTGTTGCGATCATTGTGATGTTGCTGACGTCGATGATGTCACCGCTTTTGGTGCGCCGATTGGCGGTTCTTGGCTTTGTTTGCGCATGTGTCGCACTGGCGATGCTGCCGTTCTTTGGCACCGATTTTGGCAAAGGGGCGGTGCGCTGGTATTCGCTGGGCTTTGCCTCACTGCAACCCTCTGAATTTTTGAAACCCGGTTTTGTGGTTGCTGCTGCGTGGATGATGGCGGCGAGCATGGAATTAAACGGCCCGCCCGGGCGCACATGGTCGTTTGCCTTGTGCATTTCGATCGTGCTGATGTTGGCGATGCAGCCTGACTTTGGCCAAGCTTGCCTGGTTCTGTTTGGCTGGGGTGTCATGTATTTTGTGGCTGGCGCGCCGATGTTGCTGCTGGTTGGCATGGCCGGTTTGGTCGTTGTCGGCGGGATCATCGCGTATTCCAGTTCGGAACACTTTGCCCGTCGCATTGACGGTTTTCTATCCACGGACGTCGATCCAACCACGCAGTTGGGCTATGCCACCAATGCCATCCGCGAGGGTGGTTTGTTTGGCGTTGGTGTCGGCGAGGGCCAAGTGAAATGGTCACTGCCTGATGCGCACACCGATTTCATTATTGCTGTCGCGGCCGAGGAATACGGGCTGATCATGGTTCTGGTGATCATCATGCTGTATGGTGGCGTGGTGGTGCGATCTTTGCTGCGTTTGGTGCGTGAACGTGATCCATTTATTCGTCTTGCCGGAACCGGCCTTGCCTGCATGTTTGGCGTTCAGGCGATGATAAACATGGGCGTGGCCGTGCGCCTGTTGCCAGCCAAGGGCATGACGCTGCCGTTTGTCAGCTATGGCGGCTCGTCCGTGATTGCCTCCGGCATTGCGCTGGGGATGTTGCTGGCGTTTACGCGCACGCGTCCACAGGGCGAAATCAGCGAGTTACTCAGCCGGGGACGCAACCGATGAAAGCACCACTTTTGATGATCGCCGCTGGCGGTACGGGCGGGCACATGTTCCCGGCCCAAGCCTTGGCCGAGGCGATGTTGAAAAAAGGTTGGCGGGTCAAGCTGAGCACGGATGCACGCGGCGCGCGCTACACGGGCGGCTTTCCTCACACCACCGAGATTGAGCAGATCAGCAGCGCCACATTCGCACGAGGCGGGTTGATTGCCAAAGCGCTGGTGCCGTTTCGCATTGCGTCGGGCGTGCTGGGTGCTGCGTTCAAAATGATGCGTGACAAGCCCGACGTTGTTGTAGGTTTTGGCGGCTACCCGAGCATTCCTGCCATGGCTGCGGCCACATTGCTGCGCCGCCCGCGGATGATCCACGAACAAAACGGCGTGCTTGGCCGGGTCAATCAGCTGTTCGCCAAACGGGTTGATCAGATCGCCTGTGGCACGTGGCCTACAGAGTTGCCTGAAGGCATCGAAGGCATTCACACCGGCAATCCGGTGCGCGGAACGGTTCTGGAACGGGCGGGCGCTGGCTATATTCAACCGGGCGATTACCCGATGGAATTGCTGGTCATCGGCGGCAGTCAGGGCGCACGCATTCTGTCTGACATCGTGCCACCGGCCATTGCGCAATTGCCGATGGACATGCTCGCCAACATCCGCGTCAGCCATCAGGCGCGCGGCGAAGACGAAGACCGTGTGCGCAATTATTACGCTGAAAACGGGATTGATGCTGATGTGCAGCCGTTTTTCCACGATGTTCCGCGCCGCATGAGCGAGGCGCAATTGGTGATCTCACGCTCTGGTGCGTCATCGGTTGCCGATATTTCTGTGATCGGGCGACCGTCGATCCTGATCCCGTTTGCTGCTGCAACCGGCGATCACCAAACCGCCAACGCGCGCGGGCTAACAGACGCGGGTGCCGCGATCCTGATCCCAGAGGCCGCACTGAACATTGATGCCTTAAGTGAGCAAATTCAAACCGTGCTCAGCACCCCGGATGCGGCAGGCAAAATGTCGCGCGCAGCTCTAAGCACAGGCAAGCCGGAAGCAACCCAGACATTGGTCGAGATGGTCGAAGCCCTCGCCAACACAACACAAGGATCAAGCACATGAACGCTGCCACCAAACTGCCCGGCGACGTTGGCCCGATCCATTTTGTTGGCATTGGTGGCATCGGCATGTCCGGCATCGCCGAAGTGTTGTTGAACCACGGCTATGTGGTGCAGGGATCTGACCTTAAGACCTCAAAAATCACCGACCGTCTGCACGAATTGGGTGGCCTGATCTTTGAGGGACAGCGCGCCGAAAACATTGCAGACGCCGAGGTCGTGGTGATTTCTTCGGCCATCAAGCCCGGCAATCCCGAACTCGACGCCGCCCGTGCGCGCGGCCTGCCGATTGTGCGCCGTGCAGAAATGCTGGCCGAGTTGATGCGCCTGAAATCCAACATCGCAGTTGCGGGCACGCATGGCAAAACCACCACCACCACGATGATGGCGGAACTGATGGTTGCCGGCAATTTTGACCCGACCGTTGTGAACGGCGGCATCATCCACGCCTACGGGTCCAACGCGCGCATGGGGCAGGGCGAATGGATGGTCGTCGAGGCAGATGAAAGCGACGGCACCTTCAACCGCCTGCCTGCGACAATCGCGATCGTGACCAACATTGACCCCGAACACATGGAACATTGGGGCACCGAGGCAGCGCTGCATCAAGGGTTCCTTGATTTTGTGTCCAACATTCCGTTTTACGGGGTGGCCGTGTGCTGCACCGACGATCCCGACGTGCAAAGCCTTGTGGGCAAGATCACCGACCGCCGCGTCGTGACCTACGGATTTAACGCGCAGGCTGACGTGCGGGCGCTGAACCTGCACTACGTTGGCGGCGTGGCAAAGTTCGACATCGCGCTGCAATCCGAGGATATGGTGATCGAGGGCTGTTCCTTGCCCATGCCTGGCGATCACAACGTTTCGAACGCCTTGTCGGCTGTCGCAGTGGCTCGGCATTTGGGGATGAAGGCCAGTGAAATTCGCGATGCTTTGGCCGCCTTCGGGGGCGTCAATCGCCGCTTTACCAAAGTTGGCGAAATCGACGGTGTCACAATCATTGATGATTACGGTCACCACCCTGTGGAAATCGCGGCTGTGCTTAAGGCCGCGCGCCAAGCCAGTGAAGGCCGCGTGATTGCAGTCCACCAACCACACCGCTTTACACGGCTGTCGCACCATTTTGAGGAATTCTGCGCCTGTTTTAACGACGCAGACGTGGTCGGAATTGCAGATGTTTATGCCGCTGGCGAAGACCCTATCGAGGGGGCCTCGCGCGACGATCTGATCGCAGGTCTGATCCGCCACGGTCACCGCCATGCGAGGGCTGTGAACGACGAAGCTGATCTAGAACGCCTTGTGCGCGAGCAGGCGCGCCCGGGTGACATGGTGGTCTGCCTCGGGGCTGGTACAATTTCGGCTTGGGCCAACGGCTTACCGGATCGATTGATGAAGGGGGCGGCTTAGCCATGATGCTCGCAACTGTTCTTGTTATTGCAGCGCTGTTTTGCGTTGTAACATTGCGGGTCGGACCGCGGCGAACTGCCAAACTTTGGCTCGTATGTACGGCCATTCTAGCAGTCCTGTTTTTGGCGATGGTTCTGACATCGTCTAGCGAAACCAATGGATTTATGACGTCTTTGGACGCGTATGTTTTGTCGTTGATCGTGCTGATGACAGGAACGTCTTTGGCAGGGCTCTTGATGGGCTGGACTATCCGCCGCCTGATGGGCAAAGAGATCGCGCAGTGACACTTTTGTGGCTCTGCATTGCATGGGTGTTTGCCAGCGTGGGCTGTGCGATGCTGCCGATGCGACGTCAATATGTGCCAGGGATCGCGTTGCTTATCGCGGCCCCAATTTTGATCGTTATGATTGGTATTCAAGTTAGCCCGTGGCTGGCCATTGCGGCCGTGTTCGCGTTTCTATCGATGTTCCGCAATCCGCTGCGCTATATTTGGGCGCGCGTGCGGGGACAAAATCCGGAGATCCCGAAATGAGCCTGTCTTTGATCCTTGCCTGCATCTGGGCGTTGATTGCCAACCTTTTGGCCATGACCCCCAGCAAAGATTACCACTGGCGCAACGCCTATATTCTGATCGGCATCGGCATCCCGATCCTTGGCTTTGTTACGTGGCAAAACGGCCCGGGCGCCGGTCTGTTTGTCATGGTCGCCGCCATGAGCGTGCTTCGCTGGCCGGTCGTGTACCTTGGTCGCTGGATCAAACGCTCAGCACGAAGAACCCAAGAATGAGCGCGCTAATCTTTGTCTCGCCGCTGGCTGTCATTGCGATGGTCTGCCTGTGGTTGGGGTTCAAAGGTCGGGTCTGGTTGTTCGTGGCTTGGGCTGCATTTTGGGTGGCCGCGACGGTTTTGATTGCGGTATATTTCTTTGCGAGCGCGTCGCCTGCGCAAGTGATTATGATTTTGGGCGGTGGCATGTTGTTGTTCCAGATTTCGGTCTTTGCTGCCGGATTTTTGGGCAAACGCGCGCGCGAATGGAAAGTTGAAGAATGACAGACCTGCCAACGGTGCGCGGACGGCTGACGCCGCAACGGGATTTGTCTGACCTCACGTGGCTGCGCGTTGGCGGCCCTGCGGACTATCTGTTTCAACCCGCAGACATCGACGATCTGGCCGATTTTCTCAAGGCGGTGGACACAGATGTGCAGGTGTTCCCCATGGGCGTCGGTAGCAATCTGATCGTGCGTGATGGCGGGTTGCGGGCCGTGGTCGTGCGCATGGGGCGCGGATTTAACGGTATCGAAATCGACGGCAATCGGGTCACGGCAGGTGTCGCGGCCCTAGACAGTCACGTGGCGCGCAAGGCGGCGGATGCTGGTGTTGATTTGACATTTCTGCGCACAATTCCCGGCAGCATTGGCGGTGCGGTGCGCATGAACGCAGGCTGTTACGGCAGCTACACCGCAGATGTGTTTGTGCAGGCGACGGCGGTTTTGCGCTCTGGTGAAATCGTGAAGCTGAGCGCGGACGATCTGCAATTCCAGTACCGCCAAACCGAGCTGCCAGAGGGGGCGGTGATCACCAGTGCGATCTTGCAAGGACCATCCGGTGAGCCTACCGAACTCCACCAGCGCATGACCGATCAACTGGCCAAGCGTGACCAGTCGCAACCCACCAAAGATCGCAGCGCTGGCAGTACGTTCCGCAATCCGGTGGGATTTAGCTCAACCGGAAAAGCCGATGATGTGCACGACCTGAAGGCATGGAAAGTCATCGATGATGCAGGCATGCGTGGTGCGCGCCGTGGTGGCGCACAGATGAGCGAGATGCATTCCAACTTTTTGATCAACACAGGCGGCGCAACCGCCGCCGATCTGGAAGGATTGGGCGAAGACGTGCGAAAAAAGGTTTACGATTCCAGTGGTATTACGCTAGAATGGGAAATTATGCGGGTCGGTGATCCTTAGGGTCGCAATACGGGTATAGCCCTGCATTTCAAAACGCCGAAAATCGGCACATAAAAATAAGACCTCGCTAAAAGAGGTCGGGACATAGAGGCACTCTGGTGGGTCAGTCGAGCATGACACCCCGAACAGTGGCGGTATTATTGGGTGGCCCTTCGGCTGAACGCGAAGTGTCATTGGATACAGGACACGCATGCGCCGCCGCATTGCGGGAGACAGGATTTGAAGTGATCGAGGTCGATGCTGGCCCCGATCTTTCTGTGGTTTTAAGCAACCTTAAACCGGACGCGGTTCTCAATTGTCTGCATGGGCGTTGGGGCGAAGACGGCTGCGTGCAAGGCATCCTTGAATGGCTCGGTATTCCCTATTCGCATTCTGGTGTGTTGGCATCGGCTTTGGCGATGGACAAGCAACGCTCCAAAGACGTGTTCCGTCAGGCGGGATTGCCAGTCGTGGACAGCATTATTGCGCGCGCTGATGACGTGCGCGCGCATCACGTGATGGAACCACCTTATGTGGTGAAGCCAAACAACGAAGGATCATCGGTTGGGGTCTACCTTGTTGAAAAAGACAACAACGGACCGCCGCAACTGGACGATGATATGCCGACCGAAGTTATGGTCGAAACATACGCTCCGGGCCGCGAGTTAACCACGACCATTATGGGCGACCGCGCCCTGACAGTAACCGATATTTTGACAACAGGCTGGTATGATTATGACGCCAAATACAAAGAAGGCGGATCAAGCCACATTGTCCCTGCGGATGTCCCTTCCGACATTTTCGATCTGTGCATGGACTACGCCTTGCGCGCCCACGCAGCCCTTGGATGTCGTGGTGTCAGCCGCACCGATTTCCGTTGGGACGAAAGCCGGGGCGTCGACGGCCTGATCCTGCTTGAAACCAACACACAACCCGGCATGACCGCCACATCGCTCAGCCCGGAACAGGCGCAAGCCGTGGGCATTTCGTTCGAAAAACTCTGCGCCTGGATGGTGGAGGACGCGTCATGTCCCCGCTGAGCGCACCCAAAATGATCCGTCGCAACCCCAAAGCTGATCCCGCACCGTCCCGTTGGGCGTGGCGCTTGCAGCGTTTGATGCTGACGCCGATGTTCCGGTTGACCTTGCGTGCAGGTCTGCCGTTTGCACTGACGTTGGCCGCCGGCACCTATTATTTTACCAACCCTGATCGTCAGGCCGCAATCCGCGATTCCGTGGCCGAGGCCCGCGCCAGCATTCAAGAGCGCCCTGAATTCATGGTCGGCCTGATGGCGATTGATGGCGCTGACACCGAACTCTCCGAAGATATCCGCGCCAATCTGCCTATCGATTTCCCGGTCAGCTCGTTTGATCTGGACCTTGAGGAGATGCGCAAAACCATCACCGATCTACCGCCCGTGGCCCAAGCGTCTTTGCGCATTCGTCCCGGCGGCGTGTTGCAAATCGACGTGATGCCGCGTGTTCCTGTCGCCGTTTGGCGCACAGACGGCGGGCTGTCGCTGGTCGATGCATCCGGCGCGCATGTCGAAATGTTGCCGTTCCGTGTGGAACGTCCTGACCTGCCGCTGATTGCGGGCGCGGGGGCCAACAAACATGTGGGCGAAGCGCTTGATCTGATCCGCACAGCCCAGCCTTTGGGTGCGCGTTTGCGCGGTGTTGTGCGCGTGGGCGAGCGGCGCTGGGATATCGTTTTGGACCGAGATCAACGCATCCTGCTGCCAGAGTTTGGTGGTGTATCCGCGCTGGAACACGTGATTGCGCTTGAGGGGGCCCAAGAGGTTCTGAGCCGCGATGTGGCCGTGGTGGACATGCGCCTCAGCGGTCGCCCGACAGTAAAAATGAATAACGACGCTACCACTGAATGGTGGCGCATCCGGCAGCTTTCCGAGAGTGGACAATAAGTGATGATGGACCTGTATGACAGCCAGCGCAGTATGCGCAACATGCGCAAAGTTGCGATGCAGCGCGGTGTGGTGGCGATTTTGGATGTGGGCAGTTCCAAGATTGCCTGCTTGGTTTTGCGCTTTGACGGCTCTGGAAAAGTTGGCGAAGAGGGTGAGATCGGCTCGCTTGCTGGCCAGTCAGGATTTCGCGTCATCGGTGCGGCCACAACCCGGTCGCGCGGCGTGCATTTTGGCGAAATTTCGGCCATGGCTGAAACAGAGCGGGCTATTCGTACAGCGTTGCAAGCGGCACAGAAAATGGCCGGAGTCCGCGTTGATCACGTGATCGCGTGCTTTGCTGGCGCTGATCCGCGCAGCTACGGGCTGGACGCTAAAGTATCGCTGGACGGTCAAGTCGTGACCGAAGACGATGTGGCGCGCGTGCTGTCCAGCTGCGATGTGCCCGACTATGGCATGGACCGCGAAGTGCTGCACGCACAGCCCGTAAACTTTGCGTTGGATCACCGGTCAGGTCTGTCTGATCCGCGTGGCCAATTGGGCAACGAGTTGTCTGTCGATATGCACATGCTGACTGTCGATGCCGCCGCCGTGCAGCATCTGGCGCATTGCATCAAACGCTGTGATCTGGAATTGGCAGGCATCGCGTCCTCGCCTTATGTCTCGGGCATTTCGGCGTTGGTCGAGGACGAACAAGAACTTGGTGCGGCCTGCATCGACATGGGGGGCGGCTCGACCAGCATCTCGATCTTTATCAAAAAGCACATGATTTTTGCCGACACCGTGCGCATGGGCGGCGATCATGTCACATCAGATATTTCGCTGGGTCTGCAAGTGCCGACAGCCAATGCGGAGCGGATCAAGACGTTCTACGGCGGTGTGCATGCGACGGGTATGGATGACCGTGAGATGATCGAAATCGGCGGTGACACGGGTGATTACGAACACGATCGGCGCACGGTATCGCGCGCGGAACTGATCGGCATTATGCGCCCTCGGGTCGAAGAAATTCTGGAAGAAGTCCGCGCGCGTTTGGACGCCGCAGGGTTCGACCATTTGCCAAGCCAACAAATTGTTCTGACCGGTGGTGGCAGCCAAATTCCAGGGCTAGATGGGCTGGCCTCAAAGATCCTCGGGCAGCAAGTGCGCCTTGGGCGACCGTTGCGCGTTCACGGTTTGCCGCAGGCCGCAACAGGCCCAAGCTTTGCTTCGGCGGTTGGCTTGTCGCTGTTCGCAGCGCACCCGCAAGACGAGTGGTGGGATTTTGACATTCCAGCGGATCGCTACCCTGCGCGTTCGCTGAAACGCGCCGTAAAATGGTTCCGAGACAACTGGTAGGCGCCATATATCGCGTGATTGCGCGAAATGACGCGTGATCAGGCGAAAAATCGCCCATATTTTGGGTCCGAATTGCGTTTTTTGGGTGACGGTGCTTAGAAAATTGGCTAAGATTAAGGCGGATTAGGCATAAAAACACCCGCGAATGCGGGTCCAAACAGGCGGACTTTAACAATGACATTGAACCTTTCGATGCCCGGACAGGACGAATTGAAGCCTCGGATCACCGTGTTCGGTGTCGGTGGGGCTGGCGGCAACGCTGTGAACAACATGATTGAAAAGCAACTCGATGGAGTTGATTTCGTTGTGGCAAACACAGACGCCCAAGCACTGCAACAATCTGCGTCGCAAACGCGTGTGCAGCTTGGTATCAAGGTCACCGAAGGTTTGGGTGCAGGCGCGCGCGCAAGCGTTGGGGCCGCGGCCGCCGAAGAGAGCATTGAGCAAATTGTTGACCATTTGGCGGGCGCGCACATGTGCTTTATTACCGCTGGCATGGGCGGGGGTACCGGTACTGGTGCTGCCCCGATCATCGCGCAAGCCGCACGTGAGCTGGGTGTTCTGACCGTTGGTGTTGTCACTAAACCGTTCCAGTTTGAGGGTGCCAAGCGCATGCGTCAGGCTGAAGACGGTGTTGAAGCGCTGCAAAAAGTTGTCGACACGCTGATCATCATTCCGAACCAAAACTTGTTCCGTCTTGCGAACGAAAAAACCACATTCACCGAGGCGTTCTCGATGGCAGACGATGTTCTGTATCAAGGCGTTAAGGGCGTGACGGACCTGATGGTGCGTCCTGGCTTGATCAACCTCGACTTTGCTGACGTGCGTTCCGTGATGGACGAAATGGGCAAGGCGATGATGGGTACGGGCGAGGCAGACGGCGAAGATCGCGCGATCCAAGCCGCAGAAAAAGCCATTGCCAACCCGCTGCTGGACGAAATCAGCTTGCGCGGCGCAAAGGGCGTTTTGATCAACATCACCGGCGCACACGATCTGACGTTGTTCGAACTGGACGAAGCGGCGAACCGCATTCGCGAAGAAGTCGACCCAGAGGCCAACATCATCGTTGGTTCGACCCTCGATACAGCCATGGAAGGCATGATGCGCGTCAGCGTTGTTGCCACCGGTATCGATGCGGTTGACGTGCAGACAGACATGCCCGTGCCGCGCCGCCTAATGGCCGCACCTTTGTCGCAAACAGCGTCTGCACCAGCCCCATCACAAGCCGAATATGCGCCTGAAATCGCAGCACAAGCCGCGCCAGAGCCGTCATTGTTCGAAGAGTTGAATGTTCAAGAAGCCGCCGCACAAGACATGGCCGAAGATATCTTTGCCGAAGATATTCCGGCTGTCGCGTCCGACGATCTGCCGCCCCCTGCGTATCAGCCGCAAGTGGCCGCGTTTGAACCACAACACGAAGCGCTAGAAGCTGAGCCTGAGGCATTTGTTGCACCACGTGCGCCAACGCCGGGCACGCCATCGCCAGAAGCAATGGCGCGTCTGCGTGCCGCTGCACAAAAAGCAGCCCCTGCACAGGCTCCGGCTGCTGCGGCACCGGCACCAACAGGAGAAGCAGAGCGACCACGTTTCGGGATCAATTCGTTGATCAATCGCATGACGGGTCACGCCGAGCAGCCAACGCAAGAGCGTCCCACGCGTCAGCAACCTCCGGTTCGACAGCAAGCTGCCGCACCTGCGCAACAGCCAGTTGAGGCCGTGGATCCTGACCAAGAGCGTATCGAAATCCCAGCATTCTTGCGTCGCCAAGCGAATTGACGCTACGAAATATACGGATTGAGGGCTGCCTTAGGGCGGCCCTTTTTCGTTTGAAAGCAATGGCTTGATTGCGGGCTGGCGTGAATCTGCCGACTGGGAAACCTGATGTTTCAGAACGTTACAAAGATTGAGTTGAGGTTGGAGCCGTTGAAACGTAATTGATCAAATCAACAGCACGAGAGTGCGTCAAAAATGAGGCAGTTTTGCAAACCACGATTAAATCACCCATCAGCTTTACCGGTCGGGGCCTGCATTCAGGCGCGCCCGCAACGCTGACTATTCGCCCAGCCGGGGCTGAGCACGGGATTTGGTTTGCACGCACAGACATCGCAACCGGGGACAACCTTGTTCCGGCACGCTGGGATGCGGTTAATCGTTCGCCTTTGTGCACCAAGTTGGAAAATGCGTCCGGCGTTGGCGTTTCCACCGTTGAACACGTTATGGCGGCGTTGGCCGGATGCGGCGTGCACAATGCGCTGGTTGAAATCGACGGACCCGAAGTGCCGATCGTGGATGGTTCTGCTGTTCCGTTTGTACGCGGTATCATGCAACGCGGTTTGCGGGCTTTGCACGAGCCGGTACGGGCATTCAAAGTGATGAAAACGGTAACCGTCACGGAGGGCGATGCGTCAGCGACGTTGGCACCTGCGGACACGTTGTACATCGACTTTCAGATCGATTTTGTCGACTCGGCTATCGGTCATCAAAGCAAATCACTGCGCATGAACAACGGCAGCTTTGCCCGCGAACTATGTGACAGCCGTACGTTCTGCCGTCAGGCGGACGTCGAGAATATGCAAGCCAACGGATTGGCGCTGGGTGGTAGATCCGGCGAAAATGGCGTGGTGTTTGACGGCGCCAAAGTTCTAAGCCCGGGTGGTTTGCGCCATGCGGATGAACCTGTACGCCACAAAATGCTGGATGCTTTGGGCGATCTTGCGCTTGCTGGTGCCCCACTGGTTGGGCGTTATTCAGGCGTGCGGGCAGGGCATTCGTTGACAAATACACTGCTGCGCAAGGTCTTTGCGACCCCAGGGGCCATTCAAATGGTGATCTGTGACGACGCAATGACACAAGCACTTCCGGGCTACGGTCTGGTCTGGGACGAGATCCCGAACGTCGCGTAAACTTGGGTTTTCAGCGACAACATCTTCACAATTTTCAAATGGCGCGATCAAAGGGCGTTTGCATGGTTTTGCATGGTAAAATAGTGTGCTAACACATGTGAAAGACAGCCCTCTAAGGGCGGGGTGAATGCGGTGAGGAAATCAATCATGGCGAGCGGTGCCTCTGGGAAACGTTTGATCGTAGCGCTGCTGTTGTCCACCACTTTGGTGGCCTGCGGTGGATCACGGAATCTGCCGACGACGGGCAGCTTGTTTAATCCACAACAAGTCCCGCTTGAGTCGTTCACAGCGGAGCAGATTTTTGAGCGTGGCGAGTTTGAACTCGAGCGTAATCAACCGTCCGAAGCCGCGTTCTTTTTCGGTGAAATTGAACGGCTTTACCCCTATTCTGACTGGGCAAAACGCGCTTTGATTATGCAGGCGTTCGCCCATCACCGCGACAAAGAATATCCGGACAGCCGCTCTGCCGCGCAGCGTTTCATCGATTTTTACCCCGATGATGACGATGCGGCCTACGCCCAATATCTGCTGGCGCTAAGCTATTATGACCAAATTGATGAAGTTGGCCGCGACCAAGGTTTGACCTTTCAAGCGTTGCAGTCGCTGCGCGAAGTCATCGAACGGTATCCGAACAGCGGATATGCGAAGTCATCGATTCTCAAATTCGATCTGGCTTTTGACCACCTTGCTGGCAAAGAAATGGAAATCGGACGCTACTATTTGCGCCGCGATCACTACGCATCCGCGATAAACCGCTTCCGTGTGGTTGTTGAAGACTTCCAAACCACGTCGCACACAGCTGAGGCGCTGCACCGTTTGGTCGAGGCGTATCTGTCGCTTGGCCTGACGGAAGAGGCACAAACCGCAGGCGCGATCCTTGGGTACAACTACCAATCCACAGAATGGTACGAAGACAGCTACAAGCTGTTGACCGGTCGCGGGCTGGAACTGAAGGCCGCAGGCGATGGTTGGCTACGCCAAGTTTACCGTCAAATGATCAAAGGCCGGTGGCTGTAACGGATGGTGGGCGACACGCCCACCTTACAGGCTAGACGACATGCTGCGCGGGCTTGATATTTCTGACATGTTGATCATCGATCGGCTGGAACTGTTGTTTCAGCCGGGTTTGAATGTGTTGACGGGCGAAACCGGTGCGGGCAAATCCATCTTGTTGGATTCATTGGGTTTTGTTTTGGGGTGGCGCGGGCGTGCAGACTTGGTCCGCCAAGGCGCGGCACAGGGCGAAGTCACGGCGTGGTTCGATTTGCCTGATGATCACTCAGCCCATGCCGTCCTTATCGAGGCTGGCTTGCCCGATGGTGACGAGCTGATCTTGCGCCGGATCAACACCAGTGACGGACGTAAAACGGCGTGGGTTAATGACCGCCGGTGTTCGGGTGACGTGTTGCGCGCGCTGTCTGACACTTTGCTGGAATTGCACGGTCAGCATGATGATCGTGGCCTATTGGATCCAAAGGGGCACCGCGCCATTTTGGACACCTTTGCCAATACCGAAAACGCGAAGGTCAAAACCCGCAAAGCGTGGTCGCAGATGGGCAAAGCGCGCAAAGCGTTGAAGGCGGCACAAGAGGCGATGGATGCGATCCGCGCCGAAGAAGAATTTCTACGCCATGCGGTTGCTGAGCTGACTGCCTTGTCACCAGAGCCGGGCGAAGACGAAGAATTGGATGTACGTCGTCGTTTGATGCAGGGATCGGAAAAGATCCGCGACGACGTAATCAAAGCGCACAAAGTGCTGGGTAACGATGGCGCTGAAGGCAATCTTGCCAATGCTTTGCGGTGGTTGGACGGCATCGCGGACAAAGCCGAAGGTCATCTAGAAGCCCCGATCAACGCATTGGGCCGCGCAATGGTTGAGTTGGATGATGTGATGGATGGTATCATGGCCTGCATCGACACATTATCGTTTAATCCCAGTGAATTAGAAGACGTCGAAGAACGCCTTTTTACGATCCGTGCAATGGCGCGCAAGTACGATGTTGCACCTGATGAGCTGTCTGAATTCGGCGCTGGTCTTGCGGTGAAGTTGGCCGCCTTGGATGCCGGGGATGCGGATTTGGCTGTGCTGGCCGCTGACTTGAAAACAGCCGAGCAAGGCTATGATGGCGCTGCAGGCGCATTGACGGCAGCGCGCCAGAAATCAGCGTCAAAACTGGACAAGGCTGTGACCGGCGAATTGGCTCCGCTTAAAATGGACCGTGCTGTGTTCACGACGTTGATCGAACCGGAAACGCCGGGCCCTGAGGGGCGCGATATGGTGTCGTTCAGTGTGGCGACGAACCCCGGTGCGCCGTCTGGTCCGCTCAATAAAATCGCATCTGGGGGTGAACTTAGCCGTTTTTTGCTGGCGCTAAAGGTGTGCCTGACCAAAGATCAATCCGGCCTGACGATGATCTTTGACGAAATCGATCGTGGCGTCGGCGGTGCGACAGCGGATGCCGTTGGTCGCCGCTTGGCAGAGCTGGCAGACGGCGGGCAAGTGTTGGTTGTTACCCACTCGCCGCAGGTGGCCGCTTTGGGCGCACATCACTGGCGTGTCGAAAAATCGGTGACCAAGGGCATGACCACATCTCGCGTCGTGCCGCTGTCGCCAGATGAACGCACCGACGAAATCGCGCGGATGCTGTCAGGCGATACCGTCACCGAACAGGCCCGGGCCGCCGCGCGCGCGTTGCTGGACTAACACGGCACCTTTTACATCCGCGCACTTTGGCCTAGAGGTAATAAACCTCTGAACAAATCGGGCCATTCCGTTGGACACGCTTAACGCCTATTTGAAATCCCTGAGCCAAGACGCGGCGACGTCTTTCAAAGACGGCTGGGCGTTGCTGCGCAAGCAAGGACCGGGGCAGATCCAATTCTGGTTCATTGCCTTGCTGGTCGGGATCGCGGCGGGCACCACGGCGTTGTTTTTTCGCAAAGGTATCGAGGGTTTAGAGGGCACTCTTTACGGTTTAGATGAAGGTCAGTCGCTGATCAGGGCTGCACAAAACCTGCCGTGGTACTGGCTGATTGCACTGCCTGCGGTGGGTGGTTTGCTGGTTGGATTGATCCTGCATAATTTCACCCCTGATGGTCGCGTGCGCAGCGTGGCTGATGTGATCGAGGGCGCGGCGATGAACGAAGGGCGCGTGGAAACCCGCGCCGGTGTGGCATCCGCCATCGCGTCGTTCATAACGCTGTCCTCAGGTGGCTCGACAGGGCGTGAAGGACCGGTTGTGCACCTCGCAGCCGTCATCGCCACCAAAGTCAGCCGCTACATTCACGCTGATGGTATAACCGGTCGCGACTTGCTTGGGTGTGCCGTAGCTGCGGCTGTTTCAGCCAGCTTTAATGCGCCGATTGCAGGTGCTTTGTTCGCGCTTGAGGTTGTGTTGCGCCATTTTGCTGTGCACGCGTTTGCACCGATTGTCATCGCGTCTGTGGCAGGCACGGTCATCAACCGTTTGGAATACGGCGGCGTGACAGAATTCATGTTGCCAGTCGAAAGCGCGTTGCAGTTCTACGTGGAACTGCCTGCGTTCTTGTTGTTGGGCCTGACCTGTGGGTTGGTCGCGGTGGTGCTGATGCGCACGGTCTTTTGGGCTGACGACATCGGCACGCGATTGCAAGCCAAGACGGGCCTGCGCCGTTGGATGCGACCGGCGATTGCGGGGCTGATGCTTGGCGTTTTGGCGCTGGCCTATCCGCACATCATCGGCGTCGGATATGAGACGACATCGCTGGCGCTGACAGGCCAATTGGGTCTGCACGAGGTCATCGTGTTTGCTGCCCTGAAAACCATCGCTGTGGCCATCACCATGGCAGGGCGCATGGGCGGGGGCGTGTTTTCGCCGTCTTTGATGATCGGTGCATTTGTCGGTCTTAGTTTTGGGCTGATCGCAACGGCGGTTTTCCCGACGGTGTCCGGCACCACGACTTTGTATGCATTGGCGGGTATGGGGGCGGTGGCGGCTGCCGTTTTGGGCGCGCCGATTTCCACCACATTGATTGTGTTCGAACTGACCGGCGACTGGCAAACCGGACTTGCGGTCATGGTGTCTGTGTCGATTTCGACGGCACTTGCCTCGCGCATCGTGGATCGCTCGTTTTTCCTATCGCAGATTGAACGCCGCGGCATACACCTCGCGGCCGGACCACAAGCCTATCTGCTGGCCATGTTCCGTGTCGCCAATGTGATGCGCAAAGCGGACGATCCACGTGCTGCGGACGAGGACGCTTGTTGGGAAATGATCGGCGATGGTATCTACGTCGATGGCAACGCCACGTTAGAGGCCGCGATGCCGATTTTTGACCGCGCGTCGGTGCCGTTTGTGCCCGTTGTGACGCTCAGCGGCGAAGACAGTCCGCCCGAATTATGGGGCGCGCTGTTTCATGTGGATGCGCTAAAGGCGTACAACCGCGCGCTGGCAGCAACTGCCGCCGAGGAACATTCCTAGCTTTAGATGTGTTCGACGGTGATTTGATCGCCTGTGTAAAACGCCAAATACCCTTTGATCCGGTCGACACCGTCTAGGGGCGTTTCATAGCTCCAAACCGCGTCTTTTAGCGTTGTCGATTTGGTCACAACAGAAAAATACGTCGCATCGCCTTTGTGCGGGCAATGGGTGGATTTGTCGGTTTGGTCCAAAAACGCCATGGCGATATCGCTGCGCGGAAAATAGATCACGGGCGGGTAATCGCCCTCGGATAATTCAAGCGCGGCGGTGCTTTCGCCCAACACGGCCCCACCGGCGCGCACGCTCCATTTGCCAGAAACTTTGCGGATTTTGATGTGGTCGGCCATGATGATCCCTCTCGAACGTGTCGTTGCGTGTCAACTGAAGCGCGAACCTAACAGAGACACGACAACCACGCCAGAGGGTTACAGTGGGCGGGTCGCCTGACGCAGCCATTCTTTGGTTTCTGGGGCAACGCGTGGGCCAATTTTATCAAATGTTTCAGCGTGATAGGCGTTCAGCCAAGCAAGGCTATCCGCATCCAACAGATCAATATCGATAAGCCTGCGATCAATCGGCGCAAAGGTCAGCGTGCGCCAATTCAACATAGCGCGGTGCGCATCACCGCTGGTCAATTCGGGCGCGTCCTCAACGACAATCAGGTTTTCGATCCGGATGCCAAAGGCCCCTTCACGGTAATATCCGGGCTCGTTTGACAGGATCATGCCAGCTTGCAGTGGCACATGACTGATGCGGCTCAGACGTTGCGGGCCTTCGTGAACACTCAGATACGCACCAACGCCGTGACCCAAACCATGGTCAAAATCCTGGCCTGCCATCCACAAGGGCGCACGGCCGATCGCTTCGATGTCTCGTCCGGCAAGACCCAAGGGCCAGCGTAATCGACTGATCGCAATCATACCCAGCAAGACCCGCGTAAAGGCAGAGCGCGCCTCGTCATTCGGGGTGCCGATTGCAATTGTGCGGGTGATATCGGTGGTGCCATCCAGATACTGACCGCCACTGTCGAGCACGATCAGATGCCCGTCTTGCAGCTGACTGTCGGTTTCTGTCGTGACGCGGTAATGCATGATCGCGCCGTTCGGACCAGTGCCGGCGATGGTTTCAAAACTGATGTCTTGCAGGGCGTTGTCACGGCGGCGAAAGGCCTCAAGTTTACTGACAACTTGGGTCTCACTCACGGTGTTCGGGGCCTGTGCGTCCAGCCACGCGAGCAGTTCAACCACAGCCGCACCATCGCGCAAATGCGCCTGCGCACTGCCGTTGATTTCAGCGGCGTTTTTGCAGGCTTTGGGCAGCGCGCATGGCTCTTCTCCCCAAACGACCTTGTCGCCAAGGGTCTGTGCGACGATCACCGGAACGCTGGTTTTGTCCAGCCGCACAGGGCCGTTGAGCGTGCTTAGATACGGCAAAAAATCGTCTGGCGCGTGGACGCGCACCTCGGGTCCCAAATGCGCCTCAAGCCCGTGTAGTTTGTGTTCCATCATGAACAGGTCGACGGATCCATTAGCCATAAGAACGGCAAAACCCTGCGCAATCGGGTTGCGCGGAATGTCAGCGCCACGAATGTTCAAAAGCCAGCAAATACTGTCGGGCAGGGTGATCACGGCGGCCTCATGGCCAGCTTCGTGCAATGCAATGCCGAGCCGGGTACGCTTGTCAGCGTTGCTTTCCCCTGCAAATTCAATAGGATGTTCTTTGGCAGCCTCTTGGGCAGGTGCAGGCAGGCCTTCCCAAATACGATCGACCAGGTTTTCGGAATCTACTAGAGAAATATTAGTCCCTTCAAGCGTCGCGCGCGCTTGTTCGATTTGTGCGACCGTGTGCAGCCACGGATCGAACCCAACCTGCCCACCGTTTGGCAACTGATCCTTGAGCCATGTCGCCAGCGAGTTTTCGGGCCAGGGAACCGGCGTGAAAACATCGGCGACTTGGTCTTTGACTTGTGTGCGGTAGCGCCCGTCGATGAACACGCCAGCCACATCGCGCAGGGCTGCGCAAAATCCGGCTGATCCTGTAAATCCAGTGAGCCAAGCCAACCGTTCGTCGCGCGCTGAAACGTATTCGCCTTGGTGAGCATCTGCACGTGGGATCAAAAAACCGTCCAGCGCGGCGTGGGCCAATTCATCACGCAATGCGGCAAGTCTGGGTGGGCCTTGCTCCGGCCGTGCGGTTACTTCAAACGACTGAAACATTGGATCACTCCCGCCTTGGTTATCGTGTTTTTAGCCTGCGCGTTTCATTCCCATCACACGGGCGCGGGCCCGGGGGTCAGAATCAAACAGGGCCGCCAATTGCTCGGTCATAGCACCGGCCAACTGATCCACATCGGTGATGGTCACGGCGCGATCGTAATAGCGCGTAACGTCGTGGCCGATCCCGATCGCCAGCAGTTCAACTGCGCGGCGTTTTTCGACCATCGCGATCACGTCACGCAGGTGTTTTTCCAAGTAATTGGCAGGGTTAACCGACAGCGTGCTGTCATCAACCGGGGCCCCGTCAGAAATCACCATCAGAATTTTGCGTGATTCAGGACGGGCCGACATGCGACGATGCGCCCATTCCAGCGCCTCGCCGTCGATGTTTTCCTTAAGCAGGCCTTCTTTCATCATCAGACCCAGATTCGGGCGCGCACGACGCCACGGGGCATCGGCAGATTTATAGATGATGTGGCGCAGATCGTTCAAACGACCGGGCGTTTGCGGGCGACCATCGTTCAGCCACGCTTCGCGGGCTTGGCCACCTTTCCACGCGCGGGTGGTAAAGCCGAGGATCTCGACCTTGACGTTGCAACGTTCCAGCGTGCGCGCCAAAACGTCCGCACAAATCGCGGCAATCGAAATCGGGCGACCGCGCATCGAACCGGAGTTATCGAGCAACAGCGTCACACAAGTATCGCGGAATTCGGTGTCTTTTTCGACCTTGAACGACAGCGGCGTCGTCGGGTTCGCAACGACCCGTGCCAGACGGCCAGCGTCTAGCGTGCCTTCCTCAAGGTCAAATTCCCAAGACCGGTTTTGCTGGGCTTGAAGGCGGCGTTGCAGTTTGTTGGCAAGGCGCGACACGGCACCTTTCAACGGTTCCAGCTGCTGATCGAGATAGGCGCGCAGGCGTTCCAGCTCAACCGGTTCCGCCAAATCTTCGGCGCGAATTTCTTCATCGTGTTCAGACAGATAGACCAGATATTCAGGGTCCGCATCTGACACAGGTTGCGGGGCAGGTGGTTCAAGCGGAGCCTCGCCGTCGGGCATTTCTGCCTCTTCGCCCATCTCTTGATCGGCCATTTCGTCCATCGAAACTTGGGCTTGCGACGCGTCTTGCTGCTCTTCTTGGCTTTGCTCCGGCGTGCCTTCGGCCTCTTCGTCATCGTTGTCGTCTTGGCCGGTGCTATCTGGTTCTTGCTGCTCTTCGCCGCCGTCTTCGGCCTCGTCTTGTTGGTCGTCGTCGATTTGGTCAGGGTCATCCCCTAACTGGTCGCCGTAGCCTAGGTCAGCAATAATCTGACGGGCGAATTTCGAAAACGCGGCTTGGTCGTCCAGAATATCGTTCAGGTTTTCGAGCGTGCCGCCGGCCTGCTGTTCAATGAACGGCTGCCACAGTTCCATCACGTTTTGCGCACCCGAGGGCAGGTCGCGGCCCGTCGCCAAGTGGCGCACAAGATAGCCCGCAGCAGTTGCCAAGGGTGCGTCAGATGCCTGTTTGACCTGATCATAGCCCTTGCGCATCGCTTCGTGCTTGATCTTGGCGTCGATGTTGCCAGCGGTGCCCGGCATGTCGCGCGCGCCGACGGCTTCGCAGCGGGCGGTTTCCATCGCTTCGTATAATTCGCGTGCCATTTCGCCCTGCGGGTTGTAGCGGGCGTGAGTCTGGCCGTTGTGATAGCGGCGGTTCAGCGCCAGCGCGTCTGCGGTGCCGCGCGCCAACAAAACTTCGTCGCGGGTCATGCGGCGCGACACTTGCGGCAAGCGCATCGCGTCACCAGACAATCCTGCGGGATCAACGGTGTAGCTGACGTTCAATTCAGGATCGTTGGCCAAGACTTTGGTCGCCTCAGAGAGGGCCTTTTTGAACGCATCGGCTGGGTTGTCTGGTTGGCTCATGGTTGCTTTCCACCATACATCTGTTCGCAGGTTTGCAGGTCAGAGCCATGCAAAGAGGTTTTGGACCAAGGATACGTCCGTCTGGCTTTCGAAAATGACACCGAATTTTCATAGGCTATCACCGTTTTGCCCAAACGTTTGGCCACTATTTCTTTAGTTTGATCTATGGAGCTATTTGGGTTTGCATCTCTGTATTGAGATTCCGCTTGCGAAAAAAGGCCGAGAACTGCCAGTGCATTAAAGGACGGTGGCGATTTTGGAGCTGCTTTTCCCTTAAAAGCCATGTGATAATATCCTGCAAGACCGGCACATCTTACCATAATTTCCCAAGTCTCGATGGTTCCAGACTTTAGTTGAGCAGTCAGCGGAACCGGCGGCAATTCGAGAGCGCGCGCAGTTGCCACAGAGCTAGAAGATATCAAGGCGACAGCCGCCACAAATCGAACTGTCGTCCTAATCATCACCCCAAGCTCACGCTTGCTGCTGATTCCGGCAGTTCTTCGTCGAACAGACGCTGATAAAATTCAGCGACCGTTTGGCGCTCTAGCTCATCACATTTGTTGAGGAAGGACAGGCGGAAGGCATAGCCCACATCGTTAAATATTTGTGCGTTTTCGGCCCACGCAATAACAGTACGTGGCGACATCACTGTCGACAAATCACCGGACATGAACGCGGTGCGCGTCAGATCCGCAACGGTCACCATCTGCTTGACGATTTTGCGCCCCGCTTCGGTGTTGTAATGCGGCGCTTTGCCCAGAACGATAGCGGTTTCCGCGTCAATGCTTAGGTAGTTCAGCGTGCTGACCAAAGACCAACGGTCCATTTGGCCTTGGTTGATCTGCTGCGTGCCGTGGTACAGGCCCGTCGTGTCACCCAAACCAACCGTGTTGGCGGTCGCAAAGATGCGGAAGAACGGGTGCGGCGTGATCACTTTGTTCTGGTCCAGCAACGTCAGCTTACCGTCTTTTTCCAGAACGCGCTGGATCACAAACATAACGTCTGCGCGGCCGGCATCGTATTCGTCAAACACAATCGCGGTTGGATTGCGCAGGGCCCAAGGCAGAATACCTTCTTGGAAATCAGTGACTTGTTTGCCGTCTTTCAGCTTGATCGCGTCCTTACCGATCAGATCGATACGGGAAATGTGCGAATCCAAGTTCACCCGAACCGCAGGCCAGTTCAGGCGCGATGCGACCTGTTCGATGTGCGTGGATTTGCCCGTGCCGTGATAGCCTTGGATCATCACGCGACGGTTGTGCGCAAAACCTGCAAGTATCGCCAACGTCGTGTCGGGATCAAACTTGTAGGTCGGGTCAAACTCAGGGACACGTTCCGTGCGGTCGGCAAAGCCTTTGACCGTCATGTCTGTATCAATGCCAAAGACGTCGCGGACCGAGATGTCTTCGGTTGGTTTCGCGTTAATATCCATTGCACCGTCGGCCATCGCACGTCGTCCTTATCATAATGTAAATCGGCGGCCAAATACCCGCCGCGTTCGTGGTGCAACATATCGCGAGGAAGGACAAGGGGAAGGGCCAATATCCGCTCCCCCTTGAGGCCAGTTGTTTACGTGGCGTCAAAATCGCGGGCCCGATGTGGGCGCAAATACGCAAACCCCGTGCGAGTGGTGCGTGAAAACTGCACAAACGCCGCGCTATTGCTGAGAGGAGAATTCACAGCGAGGAAAACATGATTGAAATTCGAAATCTGAAATGGCCGACTTGGGTGACATCCCAACGGATGTATCGCGCGGGCGTGTGCGGGCTGGCGGGGTGGATCGTGTCGTTTGGCTTGGTGCATTGGGGGGGGCCGATGGCACGTCACATCCCGGATCAGGGGGTGCATCTTGCGGCGTTCTGGGGGGCGCTGGTTGCAGGGTTTATCGTGGCGAGCGGATTCGGTCATGCGCGTTGGTGGGGATGGGCCTTGGCCGGTCTAAGCGCGTTATTTGCAACGGTTTTTGGCGCGATTATCGCCGCGGCGACCATTGGCGTGCTTGCCGTTGGTTCCCCCTCAGCCGGAGCATTGGGCGTGATTGCAATTGCCGACGGGGCAAGCAGCCCGTTGCTGGTGTTGACGTGGGGGGTGGCGATGGTTGGCGTCGATGCCTTTGCCAGGTGGGGCGCAGTTGCGCGAATCCCACCTGTGAAAGACATCTTTGGCTAAGCAATTCGCGGCCGCGCTTAGTCCTTAAAGCTGCGGCTGCCTTTGATCTGATCCCACGCCCAAACAACTTCTTGCAGCTGTTCTTCTTGGCTGCGATCGCCGCCATTCATGTCGGGGTGCAACACTTTGATCAGCTTTTTGTAGGCCTTGCGGATTTCCGGCTTGGTCGCGTTGTCATCAACCTCTAGCACCTCGATGGCGCGGCGTTCTGTGGCGGGCAATTTACGACCGGCTTTGGCACCACGTCCGGGATTTTGCGTCGAATTTGCACCCAACACCTGATGCGGATCCTCGATGCCCAAACGGGCCCACGCCCGCGCTTCGGGGTCGCCCATCGGTTTGGTGGGGCGTTCCCAGACCTTGTCATCGGACTGCTGCGCGTTGATTTCGGCCTCGGTCGTGCCGTCAAAAAAGTTCCATTTCAGGTTATATTCGCGCACGTGCGCCTGACAGAACCAGAAGAAATCATCCAGAACATCGGGGGCCTTTGGCGCGCGGTACTTGCCTGCCTCGGCGCAGCCGGCGTGATCGCACACGCGGGTTGATGTCTCGGATGCACCGGACATGCCGCGACGGCCACGGGGGTTTTTCTTTTTGGATGTGGATACGGACATATCGAATCCGAACGGATCAAGCTTTGGCATGAATGGGACCTTTTCGACTCAAGGCGTTGAGTTTAGAATATTGACAGAGAAGTTGAAGGGGGTTGACGCGAAAATACGTCAGGTCGTGTGCGATTTTTTTTGACGTTCAACTCAGATAGGAAAATGGGCGGGTTTATGCTGGTTACTCAAGAAATCGAAACAAAGCTACGGGACGCCTTTGCGCCACGCGAATTAGAGGTTGTCGATGACAGCGAAAGCCATCGCGGGCACGCAGGCTACCAGGATGGCGGGCAAAGTCATTTTAACGTGCGCATCCGGGCTGACGGGTTTTCCGGGCAGTCAAGAATTATGCGTCACCGCGCCGTTCATGCCGCATTGGGGGCCGAATTGATAGGACGAATTCACGCGTTGGCACTGGATATCGACGTTTAGTTTTCTGATTTAAACCCGAGGCTTAGGTCTCGGGTTTGTCAGCACGTTGTTCGGCAAGGCTGCGCAGGCTGTCGGTCATGCCAGCAACTTCGCTGGTTTCCTCAACACCGTTGTCGCTGAGCATTTGTGTGGCGCCAACGCCGCCTGCGGGGTGTTCGTCTGTGTCGACAGGTTCCTCATCGCTGACATCTTCCTCGTCAGTGTCAACAGCCGCAGCGGCAATCACGGGCGGGGCCAAAACTTCGGGTGCAAATGCGGCGACGTCTGTGGTGCGCGGTTTGCGAAACACCAAAACATTGCGCCACTCAGTCGATGATCCGGTAAGTCCGGAGCGTTCAATCGACGGCAATGTTTCTGCGCGCTGATATTCCCAACCAGAGGCCGCCATGGTGTTCATCAACTCCTCGATCGCATTGGCGAAACGGGCCTCATGGCTTTTGATTCCCTTAGCCTTCAGCCCTTTAGAGGGCGCGGGAACAACGCGATATTCGTATGTGGACATGGACGCACCTTTGGATTGCAGATGCCCGTATAGCAGGGGTGTGAGGTGGGGAAAAGAGGCGGGTTGCCTGTCGCAACACTAACTCTTGCGCTTGATCCCGATGCTGCGCCCAGCGCGATCCGGGCGCGGCAGACCTTTGTGCGCATCATACATCGTTTCAATACGCGACAGTACGGTCTGCGGCATCGGTGCGACTTTGGGGCCGGATTGATCGACGTGCAGCGTGAGGGCCTCGCCTGTGGCCGCCAACCAGCCGTCGTTGTGCCAGATTTCTTGATACACATGGAACCGTTTTTCGTCATAGTCCAGCAGTTGAAAGGTGATCTGCACGGGATCATTCACGTGCAATTCGCGCACATAACAGACGTGAAATTCGGCCACATAGGTGGTGCAGCCAGTCTCGGATAAATAGTCAGGACCAAAGCCGAAAATCGGATAAGCCTGATCGGCGCATTGATCCATCAGCACGGAATAATAGGCCATGTTGAGGTGGCCATTGTAGTCGATCCATTCGGGGCGCACGGTCAGGGTGGAGGAGCGGAAGGGGGCATCTGTCATGGGGTGATGGTTTCGCTGTGTGCGGTTGGTGTCAACATCGACGCGGCGTCGTTACCCTTTGGAGAGGTGTTCTAGGATGTGACAGGCGTAGTGATCTTTGAGATCGCAGGCGCGGGCGAGCGCATCTGCTGCACGTCCGAGTGTTTCCGGGGCGTTTGTCTTGGCGAAATCCTGTAGCAAGCGCTGGCCAATTCGACTGCACGTCATTGACGAGCCCATGTCGCATATCTGTGCTTCCAATACGGCTGTATCCTGCGTCTCGTCAAATTCACTGACCAAAAAAAGAAAGTGACATAGGGTCAGGTTTTGCGCGTCGCACCCTTGTTCCAATTTGGCGCGCCACGGTTCTAGCGGCGCAGCGCCGTCAGCCTCTGCAAATGTGGCAATTTCCATTCGGCCAGAAAATAGCGGATTGCACGCTGTAAGGGATTCATCTGTGCAGGCACCAAATAGATAGGTTAGATGCTCGTAACGCGAATTTCTTAATTTGCCATACCATGACAAGAAAAGCCCCAGATCGCCGCAGGCTTGCTTTTCGCTGGCAGCGCATTGAGTTCGCAAAGCACTATTTTGGCTGTCATCTAAGGTTTCGGCGTGCTGAACATATGCTTTTTCTTTGCTCTTTAATGCAGATGTAGCGTCTGCGAGGGACGTGCCATTTTGCATCGCGCGTGCGACACCAAACGAGATGCCATCGGTGCGTTGGCTTAAAATGTCGATGTGTATCAAGCATGCCATTGCTTTGCCCGCTGCGCATTGTGCGTCAGTTTGCGCTGCAGCAAGGGCCGCGCGGTTCGACATGCTGTAAGGTCCGTCGGGGGTCGGTTCCTTCAGAGTAAAGACGTTCTGAGCAAGGCTTTCGCATTGCTCGGGGGCACCGTCCGAGCAGCCTTTTTTCCGCGCATCAAGCGCCATACGGGTCAAAGCGTCTGCGCGTTTGACGTCCATTGGAAAAATTGGGGGGGTGGCACTACCTCTTTCGTAGTGGAACGCCAAGATCGCGCAATCAATCAGGGGATCGCACGTATTTGGATAGCCCTCTTGTGCCGTTCCTGTCTGCGGCACTGCAAGCAGCCCAAGACACAGCGCGATAACGTACCGTATCAGCCCGCCAGCTTTTTCGCCACCAATTCGTTCACCGCTTTGGGGTTGGCCTTGCCGCCCGTCGCTTTCATCACTTGGCCGACGAACCAGCCCGCCAATTTCGGGTTCTCGCGGGCTTTTTCCACTTGGGCGGGGTTGGCGGCGATGATCTCGTCTAAGGCAGCCTCGATTGCGCCGGTGTCTGTGACCTGCTTCATGCCGCGTTCCTCGACGATCACGGCAGGGTCACCGCCTTCGGAATAGACGATTTCAAACAGGTCTTTGGCGATTTTACCGCTGATCGCGTCTGAGCTGATCAAGTCGATCACGCCGCCCAATTGTGCAGGCGTGACGGGGCTGTCGGTGATGTCACGATCGTCTTTTTTCAGGCGGCCAAACAGTTCGTTGATGACCCAGTTGGCCGATGCTTTGCCGTCGCGCCCCTTTGCCACGGCTTCAAAGTAACCAGCGGTGTCCACGTCAGCAGTCAGCACGGATGCGTCATAATCCGACAGGCCAAAGTCGCTGATAAAACGCGATTTTTTGGCGTCTGGAAGTTCGGGCAAGGTGGCTGCGATGTCATCAACCCACTCTTGTTCGATTTCCAGCGGCATCAGGTCCGGATCAGGGAAATAACGGTAGTCATGCGCTTCTTCTTTGGACCGCAGAGGTGAGATTTCGCCAGTATCCGGGTTCCATGCGATGGTGTTTTGCTGGATTTTGCGTCCGGCTTCGATTTCACCAATTTGGCGTTTTGCCTCGGCAATGATCGCCGCTTGGATGAACCGCATCGAGTTCATGTTTTTCAACTCGCAGCGCGTGCCAAGGTAGGAAAAATCATCGCCGTTTTCGCGGAACTTTTCGTAGTCACCCGCGCGGCACACAGATACGTTCACGTCAGCACGCAGGTTGCCGTTTTGCATGTTGCCGTCAGACGTGCCCAGATACTGCACGATTTGGCGGATTTTGGCGATGTAGGCGGCGGCCTCTTCGGGGCTGCGGATATCGGGTTTGGACACGATTTCCATCAGGCAGACGCCTGTGCGGTTCACGTCAACAAACGACATGTTCGGGTCCATGTCGTGAATGGATTTGCCCGCGTCCTGTTCCATGTGGATGCGTTCGACCCGCACCATGCGCGCGGTGCCGTCGCCCAACTCGACCAAGACTTCGCCTTCGCCTACAATCGGGTGGTACAGCTGGCTGATTTGGTAGCCTTGCGGCAAGTCCGGATAGAAATAGTTTTTGCGGTCAAACGCCGATTTCAGGTTGATCTGCGCCTTTAGGCCTAGCCCCGTGCGCACGGTTTGTTCGATGCAATATTCGTTGATCACGGGCAACATGCCGGGCATGGCCGCATCCACAAACGACACATTTGAATTGGGTTCAGATCCAAAGGTGGTCGACGCCCCCGAGAATAATTTCGCGTTTGAGGCGACCTGCGCGTGCACTTCCATCCCGATCACCAGTTCCCAATCGTGTTTGGCACCAGCGATGGTTTTGATTTTGGGCAAGTCGTAGGTCAGATCGAGCATGGGGTGTGCCTTTGGTAAACTGTTTGGATCGGTCATAAAACAGGGCTGCGCGCGGGGCAAGGTGGTTTGGGGGCGCGGCAAGATGTCGGATAGGGAAATTGCAGGTTTGGCCCCAAGTTACCAAAAGGCCCAGATCAAAGGAGTGGTCCCGAGATGCAAATTAGCGAACCTGACGTGCCGGAGTGGAGCTTTCTTACGGCGGAGGCGGCCAAAGACGGGTATTACACCGATCTGTTTGCGACCGAGGTTGATGGTCAAGTGACGCTCGCGGCATTTATCCAAGCGTTTTACACAACGCCGTTGTTTCGCGCGGAACGACTGGTTTTGCGGATTGCCGCGCGCCTGCCCAGCACCGATCAACAGGTCGCAGACTTGGCAAACGCAGATGCGGCAAAGTTCGCGGCATGGACCGTCGAGGCGCGCGAGGACACCCAGATTTTGCTGAACGCGGGGCGCACAAAATCCTGCCTGATGGTGACGCACGAGGCTGACAAAACGCAGTTGATGTTCGGCTCTGTGGTGGTGCCTGAGCCTGTCAAGGGCAACAAACCACCCCGTTTGGGGCCGGTTTTTGATACGTTGCTGAGTGCGCACAAAGTGTATTCGCGCCTGCTGCTCAGTGCGGCGGCGCGAAGACTTTAGGCGGCTTCGGTCACTGGGCCATCTTCGGTAAAGATCACCTTGAGGCCCGCCGCGATTTCATGCCGAAACGTGTTGCCGATGATGCGCAGCGCGTCTGCTTGGCCCGAGGCTGCAAAACGGTCAGGGCAGCGCACCCGCAGGTTGTTGTCAAATCCGCGGGCTGCGTGGGCCCACAACATCGGGTGCAATTCGGTCAGATGTTCGCGGATAATCCATTTGGCACAGTCCGTGATCTGGGCGCGTACGTGATCGGATTCGTCATTGCCGCCACGGGCATTGCCCATCGTATTGGCGCAATAGGCGGCCAAAAGGTTCACGACATACTGGTTTTGGGTCCGCTCTAGGATGTCGTGCAATCCGTCGATGAAAAACGCCACGTCCAGTCGCGAGCAGGCGACGTCGTCATAAGCGATTGCATCAAATTGCACCCAAACATAGGCTCCAGCAGCCCAAAGCTCTTGCGTGCGGGCAGCTGTGCGGCGCGCTTCGAGTTCCAGCATGTCGTGGCTGCCATACCAACGTGGCAGCAGGTGGTTGCCCATTGCGCGCATGGCGCGGGCATTCATCGGATCAAGGTTGATCAGGGTTTCGTAGGCGTCTGCGATATTTTCTTTGGATGACTCGTTGCCGGTGCGCAGAGCACATTCCGCCGCGCACAAGAACGCAGGTTTCGGGTTCATATCGGCGAAGGGGGCCAAAATGTCTGTGGCACGATCAAAATGGGCCTCAAACGCCGCGCGGTTCTGAGACGAAATTTCTGTGTCCCAGCCGGTGCCACGCCACGCCCAACCGATGTCCATGTGGGCATGGGCGACAATGGCCGCAATGGCGTAGTCGTGGTTGGAGTCTGCGAGCACACCCTCAAGCGCCTCGATGCCGTCCATCAACGGCGCATCTTTGGCCGGGCGGCCAGTGATCAGCGCATGTTCACAGGCAAGTACAACATCTGCCCGCGCGCCGTATCCGACCAGATCAGCCACAGGCATACCACCAGCTGTTTTGCTCAGGGCGCGATCAGCAAGGCGGATCGCACGGGCCACATCATCCCACTGTTCCTGACGGGCCAAACGCTGGCCATGCATTTGGTGATAGTCCCGTTCGCGGTCTTCTGCGGTTGGGTCAGGGCAGGGGATCGACAAAGCCTGGGCTTGGTCAATCGCTTCGTGTGATTGTGCGCGGGGTTTTTGAACAACAGGACCGGACGGGAGAACAACACCGTCTGCGGCAACCGTTGGGCGAGTCTTAGAAAATAGCGCTGAAAATGGGCGCAGGGGGGAACCAATGATACTCGTTAACAACATTCTGGATATTTCCAAATTCTTTTATTCGACCCTCGTAATGTGCAAAAGGTTTGAGGCCGAAACGTGGCGAGGGCGCGATGGTTTGAGGCTTTTGTCACGGCAAAACCGCTTATTTTATTAACAAAATCCTAATTTCGCGCCTTACTTCCCGTTAAGGTAGGTAAGCTTTCACTTTCGGGTGGAAATCTGTTGAATTGCCCAAGTGACGCGAAATAGTGACAATCCGCGTATGTGCGGACTGTTGTTGCAAAATCAGGGGCAATGAGGGGGCAATGCTTGCCATTTGGGTACGCCTTTGCCCATAGTCATCGTCATGCGTATGAAATTAACCATATTGGCCGTGTTGATCGGTCTGAGCGGGCCTTTTGCAGGATCGGTGCACGCCGACACCAGTGACACGGTCGATTTGCGCCCGCCAACACGGGACGGCAATGTGCCGCGCACCCGCTGGACGCATCAACAAGATCACCTGCTTTGGAACCGTGCGGCGCTGTCGGCACTGAAATCACACGGCAAGCCGCTGACGGATATGGTCCCGCGCGACATCGAAAACTGGTGCCCCAAATATCCAACCGCAAGCGACGCGGATCGCCGTGCCTTTTGGTTGGGGTTCATGTCGGCGCTTGCGAAATTTGAAAGCACCTACAAGCCCAAGGCCGTGGGCGGCGGTGGCAAGTGGTATGGCTTGCTGCAAATCCTGCCGGCGACGGCGCGGGGCTATAAATGCAATGCCGGCACCGGTGAGGCGCTGAAAAACGGCGCGGCCAACCTAAGCTGCGCGGTGCGGATCATGGCCGTCACTGTGCCACGTGACGGGGTGGTGCATGGGCGCGACAACAAATGGCGTGGTGTCAGCGCCGATTGGGGGCCGTTGCGGTCTAAATCCAAGCGCGCGGACATGGCGAACTGGCTGCGTCGTCAGTCGTACTGTGCGCCGTTGGATAACCTGCGCCCACAGACGCGGCCCTGATCCAGTTCAAACAAACCCGAAATGGTGCCGCTCGGTTTTGATGCCACGGGATTCAAGCTCGGCCTCGAAGGCGCGGTGGGGCGGCGTTGCCTCAAACGGGATTTTCACCTTTTGACCGATGTGCAGCACAGCCGTGAGGCGCACGGACAGATCAAGGCGGGTGTCAAAGCGGATGTGTTTGATTTTTTTGATCGAAACTTCGCCAGTCTTGGTGCCTGCATGCCAACTTAGCGTGGTTGCATCCAAGCGTAGCCCAGCCGCCCGCGCAGTGATCAAGTCATAAAACGCGGGCAGGGTGCACAGAACCACGGCCACGGCCAGCACGATGGACATGTCGACCCGAATGATCAAAACCACCAGAACGACCCAGATGGCCAGCACCGTGATCAGGGTCGTCCAATTGCGCCCTGAGGTTTCAAACCTGTAGGCGTCCACTCACGCGCCCCTGATCCGGCTGATCATTTCGGCCGTATCGCGGCTGAGGTTGGGGGTATTGCCGATCCGCTCTAGCTGTGTGCCGATCAGGGTTTGGCGGATCGCATCGTAGCGCCGCCAGGTTTGGAATGCGGAACACATCCGTGCTGTCGTTTGCGGGTTTACCGGATCCAGTTTGATCAGCCAGTCGGCCAGCAGCTTGTAACCAGACCCGTCCTTGGCGTGGAACCCGGCGTGGTGCATCGCGAGGGCCCCAAGCGTGGCGCGGAAACGGTTCGGGTTTTTCCAGTTGAACGCCGCGTGTTTGGTCAGGGCTGTGGCCGTGTCGGCGGCATCGTCGGGCTTGGCCTTGATCACTTGCAGGCCGAACCACTTGTCCATGACCAACCGGTCGTCGCGCCACTGGGTTTCAAAGGTCGCAAGGGCCGCGTCGCCACGTCCTGCACTGATCAAAGAGCCAAGCGCGCTCAGTTGCTGTGTCATGTTGGTGGCGCTGTCGTATTGCTGTTGCGCGGCGTCGCCCCCGTCAAGGCAGGTGAGCAGGGGTAGAATGGCCCCCGTCAGCGCGCGTTTGCCGGATTGCTCTGCGTCGGGTTGGTAGGGTGCGGACACTTGATAGCGCTCAAACAGCGGGGTCAGAATGTCTGACAGATGATCGGCTTGCGCGGCGCGCGTTGCCTCATGCGCGGCCCAGATCGCGTCTGGATCAGGGGTGTCGCCGGCGTTGTGCAAATCAGCGGCCAGTTCAGAATGACTGGGCAGACCAAGCATCAACGCGCGAAAATTCGGGTCCAGATCGTCATTGCCGATGACTGCATGCAACCCGTCCAGATAGGCTTGATCAGGGGCCTTGCCGTTGCGAATACTGGCCAGAACCGACGCCTTGGCCAGCGCGCGCCCGGATTCCCAGCGGTTAAACGGGTCGGTGTCGTGGGCCAGTAGGAACGCGTGGTCCGCTTTGTGATCCAGAACCACGGGCGCCGAAAATCCGCGCAGGATGGACGGCACCGGTTTGGCCGTCTGACCGGTGAAACTAAAGCTTTGTGTGGCTTTGGTGACCTCGAGGATTTGAGTGCTCATGGTTTCGACGCCGTCTGGCCCCAACAGGCCAAGGGCGACAGGAATGACTTGCGGTTCCGGTTTGGCTGTCGCAGCACTGGGCGGCGTGTGTTGGGTAAAGGTCAGCGTGTAGGTGTCACCCTGATAGGTTTCCGCGACTTTAAGATGCGGTGTGCCGGCTTGGGAATACCAGCGTTTGAACTGGGTCAAATCGCGACCTGTGCTATCCTCGAACACCTGTAGCCAATCCTCGATCGTGCAGGCCTGACCGTCGTGGCGATCAAAGTACAGATCCAGCGCTTTTGAATAGGCGTCGGCCCCGACCAGCGTGCGCAGCATGCCGATGACTTCGGCACCTTTTTCGTAGATCGTGGCGGTGTAGAAATTGTTGATCTCCTGAAAACTTTCGGGGCGCACAGGGTGGGCAAGCGGGCCTTGATCTTCGGTGAACTGACGACCGCGCAAATCGATCACGTCGCGGATGCGTTTGACCGACGGCGATCGCATGTCAGAGGTGAACTGGCTGTCGCGATACACGGTCAGCCCTTCTTTTAGGCACAGCTGGAACCAGTCACGGCAGGTGATCCGATTGCCCGTCCAGTTGTGAAAATACTCGTGGGCGATGATCGCCTCGATCCGTTCAAAATTATCGTCGGTCGAGGTTTCGGGGCTGGCCAGCACGGCAGAGGAGTTGAAAATATTCAGCCCTTTGTTTTCCATCGCGCCCATGTTGAAATCATCAACCGCGACGATATTAAAAATGCCCAGATCGTATTCGCGGCCATAGACGTCTTCGTCCCATTTCATCGAATCCTTGAGCGCCTGCATGCCAAAGGCGCATTTGCCCTCGTCACCGGGGCGCACATACAGGTTCAACGCGACATCGCGCCCGTTCATGGTTGTAAAGCGGTCTTTGTGGGCGATCAGTTCGCCTGCGACCAATGCGAATAGGTACGCGGGCTTGGGCCAAGGGTCGTGCCATTCCGCCCAGCCATCGCCTGAGGCGACGTGATCGCCGTTGGACAGCAACGTGGAATGCGGCCCGTTGATGCGCACGGTGAATGTCGACATTACGTCGGGGCGGTCGGGGTAAAATGTGATCTTGCGAAACCCCTCGGCCTCGCACTGGGTGCAATACATGCCGCTGGATTGATACAGTCCCTCAAGCGAGGTGTTGGCGGCGGGATCAATCTGGACTTCACATTCCCAGACGAACGGGATGTTGGGAACCTCGCAGGTCAGCCCCTCGGCGGTGACAGTTGGCGTGACCGTTTCGCCGTCGATCTTGGCCGCGCGCAGATCTAGCTGTTTGCCATGCAAAAAGAAGGTCTTATCGGTGGCGTCTTTGCGCGGGCTGAACTTGATCCGCGACGTGACGCGCGTGGCGTTTGGGGCCAGATCAAAGGTCAGGTGGACGGTGTCGACGGTGTATCCAAAAGGCGTGTAGTCTTTAAGATAAATAGTCTGGGGGGCTGCGTCGCGCATAAGTCACTTCCGAAAAGTTGGGAACAGGTATCAACGGGACTACGTTAGGGGTGCAAGACATTGGCCGCAAGCGGTCTCAGGCTGGCTGTGGGCGACAGGACCGCCTTTGGGCGTAAAGGGGGAATAGGCATGCCAAAGATGCGCAAGAAATCGGACTTTCCGAGCAAGGTTTGTGCCACCTGTGGTCGCCCGTTTGTGTGGCGCAAAGCCTGGGCCAAAGTTTGGGACGAAGTGCGATATTGTTCCGAGAGATGCAGGCGGGAAAAGTAACACCGGTTTCGAGATTGGTAAAATTGGTAAGGAAATTTTACCAATCATGTTTACTATCGGAAACTTTTTACCTACAGCATACGGCAGGACACTGTTATCAAGCTGCGAATCCAAAGACCAAAGGGGCCCTCATGACCGATTTTGTTGCCAAATCAGAGCTGCGCGTTGCGCCAGAGCTTGCCACGTTCATCGAAACCGCGGCTTTGCCGGGGACAGGTGTTGACGCCGATGCCTTTTGGACGGGCTTTTCACAATTGGTGCACGAACGTGGCCCGCAAAACCGCGCGCTGCTGGAAAAACGCGAACAAATCCAAGCACAAGTTGATGCCTGGCACATTGAGCATCGCGGTGCGAACCATGATGCGGCGGCCTACAAGGCGTTCTTGCAAGACATAGGTTATCTAGTCCCTGAGGGCGACACATTTGAAATCGAAACGGCCAACGTCGATCCAGAGATCGCATCGGTTGCCGGCCCGCAATTGGTGGTGCCGATCACCAACGCGCGCTTTGCGCTGAATGCCGCCAACGCCCGCTGGGGCAGCCTGTACGACGGGTTTTACGGCACGGACGCGATGGGTAGCACGCCGCCAAAAGGGCCTTACAACCAAGGGCGCGGCGCACGGGTTGTCGCGCGCGCACGGGTTTTCCTCGACGAAGCGTTCCCGATTGATGGCACCAGCCACGCGGACGCACGCCGCTATTCAGTGCGCAAAGGCGCGTTGATGGTGGATGATTGCCCCCTGGATCACCCCGAGAAATTCGTCGGCTACAAAGGCCACCCCAAAGCACCGTCGTCGATTTTGCTGCGCAACAACGGGCTGCACGTCGAACTGGTGTTTGATCGCACACACTCCATCGGCAGCCGCGACCAAGCGGGCCTGGCAGATGTGGTCATGGAAAGCGCTGTATCTGCGATCATGGATTGCGAAGATTCCGTTGCTTGTGTCGACGCCGAAGACAAAGTTGTCGCCTACACCAACTGGCTGGGCTTGATGCGCGGCGATCTGGAAGAGACGTTCGAGAAGAACGGCACACAGATGACCCGCAAAATGGCCGGTGATCGTGACTTTACCACGCCTGACGGTGGCGAGATATCTGTCAAAGGGCGCGCGCTAATGTTGGTGCGCAATGTCGGACATCTGATGACCAACCCTGCGATTTTGGACCGTGACGGCAACGAAGTGTTCGAAGGTCTGATGGACGCCATGGTGACCACGCTGATCGCGATGCACGATTTGCAGCGTGAGGGCGGCAATTCGGTCAAAGGATCCGTCTATGTAGTGAAACCCAAGATGCACGGGCCCGAAGAAGTCGCCTTTGCTGACGGAACATTCACGGCCGTCGAACAGATTTTGGGCCTGCCGCAGAACACCGTCAAAATCGGGATCATGGACGAGGAACGCCGCACCACGGTGAACCTGAAGGAATGTATCCGCGCGGCAAAAAGCCGGGTGGCATTCATCAACACCGGATTCCTAGATCGCACGGGCGATGAAATCCACACCTCGATGGAGGCTGGGCCGTTTTCGCGCAAAGACTTTATCAAAGGCAAAAGCTGGATCGCGGCTTATGAAGATCAAAACGTCGATATCGGTCTGGATTGCGGCCTGTCCGGCCGCGCGCAAATCGGCAAAGGCATGTGGGCGATGCCCGATCTGATGGCAGCAATGCTTGAGCAAAAGATCGGTCATCCGAAATCAGGGGCGAACTGCGCTTGGGTGCCAAGCCCGACTGCCGCGACGCTGCACGCACTGCACTATCACAAGGTTGATGTGTTTGCAGTTCAGGCCAAACTGAAGGCAGGCGGACGTCGTGCGCATGTTGAAACGGTTCTGGAAATCCCGCTGGCGACTTATCAAAAATGGACCGACGCGCAGAAAACCCGCGAAGTGGAAAACAACGCCCAAGGGATTTTGGGCTATGTTGTGCGCTGGATCGACCAAGGCGTCGGCTGTTCCAAAGTGCCTGACATGAACAATGTGGGCCTGATGGAGGACCGTGCGACTTGCCGGATTTCAGCGCAGCACGTGGCCAACTGGTTGAACCACGGCGTTGTGGATGCCCAGCAAGTCATGGCGGCCATGCGCAAGATGGCAGAAGTCGTCGATGGCCAAAACGCGGGCGATGCGTCGTACACGCCGATGGCGCCGGGTTTTGACGGGATTGCGTTTCAGGCGGCTTGCGATCTGGTTCTTAAGGGGCGCACGCAACCGTCTGGTTACACAGAACCCGTTTTGCATGCCCGTCGCTTGGAATTCAAAGCAGCAGCAAAATAACCCATAGAAATGGTGGATTGAAATCCACCTTACGAGGAGAAATCACATGATCAATCTTAGAAAAGCCCGCGTTCTTATTCGCAAAACCTTGGAAAAAGCCCGCGAGTTGGACCTGAAACCATTGTCTGTCGTCGTGCTGGATGCGGGCGGCCACGTGCAAGCGTTCGAACGTGAAGATGGCGCAGCACCTGGTCGTTTCGCGATCGCCCACGGCAAGGCCTATGGTTCGGTCATGTTGGGCATGGCGGGCACTGCGCAAATGGCTCGCGCCGAGGCGCAGGCGTATTTCATGGACTCTGTGAATGGCGTATTCGGTGGTCAGGTGATCCCGGTGCCGGGCGGCGTTTTGATCCGTGGACGCAAAGGCGAAGTGATCGGGGCGGTTGGTGTGACGGGCGACAGCTCTGACAACGATCTGATTGCGGCGATGGCGGGAATTGAGGCGGCAGGTTTGGTCGGCGAGGGCTGAACCAAACTCTATTGCGGATTTGCGCACATACAACTGCGCGGGGGGCGGGCTGTTCATGGCGCGCCCCTTTATTTATAGGTAGGGCGAGCAGTCAGTAACGAGGATGTCATGGCCCGACCAATCATTGGAATTATTTCGAATTCGCATATGATCAGTGATCAATATGAGGTGCAGGGCGCGGGTGTGATCAACATCGCAGCTGTCGCCGAAGTGACCGGTGGATTGCCTTTGATGGTGCCGGCAGATCCCGATCACGTGCATATCCAAGACTTGATGACGCATTGCGCAGGGTTTGTTTTTACCGGTGGGCGACCAAATGTTCATCCCGAGGAATACGGCGAAGTCGAAACTGCGGCACACGGTGATTTTGATCGAAAACGCGACCGTTTGGCGCTGCCGCTGATCCGTGCTTGCGTCGAACATGGTCTGCCGATTTTGGGCATTTGTCGTGGGTTTCAAGAGGTGAATGTGGCGATGGGCGGCTCACTCTATCCGGAAATCCGCGATTTGCCGGGGCGCACGAACCATCGCATGCCGCCTGACGGTACGATCCAAGAGAAGTTCGCTTTGCGTCATGCCGTCACGTTCACGGACGGTGGTGTATTCCATCAATTGATGGGCGCACGCGAGGTTATGACCAATACGCTGCACGGGCAGGGGATCAAGCAAGCGGGTGCGCGCATTGTCGTGGATGGAGTTGCACCGGACGGTACGCCTGAGGCGATCTATGTTGAGGGTGCCCCTGGATTTACGATGTCTGTTCAGTGGCATCCTGAGTGGAATGCAGCCGATGATGTCGTGTCACGCCCGCTGTTTGAGGCGTTTGGCGAAGCGGCAGGTGCGTGGGACCGGTTTGGTGAAATGCGTCCCGCACTTAAGACTGCGTAAAATAGGGTGTGCGACACGCACACCTTACGGACGAAATCTGTTACGCGGATCGGGCTTTCAGCGGCGAATACGGTCGATAGGCGGCACCAATAGGGGTTTGGACGTCGTATGTCCCTTCTCGGGTTGCACGATGGATCGAACTGTAGGACCAATCCTGAGGCCGTGCGACCAAGCCCGCTTGGACTGGTGCGGAAAAGATCATGTGCCGATGCGCATCGATGTCTTCTTGGTCCCGCAAGTGGTGTTCCCAAAAACGACGCTGCCAAATGCCTTTGTCGCCGCGACGTGCCGTTACCGGATCCCGGTTTTCAGGCGCAGGCAGACCGCGCGAAAAGTGAGATTTTAACATCCGCCACCGCGTAGAAAAATCGGCGTCATCCGGCGGTAGGGTCCAGATTGTGTGGATAACGGATGGCAGGACGACCACTTCGGTAATTTCAAAAGGATAACGCGTGCGGGTCAGGCGCATGGAACTGCGCAGCTTTGCGATGTTCTGCACCAGTAGATTGCTGTTCCGGTCGGCAAGACGGACTGTGAAAAATAGCGTGGCACCGGGGCGCTTAGTGCGGATGTAATTTGACATGCAGCAACGTTAGCTGAGTCGTAGTTAAGCGGAGATTAATGTACGAAAGCAGCTGGGAGACACCCCCAGCTTGCCGGGCGAAATACGGGTAAGGTGTGCGTGTCGCACACCCAGCCGTTCATCTACATTTGTCCGCCGGCGATTTCGATGTTTTGCCCGTTGATGCTTTGCGATCCAGGACCGACCAGCCACGTCATGGCAGCGGCCACTTCGTCACATTCAACCAAGCGGCGATGGCGATTGGTGTTGACCATAATCCCTAGCGCTTTTTCTTCGCTGATGCCGGCGCGGTTTGCGATGCTTTGAGTGTTGCGCGTCACAATTTCGGTATCCACATAGCCAGGGCAGATAGAGTTGAACGTCATGCCGGTGCCCATGTAGTCTTCGCTCAAGCTGCGGATCAGTCCGATCATTCCGTGTTTGGACGCTGAATAGCACGCAGCCCCCGGTACACCGCGAATGCCCGCGATCGAAGACACCGCAATCACGCGTCCCCAGTCGGTTTGGCGCATCGAACCAAGGCTTTCGCGGATCGTCAAAAACGCGCCATCCAGATTGGTCGCCATCATGTCGCGCCAGAACGCCATGTCGGTTTTGTGAACTGCTTTGCCGGTCGCAACCCCTGCGTTGGCGATGCAAATCTGAATCGGCCCGCGCGCCTCAACGGCCGCTGCGATAGTGTCGACCACTTGGGTTTCTTCGCGCACGTCCATTGCAACGCCAAACATGCCGTCCGTTGCGACGCTGTCCAGCACGTCTTGGCGACGACCGGTGATTGTCACTTGTGCCCCTTGCGCGACCAGTGTTTGTGCCATGGCGAGGCCAATGCCCGTGCCGCCGCCTGTAATCAAGGCGTGTTTGCCTGCGAGTGGTGTGTCGTGTGTCATGCTCAATCCTCCCTTTTTTCACGTTTCACACTGAAGGTTTGGGACCGCGATGCAAGTGCGAATGGCAGTTGTGACGAAGCGGCATGATGCTAAAGTTTGATTGAGTATTTTGGATCAAGACAGGCGGGAACGATGAAAAACCTAATGGATGTTCCGCCGGTTTGGCTGGGCGTGTTTGCGGCTGCCGCATGGGTGCAAGGGCAGTATCTTTCTTTGAGGTTGGCATGGCCGCAACCCTTTGCCAGCTTGTTAGGTGGTGGGCTGATTGGCCTTGGATTGATCTTGATTGGGCTCGCCGCGTTTGAGCTGTGGCGACATCGCACAACGATCATGCCGCACGCTGATCCTAGTGCAATCGCACCCGCAGCCCTTGTGCAATCAGGCATCTTTGCCCGCTCGCGCAATCCGATCTATCTGGCGGATGCGTTGATCCTGTCGGGGTTGGTGCTGCGTTGGGATGCGGTGCTTTGTGTGATCCTAGTGCCAGTGTTCATCTGGTGGATTGCGCGGCATTTCATTGAGGCCGAAGAAATCCGCCTGCAAAACCATTTTTCGGATGATTTTCCTGGCTACGCACGAAAAGTGCGTCGGTGGTTCTGAATTTTTACAAAAATTACCAAAGGGTCGCGGCGGCAGTCCTTGTCTTCTGCACTGCAGCACATTACAAAAAATCGGGCAACATGATCAAAACTGCCGTTAATCGGAACTGTTTTGTCGTAAATCGAATGAATTAAGTGGGGGAGCCTTCGAGTGAAGATCGGGACACCAAAAGAGTTATTTGAAGGTGAACGTCGCGTCGCGATGACGCCAGACAGTGCCACGCAGCTGCAAAAACTGGGTCATGACTGTTTGATCGAAACGGGTGCGGGTGCCGCTGCCGGTTTTGCCGACGCGGATTACAAAAACGCGGGCGTTGAGGTTGTGAAAACCGCCGCCGCATTGTGGAAAGCCGCAGACGTGGTCGCCAAGGTGCGCGCCCCTGATGAAACCGAAGTCAAACGCCTGCGCGATGGTCAGACGCTGATTTCATTCATCAATCCTGCGGCCAGCGAAAAGCTGATGGCACAGGCGGCTAAAAAGGGTTCGACTGTTGTTGCCATGGACATGGTTCCACGCATTTCGCGCGCTCAGAAAATGGACGCACTATCGTCGATGGCAAACATCGCAGGCTACCGTGCGGTGATCGAGGCGGGCAACAACTTTGGCCGTTTCTTTACCGGTCAGATCACGGCGGCGGGCAAGGTCCCACCAGCCAAGGTTCTGGTTGTGGGTGCAGGCGTTGCCGGATTGGCAGCTGTTGGCACGTCGACGTCGTTGGGTGCGATCACCTACGCGTTTGATGTGCGTCCCGAAGTGGCCGAGCAGATTGAATCGATGGGCGCTGAATTTGTCTACCTCGATTTTGAAGAAGAACAGGCAGATGGTGCTGCAACAGGTGGCTACGCCGCCGTGTCCAGCCCGGAATTCCGCGAGGCGCAATTGGCCAAGTTCCGTGAACTTGCACCAGAGATTGACATCGTCATCACCACGGCGCTGATCCCGAACCGTGAGGCTCCGGAACTTTGGACCGCAGACATGGTCGCGGCGATGAAACCCGGTTCAGTGATCATCGATTTGGCGGCTGAAAAGGGTGGCAACTGCAAGCTGACCGTGATGGACGAAAAAATCGTCACGTACAACGGCGTGACCATCATCGGCTACACCGATTTCCCGAGCCGGATGGCAGCGCAAGCCTCGACGCTTTATTCGACAAACATCCGTCACATGATGACTGATCTGACCCCTGAAAAAGACGGTGTGATCGATCACAACATGGAAGACGATGTGATCCGTGGCGCAACTGTGACGCACGCCAAGGCCGTGACCTTCCCGCCGCCACCGCCGAAAATTCAAGCGATTGCGGCGCAGAAGAAAGAAGCGCCAAAAGAGCTGACAGCCGAGGAAAAACGTGCCGCTGAAACGGCTGCGTTCAAGGCACAGACGCGCAATCAAGTCACGCTGTTGGCTGTTGGCGCGTTTGTCTTGTTGGCAGTTGGATTGGTCGCGCCGGCCAGCTTTATGCAGCACTTTATCGTGTTTGTTTTGGCTGTTTTTGTGGGTTTTCAAGTCATCTGGGGCGTGGCGCATTCGTTGCACACACCGCTTATGGCCGTCACAAACGCGATTTCATCCATCATCATTCTAGGTGCTGTGATGCAGATCGGGTCGGGGTCGTTCCTCGTTATTTTGCTGTCTGCGTTGGCCGTGTTTATGACCGGTATCAACATCTTTGGCGGCTTCCTCGTGACACGGCGCATGCTCGCCATGTTCCAGAAATCTTAAGGGCGGGGACGAACTTATGGACTACGGATTTACAACAGCGGCCTATGTGGTCGCAGCCATTCTTTTCATCCTGTCGCTTGGCGGATTGTCTGGACAAGAAAGCGCAAAACGTGCCGTTTGGTACGGGATTGCAGGCATGGGGCTGGCGATTGTTGCCACGCTGATTGGCCCGGGTTCCGGCCTGTGGTTGCTGTCGTTGCTGACGATCGCGGGTGGCGGTGCCATCGGCTATCAACTGGCGACCAAAGTACAGATGACGCAGATGCCAGAACTGGTGGCGGCGATGCACAGCCTTGTTGGTTTGGCGGCTGTATTCGTCGGGTTTAACGCGCACCTTGAAATGGGTCGCGTGATGCTGATGGACGATACAGCGCGCAAAGGACTAGAAGGTTTTGCCGCCCTGTTGGCCAAAAAGGACGGCGTCGAGATCGCCATTCTGCGGGTCGAAGTGTTCCTTGGTATCTTTATCGGGGCGATCACATTCACGGGGTCGGTCATTGCCTATGGCAAGCTGGCAGGTCGTGTGGACAGTGCCGCCAAAAAGCTGCCCGGTGGTCACATGCTGAACGCAGGTGCAGGCATTTTGTCGCTGATTTGTCTGATCTGGTACTTTAACTCTGGTGCGTTTTTCCCACTGTTTATCATGACGTTGGCGGCCTTGTTTATTGGCTACCATCTGATCATGGGCATTGGCGGGGCAGACATGCCGGTGGTTGTGTCTATGCTGAACAGCTATTCGGGCTGGGCCGCGGCGGCGATTGGTTTTTCCCTCGGGAACGACCTGCTGATCGTGGTTGGCGCGCTGGTTGGTTCCAGTGGTGCGATCCTGTCCTACATCATGTGTAAGGCGATGAACCGTTCGTTTGTGTCGGTGATCTTGGGCGGCTTTGGCGGCCCTGCGGGTGAACAAATGGCGGTCGAGGGCGAGCAGATCGCAATCGAGGCCGAAGGTGTTGCTGCGGCATTGAACGAGGCGGATAGCGTCGTGATCATTCCGGGGTACGGCATGGCTGTTGCGCAGGCGCAATCCGGCGTGGCAGATCTGGTGCGCAAGTTGCGTGCACAAGGCAAAAACGTGCGGTTCGCCATTCACCCCGTTGCGGGGCGTTTGCCCGGTCACATGAACGTGCTGCTTGCCGAGGCCAAGGTGCCCTATGACATCGTGATGGAAATGGACGAGATCAATGACGACTTTCCGACAACGGATGTTGCCATTGTGATCGGGTCAAACGACATCGTGAACCCTGCGGCACAGGACGATCCGAATTCGCCAATCGCTGGCATGCCGGTTCTGGAATGCTGGAAAGCCAAGCAAGTGCTCGTGTCCAAACGCGGGCAGGGCACTGGCTATTCCGGTATCGAGAACCCGTTGTTTTTCAAGGAAAACACGCGCATGTTCTATGGCGATGCAAAAGCGTCTTTGGACAAGCTGTTGCCAATGATCGATTAACGGCGCGGGGTGCACGACACGTGCACCTTACCAGAGTGAGACAAGAGGCGGGGTTTTTCCCCGCCTTTTCTATGCGAAACGCTGATAAGCGGGAGTCGGCCACCCTTGCTTGCACCCATTCCTCAGGTTTGAAACAAAACACCTCATGTCGTTGATGAAATCCATAATCACTGCGTCCCAGCATGCCTCGCGCCCTGGGTTCATCAAGAACTTGCCGGCGCATTGCGTCTGCTTTTACCCGCGCTCTGACACGCTGTTGGTGACGTTTGATCATGTGGGATCGCTGACCATCAAACAAGGACTTTTGCCTTGGGCCTTTGGACTGGCGGAAAAACTGGGCTGGTCGCACTTGGGCAACATGACCAAACAGAACGACTGGTTCCGACACAAAAGCATGTTCGCAACCTATCGCACGATGCGCAAAGAAGGGTTCTTCGAAAGCTTTGACGATGTCGTGTTTTTGGGGGCGTCGATGGGCGGATATGCGGCATGCGCCTTTAGCGTTGTCAGCCCCGGTGCACGGGTCGTGGCGTTTTCACCGCAATCTACCCTGCGCCGTGATTTGGTGCCGTTCGAGACCCGCTTTCACAATGGGCGCAAGCTGGGGGATTGGACGGGGCCATGGGTCGACAGCGCGCATACCGTCGAAAAAGCCAGCAACGTAAAGCTGTTCTATGACCCGCATTTTACCGGTGATGCCGCCCATGCGGCGCGCTACAAGGGCGGGCACATTGAGCACTATCCAGCACCCTACTTGGGTCACAAAGTTCCAACCGGATTGAAGGCGATAGGCCAATTTGAACCTATCGTTCTCGCCGCGGTTCAAGATGATCTTACCCAAGCCAAGTATCGTACATTGTTACGGGACCGACGGCGTGAACCGCTGCATGCGTTGCGCGTTCTAAAAAGGGCGCAAAAACGTGGTCACAACGACTTGGTCAAACGCGTGATTGCCAATGGAACGATCCCGTATGAACCGGATTACATCGCGCGTATGGCGCGTCGTTTATCAATTTCTTGAACGGCGGTATACAATCGTATTCCGGTAACGTAATGAAATATAACAAATTGTTTGACATTTGTGAGGGCCGCGATATTTCTTGACCCAAATAAATTGCTCTTTTCAGAGCAAGTTGGAACCTGAGCATGCCGCCCATTGATGATCATCCGCAACGTTACAAACTGGCCAATGAACTGCATGCGCGCCCGTTTCCGGCCATGGCCAGCCCCTGCACAGCCGCCTATATCGCGATCAAACAGTCGGGGCCGTCGGCCACCCGAGATCGCGGTCTGGACCTTGCCCATCTGACCAATCTGCTGGACCGCCACGGCGTCGCGCACCCGCAACCGGGGGCCACGCATTACTACGGGCAGATCGGCAAACATTGGTTGAAATGGGAACAGCACACCGAATTTGTGACCTACACGGTATTTTCCGAAGGTGTGCGCAAACACGCTTTTGACGCCGCTGAATTCGAGGTCTTCCCAAGCGATTGGCTCGCGGCGTCCCCCGGTCAACGCGTCACCTCTGTTTTGCTGCGCATCGAAAACGAGAGCGACCAGGATCAGATCACCACCAACCTGCGCGACTGGTTTGTACCAGAGAGCCTCGCGGTCAGTTCGATGCTGGATGGTGCCGCGGTGTCGGCGGGCGATTTCCGCATTGATAGCAACGGGCACATCCGTTTTGCCGTGTTTGCGGCCTCCCACACTGGCGCGCGCCGCGTCGGGCGTATCGTGCAACGTCTGTGCGAGGTCGAAACCTACAAGGCGATGTCGATGCTGGGCTTTGGCCATGCGCAAACGCTGGGTCCCAAGTTGAACGCGCTGGACCGTCAACTGACCGATCTGATGGGCACGATGAGCCATGAGAACGCGGTGCCAGAGGAGACGCTGCACGCGTTGCTGAGCATCTCGAGCGAGTTGGAATCATTGTCCGCCCAAGGCTCGTTCCGCTTTGGTGCGACAGGGGCGTACGAGGCGATTGTGGGCCAACGGATCGAGGCGCTGCGCGAAGAGCGGTTCATGGGCCGTCAAAGTTTTGGCGAATTTATGATGCGCCGCTACGAGCCGGCGATGCGCACGGTGCAATCCGCGCAGCGGCGTCTGGATGCCATGAGCCAGCGATCGATCCGTGCCTCGAACCTGCTGCGTACGCGTGTTGACGTGGACCGCACGGCCCAGAACCAAGCGCTGCTCGAAAGCTTGGATGGGCGCGCGGATCAGCAGCTGAAATTGCAGCGCACAGTCGAGGGGCTGTCGGTGGTTGCGGTCAGTTACTACGCGGTGTCGCTGGTGTCATACGCGCTTTATCCGCTGACCGAGGTGACGGGCCTAAGCAAAGGCACGATCACCGCGTTGGTGACCGTGCCTGTGATTGCATTGGTGTGGGTGGTGCTGCGCCGCATTCAGCGGCGCTAGCAGTTAGCGTCCGCGAATGCGGGGGTCCAGCGCGTCGCGCAGCCCATCGCCAAGGTAGTTTACGCCAAGTACAGTCAGCGAGATCGCGATACCGGGCAGCATCACGCGTTCGGGGTATTCTGTCATGCGCGGCACGGCGTCAGCCAGCAGTTTGCCCCACGTGGGGAAGTCGGACGGAAAGCCAAAGCCAAGGAACGACAGCGCGCTTTCGGTGATGATTGCAGTGGCCAGCCCCAGCGTCGCGGACACCATAATCGGAGAGATCACATTGGGCAGCAAATGCCGTGTAATGATCTTGGCATTGGATGTGCCGATGGAACGGGCGGCAAGGATGAATTCACGTTCCTTGAGCGCCAGAATTTCGCCGCGCACAATCCGCGCCGTCTGCATCCAAGAGGTGACGCTGATGACGCCAACGATCAGGATGAACATGCCCATTTCAGGGCCAAAATTGGAGCGCAGCGGTTGGCGGAACAGCACAACGGCCACCAGCAACAGTGGCAGGATCGGCAGCGACAGCACCAGATCGGTAAAGCGCATCAGCCAGAAATCCATGCGGCGGAAGTAGCCGGACAAAACGCCAACGCCAGTGCCGATGATCAGCGATAGGATCATCGCAGCCCAGCCCACAGACATCGAAGCGCGACCGCCCGCAATGATATTGGCCAGCAGGTCGCGGCCCAAATTGTCGGTGCCAAAGGGGCGGTACCAAAGCGTTTTTGCATCGCCGTTCCACAGCGCTGTCCAGATCGGGCGCACGTCCTTGTTGCGGATGTCCAGTTTCTTGGGATCAACGTCCCAGATCCATGGTCCAAAGATCACGAACAGGGTGATGAACAGCAGAAAGCCACCGCCAAACACAGCACCTTTGTGCTTTTTGAACTGCGACCAGACGTCTTGCCACTGGCTGCGGGGTTCTTTGGCGGGCTCTTTGTCTTTAAGCGCCGCAAAGTGGTCTTCGGTCATATCAGTCATAGCGGATCCTTGGGTCGAACACGCCATACAGCACGTCCGCAAGCAGGTTAAACATCACGATGAGAATGGCAAAGATGAACGCCAAAGTTTGTACGGTGGGCAGGTCATTGGACAGCAGGGCGCGGATGAACATGTCGCCGATGCCGCTGACGCCAAAGACGACTTCGGTGATGATGGCGCCACCAAAGATCGACGGGATGCCGAGGGCGATAACCGTGATCACCGGGATCATCGAGTTGCGCAGCACGTGGACCATGACCACGACGGCCTCGGATAGCCCTTTAGACCGCGCCGTGCGCACGTAGTCTTGGTTCAGGTTGTCGAGCACAGAGGCGCGCATGTAGCGGCTGATCTGGGCTGTGGTTTGCAGGGCCAGCACCATCACGGGCAACACCATCTGCTTGAGCTGGGTGACGAAGGTGTCCCAGTTGTTGACCTCGTGGGTGGTGTCATACAGCAGCGGGAACCAGCCCAGTTGAACGGCAAAGATGATGCCTAGCAGGGGGCCTGTGAAAAACGGTGGGACGGAAAAGCCGATCATGGTGATGAATGTACCGGCCTGATCGAAGACAGAATATTGGCGGTAGGCGGAATAGATGCCGATCGGGATCGAAATCAGGATACCAACCACGTAGGCCATGCCGACAACCCACAGGGTTTGGGGCAGGCGCTGGATAACCACATCCATGACCGGACCGCGCCATTGCCAGCTGATTACGCGCTGTTCTGTCACCATACGGTCCAGATCTGCGTTGTAGACCATCGAAAACTGGGTGTCCGGCAACCAGCCAAACAGGAAGGTGTCGCGGGTCATCCAGTCGATCATGACCTGCGGTTCAACGATAAAGAACTGGTACAGCCATTTGATGTACTGGATGTGAATGGGCTGGCCGAGGCCAAGCGCTTCGCGCATCTTTTCTTTGATTTCAGGCGGGACAGTCAGGGGCACTTGCGCCATCGGATCGCCAGGAGCGAGCTGGAGCAGCAAGAAAATAACGAGGCTGATGAACAAAAGCGTCGGGACCGAAAGGATCAATCGACGGATTGTGAAGGTCAACATATGCGGCGCCTTTGTGCGTCAGTCTTCGTTTGAAGGAATTTGGAACGGAATTGTATGTGCGGTGAAGGTGCGCGACACGCGCACCTTACGTTGCATATCTGCGGGTAAGGTGTGCGTGACGCACACCCCACCACTGCCGATTAGTTACCTGTGCGGTACCAGTCAGCTGCGTTCCACAGTTCTGAGTCAAACACGTTGAGAACAACGCCGCCCAGAGTGTTGGAGTGTGCAGAAACACGGCCACGGTCAACCAGAGGAACGATGGTAAAGCTGTCTTTTGTCAGCATGTCGTTCATCTTTTTGCCCAACTCACCGCGTTTTTCCAGATCGCCAGTTTTGGCAAGCTCGTCGATCAGTGCGTCATACGCAGGATCGCAGAAGCGGTTGATGTTTTCACCCTGCCATTGGCTGGAAGGCTTAGGCTCATTGCCACATTTGTACGCAGCAAGGTAGGCTTGTGGGTCTGTTCCGTCAAACACGTTGGCGTACATTTCGACGTCAGCATAGAACTTTTGGAACGTGTCAGGCGACCCTGGGTCACCGCCAAAGAATACGGAACCGTCAAGGTTACGCAGTTCGGTTTCAACACCGATTTGGCTCCAGTAGTCCTTGATCAGGGCTTGGAAGTCCTGACGTACGGCGTTCGTGGATGTTTGGTACAGGATGGAAATACGCACACCGTCTTTGGCGCGAATTCCGTCAGACCCTTTGACCCAACCAGCTGCTTCCAGCTTGGCGTTGGCGCCTTCGATGTCTTGTGTCAGGCAGCCTTTGTTCTCGGACGCATACAGTGCAGGCGCTGGAACAAGGTTACATGTCGGACGACCTGCGTCGCCATACCCAACAGCCACGAGCTCTTCGCGGTTGATCGCCATGGACAGTGCTTCGCGCACGTTGATGTCAGACAAGAACGGGTGTGGTTCTGCAACAGTAGAACGCGTGTCTGCTGGCAAATCCGGTGACGGGTTCGTCAGGTTCATTTCCAGACGTTCGACAAGCGCGCCGAATGCTGAAATTGGAACACCTTTGCCGCCTTCGGCCATCTTTTGGATGACGTCTGGTGCCAATTGCAGGTTCCAGCCGTAATCATATTCGCCGGTTTCCATAACCGCACGACCAGAGGCTTCGGCAGAACCGCCACCTTTGAACGTCAGTGCTGCAAAGGCTGGCTTGCCTTCTTCACGGTAGTTTTCGTTGGCAACCATCTGGATCACGTCGTTTGGTTTAAACGTTGTGACAACAAACGGGCCGGTGCCGATCGGGCCAAAGTTGGCGTCTGTGCACTCAGGTGCGCGTGCGCCCAGGCATTCTGCAAACTGTGCCGCTTGAATGATCGGAGACTGACCACCCATGAACGGGCCATACGGGTTTGGCTTTGGCGAAGAGAACGTCACTTTGGTGGTCAGCGCATCAATCGCTTCAACGTTTGTAACGCCTTCGAATTTCGCGCCTTGTGCGCAACCGCCTTCGGGGTCCATGCAATATTTTGCAGTGAACACGAGGTCAGCTGATGTCACATCGGAACCATCAGACCACTTCAGGCCCTCTTTCAGCTTCCATGTGATGGATGTCAGGTCAGCAGATACGCCGCCGTTGGCAACTGTTGGAATTTCTTCCGCCAGAAACGGCACTGGGTTGCCGTCTTGGTCAAAGCGGCCCATCGGCTCGATCACGAGCGAGGACGATTCGATGTCCTTGGTGCCACCAGACAAATATGGGTTTAGGATCGATGGGGCCTGCCAATAAATAATTTTGACTTCGCCGTCGCGGCCGCGCTCACCTGAGTGGCCGTCCGCCATCGCCATGGGTGTAAGCGCAAGTGTTGCGCCGGCCCCAAGCAGAAGGGTTCTGAGTTTCATTTTATACTCCATGTTGGACACATGTTGTGTCGTTAATCCTGCGATTGTTCCCGTTTGGGCCGCAGGTGCTTTTGATCGTCCGGGGGGAATTGCAAGGCCTAAATCCGCTAACTCAGCGAATCTACAGCATTTTTAAGTGTTCCCCCACAAGCCAATGAGGACCATCGAAACAGCTTTTGGGAAAATTGCAACCCCGTTGATGAAGTGACGTTAGATGATATGTGGAAACTTTGTGCACAACGGGCTCAGGGGTTTGACACTGCTCATGACTTAGACGTAGCGTTTAGCATCGCTCCATACAGGAGAGACACGGGGATCAGCATGCTAGACCAGACGCCAGAACAACCAGGTGCGCCTAAAAACGGTGGACCAATCGCAGACATTCAAGGTCTTCGGGTCGAATTCCAGACCAAGGACGGCCCCGTACTGGGGGTCGAGGATGTCTCGTTTTCAATCAATGCGGGTGAAACGGTCTGTGTGGTTGGCGAATCCGGCTCCGGCAAATCGGTGTCGTCCCTGTCTTTGATGCGTCTGGTGGAATTTGGCGGCGGTGAAGTCACCGGCGGCAAGCTGCTGTTTGATCGCAAAGACGCAGACAACGTCGATCTGGCCCAAACCGAACCGAATTTGATGCGCTCGATCCGCGGCAATGAAATCGGGATGATTTTTCAGGAACCGATGACGGCGCTGAACCCGGTGTTCACTGTTGAACGTCAGTTGACCGAAGGGCTGCGCCTGCATCGTGGCATGTCCAAATCCCAAGCCAGCGCGCGCGCGCTCGAGCTGATGAAAGAGGTGCGTATTCCCGAAGCGGAACGCCGCCTGAAACAATACCCGCACGAGTTGTCTGGTGGTATGCGCCAACGCGTGGTCATTGCGATGGCCCTTGCCTGCGCGCCACGTTTGCTGATCGCGGATGAACCGACAACGGCGCTTGATGTGACCATTCAAGCGGAAATCCTCTTGCTGATGGACCGTCTGAAACGCGAAACCGGCACGGCGGTGATGTTCATCACTCACGACATGGCGGTGGTGGCCCAAATGGCTGACCGCGTCGTCGTGATGTTCCGCGGCAAAAAGGTCGAAGAGGGCACGGTCGAAGAAATCTTCGAAAACCCGCAGCACCCCTACACCAAGGCATTGTTGGCGGCCGTTCCTAAACTGGGCGAAATGACCGGCAAAGACTATCCCGAACCTATGGTTCTGCTGGGCCGCGACCAAGACGAAATAAAGCCGATCATTGGCACGGATGAAACGCTGCTGAAGGTCAAAAACCTGACCACACGGTTTCTTGTCAAAGGCGGGTTTTTCCGCCGTACGGTGGCGAATGTGCATGCGGTCGAGGATCTGTCGTTTTCGATCAACAAAGGTCAAACGCTGTCGCTGGTTGGCGAATCCGGTTGCGGAAAATCGACGGCGGGGCGCTCGATCCTGCGTCTGGTCGAACCGCAGTCCGGCAGCATTCAGGTCGGCGATGTCGACATCATGGCGCTGGATGGCAAGGGCTTGCGAAACTCGCGCTTGGACATGCAGATGATTTTTCAGGACCCGTTCGCGTCACTGAACCCGCAAATGCAGCTGTCTGATCAGGTGGCCGAACCGATGCACAACTTTGGCATGTTCAAAGGGGCCGAGGTGATGGACCGCATCGAAATGCTGTTTGATCGCGTCGAACTGCCCCGCAGCTTTATGCGCCGCTATCCGCATGAATTGTCCGGCGGGCAACGCCAACGAGTCGCGATTGCGCGCGCGCTGGCTTTGAACCCCAAACTGATCATCGCAGACGAGGCGGTGTCGGCGCTGGACGTTTCTGTCCAAGCCCAAGTGCTAAACCTGATGATGGAATTGCAGCAGGACCTGGAACTGTCGTTCTTGTTTATCAGCCACGATATGGCCGTTGTTGAACGGGTCAGCCACAATGTTGGTGTGATGTATCTGGGCCGGATTGTCGAAATGGGCCCACGTTCGGCGGTGTTCGAAAACCCGCAGCACCCGTACACGCAGGCCTTGATGAAGGCGGTTCCGATCGCTGATCCGCGCCAGCGCAAAGACGAAAAAGACCTGAATTTCAAACCAATTCCGTCGCCGATCCATCCGGTGGGCTATCAGGCCGAACCTTCGGTTTACCGCGAGGTCGCGCCGGGCCATCAGGTTTTGATCACGGACAGTGGATACTAAAATGACCGATACTAAATCCGGTGGACGCCTAAGCCCGCTCGAGCTGATGACGAAACTCATCAGTTTTCCAACTGTTAGCCGTGACACCAATCTGCCGCTGGTGGATTGGGTCGAAGACTATCTTGGATCGCACGGCATCACGGCGCACCGCTGGCCGGATCCGGATCAACCACACAAGGCTGCGTTGTTTGCCCATGTCGGCGCCGAGGTCGAGGGTGCCATTGTGCTGTCGGGTCACACGGATGTTGTGCCGGTGGACGGGCAGCCGTGGGACACGGACCCATGGACGGTCCTTGAAAAAGACGGGCGCTATTACGGGCGCGGCACCTGCGACATGAAAGGCTACGACGCACTGGCGATCTGGGCCTTGGTCGAGGCGCATTACGCGGGTATCAAACGTCCGCTGCAATTGGCGCTCAGCTTTGACGAAGAGGTTGGTTGCACCGGTGCGCCCCTCATGATCGAAGCGATGCAAGGCGTTATTCCCAAAGGGGCGTCGGTGATTGTGGGCGAGCCTTCAAGCATGAAAGCGGTGACTGGCCACAAAGGCGGGCAGGGCATCTACACCCATGTTGTCGGGTTCGAGGTGCACTCGTCGATCATGCACACCGGCGTGTCTGCGATTTTGGAAGCCGCCAAGCTGATCAGTTTTGCCACCGAAAAAAACGCCGTGAATTTTGCCGCGGAACCCACAACGCTGGGGGCGATGTTCGATCCGCCTTGCACCACGTGGCACGTCGGCATGATCGAGGGCGGCACGGCCCACAACATCACCGCCAAAGACTGCAAATTCGCGATGGATTTCCGTGCGGTGCCGGGCGATGACCCTGATGCACTGGTTGCGGACTACGTCGCCCGCGTGCGCGAGGTTGAGGCCGGCATGCAGGCCGTGCACCCGGACACCCGGATCGATTTGAACATCCGCTTTGCTGTGCCACCGCTGCGCCCCGAAGACGGCGGTGAAGCTGAAGGAATCGCGCGCGCGATCACAGGTGACAACGCAGGACACGTGGTCAGTTACGGCACCGAAGCGGGGCAGTTTCAGGCGGCGGGATATTCAGCTGTGGTTTGTGGCCCGGGCGACATCGCACAAGCCCACCAACCCAACGAGTTCATCGAGATTGCCCAGTTTGAAGCTGGCCACCAATTCATGCGGGATTTGGTGACGCGATTGATGTGATCGGCGCACGGCGCTCTTGCTGAGCAAGACGCCCCGCCCACCGTCCCCTAAAAACGTCTGAAGGTGATTTGATGCTATGATGGCTTTCCCGATTTCCGAGGCAACACCGGTCGTGCATGCGGGGGCTCCGCCGCAGCAAACTGACGTTGTCGTCATTGGTGGTGGCGTCATTGGTGTCTGCACGGCGTTGTTTTTGGTCGAAGCTGGTCATCACGTTGTGCTGTTGGAAAAGGGTCGCATTGCCGCGGAACAATCCAGCCGCAATTGGGGGTGGATTCGCCAACAAGGTCGCGATCCGCATGAATTGGGCATCATGGCAGAATCCAACCGGATCTGGCGCGATCTTGCCAGCCGCACAAATGTTGACATCGGTTTGGTTCAAGGTGGCGTCAGCTATCTGGCCAAAACCGACGAAGAGATGGCGGTGTACGAGGCATGGCTGGATCATGCCCGCGCCCACGGTGTCGACAGCCGTTTGCTCAGCAATGCCGAGACCCAAGCCCTGATTTCCGGCATTTCGCAAAGCTATGCCGGCGCTCTATACACTGCGACTGATTTGCGGGCTGAGCCGTGGGTGACTGTGCCTGCTTTGGCAGGGATCGCGGCACGTGCAGGTGCGCGGTTGATTGAAAACTGCGCGGTGCGAACGCTGGATATTCAGGCGGGCCGCGTCACTGGCGTGATGACGGAACAGGGGCGCATCAAAGCGTCCTCGGTTGTTCTGGCGGGTGGTGCATGGTCGTCGTTGTTTTTGCGCAATGCGGGCGTGGCCCTACCGCAGTTGAGCGTGCGCGCAACGGTGGCTGCGACCGAACCTTTGCCGCAAATGTATCAAGGCGGCGCTGCGGATGACAAAATCGCGTTTCGCGCGCGTGCTGATGGTGGCTATTCGCTGGCTGCGGGCGGGTTCCACGAGTTGTTTATCGGCCCTGATGCGTTTCGCGCGTTTCCAAAGTTTCTGACGCAACTGCGCAAAGACCCGTTTGGTACGCGGTTTATGGCCAGTGCCCCAACAGGGTTTCCCGATGCGTGGGGCACGCCGCGCAGTTGGTCCGCAGAGGCGCAAAGCCCGTTCGAGCGGATGCGCGTTCTGAACCCTGCACCAAACCCAAAAAAGCTGCGGGATCTGCAGCGCGATTTTGCGGCGCTTTTCCCTACATTTGGGCCCATAAAATTGAAATCTGCCTGGGCTGGTATGATCGACACGATGCCTGACGTCGTGCCGGTGATGGACCGTGTGGACGCGATCAAGGGGCTGGTGGTCGGCACCGGATTTAGCGGTCACGGTTTCGGGATCGGTCCGGCTGCGGGGCGTGTGTTGTCGGCTCTGGTCACTGGCGCGGATGTGGGCCATGATCTGCACAGATTCCGCCTGAGCCGTTTTACTGACGGTTCCAAGATGGATATTGGACCGTCCGTTTAAGCATTGAACTGGAGTAAATATGCCAATCAAAAACCGTTTTGCTGAAACCCATGCCGAAATTACCGGCTGGCGCCGCCACCTGCATATGCATCCCGAGCTACAGTTTGACGTGCATGAAACCGCGCAATTTGTCGAAGACAGGCTGCGTGAATTCGGGATCACCGACATCACCACTGGCATCGGTCAGACGGGGGTTGTGGCGGTCATCAAGGGGCGCACCGATACGTCTGGTCGCGTGATTGGCTTGCGCGCTGACATGGACGCGCTGCCGATCCACGAGGCAACAGGGTTGGAATACGCCAGCACCGTGCCGGGCAAAATGCACGCCTGCGGTCACGACGGGCACACGGCGATGTTGCTGGGGGCCGCGCAATATCTGGCGGAAACCCGCAATTTTGATGGTACCGCGGTGATGATCTTTCAGCCCGCAGAAGAAGGCGGCGGCGGTGGTCGCGAGATGGTCAAAGATGGTCTGATGGACCGCTGGAACATCCAAGAAGTGTACGGCATGCACAACATGCCGGGTTATCCGGTTGGTGAATTTGCGATCCGCGCAGGTGCTTTGCTGGCGGCCACGGACGAATTCGTTTTGACCATCACCGGTCAAGGCGGGCATGCAGCTGCCCCCCACGAGGCAATTGATCCGAATATCGCCGCAGCGCATGTGATGTTGGCTTTGCAATCGATCGCGTCACGCGCCGTTGATCCGTTGAAAAACGTGGTGGTTTCGGTCTGTGCCGTTCATTCCGACACCGATGCGTTCAATGTTATTCCGCAGTCGATTTCGATGCGCGGAACTGTGCGTACGCTGGATGCAGATGTGCGCGATCTTGCTGAGACCAAACTGAAACAGATCACGGACTTGACCGCGCAGGCGCATAGCTGCACTGCTGATATCGTTTACGAACGCGGCTATCCTGCGACGGTTAATGCCGAGTTGAATACTGAATACGCGGCAGAAGCGGCAGCAAGCATTGCCGGATCCGTAGATACAAATACACCGCCGATTATGGCAGGCGAGGATTTTTCCTACATGCTAGAGGAACGCCCCGGTGCCTATATCATGATCGGCAACGGCGATGGCGCAACCGTCCACCACCCCGCCTATGATTTCGATGACGAAGCGATCCCGGCAGGGTGCAGCTGGTTTGCTGAAATGGTCGAACGTCGTATGCCAATCGATGCGTGATCTGTCTGATAAGACCTTGCCAACCCTTCAAAATTGACCGAATCTAAAGTTGTATATCTTACAACTTATTATTGCATCAGGAGAATCAAATGGCTGTGAAAAACCGGTTTGCAGAACTGCACGATGACATCACGGCGTGGCGCCGCGACATTCACCAAAACCCCGAAATTCTATTTGAAACGCACCGCACCAGCGCGCTGGTTGCAGACAAACTGCGCGCCTTTGGGTGTGACGAGGTGGTGACGGGCATCGGGCGCACGGGCGTCATCGGTGTAATCAAAGGCAACACGACTGAGTCTGGCAAGGTCGTCGGCCTACGCGCTGACATGGATGCACTGCCGATTCATGAGGCAACAGGTGTTGAATATGCCTCGCTCACGGACGGAGCGATGCACGCCTGTGGTCACGACGGGCACACCGCGATGTTGCTGGGGGCCGCGCAATACCTGGCCGAAACCCGCAATTTTGACGGCACTGTCGTCGTCATTTTCCAACCCGCCGAAGAAGGCGGCGGCGGCGGTAAAGAGATGTGCGACGACGGCATGATGGACCGCTGGGGCATCCAGGAAGTCTACGGAATGCACAACTGGCCGGGCCTGCCTACCGGTCACTTTGCGATCCGCTCTGGCCCGTTTTTCGCAGCCACCGACCAATTCGACATCTACGTCGAGGGCAAAGGTGGCCACGCCGCCAAGCCAAACGACACGGTCGACACCACCGTCATGGCCAGCCAATTGGTCATGTCATTACAAACCATCGCCAGCCGTAATGCCGATCCGATTGATCAGGTCGTCGTGTCTGTGACCTCGTTTGAAACCTCGTCCAAGGCGTTCAATGTGATCCCGCAAAAGGTGCATTTGAAAGGCACCGTGCGCACTATGTCCAAGGAAATGCGCAACCTCGCTGAGACGCGGATCAACGAGATTTGCTCAGGTGTGGCAATGACCTTTGGCGGCACAGCTGAGGTCGACTATCACCGTGGTTATCCGGTCATGGTCAATTCCGAAGAACAAACAGCCTTTGCGGTGGACGTTGCCAAATCAGTGTCGGGCCAATGCGACGAAGCGCCGTTGGTGATGGGTGGCGAGGATTTCGCCTTTATGCTCGAAGAACGCCCGGGCGCCTACATCGTCGTTGGCAACGGCGAAGGCGCGATGGTGCATCATCCCGAATACAACTTTAACGACGACGCAATCCCGGCAGGGTGCAGCTGGTGGGCGGGCATTGCTGAACAACGCATGCCGATGTCCTAAGGGTCAAATCAGCGCTTGGTAGACGGCGTCAATGCCGTCTGCCTCTGACGTTGCACTAAAGGCGTCAACCGCCACGTCACGCGCGCGCTTGCCCATGTTTTCAACGTTTCCATCAAGGATTTTGCCGACAGCACTGGCCGCATCCATCACGTCATCGACAACAGTTCCGGTAGTGCCTTGCGCCGAGAAACTGCGGTAGTATCCAGCGTCGGTGCCGACAAACGGGACACCGCTGGCCATCCCTTCTAGCGGGACCATGCCGTAGCCTTCGTAGCGCGGCAATTGCACGACTAGGGACAAGGCGCGCATCAGGTTTGGCATTTGATCTGCGGCGATTTCACCGACAAACAGGATACGCTCAGACAAGCCCGCCGCGGCTATTTCGTCCTTTAACTCTTGTTGAAACGCTTGGTGTTCCCGCGCCGCACGACCAATCACCAAAGCCACGGTATTCGGGTGCTGCGGCAACACGTCAATCATCGCTTCGACAAACCGGTCGCTGCCCTTTTCAGGCCGCACCCGCCCGATTGACGCGATGCCAGATGTGCCGCCGTAGCCAAGGGCCGCCCAAGCCGCCGCACGATCTGCAGCAGGGCAATAGAGCTCGGTGTCAACGCCGTGCGGGACGACGGCGCGCACGTTTGGGACAAAGCTGGCGGCTGTGTCTGTCGTTGCGACAATCGCGTCCATGCGCGAAATCAACCAGCGCGGAAACGCAGAATGGCGACGCTGTGCGGCTGAGGTAAAGACGATTTTGATCGGCAAACTCAACACGTCACGCGCCCAGATTGCCGCACGCATTTCGGTGTTGCGACGCACGTGCCAGATGCAGGGTTCGGTTGACGCAGCGCGCGCCTGTTTCAGCGTGATCGGCGGTGGGCATCCGGGCAGGGAGTGGCCGACAAGCGACAGATCGTAACGGCCCGTTTGGGCGCGCACGACGTTCGCAGCGGTGGCCGACACGCCGGTGAAATTGCGGTTAAAGTTGGTGACAAAAATCCGTTTTTTCATGGCGCAATGTCCAGGGCTGTGATCAGTTGGTTGGCCACGTCGTCCAAAGTTCCGCTTTGGTCGGCGACAAATGCTTTGGCCCCCGCGCGCGCTGTTTGCAACGCTTCCGGATGGCGCAACCAAGTATCGGCGATCTCGGCGATCTGTGTCGCATAATTGACCAAACGCGCGCCGCCTTTGGCCTCAAGCGCGCTGTAGGCGTCGGCAAAATTGGTGATGTGAACGCCCGACAACACGGCGGCCCCGAAATGTGCCGGTTCAAACGGATTGTGCCCGCCAATCGGGTGCAGCGAACCGCCCAAAAACACGAAGGGCGCAAGGCTGTACCACAAGCCCATTTCACCCAAAGTATCTGCCAGATAGACTTGCTTTTCAGGCAAGCCACCTACGGATCGAGTGGTGAAACTGAATCCGGCATTTTCGATCAACTTCTGCACGTCCGGGCTGCGTTCAGGATGACGCGGGACAAGGATAAGGCACAGATCAGGATGTGTTTTCAACAACTTGGCATGCGCTTCTAACACATCGGTTTCTTCGCCGTCGTGGGTCGAACACGCAGCCCAAACCGGGCGATGCCCAAGCGTTGTGCGCATCTGACCCAGCGATTTGCCGTGCACAGGCAGGGGGGCAGACAGGGATTTGAGATCGACGCCCTTTGCGGTTTTGTCTGCGGGGGTTCCGAGATCAATCAGGTGCTGGGCCATCGCGGTCGTCTGTGTCAGCACCAGCTTGAAATGATGCAGCAAAAACGCGGCTGTCTTGTGTTGCTTTGCCCAGCTTTTTAGCGACTTGTCCGAGAGCCGGGCGTTGACCATCGCCATTGGAATATCTGCGCGGCGCGTGTGGATCAGCATGTTCGGCCACAATTCGCTTTCGACCAAGATCGCAGCGTCCGGTCGCCATGTTTTCAGAAAACGGCGCAATGGGCCCGCGCCATCAAGAGGCGCAAATTGATGTTGCGTGCGCGCAGGCATGCGGGCGGCGATCAGATGCGCGGATGTCGCAGTGCCGGATGTGATCAGAAACCGCGCGTCCGGCAATGCGCGCCCCATGGCGGTGATCAGCGACAAAACCGACAGGCTTTCACCGACGGATGCGGCATGAAACCAGATCAGCGTGCCGCCGGGGCGATGTTCAGTGGCGTTGCCAACGACCTCATGGGCGCGGTGGCTGGGCACGCCCGCACGACGCAATTTGCGCACCACAAAAAACGCGGCAATCGGCATGAAAAAGGTCGTGGCAACCGCGTAGGCGCGAAAGAGCGCAGTCGGACGAATGCTCGGGCGCTGAGGACCGCGCATTAGCCGCCCGTATGGCTCATGTGGCGGGGCATTTGGCCGTCCAGCGATTGCCGCGAATAGTCGAAATCATGGCCCTTGGGTTTCATCGCAATTGCCGCGCGAATGGCGTCTTCTAACGGGCGGTCATCGTTTGGGTGGGCACGCAAAGGCGCGCGCAAATCGGCCATGTCTTCTTGACCCAAGCACAGGTAGATTTCGCCGGTGCAGGTAATGCGGACGCGGTTACAGCTTTCGCAGAAATTATGGGACAGGGGTGTGATAAACCCGATTTTCTGGCCGGTTTCCTCGAGCCGCACGTAACGCGCAGGCCCCCCGGTTTTTTCGGCCAGATCGGTGACGGTGTAGTGATCCTCGTAGGCGGTGCGCACGTCTTTCAGCGACCAATATTGGCTCAGGCGATCCTCGTTGCCGATGTCGCCCATTGGCATGACTTCGATCCAGGTCAGATCAAGGCCCAAATCGGCGCACCATTTGGTGATACTGGGCAATTCCGGCTCGTTAAAACCCTTAAGCGCGACGGCGTTGATTTTGACTTTTAGGCCAGCTTTTAACGCTGCATCGACACCGCGCAAAACCTGCGGCAAGCGCCCCCAGCGGGTTATGTCGCCGAATTTCTGATCATCCAGCGTATCAAGTGAGATGTTCACACGGCGCACACCAGCGGCAAACAAATCATCAGCGTATTTTTCCAACTGCGACCCGTTGGTGGTCAGCGTCAATTCCTTGAGCGTTCCAGCCTCAAGATGCCGCGTCATGCCGTCAAAAAACGTCATGATCCCCTTGCGCACCAAAGGTTCGCCGCCCGTGATCCGTAGTTTTTCAACGCCAAGGCCAATGAACGTGGAACACATGCGGTCCAGTTCCTCGAGCGTCAGCAGTTCCTTTTTCGGCAGGAACGTCATGTTTTCGGACATGCAGTAGACGCAGCGAAAATCGCAGCGGTCTGTGACGGAAACGCGCAGATAGGTGATGGCGCGTGCGAAGGGATCAATCAAAGGTGCATTCATGCTTCAATAGGTAAAGATGCGCGCACCGACGGGCAAGGGGCAAAGGGCGATTGATGACACAGCAGCTGCGGGTTAGGCTGGGCTCATGAAAAATATTGTAACAAGTGTCGTGATCTGTGCCGCTTTGGCAGGATGTGGTTTGACCCCGAATGGGCTGAGAACACCAACCGAAACAATCGAGGCGGATGTGCCCGTGGGCGATGCCGCTGCCGGTGTGCAAACACGCCCCTTGGCGCGGCCGGTTGCGAGCGACGTGATCACGACCCCCGAGGCTGCGAAACCTGTCCCTACATCTGGTGATCTGGGCAGTACGGTTGCGTCCTTGGGCAGTCCTGCAGAACCTGGTTTGTGGCTCAAGACGCCATTGGTCAGCACGCAAAGCACTGGCAAAGTCAGCTATAACGGCACGTCCATTGATGTGACCCTGATCCCGATTGACGGTCCGGTCACCGCCGGCAGCCGCCTGTCTTTGCAAGGGTTTCAATCCCTTGGCGCGCCGTTGACCGAATTGGTTGAGGTGCAGGTCAGCGTCTAGATCGCTCACCTCCTTGTGATGCGCAGCGTCTGTGCGTTGACACCCACTTCGCGCTGACGTTGTGTGCGGGTGCAGCATAAGGAGCATCAAAATGAGCACAACGAAACTGGCAGCCGGCAGTCTTTTTCCGAAATTCGACGTGGACCAATACGGCGGCGGCACGTTGCATGTCGGCACGCCCACAGGGGGGCATGATTGGCAGATGGTCGTGGTTTATCGCGGCAAGCACTGTCCGATTTGCACACGGTACCTGAATACGCTGAACGACTTGCTGGATGATTTCCACGGCCAAGGCGTCGATGTGATCGCCGTCACCGGTGACAAAGCGGACCAAGCAGATGGGCAACTGTCTGATATCGCGCCGAAATTCCCTGTTGGGTATGGGATGAGCATCGCACAAATACAAAGCCTGGGGCTGTATGTTTCTGACCCACGTTCAGCGGCAGAAACCGATCATCCGTTCCCGGAGCCGGGCCTGTTCATCATCAATGGCGATGGTGCGATCCAAATCCTCGACATCTCGAACGCGCCGTTTGCACGGCCCGATCTGAATGTGGTTCTTGGCGGTGTCAAATTCGTGCGCAATCCCGAAAACAACTATCCTATTCGCGGGATGCACGACTGATTATTTGAGGTACTTGGCGGCCTCTTTGGCGGCAAAAGGCTTCATCTGGGCACCGTATTGATCCAGAAATGCAACAACGGCTGGCGCGTCATGTTTGGACAAGTCGCGCAGCCACCACGCGATGGCTTTTTGGATAAACCACGCGCGATCCGGCACATAAGACGCAGCCCATCCCAAAACCCGTGCGCGGATTTCCAGATCCAGCGGTTTGGGGTGGTTCTGTTTGGTCCACGGCAACGTGATCACGAGCGCTGCGCGGCGGGTCCACATGTGCTCAGACGTTGTCCATGTTTCAATATGATCGATCCGCGAAGGGTCAGCGATCAGTCGCTTTTGACCGGCCATGCATGCGTGATCTGCAATCGCCCAGCTGTCAAAATCATCCACCCACGAGGCAATCAGGCCCCACGCGTCGTCATCATCTTTGATGCGGGCTTGGGTCAGTAATTTGGCGGCTGCCAAGCGCGCCTCATAGATGTCGGTTTCCCAAAGGGCGTCAGCCAGATCGACGCGTTGTTCGACGTCCATCGTCGCGCGCCAGTCTTTGGTCAAATCGTTGATGACTGGATTGGCAACGCCAAGGTAAACACGAGGGGCCTTGTGATAGCTCGCGGTTTGTTCAGCTTTTTCAGCGTCTTGGTGTTCGTTTAGCTGCGCAAGTGCGTCATCCAGGTTCATTCGGATTTGTCCAATATATGTGTGGGCAAGCCATCCAGCGTGTGCTGATTTCGGTCCTGCCAATAAGTGTCGATGCCAGTGCGGCCTTTGTTGTCAGCCCATTTGTCCAGAACATCGCGTGGACCGACATGATCAAAGAAGGGCACAGCATAGCCGCAGCTGGTTTGCAACATATCAACATGCATATCATAGATTTGGCGCGCACCGATATGGGGCGGGAATAGGGCGTTCAGGGCGTCAAATTCCGTGTCGCGAGGATGCAGACACTTGGCTGTGCCATAGGCGCGCATAATCATCGGGCGTGTTTCAAAGCCAACCCACATCAACGTCATGCGCGGGTTCAGGGGCAGATGGCCTGCGGTCTCGTTGCCACTGCCGGTCAGGTTGCGCCACACGATGCGGGTGGGGGACATAACGCGCAGGCTGTCATTGCCTTTGGGCGAAATATTGACCTTGCCCTCGGGCGCGGCTGAGCCACAAAAGAACATGTGCTGCTGTTCGATAAACGCGCGATGATCGTCTCCGATTTGATCAAATTGCTTGCCCATTATTCAACCGTCACAGATTTGGCGAGGTTGCGCGGCTGATCCACATCCGTGCCCTTGGCGACGCCTGTGTGATAGGCCAACAACTGCGCGGGAATAGCGTATAGGATTGGGGTTACGATGTCCGGCACGTCCGGCATTTCGATGGTTGCCCACGTGCCTTCGCCGGCTTCTTCCAGACCTTTGGCATCTGATACCAAAATCACCTTGCCTTTGCGCGCCATGACTTCTTGCATGTTGGAAACGGTCTTTTCGAACAGGGTGTCACGCGGGGCAAAAACCACCACCGGAACATGTTTGTCAACCAACGCGATGGGGCCGTGCTTTAGCTCACCTGATGCATAAGATTCGGCGTGTATGTAACTGATTTCTTTTAATTTTAGCGCGCCCTCATGGGCGAGCGGATACATCAAGCCTCGTCCTAGAAACAACACATCCCGGGCCTCTGACAGCTTCAGCGCGGCAAGGCGCATCGCGTCGTTTTGTTCAAGCGCTGTGTTGATGACAGCGGGCATTGCACGCAGGGCAGACAGGTGATCAGTCATCTGGTCCGCCGTGATTGTGCCACGTTGTTTCGCCGCTTTCAGCACCATCAAAAGCAACACTGTCAGTTGGCATGTGAACGCTTTGGTCGAGGCCACGCCGACCTCAACGCCCGCGTGGATCGGCAATGCCAAATCGCTTTCGCGCGCGATCGAACTTTCGGGAACATTGACCACAGATACGATTTTGTCTGCCTTACCGTCGCAATAGCGCAGTGCGGCCAACGTGTCTGCGGTTTCGCCCGATTGGCTAACAAAAACCGCGAGCGTGCGCGCCGGAATTGGCGGTTCACGGTAGCGGAATTCTGACGCAACATCGACCTCGACCGGCAAGCGGGCGACCTGTTCAAACCAGTATTTCGCGGTCAGGCAGGCCAGATATGCCGTGCCGCACGCAACCATCGTCACGCGGTCAATTTTGGAGAAATCGATGTCAGGGGCGGGCAGGGTGATGTCGCCATCCTTGCCCAAATAATTCGCCAATGCGTCACCCAAAACAGTCGGCTGCTCGGCGATTTCTTTGGCCATAAAGTGTTTGTGCCCAGCCTTGTCCACACGCGCGCTGTCAATTTGAATGGTACGAATGTCGCGGTTGGCCAGTTCACCGTTGCGATCACGAATTTCCAGCGACGTGCGGGTCAGGACGGCGCGGTCACCTTCCTCAAGGTAGGTGATCCGGTCGGTCAAAGGCGCCAAAGCGATTGCGTCAGAACCTACGAACATTTCGCCCGTTCCGTGCCCGATGGCCAAGGGCGACCCTTTGCGCGCTGCGATCATCAAATCGTCTACGCCGTGGAACAGAAAAGCGAGGGCAAACGCGCCCTCAAGCATATCGATGGTTTTGTTCGCAGCCTCGACCGGGCTTGCCCCTTGGGACATGTGATATTGCGTCATCAATGCGACGGTTTCGGTGTCGGTATCGGTGGTGAACTCAATGCCTGCCGTCGTCAATTGCACCCGCAAATCACGAAAGTTTTCGACGATGCCATTGTGCACAACAGCCACAGGGCCCGCCTGATGCGGGTGGGCGTTGTTTTCGTTCGGTGCACCGTGCGTGGCCCAGCGGGTGTGACCGATGCCAGACTTGCCTGCCAGCGGTTCGTGGACCAATCGATCCGACAGATTAACCAGTTTCCCGACCGCGCGACGACGGTCCAGAACACCGTTGTTTACAGTGGCGATACCGGCGCTGTCGTAGCCGCGATATTCCAGCCGTTTAAGCGCCTCAACAAGGATTGGTGCTGCTTCGTGGTTCCCGAGGACCCCTACAATTCCACACATTTTTAGCTGCTCCTGCTTAGGCGGGCCTTCTTGGCCTTTAACATTTCGAACAATTTTCGTGCCATGCCCGGTTTTTCGACTTGTGGCGCGCGGGCCAGCGCCAAAGCGTCTGGTTCCACGTCAGATGTGATCACGGAACCGCTGCCTGTCATCGCGCCATCGCCGATTGTGACGGGGGCAACAAGCATGGTGTTGGACCCGATGAACACATTGTCGCCGATGTCTGTGTGATGCTTCATCACGCCGTCATAATTGCAGGTGATTGTACCTGCACCAATGTTGGTTTTCTCGCCAATCGTTGCATCGCCAATGTAGGACAGGTGGTTGACCTTGGCCCCTTCGGCGATCTGGGCGTTTTTGATTTCGACAAAGTTGCCGACGCGCACGTGTTCGGACAACTCCGCACCGGGGCGCAGGCGGGCGTAGGGCCCGATGATGCCACCGCGTGCCACGTGGCAGCCCTCGAGATGAGAAAATGCGCGAATGGTTGCACCGGATTCAACCGTCACACCGGGGCCAAAGACCACGTTGGGTTCAACAATCGTGTCGCGCCCGATGATCGTGTCTAGTGATAGATAGACGGTTTCGGGGGCGACCAATGTCACGCCGTCTTGCATCAATTGTGCGCGGGCACCTGTCTGGAACAATGCGTCGGCGGCGGCCAGTTGCGCGCGTGAATTGACGCCAAGCGTTTCCGCCTCTGAACAGGTCACAACGGTTGCGGAATGTCCTGCGGCGCGGGCCAGCCCCACCAAGTCGGTCAGGTAGTATTCGCCCGAGGCGTTATCGTTGCCGATTTTATCAAGCAATTCAAACATTAACGGGGCAGGGCAGCAGGTGACGCCGCCGTTGCACAGAGTGATCGCGCGCTCGGCCTCTGTGGCGTCTTTGTGCTCCACGATGCGGTCCAGCGACGTGCCGTCCATGACCAAACGGCCATAGCGCGCGGTGTCTTCGGGCTCAAAACCCAACACAACCACGTCTGCGGGTGCATCAAGCATGGCTTGCAAGGTTTCGTTTTGCATGAACGGCGTGTCGCCAAACAGCACGATGGCTTTGCCGTCAAAACCGGCCAAGGCATCGCGCGCCTGCATCACCGCGTGGCCGGTGCCCAGCTGTTCGGTTTGCAAGACGATTGTTGCGTCCTCGTCGTGATCCAGTGCCGCTTTGGTCACGGCCTCGGCCCCGTGCCCTGCGATGACAACGGTGTGGGACAAGTCCAACGCTTGGCCTGCGTTCATCGCGTGCACCAACATCGGTGCCCCAGCGATGGGGTGAAGGACCTTTGGCATATCGGAATTCATCCGTGTGCCTTTTCCTGCGGCCAGGATGATAAGTGCAACGCTCATGCGAAATCTCTTTTGTTCTACTCGTCCTCGTTTTATCCGTTTGCGCCAAAGGCACAAGGTGTTGTGCGATCAAACAAAATGTCGGGTTGCAACACGTGCAAGCAGGGTTTCGCCTAAGGGGTACGCAGATGAAGACGGTTATTTTTGATTTGGACGGCACATTGGCCGACACCAGCGGCGATCTGATCGAAGCGGCAAACGTGTGTTTTCGCGACATGGGGGCGGGCGATATGCTGGACCCTGCGTCGGATGCCGGCATCGCATTGCGGGGTGGTCGCGCAATGCTGATGCTGGGGTTGCAACGCATGGATCGCGCCCACGATAAGGACAAGTTGGATCACTATTATCCTGTGTTGCTAGAGGCTTATGCCAAGGACATCGACAGCCGCACGGTCATGTATCCCGGCGCGATGGACGCGGTTGAGGTGTTAAAAACGCTGGGCTACGGCGTCGGCATTGCGACTAACAAACCCCAAGGTCTGGCCGAAGAGCTGCTGAAACGCCTTGGTGTGCGTGATGCCTTTGCCTCGATGGTGGGGGCGGATACGTTGGATGTGCGCAAACCTGATCCCGAACATTTGTTTGAGGCGGCGCGCCGTGCGGGGGGGGATCCTGCGTTGACCTGTTTGATCGGTGATACGGATACCGACCGCAAAACCGCCCGAAATGCCGGTGTGCCGAGCGTTTTGGTCACTTTTGGACCTGCGGGCGGTGACATGGCCGCCCTGGAACCCGAAGCATTGTTGGATGACTACGCTGATTTGCCGGCAATTGTTCAGCGGTTGTTGGGCTAATCGGCTGCCTAGATTTGGTTTTGTTTAATGCGTCCTCCTGTCTCTTGACGCGCGCAGGCTGAGTGCGCACAACATCCCCATGACACAGAATTTTACCGGCAGTTTCACCCAGCAAGATCCCATTCCCGAAGCAGGCATCGAGGCGGCAATAGCTGTTTTGCGCCATGGTCGGTTGCACCGTTACAACACGGCTGAGGGCGAGATATCAGAGACCGCGCTGCTAGAGCAGGAATACGCGGCCTACGTCGGTGCGAAATACTGCCTTGCGGTGGCCTCTGGCGGGTATGCGATGGCGACGGCCTTGCGGGCGCTTGGGGTTGGGCACGGCGATCACGTCTTGTCCAATGCCTTTACGCTGGCACCGGTTCCGGGCGCGATTGCTGCCGTTGGGGCCAAGCCGATCTTTGTTGGCGTGACCGAACAACTGACCATCGATCTGGATGATCTTGAAGTCAAAATCGACCAAGCGGACGTTTTGTTGCTGAGCCACATGCGCGGGCACATCTGCGACATGGAACGCTTGATGGCGATCTGTGACGGCGCTGGTGTCAAAGTGGTCGAGGATTGCGCGCACACGATGGGATCGGCGTGGAAGGGCGTTGCCTCGGGGCGGTCCGGCCACATCGGGTGCTATTCGTGTCAGACGTACAAGCACGTGAATTCGGGCGAGGGCGGTTTTCTGGTCACGGATGATCCGGTTTTGGCGGCGAAATCCGTGATGATGTCGGGGTCTTACATGTTGTTCGAGCGGCATTTGGCGGCACCCGATCCATCGGTTTTTGCCCAGATTAAATACGAAACACCAAATATTTCCGGACGCATGGACAACCTGCGTGCGGCGATCTTGCGGCCACAAATCGCAGATATCGCGACGCAGTGCGAGCGCTGGAACGATCGCTACTACGCGCTTGAGGCGGGTCTTCGCGACACGCCCGGGATGCAGGTGATTGAGCGCCCGGAGGTTGAAACCATTGTCGGATCATCCATTCAATTCCTGTTGTTGGACTGGTCGGACGACAGCATCCGCGATGTGGTGTCGCGGTGCGGCGCACGTGGCGTCGAACTCAAATGGTTCGGCGCGCCAGAGCCTGTGGCCTTTACCAGCAAATACGACAGCTGGACCTACGCCGACCCGCAGCCAATGCCAAAATCAGACCGGATTCTGCACGGGATCGTCGACATGCGCGTGCCGCTGACGTTCTCGATCGAGGATTGCGATTTGATTGCGCAGATCATCAGAGCCGAAGTGTCAGCCGTCTTTCAAGCGCAAGGGTGATCGAATAGCGGCGTGCGCGCGCGCCTGCACCCACGCATCATTCCGCCCGCAAGACATTTAGGTCGCGCCAAAATTTAGCGGTTCAGAATGCCGGGCAAATTCAGCCCGTTTTTGCGCGCGCAATCCAACGCGTCCTCGTACCCTGCATCGGCGTGGCGCATGACGCCTGTGGCGGGATCATTCCACAACACGTTGGCGATGCGCCGGTCTGCATCCTCGGATCCATCGCAACAAATGACCATGCCCGAGTGCTGGGAAAAACCCATGCCGACTCCGCCACCATGATGCAGCGAGACCCACGTCGCACCACCCGCCACATTTAGCATCGCGTTCAAAAGCGGCCAATCCGACACGGCGTCCGAGCCGTCTTTCATCGCTTCTGTCTCGCGGTTTGGCGAGGCAACCGAGCCGCTGTCCAGGTGGTCGCGTCCGATCACAACAGGGGCCGACAGTTCGCCGCTGCGCACCATTTCGTTAAAGGCAAGACCCAGCTTGTCGCGCAGCCCCAGACCGACCCAACAAATGCGGGCAGGCAGCCCTTGGAAATCGATGCGTTCGCGGGCCATGTCCAGCCAATTGTGCAGGTGCGGATCGTCGATCAACTCTTTGACCTTGGCATCTGTTTTGTAGATATCCTCGGGATCGCCAGACAAAGCGCACCAGCGAAACGGACCAATGCCACGACAAAACAAGGGCCGAATGTAGGCAGGCACAAAGCCGGGAAAAGCAAAGGCGTTTTCAAGCCCTTCTTCCAATGCGACCTGCCGGATGTTGTTGCCATAATCGAGCGTCGGCACGCCAGCGTTCCAGAAATCGACCATGGCAGCGACTTGGATTTTCATCGACGCACGCGCGGCTTTTTCCACACCTTTGGGATCGCTTTCTTGTTTGGCGCGCCACTCAGCGACGTTCCAACCCTGCGGCAAATACCCGTGAACCGGATCGTGGGCCGAGGTCTGATCGGTCACCATGTCAGGCCTCACGCCGCGTTTGACCAACTCAGGGAACACGTCGGCGGCGTTGCCGATCAAGGCCACGGATTTTGCCTCGCCCGCCTTGGTCCAGGCATCAATCATCGCCAAGGCTTCGTCCAGATCGTGGGTCTTTGCATCGACATAGCGCGTGCGCAGCCGGAAATCAGCGCGGGTTTCGTCACACTCAACAGCCAGACAGCAGGCCCCCGCCATCACAGCCGCCAAAGGTTGCGCACCGCCCATGCCCCCCAAGCCACCGGTCAAAATCCAACGCCCCGTCAGGTAGCCGTCATAATGCTGGCGACCTGCCTCCATGAACGTCTCGTAGGTGCCCTGAACAATGCCTTGGGTGCCGATGTAAATCCACGATCCGGCCGTCATCTGGCCGTACATCGCCAGGCCCTTTTTATCGAGCTCGTTAAAGTGATCCCAGTTCGCCCAATGCGGCACAAGGTTGGAATTGGCGATCAAAACGCGTGGCGCATCTTTGTGGGTGTTGAACACGCCAACCGGCTTGCCCGATTGCACCAAAAGCGTCTGGGTTTCTTCCAGTTCTTTCAAGGCCGCAACAATCGCGTCGAAATCTTCCCAAGTGCGCGCGGCACGCCCGATCCCGCCATAGACGACCAGTTCATGCGGGTTCTCGGCCACGTCAGGGTGCAAGTTGTTCATCAACATGCGCATCGGGGCTTCGGTCAGCCAGCTTTTTGCAGTGATCTCAGAGCCGGTGGGTGGAAATACGTCGCGGGTGTTGTGGCAGGAATGGGTCATTGGGAACCTCTTAGGGATGGGGCGAAATTGGTCAGGGCGGCAAGAATAGATGTCAAATACGGGCGAAGCTGCGCGGCCTTTGCGGTGTCATAGTCCCAAGGGGCGGCTTCGTGTGTCAGGTAGGTTGATTGCGCCAATTCCATTTGGATGGCGTGGATGTCGCTGGCAGGTTGACCGTAGTGCCGTGTGGTCCAGCCGCCTTTGAAACGTCCGTTTGTTATCGCCGAATTGGGCTGGGCTTGGGTGCAAATTTCGCGGGTCGCGGCCTCGATCTGTGGATGACAGGTTGTCCCTAGATTTGTGCCGATGTTGAAATCAGGCAGCCTACCCTCAAACAAAAACGGAATTTCCGACCGGATCGAATGACAATCGTACAAGATCGCAATACCGTGCAGGTCGCGCACCCGTTCCAGTTCTGCCCTAAGGGCCGCGTGATAGGGGGCGTGAAAGGCTGTGCGACGCGCTTGGATTTCAGTGTCGCTTGGCGGCGTGTCCCAGATCGAGAGCCCGTCGAAATCGGTCAGTGGCACCAGCGTTGTTGTGTTTTCACCGGGGTACAAGCTGGTGCCAGACGGGTCACGGTTGGCGTCAATAACATAGCGGTGAAAGTTTGCTGTGACCGTCGTGACCTGAGGCATCAGATCCGCATAGAGCCGGTCAATATGCCAATCGGTGTCGGCTAATTTTCGGCCATTTTCGTTCAGGTTTGCCGCGATGTCGTCCGGCACAAACGTACCTGTGTGCGGCAAGCCCAGCACAATCGGGCCGCTGCCTTGTTCTGTGCTGACGGGCGTCATTCGGCATGCCCTTTCACGAAGGGGGGCAAATCAACCGCATGCGCCAAGGCACCACTTTCGACCAACGCTGCGGCGGCTACAATGGACGGTGCCAGATAGCGATCCTCAACAATGGTGGGCACTTGGGCGCGTAAGGTGGACATGGCCGCGCACAACGCAGGACTGGTTTGCAAAGGCGCGCGAAACTCGATGCCCTGAACGCCGCACATCGCCTCGACGCCAAGGATCACATTCAGGTTTGCGTTCATCCGTAACAACCGGCGCGCGGCATGGGCGGCCATGCTGACGTGGTCCTCTTGGTTGGCAGAGGTCGGGGTGCTGTCTGTGGTGCACGGGTTGGCGAGGTGCTTGTTTTCGCTCATCAAAGCCGCTGTCGTGACTTCTGCGATCATCAAGCCAGAGTTCAAACCGGGGTTTGGTGTCAGGAACGGCGGTAGGTCAAACGACAGCGTCGGGTCAACCATCAAGGCGACGCGGCGCTGGGCGATGGCCCCGATTTCCGACACCGCAACGGCGATTTGATCCGCCGCAAACCCCACAGGTTCGGCGTGGAAATTACCGCCAGAAACGATCAAGCCTTCTGCGACCAACACCAGCGGATTGTCGGTGACTGCGTTGGCCTCGGTTTCAAGTGTGCGGCCGGCAAAATGCAGCAAGTCCATCGCAGCGCCGGTGACCTGCGGCTGACAGCGAATGCAATAAGGGTCCTGGACGCGAGTATCGCCGTCGCGGTGGCTTTCACGGATCACGGACCCTGCCATCAAAGCGCGCTGTGCACGGGCGACAGCTATTTGGCCGGCATGGCCGCGCAGGGTGTGGATCGCGTCTTGTAACGGGGCGGTCGACCCCATGATCGCTTCGGTAGACAGCGCGCAGGTTAGCACAGACGTCGCCGCGCTGCGCCATGCGCCCCACAGCCCAACCAATGCACAGGCTGTCGAAAACTGCGTGCCGTTGATCAGCGCCAAACCTTCTTTTGCGCCCAAAATGATTGGGGTCAGGCCTGCTTTGCCCAAGGCTGTTCCCGCATCCATGCGCACGCCCTGAAACATGGCTTCGCCTTCGCCGATCATCGCGGCGGCCATGTGCGCAAGCGGGGCCAGATCGCCGGATGCGCCAACCGATCCTTGGCTGGGGATCACGGGGGTGACGCCCTTGGCAAGCATGCCTTCGATCAAGGTCACCGTGGTCATCGCCACGCCAGATGCACCGCGCCCGAGCGACAGTAGTTTTAGCGCCATCATAAGGCGCGTTGTTGCCTCGTCCAGCGCATCACCCACGCCGCAGCAATGGGACAAGATCAGGTTGCGTTGCAAGGTTGCGACGTCCTTGGACGCGATCTTGACGCTGGCCAGTTTACCAAAACCGGTGTTGACCCCGTAGACGGCATCGCCGCCGTTCGCGGCCTTTTTCACCAAAGCCGCCGCCGCTGTGATGCCCACATGGGATGACGGGTGCAGGGCAACCGGTTGCCGGCCTGACCAGATGTCATGCAGTTGGGCCAATGTTGCTGACCCGGGTGTGAGGATGAGTGTCACAAAGCCCCCTGTGTTATGCGAGATTGAAGCGGGCTGAAGCCGATCCGATACGCCAGCTCCGCCGGATGTGCTGCGTTCCAGACGCACAGATCCGCGTGGTTGCCCGCAATGATCCGCCCGCTTTGTGTTTCGCCCAAGGCCTGTGCAGCATGGGCCGTAACGCCCAACAAGGCCTCAAGCGGGGTCATGCGGAACAGCGTGCAGGCCATGTTCATCACCAGCAAAGGCGAGGCCAATGGCGACGATCCGGGATTGCAATCCGTGGCCAATGCCATTGGCACACCGTGATCGCGAAACGCTTGGATCGGCGGGGCTTGGGGTTCGCGCAGGGTGTAGAATGCGCCGGGCAAAATGACCGCAACGGTGCCCGCATCCGCCAAGGCGCGCGCGTCTGCGTCGGTTGCATATTCGAGGTGATCGGCGCTGAGGGCACCGTATTTTGCTGCCAACTGCGCGCCGCCAATGTCGGACAGCTGTTCGGCGTGCAATTTCACGGGCAACCCAAGTTCAATGGCGACATCAAAGACCCGCGCAATTTGATCGGCGTCAAAGGCGATGCCTTCGCAGAATCCGTCCACCGCGTCGACCAACCCCAATGCGTGGGCGGCGCGCAAAGTTGGGATGCAGACCTCGTCAATGTAGGCGTCGGGGCGTCCTTTGTATTCGGTGGGCGTTGCGTGCGCCCCAAGGAATGTTGTTTTGATTTTGACCGCTCGCCGCGTGCCGATCTGGCGTGCAACGCGCAGCATTTTTATCTCGGTGTCCATGTCCAGCCCGTAGCCGGATTTGACCTCGATCACGCTGACCCCTTCGGCGATCAACGCATCCACACGGGTCAAAGCATCTGCCAGCAACGCGGCCTCGGACGCGGCCCGCGTGGCTGTAACGGTGGACACAATCCCGCCACCAGCCAGCGCGATCTCTTCGTAACTGGCACCATTGAGACGTTGTTCGAACTCTGCTGCGCGGTTGCCGCCAAAAACGATGTGGCTGTGGCAGTCGATCAACGCAGGCGTCACAAGCCGCCCTTTGAGATCAGTGGTTTCGCCCTCTTGATACGCGTCGGGCAGATCACAGGCGGGGCCAACCCACGCAATTTTGCTGCCATCGATCACGATCGCGCCCATAGCGATCAGCCCAAAGCTGTCGTTGGCCGCAAGGGTCACTATCTGCGCATTGGTCAAAATGTTCATTGTCGACTCGCTTGCAAATATCTGGTGTTAATGATTTTATGTGCATACATAATAATCTGTCAAGCGAGAGAGCCATGAAAAGAGGCGGACACCAGATTTGGTCTCAAACCGCGTTGCTTCCGACCGGATGGGCGCGGGACGTTTTGATCGACGTTGATGGGGCAGGCCGGATCAGCCGAGTGCAACAAGACATGCCAGCGTGCGGCACACAGGTGTCATTTTTGCTGCCCGCACCCGTCAATGTGCACAGTCACGGGTTTCAACGCGCAATGGCTGGGTTGACCGAACGCCGCGGCCCGAACCCCAGCGATAGCTTTTGGACGTGGCGCCAACTGATGTTCCGGTTTCTCGACCGCCTGACACCGGAGCACGTAGAAGCCATCACCGCCTTTGTGCAGATGGAAATGCTCGAGACCGGCTACGCCACAAATGTTGAATTTCACTACCTGCATCATCAACCAAACGGTGCGCCCTACGACAATACTGCCGAAATGTCGGAACGGGTTGTTGCCGCAGCTGATCAGACCGGGATTGGCCTGTGCCTGTTGCCTGTTCATTATCAATTCGGCGGCTGCGACCTGCGTGAATTGACCGCCGGTCAAATCCGGTTCGGCAACACGTTTGAGCGTTTCACAACCTTGCACGATGCGGTTTGCAAGGTGCTGGCCGACGCGCCGGCAGATGCAAATGTTGGCGTGGCGCCGCATTCGCTACGTGCCGTTAGCGCCGATGATCTTAGGCAATATGGGGCAAATTTCCCGACAGGTCCGATCCACATGCACCTTGCGGAACAGACTGCCGAGGTCGCAGAAGTCCAGGCCCACTGGGGCGCGCACCCTGTCGAATGGGCGTTGGAAAACATGGGGTTAGACGCACGTTGGTGCTTGATCCACTGCACCCAAATGACCCCGGATGAAACAACACGTTTGGCGCAATCTGGCGCTGTTGCCGGGCTGTGTCCGATTACCGAAAGCAGTTTGGGGGACGGTATTTTTGACGGGGTTAGGTGGATGGAAAATGGTGGCCGCTTTGCCATTGGTTCTGACAGTAACATCCGCATTTCCCTTAGCGAAGAGCTGCGCACGCTTGAGTATTCTCAACGCTTGCGTGATGGCACGCGTGCGGCCTTGGCTACGCCCGCGCAATCAACGGGTCGGCGCCTGTTCGAGGGCATGTTGCAGGGAGGCGCGCAGGCTGCGAACCGCCAAACGGGCCGGTTGGAGGTCGGGTATTGGGCCGACATGATGTCGCTGGATACCACATCGGTAAACCTGTGGGGGCGCACGCAAGATGCCGTGCTGGACAGCTGGATATTTGCAGGCGACGACCGCATTGTGAATGACGTTTGGTCTGCGGGTCGCCATATGGTAACGCATGGCAGACACAGTGCGCGCGACCGGATCGTGACCGTCTACAAACGCACGTTGAACGAGTTGAAAGGAGCCTTATGAACACGCCCACGTTTCGCAATTGGCAAAGTGTTCAAGACGAGGTTCTGCGCCGCATTCATTCTCGCGAGTGGAAACCCGGCGATTTGATTCCCAACGAAACTGATCTGGCGCAGGAATTTGGCTGTGCGCGGACAACTGTGAACCGCGCGCTGCGCTCTTTGGCGGACAGCGGGCTGTTGGACAGGCGGCGCAAAGCAGGCACGCGCGTTGCGTCGCAACCGGTTGCCAAGGCCACCCTGAACATTGCGGTTATCCGCAGTGAAGTCGAAGAGCGTGGGCAGAAATACGGGTACCAGTTGATGTCGCGCGCGCAGGCTGTGCCTCCGGTTGGGGTAAGTGCCGGCATGGCCACTGACACGGGGCAAACCTTGTTGCATATTCGCGCGCGGCACATTGCAAATGACAAACCTTATGCCGTGGAAGACCGTTGGATAAACACAAAGGTTGTGCCGGATGCCCTGAATGAGACGTTCAAGGCCGTCAGTGCGAATGAATGGTTGCTGACACACGCCCCCTACACACACGGCGAAATCGCGTTTTCAGCGGCGTCCGCGTCAAAGGATGACAGCGCGGTTCTAAGTTGCCCAGAGCACAGCGCATTGTTCGCTATTGATCGGGTGACGTGGGACGGCGATGCCTCTGTGACCAAAGTGCGATTGATTTTCGCACCGGGGCATCAGCTGCGCACTGATTTAAAGTAGTTTTAAAACAGCCGTTCACGACGTTTTCGCTGGTGCTGGATTGCCTGCCTTGGGGGTGTCGCGAATGAGAAACACCATGATCCCCGCAAACACAGCCAGCCACACCGACGACCACCACACCCAGTGATATTGCGCGTAAATATCATAGAGCAGGCCGCCAAAATACGCACCCAATGCGGCTCCAATTTGATGCCCGGCAGAGATCAGACCAAACGCCAGCCCCATCACGCCTTTGCCGATGTGTGTGGCGACCAGGCTCGCTGTGACCGGTACAGTTGAATAATCCACCAAACCAAACAGGATCGAAAAGAAAATCAGCGTCTCAAAACTGGTGCCCACATTGATCAGGATGATAAATGTCACCCCGCGGATCAGGTAAATTATGCCAAGCAGCAGGGGTCTGTTCATGCGGTCGCTGAGCCATCCAGCCAAAATCATGCCAACAAGATTGATCGCTGACAAAAGCCCGTAGGCCGTGGCAGAGGGTACAGGACCAAAGCCGCAATAGGACGCGTACGGCAGGAAGTGCGTTTCGATCACACCAGAGGTGGTGTAGCCGCAGATGAAATAGCTCCAGAACAGGATCTGAAACGCGGGCAGCTTTAGAATGTACCTCAGGTGTTGCCACAGGTTCGACTGAGACGTGTTTGCCGCGGCGTCGGGGGCGGATTTGGCGTGGCCTGGGAACCATCGGTAGACGCAGAACATGATGATCAACGTGCAAACGCCAAGAGCGACAAATGCCATGCGCCAGTCATAGACGCTGATTAACAGGGCCAAAAGCGGTACAAAAACGAATTGCCCACCGGTGGATCCCGAGGTCGCAATGCCGGTTGCGAGGCCTTTGTTGTGGGTGACTTCGTGTTCCACAGCGGTCGACACGACGTGGGTTGCGACCAGACCAAACCCGACCGCCGCGATGCCGCTGAAGGCCAGAAAAAAGGCGAACGGACTGGTGGTCGCGGCGATCAAGAAACATCCCGTCGCCAGCGCCGACAGGCCGATCAGCACGATGGCCCGCGCGCCTTGTTTGTCAACGAGCCTGCCGCCGAATGGCGCGATCCCGGCCATCACCAACAACGCCAGCGCCGCCGCACTTGATGTGAAACTGCGCGACCAGCCCAGTTCTTGCTCAAGAAGCGGCATGACCAGTCCAAGGGTGGCGCGGGCGGAAAACGTCAGCGCGAGCGCCACAAACGAGAGGCCAATGATAAGGGCGGAACGGTGATTTTGGGAAAGATGTGCCACGACGGTGCCTTTTGGATTGCTTGTCCGATTGTGTTTACACAGCTGGTGGATTGGCCTAAATGACAGTATGCAATCAAAAACAGCCAAAATGGAATTAACGGCACAACACGCGCCCAAACGCGTGGTCTTTGTCATCTACCCCGGCGTGACGCTGCTGGATGTCACCGGACCGTTGCAGGCGATTTCAAGTGCGAACAACACAGAGATCGTGAACGGCACCCGCATGTATGACGTCGTGATTGCCTCGCCGCAGGGCGGGCCGGTGATGACGGATTGCATGGTCGAACTGGGCAGCGTAACGCTGGATCATGCCGCATTGCGGCCTATCGATACGTTGATTGTTGCGGGCGGGCAGGGCGTGTTTGACGCGATTGAACAGCGTGACCTCGTTGACTGGATCAGATCCGAGAGCGCCAAATGCAGGCGAGTTGCATCCACGTGCATGGGGTCGTTTTTGACGGCCGAAGCTGGGTTGCTAGAGGGCCAAAGCGTCACAACCCATTGGCGTCAGGTCGAAGAACTGCAGAGGCGATTCCCCGAAATCGACGTGAAACGCGACCCGTTATTTGTGCGCAACGGCAACATGTGGTCCTCGGCGGGGGTCACTGCGGGCATCGACCTTGCCCTTGCCATGATCGAAGAAGATTTGGGCCACGAGGCCGCAATGCAGGTGGCGCAGTCGTTGGTCGTCTTTTTCAAACGCCCCGGTGGGCAGTCCCAATTTAGCGATATTCTGAACATCCAAGCGGCTGAAACCGAAGGGTTATTTGCCGATCTGCATGCCTGGATCGCAGGCCATTTGCAGAGCGATCTGAGCGTTAACAAGCTGGCAGAACGCTTGGCGATGAGCCCGCGCAGTTTCTCGCGCAAGTACAAAGAGAAAACCGGCATCACACCTGCAAAAACGGTTGAAATGATGCGGGTGGATGCGGCCAAACGTGCCCTTGTTCGCAGCGATCTGTCCCTTGCCAAGATCGCATTTAACGCCGGTTTTTCTGATGAACAGCGCCTCAGACGGGCGTTTCAAAGGCATGTGGGGGCATCGCCAATGGCATATCGTGACACATTCGGTGACGCGGATCGTCCGGCAGAGTCGGTCCAAAACCAGCTTTAAACCGGTATTTTTATCGGATCGAAACTCAACCGGCAGCCCTTAGTGCTGACAGCGCACTTGACCGACCACATCCGTCATGGCTAAGTAATGAACAACTGTTCAATAAATCCGATGAGGACCAACATGTTCAATGCCACAATGCAGTTTGATCTGGGCGAAGACGTCAACGCGCTGCGCGACATGGTGCACCGTTGGGCCCAAGACCGCGTCAAACCAATGGCCGCAAGCATCGACATTTCGAATGAATTCCCGTCCGAATTGTGGACCGAAATGGGCGAATTGGGATTGCACGGCATCACGGTGGACGAAGAATTCGGCGGCGCGGGCATGTCCTATCTGGCACACACTGTCGCGGTCGAAGAAATCGCGCGTGCCAGTGCTTCGGTTTCGCTGTCGTATGGTGCGCATTCAAACCTGTGCATCAATCAGATCAAGCTGAATGCCACGGATGATCAAAAGCGCAAATACTTGCCCGGATTGATCGCAGGCACCGATGTCGGGTCGCTCGCGATGTCAGAAGCGGGGGCAGGATCAGACGTTGTGTCGATGACGCTGAATGCGGAAAAACGCAATGATCATTTTCGGTTAAACGGCAACAAATACTGGATCACGAATGCGCCTGACGCCTCGACCTTGGTCGTTTACGCAAAAACCAGCCCTGACATGGGGTCCAAAGGGATCACCGCATTTATCATCGAACGGGACATGGTCGGGTTCTCGACTGGACCACATTTTGACAAGCTGGGGATGCGCGGATCGAACACAGCCGAGCTGATCTTTGACGACGTGCAAGTGCCTTTTGAAAACATCCTGGGCGAAGAGGGGCGCGGGGTTGCCGTTTTGATGTCGGGTCTGGATTACGAGCGCGTGGTCTTGGCAGGCATCGGGCTGGGGATCATGGCGAACTGTCTGGACGAAATCATGCCCTACATGGCAGAGCGCAAACAATTTGGCCAACCCATCGGATCGTTCCAGTTAATGCAGGGCAAAATGGCTGATATGTACACCGCGATGAATTCGGCGCGCGCCTACGTTTACGAGGTGGCAAAGGCCTGTGATCGCGGTGATGTCACCCGTCAGGATGCGGCGGCGTGCTGTTTGTATGCCTCCGAGCAGGCGATGACACAGGCGCATCAAGCGGTTCAGGCCATGGGTGGCGCTGGCTATTTGTCGGACAATCCCGTGGGCCGGATTTTCCGCGATGCCAAGTTGATGGAAATCGGGGCCGGCACTTCTGAAATTCGCCGCATGCTGGTGGGTCGCGAAATGCTGAGCGCGATGGGATAGTGTCATGGCTCTGAACATGGCCGCGCAGTGCTGTGAGCACCCCGCCGATCAGGTCGCTGTTGTCGATCTGACTTCGGGTGCGCGCTGCGACGTGACTTATGGCGCGCTGGCTGACATGACCGATGGTTTAGCGCGCGCACTGCTGCGTAATGTGCAGCCGGGTGACCGGGTTGGTGTGTTGCTGTCCCAAAGCCCATGGTGTGCTGCGGCCCATCTGGCGATCTGGAAAATCGGTTCAATTTCAGTACCTTTGTTCAAACTTTTCAAGCACGATGCGTTGAAATCGCGGGTGCAAGATGCCGGAATCGACATCGTTCTGACAGACGACGAAGGCAGTGCGTTGTTGGGTGATTTGGCGACGCCGTGGTTGGCGGCGGAGGTTGGAAAGGCTGGTGATCCCGTGCCGATGATGCCGGTTGAAACGACCACACCCGCCGTGTTGATCTACACCAGCGGCACCACCGGCAGCCCCAAAGGCGCGTTGCATGGTCATGGTGTTCTCGCGGGGCATTTGAACGGTGTTTCCCACAGCCACGACCATTTGGGGCAGGCCGGTGATTGCCTGTGGACCCTGGCGGATTGGGCGTGGATCGGCGGGTTGTTTGACGTGTTGATGCCGGGATTGGCGCTGGGGGTTCCGGTGGTTGCCGCGCGGCTTGAAAAATTCTCGACCCAAGGCTGCATCGACATTTTGACCAAGGGCCAGGTGCGCAATGTGTTCTTTCCGCCCACAGCGTTGCGGATGCTGCGTGCCAATGGGGCACGGATTGCAGGATTGCGGTCGGTTGCCAGCGGGGGTGAACCGCTTGGCGCGGAAATGCTGAACTGGGGGCGTGAGGCGTTGGGCGTTCAGATCAATGAATTTTACGGGCAAACCGAATGCAACATGACGGTGTCCAGCTGCGGTGCGGACTTTGATCCGCGACCCGGCTGCATCGGCAAACCTGTCGCGGGCCACGAGGTGCAAGTGATCGACGAAACCGGTGCGCCGACCCAAGATGAGGGCGACATCGCCGTGCGCAAAGGGTCGCCTTCGATGATGTTGGAGTACTGGAACAATCCGGTTGAAACGCAGGCAAAGTTTCGTGGCGACTGGATGCTGACGGGCGATCGTGGCATCTGGGAGGGCGCGTATCTGCGCTTTGTCGGGCGCGAGGATGATGTGATCACTTCTGCAGGCTACCGCATTGGCCCTGCGGAAATCGAGGACTGTTTGCTGACCCATCCTGATGTTGTGACCTGCGGTGTTGTGGGCAAGCCGGACGCGCTGAGGACCGAGGTGGTCAAAGCCTATGTTGTGCTGCGCGAGGGGGCAGAACAAGACGATGATGCTCTTAAGGTGTATGTTAAGGATCGTCTTGCAAGCTATTCATATCCAATGGAAATAGAGTTTGTAAAATCCCTGCCGATGACCGTCACCGGCAAGGTTATTCGCAAAAATCTAAAGGCCATTGCTCAAAGCGAAACAGAGCAATGAGAGCGCAAGTGCCCCATGTTTTGTCGCGGTCAGAATTTCACCACATAGGCAAAGTTCATCACGTACGGGTCAACTTCGGCGACCCCGATTGCGGTGCCGTTCAGCGTGACATCACTGTCGATATCAAGCCAACGCAGGTTCGCGCGCAACGCAGATTTATTGCTCAGCTCGTAGTCCAGACCGACCTGCACGGCCACGCCAACGCCATCTTCCAGCTCCAACGTGCCAAGAGACGATTCCTCTTGAAAGAACGCGGTATAAGTGATGCCCGCGCCGACGTAGGGTTTAAAGGCGGTGTTGGTCACAAAGTGGTAGTTCAACGACAAGGTGGGCGGCAAATGTTTTGTGGTTCCTGCAAAACCGACGCCAGAGATGTTGATGTCGTGTTCGAACGGGGTTGCCGCCAACAGTTCGATCCCGAGGTTGTCGCGGATAAAGTATTCTGCAGTGATTGTTGGCTGGATTTCGTCATTGATATCCGCCAAACCGCCCGCCAAGGTTCCGTTACCGGATTTTGGCATGACCGACGCCAGACCAAGCCCGATGGTGATGTCGCCCCGGGATTGCGCAACCGCCGAGGTGGCGCACGCGCTTGCCAAAACGAGGCCGATGATGATGTGTTTCATAATGTATCCCCAATTTTCAGTGATAGCGCCAGAATATGCAGCGTTGCAGCGCCAAGACATGATACAGATCAACCTCGGGATGGTTTTTGCGTGAAAACCCATGAATTTACCCGCTATTTTGCAGTTGCGGCATGAAAGGACGTTCATGAAACTGACTTCTCAAATTTTGCCCTCGTCCGAGGCGTTTAAATCCAATCTTTCAGCCCATGAAGTTGCATTGGCGCAGGTGTCTGATGCGGCCCAAGCTGCGGCCTTTGGCGGCGGCGAGCGGTCGCGTGATCGCCACGTGTCGCGGGGCAAGATGCTGCCGCGTGAACGAGTTGCGAACCTGCTGGATCCCGGTAGCCCGTTCCTTGAGGTCGGTGCGACGGCTGCCCACGGCATCTACGATGGGGCCGCCCCTTGCGCCGGTGTGATTGCGGGGATTGGCGTCGTTCAGGGCCATGAAGTCATGGTGATCTGCAACGACGCGACGGTCAAAGGCGGCACGTACTATCCGATGACGGTCAAGAAACATCTGCGCGCCCAAGAGATCGCGGAACAGAATAATCTGCCGTGCATTTATCTGGTCGACAGTGGCGGTGCGAACCTGCCCAATCAGGACGAAGTGTTCCCTGATCGTGACCATTTTGGCCGGATTTTCTACAACCAAGCGCAGATGAGCGCCAAGGGCATTCCGCAGATCGCTGTGGTCATGGGCTCGTGCACGGCGGGGGGCGCGTATGTGCCGGCGATGTCGGATGTGACGATTATTGTCAAAGAACAGGGCACGATTTTCCTTGCTGGTCCACCACTGGTCAAGGCGGCCACAGGCGAAGTTGTATCAGCCGAGGATTTGGGCGGCGGCGATGTGCACACCCGTTTGTCCGGCGTGGCCGATTATCTAGCCGAAGACGACGCGCATGCACTGGCACTGGCCCGCCGCGCCGTCAGCCATCTGAACCGCGCCAAACCGACAACGGTGCAATGGGAAACGCCCGAGGAGCCCGCCTATGATCCGGCGGAATTGCTGGGCATCGTGCCCGCCGACACCCGCCAGCCCTACGACATTCGCGAGGTGATCATGCGGGTGGTTGATGGATCACGCTTTGACGAATTCAAACCGCGCTTTGGCGAAACTTTGGTGACAGGGTTCGCCCATCTCAAGGGGTGCCCGATCGGGATCATCGCCAACAACGGTGTACTGTTTTCCGAAGCGGCCCAAAAAGGCGCGCATTTTGTTGAACTGTGTTCGCAACGCAAAATCCCGCTGGTGTTCTTGCAAAACATCACGGGCTTTATGGTTGGGCGCAAATACGAAAACGAAGGGATTGCACGCCACGGGGCCAAGATGGTGACAGCAGTGGCCACAACGTCCGTGCCAAAGATCACGATGGTTGTGGGCGGATCGTTCGGGGCCGGGAACTACGGCATGTCCGGGCGCGCCTATTCCCCGCGGTTCATGTGGTCGTGGCCCAATTCGCGCATCGGCGTGATGGGCGGGCAGCAGGCGGCGGGCGTCTTGGCCACGGTCAAACGCGACGGGATCGAACGGCGCGGCGAAACTTGGTCGGCTGAGGAAGAAGCCTCATTCAAGCAGCCCACAATCGACATGTTCGAGGAACAGTCACACCCGCTTTATGCCTCGGCCCGGTTGTGGGATGACGGCATGATCGATCCGCGCAAAACCCGTGATGTGTTGTTCCTTAGCCTATCTGCCAGCTTGAATGCCCCGATCGAGGAAACACGCTTTGGCGTGTTCCGGATGTGATGATGTTCCAGCGTTTTGAAATATACGGGATTGCGAATTATGACTGATTTTCAAATGGGGCCACTGGGCCTGCACGTGATCAAATACGCCGCAGAGCAGGCGGATGATTTTTACGATGCCAACTGGCTGATCATTGATGTGAACTGCACCACCGATCAGGGCAAAGTCGCGTTTCAATCGCCCTGCCTGATGACCACCGACATTTTCGACTTCATGGATGAAATCAAGGCGTTGCTGTCGGGCGAGGGCTATAATGCCTATCTAGTCAGTCTGGAACCTCAGGTTGATGTCAAGATTTCACGTGGTGACGGTCCCGACATGTTTGTGTTGGATGTCGAACTGACCCCTGACGCGGACAACGACGAGGACATCTATGATCTGTCCTGTCAGGTGACCTGCTTTGACCTAGAAAACATGGCGCAAAACGCCAGCAAAGTCATCGAAGCGTTCCCCGTGCGCGCGATAGGAGGATCGTAATGTTTAACCGTATTTTGATCGCCAATCGCGGCGAAATCGCCTGTCGTGTCATTGAAACCGCGCAAAGCATGGGCGTGTCCTGCGTTGCGGTCTATTCAGATGTGGATGCCAGTGCCAAGCACGTGCAGATGGCCGATTTGGCCGTGCACATCGGTGGCAATGCCCCGGCTGACAGCTATTTGCGCGGCGATGTGATTATTCAGGCGGCTTTGGATACGGACGCGCAGGCGATCCATCCGGGCTACGGGTTCTTGTCCGAAAACCCCGAATTTGTTGACGCGGTTGCGGCGGCTGGCCTGACGTTCATCGGCCCCTCGGCGGATGCGATCCGCGCCATGGGGCTTAAGGATGCGGCCAAGGCGCTGATGATCAAAGCGGGCGTGCCAGTTGTGCCGGGCTATCACGGCGCGGATCAGGACGACACGTTGCTGGCGACCGAGGCTGACAAAATCGGCTATCCGGTGTTGATCAAGGCGGTTGCGGGCGGGGGCGGCAAAGGCATGCGCTTGGTTGAAGCCGCAGATGACTTCGCTGACGCACTGGCTTCGGCCCGATCTGAGGCCAAGACATCCTTTGGCAACGCCGACGTTCTGGTCGAGAAATTTGTGACCAAACCGCGCCACATCGAAGTACAAGTGTTCGGCGATGGCACCCACGCGCTGCACTTGTTCGAACGCGATTGTTCCCTGCAACGCCGCCATCAAAAGGTAATCGAAGAGGCTCCAGCCCCCGACATGCCCCAAGACATGCGCGACGCGATGGGCACCGCTGCGGTCCGTGCGGCCGAGGCGATTGGCTACAAAGGTGCGGGCACAGTCGAATTTATAGTCGACGGGTCGAACGGTTTGCACGCGGACAAGTTCTTTTTCATGGAAATGAACACGCGCTTGCAGGTTGAACACCCCGTGACCGAATTGATCACTGGCGTCGATCTGGTGGAATGGCAGTTGCGTGTCGCCGCTGGCAGCGCTTTGCCCTGCGCCCAAAGCGATCTTGCAATCAATGGTCATGCGTTCGAGGCGCGGCTGTACGCCGAAGACGTGCCAGCAGGCTTCTTGCCCGCAACCGGTACGCTGACGCATCTGTCGTTTCCTGAAAATGCACGATCTGACAGTGGCGTGCGCAGCGGCGACACGATCAGCCCGTTTTACGATCCGATGATTGCCAAGGTAATTGTGCACGGGCCGACACGGCAGGTGGCTTTGGCCCGTTTGTCAGCGGCGTTACGTCAAACCCAAGTGGCCGGAACCACGACGAATCTCGCGTTTCTGGGTGCTCTGGCCGGGCACGAGGGCTTTGGCACAGGCGACGTTGACACCGGCCTGATTGCCCGCGATCTGGACGCCCTAACCGCACAGGCCCCCGTTACGCCAGCCCATTGGGCGCGCGCAGGCATGGTGGCTTTGGGCTTGGACACAGCCGCATCCGAGACGGGGTTCACTCTGTGGCAACCCTTGCGCCGCTCGGTTGCTTTGGCCTTGGGTGAGGACGAGTGCACGCTTTCGGTCGAAGTTCTATCGCCCATAGAACAGCACTGGACTGTGGGTGACGCAACTGTGGGTGCCAAACACGTTGGTGGCGCTTGGATGCTAGATCAGCAACCGGCCCCTCAGACCGCACAGACCGGATCAACCGTGACCATCTTTGCCGACTACGGGATCGCCTTTGACGTGATCGACCCGTTGCAACGCGACAGCGGTGCCGGGGGCGACGGCAACCTGATCGAAGCGCCAATGCCCGGCTTGGTCAAATCCGTGATGGCAAAAGCGGGGCAGGCGGTCAAAGCCGGCGACCGTTTGGCTGTACTGGAGGCGATGAAGATGGAGCATGCGTTGCTTGCGGCCCGTGACGGGGTTGTGGCCGAGGTTCTTGCCTCTGACGGAGATCAAGTCGAGGCGGGTGCGGCCCTGATCCGACTAGAGGCCGAGACATGATCACTCTGCATCATTGCCCGCAAACCCGCTCTATGCGTTCACTGTGGTTGCTGCATGAATTGGGCGTCGACTTTGACGTCGTCACCCATGCGTTTGGCAAGAACTTGCGCGATCCCGACTATTTGAACCGGTCCTTTGCCGGGCGCGTGCCAGCGCTGGAACTGGACGGGCAGTCGATTTTCGAAACCGGTGCGATCACCGAGGTGCTGTGCGAACGCTTTAGCCCTGACACGCTGGGCCGACCTGCGGGACATCCCGAACGTGCCGACTGGTTGGTTTGGGTGCATTTTGCCGAAACCATCAGCCAGCACACCGCCGCGCTGACCCAGCAGCACGTTGCCCTGCGCGAAGACCACATGCGCAGCCCCATCGTGATGAAGCTGGAGGCCGCCCGCCTTGGCAAATGTTACGCAGCCATCGAGGCACGCTTGACCGCGCTGGGCACGCCCGCGCAGTATCTTTTGGAGGGAGGGTTCAGTGCGGCTGATATCTCGGTCGGGCAAGCGGTCTACATGGCAAGGTTTTTTGCGACACTGGACGGCTTCCCGAAAGCGGCGGCTTGGTACGAACGGCTGACAGCGCGGGATGCGTTTCAGGCCAGCCTACCGGACGCCGATCAACGATTGTTCCCGCAGGCGTTTTTCGCGCCGTGGCCCATGGAATGAGCAACCAAACAGGAAAGAACACCTATGTCCGAACACGCAGAGATCTTTGAAGTTGGCCCCCGCGACGGTTTGCAAAACGAGGCCCGCGATATTCCGGTGGCCGAGAAAATCGCGCTGGTGGATTTGCTCAGTTCGGCGGGGGTCAAGCGGATCGAATGTGCCAGTTTTGTTTCCCCCAAATGGGTGCCGCAGATGGCGGGCAGTGGTGAAGTTCTGGCGGGAATCACCCGGGCTGCGGGCGTACGTTATGGTGCGTTGACTCCGAACATGCGTGGATTTGAAGACGCCAAAGCGGCGGGCGCCGACGAAATTGCGGTGTTTGGCTCAGCGTCCGAGGGGTTCTCGAAGGCAAATGTGAACGCCACAATCGAGGAATCTCTAGATCGCTTTGCGCCCGTGATCGAGGCGGCTCGTATGATCGATCTGCCTGTGCGTGGCTATGTGTCTTGCGTGGTCGGCTGCCCCTATGACGGCGATGTTGATCCGGCGGATGTAGCCCGTGTGGCTGACCGATTGTTTGCGATGGGCTGTTACGAGGTGTCCTTGGGTGACACGATCGGTGCGGGCACGCCCGACAGCATCGCGCGCATGTTGATGGCGGTGCGGGATGTGGTTCCTGTGGGCAGGTTAGCGGCGCATTATCACGACACAAACGGGCGGGCGATGGACAACATTGATGCATCCATTGCGCTGGGCGTGCGGGTGTTTGACGCCGCCGTTGGTGGTTTGGGGGGATGCCCGTTTGCACCGGGGGCTGCGGGCAATGTGGCGACCGAAGATGTGGCCGCGCATTTGGCCCGATTGGGCTATGAAACCGGTTTGGATCTGGATGTTGTGGCGAAAGCGGCCGAAATGGCCAAAGCCATGAGGGGCTAAGAATGTTCAAGACTTTGGACCTTGATGTGGATGCGCGCGGCGTGGCCACATTGACCCTGAACCGTGCCGAAAAGCACAACGCCTTGTCGGCAGTGATGCTGGCGGAATTGACACAAGTGGCCCATGATTTGGGCGTGGACGATGCGGTGCGTGTTGTCGTTTTGACAGGGGCCGGGCGCAGCTTTTGTGCGGGCGGTGACCTTGCGTGGATGCAAGAGCAAATGGCGTCCGATCCCGAAACCCGAGGGCGCGAGGCGGCCAAGCTGGCGCATATGTTGCAGGCAATGAACACGATGCCCAAACCGCTGATTGGAGCGCTGCAAGGCAATGCATTTGGCGGCGGTGTTGGCATGGCGTCGGTCTGTGACGTGGCGATTGGCGTCGACAGCCTACGGATGGGGTTCACCGAAACGCGTCTTGGCATTATTCCGGCCACCATCGGCCCCTACATTATCGCGCGTATGGGCGAGGGGCGGGCGCGTCGTGTGTTCATGTCGTCACGTCTGTTTGGGGCGCAAGAGGCCGTCGATCTGGGGTTATTAGCGCGCGCTGTGCCCGCAGTTGATTTGCCCGCCGCGATTGAGGCTGAAGTCGAACCTTACCTGTCTTGCGCGCCGGGGGCAGTTGCGTCCGCCAAGGCTTTGACGCGCGCGTTGGGTCCGCACATCGGCGAGGACACGATTGCGATGACGATTGCGGCGCTTAAATCCCGCTGGGAAACGGATGAGGCCGCAGAAGGCATCGGCGCGTTCTTTGACAAGCGCAAAGCGGCGTGGATGCCCGAGGGCTAGTCGCGCGGGTTCTCGAGGAATTCGATCTCGATAAAGGCGCATTCGAAATCATTGGCGCTGATCACGTCATGCTCTGTCCCTAGTTCCCGAAAATACGGAACGCCGGTTTTCATCTCCGCCAAAGTGCGATTGCCATCGGCCCCGAGAATTTCGAGCTGCCCGTCGAACATCGGCACCACAACATAGTCATAGTCATGACGGTGCCAGCCGGTGTTGTTTCCACGCGTGCGAAATCGCCATTCAGTGACCCGGGTTCGAGTATTTTCGATCAGAACAATCGGGGTGGCGGTGCCTGGGGCTGCGGGGGTGCACATATCATGTCTCCTGTTGGTTTGAGCAGGCTAGGGCGCATCGCAGGAATACGATAGGGCCAGATCGATTACGACACCCTGCCAGAATCAGGTGGTGCTGATCTGCTGTTCGTTTTGTGGCACCTGTTTCCCAAACTGCGCACAAAATCTTGAGGGCAGTTGAATTTAGTGAGCACGAATGTGGCGTCGTTTAACGGTTTTTGAACTTGTGATGCACTAGTGCGGCATAACGGCCTTGGATGGAGCGAAAACCTGTGGCTGTTGGTTGACCCTGACAAGTCACAGGGCTAAACCCATGATCGTCAACTTCGCCACTTGGCCGCGCGGGCAAAACGCCGTTTCGCGATACACAAGGAGCCACCATGGAAGAGATGTTGCGGGAGTACCTCCCCATTCTCGTTTTTCTGGCCGTTGCCATCGGCCTCGGTCTTGCCCTCATTCTAGCTGCTGTTGTGATTGCTGTGCGCAATCCGGACCCTGAAAAGGTGTCAGCCTATGAATGTGGATTTAATGCATTTGATGATGCGCGGATGAAATTTGATGTCCGGTTCTATCTGGTGTCCATCCTGTTCATCATCTTCGATCTCGAAATCGCCTTTCTGTTCCCTTGGGCCGTGGCCTTTAAGGACGTCAGCATGGTTGGTTTCTGGTCGATGATGGTCTTTTTGGGCGTGCTGACCGCAGGCTTTGCATACGAGTGGAAAAAGGGAGCGCTGGAATGGCAGTAACGGCCACAGCAGGGGGCGACAAAGAGGTCGCAACACAATCCTTGAACGCAGAATTGCAGGACAAGGGCTTTCTTCTGACCTCGACCGAGGATTTGATCAACTGGGCACGCACCGGTTCGTTGCACTGGATGACCTTTGGTCTGGCGTGCTGTGCGGTCGAAATGATGCACACGTCTATGCCGCGTTATGACCTTGAGCGGTTCGGCACAGCACCGCGCGCGTCTCCACGTCAGTCCGATCTGATGATTGTGGCCGGCACATTGACCAACAAAATGGCACCGGCCTTGCGCAAAGTTTACGACCAGATGCCAGAACCACGCTACGTGATTTCCATGGGCTCCTGCGCCAATGGCGGCGGCTATTACCACTACAGTTATTCGGTTGTGCGCGGCTGTGATCGCATCGTGCCGGTTGATGTTTACGTGCCCGGTTGCCCACCCACAGCAGAGGCATTGTTGTACGGCATCATGCAACTGCAACGCAAAATGCGCCGCACCGGCACAATCGTTCGATAGGGGCTGACAGATGACTGAAGCACTCACAGAACTCGGCACCTACATCGAAGCCAAACGCCCCGATTGCGTGCTGGCATGGGATATCACCCACGACGAATTGAACGTCGATGTGGCACCGGCCAGCATCACCGGCTTGGTTGAGTTTTTGAAAACGGATTCCACCTGCAAATTTTCCAGCCTCGTGGATATCACAGCTGTCGATTATGCGGGCCGCGCCAAACGCTTCGACGTGGTCTACCATTTCCTGTCGATGTACCAAAACCATCGCATCCGCCTGCGCGTCTCTGTGCGCGAGGATCAAATGGTGCCATCGATCTGCGAAATTCACCCGTCAGCCAATTGGTTCGAACGCGAAGTCTTTGACATGTTCGGCATCCTGTTTTCCGGCCACCCGGATTTGCGCCGTATCCTCACGGACTACGGTTTTCGCGGATACCCGCTGCGCAAAGATTTCCCGACCACGGGCTATACCGAAGTGCGCTATGACGAGGCGCAAAAACGGGTCATTTATGAACCGGTCAGCCTTGTGCAGGAATACCGGCAGTTCGATTTCATGAGCCCGTGGGAAGGTGCCGAATACATCCTGCCCGGGGGCGAGAAAAAAGACGAGGCGGCGAAATGAGCGGTTTTTGGTGGCTGGCAATTTCGGCGCTGACGATCATCCCTATGGTCAAGCTGCTGCCGTTCTTTGGCATCAACAAATACTGGGCGGCTGCGGCTGTGATCCCTGTCGGCACCGTAGGGTTGCTGTGGTACATGGCGGTTAAGCTGCAAGAGTTGGAGAAACGTTGATGATCCCGTTTCTGACTGAAGTTTTGGAATTGGCGGCGGCTGGGTTATTGCTTGCTGGGGCCGTTCCTCTTTTTAAAAAAACTCAAATTGAAAAGCTACCAGACGCGCTGTCTAGTAATTTTTCAATAAAAACAATGGGTGTGTTCGTCATGCCGAAATGCACTAATTTGGGTGAAAATTGAAATGATGGACGGCACCAAAGGTTTCGATGACGCCCTGACGGGCGAACAGAAAATCCGCAATTTCAACATCAACTTTGGCCCGCAACACCCTGCGGCGCACGGGGTTTTGCGTCTGGTTCTGGAACTTGACGGCGAAGTTGTTGAACGTTGCGATCCGCACATCGGCCTGCTGCACCGTGGCACCGAAAAGCTGATGGAAAGCCGCACCTATCTGCAAAATCTACCGTATTTCGACCGGCTCGATTACGTGGCTCCGATGAACCAAGAGCACGCCTGGTGCTTGGCGATTGAAAAGCTGACGGGCGTTGAAGTGCCGCGTCGCGCCTCCTTGATCCGCGTTTTGTACTGCGAAATTGGTCGGGTGCTGAACCACCTTTTGAACGTGACCACACAGGCTTTGGATGTTGGTGCGCTGACGCCGCCGCTCTGGGGCTTTGAAGAGCGTGAAAAGCTGATGATTTTTTACGAACGCGCATGTGGCGCGCGTTTGCACGCGGCCTATTTCCGCCCCGGTGGTGTGCATCAGGATCTGCCGGATGACCTGCTAGATGATATCGAAACTTGGGCCAATGAATTCCCTGACATGCTGGGTGACATCGATGGCTTGCTGACTGAAAACCGCATTTTCAAACAGCGCAACTGCGACATTGGCGTGGTCACAGAACAAGACATTTTGGACTTTGGTTTTTCCGGCGTCATGGTGCGTGGATCTGGTTTCGCATGGGATTTGCGCCGCTCACAGCCATATGAATGCTACGATGAATTCGATTTCCAAATCCCGGTTGGCAAGAACGGCGACTGCTACGATCGCTACCTGTGCCGCATGGAAGAAATGCGCCAATCCACGTCGATCATCAAACAGGCGATCGTCAAACTGCGCGAAACGCCGGGTGACGTGATGGCGCGGGGCAAAATCTCGCCGCCCAGCCGTGCTGACATGAAAACCTCGATGGAAAGCTTGATCCACCATTTCAAGCTGTACACCGAAGGGTTCCACGTGCCGGCTGGCGAAATCTATGTCGCTGTTGAGGCGCCCAAAGGCGAGTTCGGCGTGTATCTTGTGTCTGACGGGTCGAACAAACCGTACCGCACAAAAATCCGTGCGCCGGGCTTCCTGCATTTGCAGGCGATGGACCACATCTCGAAGGGGCACCAACTGGCTGATGTCGCCGCGATCATCGGCACGATGGACGTGGTGTTCGGAGAGATTGACCGATGATGCCTTGCCTATCGACCACGTATTCTTTTGAAAAAACTGCCGCCCAAAGGTCCCGTACACTTCGCGCAACTCAAGGTCTGACTTAATGCTTCGCCGTCTTCACAAAGAACAACCCGCCAGCTTTGCATTCACGCCCGCGAACCAGGCTTGGGCCGAGGCGCAGATCACGAAATACCCAGAGGGTCGTCAGGCGTCGGCGATCATTCCGTTGTTTTGGCGCGCTCAAGAACAGACCGGATGGTTGACCCGTCCAGCGATCGAACACGTATCCGAAATGCTGGGCCTTGCCTACATTCGCGGGCTCGAAGTTGCGTCGTTTTATTTCATGTTCCAACTGCAACCTGTCGGGTCCGTGGCCCACATTCAGGTGTGCGGCACGACGTCCTGCATGATTTGCGGAGCAGAGGATTTGATGGCGGTCTGCAAAGACAAGATCGCTGCCAAGCCGCATGAGATTTCCGCTGATGGCAAGTTTTCTTGGGAAGAGGTGGAATGCCTCGGGTCGTGTTCCAACGCGCCTATGGCCCAGATCGGCAAGGATTATTTTGAGGATCTGACAGCCGCGCGCTTTGGCGAAATCATCGACGAATTGGCGGCAGGCAAGGTACCAACACCGGGCCCTCAGAATGGACGCTATGCTGCAGAACCGCTCAGTGGTCTGACCAGCTTGACGGAATATGACAGCGGCAAAACGCAGTACAACGCGTCTGTGCAACTGGCCACAGACATTGGTGACACGATCAAACGCATTAATGGCACCGAAGTGCCATTGCTGGCCCCGTGGCAGGGAAAATCGGCGAAATCGGCCGCAAAACCAGCGGCAAAGGCCAAGGCAAAGCCAGCACCAAAAGCAGTTGCCAAAGCGCCGGCGTCGAAAGCCAAGTCAATCGCCAAGCCCAAAACGACAGCCGCAGCACCACCTGTTGCAGCCGATGGTCCCGGCAAGAAACCCCGCACCATGAAGGCACCGCGCAAGGCCGGTGCAGATGATCTTAAGTTGATCAAGGGCGTTGGTCCAAAAATGGAATCCTTGCTGCACGGCTTGGGCTTTTTCCATTTTGACCAAGTGTCCAAATGGTCGGCGGACGAAGTTGCATGGGTTGATCAGAACCTCGAAGGGTTCAAAGGCCGTGTGAGCCGCGATTCTTGGGTCGATCAGGCAAAATCACTCGCTGCGGGTGAAGAAACAGAATTTTCCCAACGCGCCAAAAAAGACGGTATCTATAAGAAATAATAAAAAACTAACGGAACTTCTGAACGGGAGAGGGACAAGACATGAACAATTCAACAAGGAATGCCAGCTGCGCAATGACGTGCTGGATCGTTGCTGCATTGGCGGGGCTGCTTGCAGCCGTGCTGTTGTGGGTGATCGGCGACTGGGGCTTTATCCAAGGTCTGTTTGTCGGCGCATTGATTTTCATCATTGGCGGGGCATTGTTGCAGTGGTTGCTGTGCAAGCCATTGCCGGCGCCGAATGCAATTGATGACAGCCAAACGCCTTTGACGCGCGCGCAAGCCGCAAATGCCGGCCTTGCTGTTGCAGCGACAGCCGCTGCTGGTGCAACGGCATCCTCCTTGATGGGCGGTTCGGGTGATGCGGATATTTCTGGTTGTGCCGGTGATGACACACTGGCGGGCGGCGGCTCTGCGGATGATTTGGGCGGCACGGCTGCTGCATCATCCAAAACCGCTGCTGTGAAACCTTCCGCGAGCCTTAAAGGCACGCAAGAGTTGGCTGAACGCAAGGGCGATTGGAAATACGAAAAGCCTGCGGATGCAAAACTTGCAAAAGCGCCGGCCAAAAAGGCCGCGGCGAAAAAAGCACCTGCCAAGAAAGCCGCAACTGCTAAGGCCGCCGGTGCGACAGCAACAGCCGACGCCAAAACAGCCAGCGCAAAGAAAGCGCCAGCCAAGGCAAAAACACCTGCAAAAGCCAAAGCTGCTGCGACTGCTAAATCTGCTGCTACAAAAACTGCCGCTCCAAAGGCTGCAGCGAAAGCGGCCGCGCCTAAGACTGCTGCAAAAACAGCGGCTTCTAAAGCCACGGCTAAAACAGCAGCTCCAAAAGCTGCTGCAAAAGCTGCCGCGCCAAAGGCAGCCGCTAAATCGGCTGCAAAACCAGTGGCAGCTGATGGCAAACCAGCCTTGCTTAAGAAAGCGCGTGCAAGCAGTGCTGACGATCTGAAGCAAATCAAAGGGGTTGGCCCGGGTCTGGAAAAAACCTTGAACGAGCTCGGGTTTTTCCACTTCGATCAGGTTGCTGGTTGGCGCAAGAAAGAAATTCAGTGGGTCGATGACCGCCTGAAATTCAAAGGCCGCATTGAACGTGACGAGTGGACCAAGCAGGCCAAGGTTTTGGCCAAGGGCGGCACCACAGAGTTTTCGAAAAAAGTGAAGAAAGGTGGCGTTTACTAAACGCCATTAGACAATGATGCAGAGCCAGGACAAAACCACCAAAGCCGGACAGCGCGCGTCGCTGTTCATCGCTGGATTGGGCGTGTTTTGGCTCTGTATTAACCTTGCGGGGAATTATTTCGGCTGGTCCAACGGGACACGTGCCTTTTTTGACCTCGCGGTGCTGGCCGGTTTCGGTTTTGCACTTTGGATCGTATTCAACATCTGGCGCACCCGCCAGAAAGACAAAGGCTAGCGATATGCTGCAGGACAAAGACCGGATCTTTACCAATATTTACGGCATGCATGATCGTACTTTGGCAGGCGCACAAGCGCGTGGTCATTGGGACGGCACGGCCAAGATGATCAAAAAAGGCCGTGACTGGATCATCGACGAGATGAAAAATTCCGGTCTGCGTGGCCGTGGTGGTGCGGGTTTCCCGACAGGTCTGAAATGGTCGTTTATGCCCAAAGAAAGCGACGGTCGTCCGTCCTATCTGGTGGTGAACGCGGATGAATCCGAACCTGGCACCTGCAAAGACCGCGAGATCATGCGTCATGATCCACACACGCTGATCGAGGGCTGTTTGATCGCGTCCTTCGCAATGAACGCCAACGCCTGCTACATCTACATTCGCGGCGAATACATCCGCGAAAAAGAAGCGCTGCAAGCCGCCATCGACGAGGCGTATGACGCTGGTCTGGTTGGCAAAAACGCCTGCAAATCCGGTTGGGATTTCGACATTTATCTGCACCACGGGGCAGGGGCCTACATTTGCGGCGAAGAAACCGCATTGCTGGAATCCCTCGAGGGCAAAAAAGGCATGCCGCGGATGAAGCCGCCATTCCCTGCGGGCGCTGGCCTATACGGCTGCCCGACAACGGTGAACAACGTGGAATCCATCGCTGTGGTGCCAACGATCTTGCGTCGCGGCGCTGACTGGTTCAGCAGTTTCGGCCGCCCGAACAATGCAGGCACAAAACTGTTTGCGATCTCTGGCCACGTCAACAACCCCTGTGTTGTCGAAGAAGCGATGTCGATCGGTTTCGAGGAACTGATCGAAAAGCACTGCGGCGGTATTCGCGGTGGCTGGAGCAATCTTAAGGCTGTCATTCCGGGCGGATCCTCTGTGCCGATGATCCCCGGCGCGCAGATGAAAGACGCGATCATGGACTTTGACTATTTGCGTGAACAGCGCTCTGGTTTGGGGACGGCAGCAGTCATCGTGATGGACAATTCCACCGACGTGATCAAAGCGATCTGGCGGTTGTCCAAATTCTACAAACATGAATCTTGTGGCCAATGCACGCCGTGCCGCGAAGGCACCGGCTGGATGATGCGCGTCATGGACCGTCTGGTCACAGGCGAGGCAGAGCCTGAAGAGATCGACATGTTGTTGGACGTCACCAAACAAGTTGAAGGCCACACGATTTGCGCCCTTGGTGATGCCGCCGCTTGGCCGATCCAAGGTTTGATCCGCCATTTCCGTGATGAAATCGAGGATCGCATCAAACACAAACGCACCGGACGCGTCAGCGCCGTGGCGGCTGAGTAAGAATTTTAAGTAGAGGATCGTATCATGCGCGGTGAGGTTTTGGCCTTTAACAAGCAAACGAGTACCGGCGTCATCAGTGGCGAAGATGGCAACCGTTATGACTTTGCTGGTGTTGATGTGCCGGAACATTTTTCTGCGATCCAGGATGGCGTGACAGTTGATTTCACGCCTGAGCAATCTCGGGCCAGTGCGATCTATGTTGTGAAAGGCGCGCAAACCAGCCTTTCGGCGGGACCAAAGGACAAAATCATCGCAGCCGTGCTTGCGTTTTTCCTTGGTGGGTTAGGCGTGCACAAATTCTATCTGGGCAAGCGCAACGCCGGCATCATCATGTTGGTGGCGTCCGTGGGGGGCGCGATCCTGTTCCTGATCCCGACGATGATTATCGGTCTGATCGCGTTTATCGAGGCCATAATTTATCTGGTGAAATCCGAAGACGAATTCCAGCGGGACTATGTTCAGGGTGACAAATCATGGTTCTAGGAAAACATCTTTTCGTCAATCGGCATGTCGCCGCGGCTTTGCTGGCCGCTTCATTTAACTCGCTTACACAAATTTAGGGGCGTTTGGTGCAATCGTTGAACTCAAGTTCTCTGGCAATCGCCGCTGTGTGCATGATCGGGGCCAATGCTGTTTCGGCAGCTGATCGCCCAGCACCGGCGTATTACCTTGAGGCGTTGATTGACACGACGACAGCCCAGCAATTGGCGCTGTCATGCCCCAGCTTAAGCGTTGATTTGGCCGTGATGGCCGAAGCTACCGGCGTTGTGATCAACCGTCTTGAGGCGGATGGATTTACCATGACAGCCGAGCAAACCGGCATGCTCAGTTCTGAGGATGCATTGACCGCACGCCAGCAGGTGTTCGTTGCAAAACATGGGTTGGAAACGCCGACGCCAGACCTTGTCTGTGCAGCAGGCAAAGCGGAAATCGCGGAAGGAACAGTAATGGGTAGCTTTTTGATAGAGGTCCAGCCATGAAAATTGCCAGCCTAAGTATCGCGGTCCTTTTGGGCGCGTCCCTTTTGTCTGCGTGCAGCAAAGCCGAAGATCGCGTTACGTTTGACGGCCAGTTTTTCCGCGCAAAACTGTCTAAGGTCGACAAGCAACGTGATCAGTTTTCGATTGAGGTGTCACCTGTCTCTGCGTCCCTTGATGGGGCACGTGATGCCGGGCGTTACGAGGCAACTAGATACTGCATCACGAACTTCGGCACGTCGGCAGTTATCTGGGCAATGGGCCCTGACGCAGAAGATGGCACATTGCGTGTCGAAAATGATAAATTGCAACTGCGCGGAGCCTGCAATCCGTGATCAGCTACGCCGCATATTGCCTGATATGTGCCTTAGGAACCCCTTGTTATTGCATAACAAGGGGCACAGTTCCCACGTCTACAAAGGCGCGCGTGCTTAACGCACCACGCTTTTGTCAGAAAAGGAAACTGTGATGAAAAAAGTAATGATGACTGCCGCCGTTGCCGCCGTGTTGGCGACCTCTGTTCAGGCAAAGCCGAATTTGCGTGAAGTCTCGGCCATTGATGACGGGCTTCTGGCCGTGGCATTGGCGAACGAAATTCGCAATAAATGTGCTAATATTTCTCCACGCATGCTCAAGGCATTGCGCTTTGTGAACGGACTGCGCGATAAGGCCCGTAACATGGGGTATAGTGACACTGAAATCGACGCTTACCGCAAATCGGATGTGGAAAAAGAGCGGCTGAAAGCAAAAGGCTATGCCTATCTTGAGGCCAATGGCGTGATTAACGGACAGCCGGAAACCTATTGCGCGCTCGGGCGTGCAGAAATCGAAAAATCGAGCCAGATTGGCGCGTTACTCAAGGTGAATTGACGCATGAGCGACCTTCGCAAGATCAACATCGACGGACATGAAATCGAAGTGGACGGGGCCATGACCCTGATCCAGGCTTGTGAGCAGGCGGGGGTCGAAATCCCTCGGTTCTGTTATCACGAACGTCTGTCCATCGCGGGCAATTGCCGCATGTGCTTGGTCGAAGTTGTCGGTGGTCCGCCCAAACCTGCCGCGTCTTGTGCGATGCAGGTGCGCGATTTGCGTCCCGGTCCCGAAGGGCAGACGCCGGTTGTCAAAACCAATTCGCCGATGGTCAAAAAGGCCCGCGAAGGCGTGATGGAATTTCTACTGATCAACCACCCGCTGGATTGCCCGATTTGCGATCAGGGTGGCGAATGCGATTTGCAAGATCAGGCCATGGCCTACGGCGTTGATTTCAGCCGTTTCCGCGAACCAAAACGCGCGACCGAAGATTTGGACCTGGGCCCGCTGGTCGAAACCCACATGACGCGCTGTATTTCCTGCACGCGTTGCGTTCGTTTCACAACCGAGGTCGCCGGCATTCACCAAATGGGCCAAACTGGTCGCGGTGAAGATGCAGAAATCACGTCTTACTTGGGCGAGACGCTTGATTCCAACTTGCAGGGCAACATCATTGATCTGTGTCCGGTTGGCGCGTTGGTCTCGAAACCCTACGCGTTCACGGCTCGGCCTTGGGAATTGATCAAAACTGAATCCGTTGACGTGATGGACGCGCTTGGGTCTAACATTCGTGTTGATACCAAAGGTCGTGAAGTCATGCGCTTTATGCCGCTGAACCACGATGGTGTGAACGAGGAATGGATTTCCGACAAAACCCGTTTTGTGTGGGATGGTTTGCGCCGTCAGCGTTTGGACACGCCCTATATCCGTGAAAACGGCAAGCTGCGCAAAGCCAGCTGGCCCGAGGCGCTTAGCGCTGTTGCCGCTGCGATGAACGGCAAAAAGGTTGCCGGCCTCGTTGGTGATCTGGTGTCGGTCGAGGCGGCGTTCGCGCTCAAGACCTTGATCGAGGGGCAGGGCGGCGTTGTTGAGTGTCGCACGGATGGGGCCAAATTGCCGAGCGGCAATCGCTCTGGCTACGTTGGCAATGGCTGCATCGAAGATATTGATACGGCAGACAAAATCATCCTGATCGGTACCAATCCTCGGGTTGAAGCACCGGTTTTGAATGCGCGTCTGCGCAAGGCTTGGTCGCGTGGTGCAACCGTCGCGATGATTGGTGAACAGGTTGATCTGACGTTCGATGTGATCAACTTGGGCACAGGGCGTGACGCATTGGCCGGTTTGGCCGCGATGGATCATTCCGACAAGCAGGGCGAAAATGGCCTGATGATCATCGGTTCCGGTGCGTTAAACGAAGCCGACGGCGCTGCCGTTCTGGGCACGGCGATGCAGATGGCTCAAGCGGCAGGATCGAAGTTGATGATCTTGCACACCGCTGCGGGTCGCGTGGGTGCTATGGATATTGGTGCCACAAACGATGGTGGCATGGATGCTGTGTCGCAAGCCGAGGTGATCTATAACCTTGGCGCGGATGAGGTCGATATCGCCGCTGGTCCTTTTGTTATTTACCAAGGGTCGCACGGCGATCGTGGCGCCCATCGCGCTGACATCATCCTGCCGGGTGCCGCCTATACCGAAGAGGCCGGTCTGTTTGTGAACACCGAAGGGCGTCCGCAATTGGCGCAACGCGCCAGCTTTGCCCCGGGTGAGGCCAAAGAAAACTGGGCCGTCTTGCGCGCGCTCAGCGGTGAAATGGATGCCACATTGCCATTCGACAGCATTGCGCAGTTGCGCACGGTGATTGTTGCCGCAGTGCCGCATTTGGGTGACATCGATGTTGTTGCTGAAAACGCGTGGAATGCCGAGAGAGCTGGCAAACTTGGCAAGGCAGATTTCCGCACTGCGATCAGCGATTTTTACCTGACCAATCCGATTGCGCGTGCCAGCCAATTGATGTCCGAACTTAGCGCGAATGCAAAAGCGCGCAAAGAACAGGCGATTGCGGCTGAATGAAACTGGTGTTCGCCATATCAATGATGCCACTGGCAGCCTGCGAACCGCAGGTTCCGACTGCTGCGCAGTTCATCCCCGAATATTTGGGGGTCGAGACGGCTTTGTTGGACGATGATTTGGTGCAATTTAACGTTTCTATGACAAACGCGATTACGGGCGAAGACGTGTCGCGTTATGCGGAATGTGCCGCTGCGCAATATACCTTGATCCGCGGATGGGGTTTTGCGCGTCATGTGCGCACAAATGTGAATGAAGAGGGTGGCGTGTGGTCAGCAGATGCTGTTTACACCATTTCGCCAGCCCTGCCGCGCGGGTTGCGCACGATCGACGCCGAAGTCGTGACTGCGTCCTGTGTGGAAAAGGGAATACCGACGGTGTGAGGACTTATGGCTGACTTCTTTTTCAATACCACACTCGGCATGTTGCTTGTCATTGTTGGTCAAATTCTACTGGTTGTCGTGCCGCTTTTGCTGGCGTTGGCATTCTTGATGTACGCAGATCGCAAGATTTGGGCGGCGGTCATGATGCGCCGTGGTCCCAACGTGGTTGGCGTTTTTGGCCTGCTGCAAAGCTTTGCGGATTTCGGCAAATACATCGTCAAGGAAATCGTTGTGCCAGCGGGGGCCGACAAGGCCGTGTTCTTTATGGCACCGATGGTCACGTTGGTGATGTCGCTGATCGCTTGGGCCGTGATCCCGTTCAATGATGCCTGGGTATTGTCCAACATCAACGTCGCGATCCTGTATGTATTCGCGGTGTCCTCGCTTGAGGTGTACGGCGTGATCATGGGCGGCTGGGCATCGAATTCGAAATACCCGTTCTTGGGGTCTTTGCGCTCTGCAGCGCAGATGATTTCGTATGAAGTGTCTATCGGTTTGATCATCATCGGCATCGTAATCAGCTCTGGTTCTTTGAACTTTGGTGAAATCGTGGCCGCGCAAGATACCGGTGCAGGGATGCTGGGCTGGTACTGGTTGCCGCACTTCCCGATGTTGATCTTGTTCTTTATCAGTGCGTTGGCTGAAACCAACCGCCCACCGTTCGATTTGCCAGAGGCTGAATCAGAATTGGTTGCGGGCTATCAGGTTGAATATTCATCCACGCCATTCTTGTTGTTCATGATCGGTGAACTGGTGGCAGTGGTGCTGATGTGCGCGCTGATCTCGCTGATGTTTTTGGGGGGCTGGTTGTCACCGCTGCCATTCTTGCCGGACGGCATCTTCTGGATGGTTGCAAAAATCGGCCTCGTGTTCTTCTTCTTCTCGATGGTCAAGGCAATCACGCCGCGCTATCGCTACGACCAACTGATGCGTTTGGGCTGGAAAGTGTTTCTGCCGTTCTCATTGTTCTGGGTCGTGTTCGTGGCGTTTGCCGCCAAATTTGACTGGTTCTGGGGCATCTATGCCCGCTGGGCCGTAGGGGGTTAATCATGACACAAATCGACTATACCCGTGCCGCTAAATATTTCCTGCTCAATGACTATTGGGTTGGGTTCAAACTGGGGATGAAACATTTTTTCCGCCCCAAGGTGACAATCAACTACCCGCACGAAAAAGGCCCGCTTAGCCCGCGTTTTCGTGGTGAACACGCGCTACGTCGCTATGCAAATGGCGAAGAACGCTGCATCGCGTGCAAGCTGTGCGAAGCGGTGTGCCCGGCCCAAGCGATCACAATCGACGCCGAACCCCGCGAGGATGGCTCGCGCCGTACCACGCGTTATGACATTGACATGACCAAATGCATCTACTGCGGTTTTTGCCAAGAAGCCTGCCCAGTAGACGCAATCGTAGAAGGCCCGAATTTCGAGTTCTCAACCGAGACCCGCGAAGAGCTGTACTACGACAAGGACAAGCTGCTCGCCAACGGTGATCGTTGGGAAGCAGAAATCGCGCGTAATCTAGAATTGGACGCGCCCTACCGATGAGCACTCCCGTCAATCCCTTTGCCGATATGATGGCCAAAATGCAGGAGCAGATGCAGGACATGTCAAAAGGCATGCCCGGTCTTGATGCTTTTTCGCCCGCTGCATTCGAGGCGATGATGGGCACGATGCCCAAAGAGATGATGGAAACCATGTTCGGCAACAAGCTGGACGAGGGCGCACTTGATGCCCGCACCAAATTACTGCTGACGTTGGCTGGTTTGACCATGCAAGGCGCACAAAACGAGGTGGCTGTGCGTCAAACTGTGCGTCATGCCCAGGCGGCGGGTGCAACGGAACAACATATTACCGAAACAATCGGGATGATGGCGATGTTTGCCGGTCTCCCCGCAGTGACCCGCGCCACGGAACTGGCAAAGCAGGCCCTGACTGACAAAAAGACGTCTGACAACAAGGATGACGAAACATGAGCGTGTTTGCCTTTTACCTCTTTGCGATTTCTGTGATCGCCGGTGGTTTCTTTACCGTGGTCAGCCGTAATCCGGTGCACTCGGTTCTGTGGTTGATTTTGTCATTCCTCAGTGCGGCTGGTCTGTTTGTGCTGCTGGGTGCTGAATTTGTCGCGATGCTGCTGATCATTGTCTATGTCGGTGCGGTTGCAGTCTTGTTCCTGTTTGTCGTGATGATGCTGGACATCGATTTCGCCGAACTAAAGGCCGAAATGGCGAAGTACATGCCGCTGGCGTTGCTGATCGGCCTCGTGATCTTGATGCAATTCGTGATGGCGTTCGGCGCTTGGGAAAGCAACGCGGCGGCGGAAAGCCTGCGCACGAATGTGATGCCTGTGGATCGTCACAACACCGAAGCTTTGGGTCTTATCCTGTACGACCAATATTTCCTGCTGTTCCAACTGTCCGGCTTGATCCTGCTGGTGGCGATGATCGGTGCGATCGTTCTGACACTGCGTCACCGCACAGACGTGAAACGCCAAGATGTGGTTGCGCAAATGATGCGTGATCCGGCTGTCGCGATGGAACTTAAGGACGTGAAACCGGGGCAGGGGCTGTAACGGCTGCACCATGACTTGGCAGCGACGCTGCCGCTATTTGAATACGAGACGAAAAATGACCGAGGATAAGATATGATCGGACTAGAACATTACCTGACGGTGGCGGCGACGCTGTTTGTCATCGGCATTTTTGGGCTCTTTCTGAACCGCAAAAACGTGATCATTCTGCTGATGAGCATCGAATTGATGCTGCTGGCTGTGAACATCAACTTGGTTGCGTTCTCCAGTTTCCTTGGGGATCTGGTCGGTCAGGTGTTTACCTTGTTCGTGCTGACGGTTGCCGCTGCAGAAGCGGCGATCGGTCTGGCGATTTTGGTCTGTTTCTTCCGCAACCGTGGCACCATCGCGGTTGAAGACGTCAATGTAATGAAGGGCTAAGATCTATGGAACTAACAATACTCTTTGCCCCGCTTGTCGGCGCACTGCTGTGCGGCTTTGGCTGGCGATTGATTGGTGAAACGGCTGCGATGTGGGTTTCCACAGGCTTCCTTTTTCTCGCCGCGATCTTGTCTTGGGTAGCTTTCCTCAGCTTCGACGGCGTGACCGAACAGATTCAAATTCTGCGCTGGATCGAAAGCGGCACGCTGAGCACCGATTGGGCGATCCGGATGGACCGTTTGACAGCCATCATGCTGATCGTGATCACCACCGTGTCCAGCCTCGTGCATCTCTATTCCTTTGGCTACATGGCCAACGATCCGCAATGGCCCGAGGGCGAAAGCTACAAGCCGCGCTTCTTTGCCTACCTGTCGTTCTTTACCTTCGCGATGTTGATGTTGGTCACCTCCGACAACCTCGTACAGATGTTCTTTGGTTGGGAAGGGGTTGGCGTTGCCTCGTATCTTTTGATCGGTTTTTACTACCGCAAACCAAGTGCCAATGCGGCGGCGATTAAAGCCTTTGTGGTGAACCGCGTCGGTGACTTCGGGTTCGCTTTGGGCATTTTCGCGATCTACATGATCTTTGATTCCGTCCAGTTCAGCGTGATTTTCGCAAATGTGCCAGAGCATGCGACCGAAACGATCAGCTTTCTGTGGGGCGAATGGAACGCCATCGAAGTTATCGCGTTGCTGCTGTTCATCGGTGCGATGGGCAAATCGGCGCAGTTGATTTTGCACACCTGGTTGCCTGACGCGATGGAAGGGCCGACGCCTGTGTCCGCCTTGATCCACGCCGCGACGATGGTAACTGCTGGTGTTTTCCTTGTGTGCCGGATGTCGCCAATCATGGAATTTGCGCCCTATGCGACGGGTTTCATCGTGGTCATCGGCGCCACAACCGCGTTCTTTGCGGCGACGGTTGGCTTGGTTCAAACCGACATCAAACGCGTCATTGCCTATTCTACCTGTTCGCAATTGGGCTACATGTTTGTAGCGGCAGGCGTCGGTATGTATTCGGCGGCGATGTTCCACCTGTTCACGCACGCGTTCTTTAAGGCGATGTTGTTCTTAGGCGCGGGGTCTGTCATTCATGCGATGCACCACGAACAAGACATGAACAATTACGGTGGTTTGCGTAAAAAAATCCCGTTCACTTTTGCGGCGATGATGATCGGCACGTTGGCGATTACTGGTGTTGGCATCCCGCTCACGCATTTCGGTTTTGCAGGTTTCTTGTCTAAGGATGCGATCATCGAAAGCGCCTATGCAGGCCAGTCCATGTACGGTTTCTGGTTGCTGGTTTTGGCCGCCGCGATGACGTCGTTCTATTCGTGGCGCTTGATCTTCTTGACGTTCTACGGCGAGGCGCGCGGCGACAAACACACGCACGAGCACGCCCACGAAAGCCCGATGACCATGTTGGTACCATTGGGTGTGCTGGCGATTGGCGCGATTTTTGCCGGTATGATCTGGTTCAAACCGTTCTTTGGCCACGTGGACGAAGTTGGTAAATTCTACGGAATTCCAGTCGCCGAAGCCGGCGCACATGGCACAGAGCATGTAGAGGGCGCCGAAGACAGCCATGGGACCGCTGCCAAGGAAGGCGAAGCGGAACACCACTACACGTTTGTCGGCAAACCGGGCGAAGGCGCGATTTACATTGCCCCTGATAACCACATTCTGGACGATGCGCATGCGGTGCCAAAATGGGTCAAAGTTTCGCCTTTCATCGCGATGCTCTTTGGCTTGATCATGGCGCTGTGGTTCTACATCTGGAACGCAACCTTGCCTGCGCGTTTGGCCGAAAACCAACGTCCGCTGTATCTGTTCCTCAAGAACAAATGGTACTTTGACGAACTTTACGACTTTGTCTTTATCCAGCCCGCCAAGGCACTTGGCCGCTTCCTTTGGAAGAAAGGTGACGGCAATGTCATCGACGGCACATTGAACGGCATCGCCATGGGTATCATCCCATTCTTCACCAAATTGGCAGGGCGCGCGCAGTCCGGCTACATCTTTACCTATGCCTTCGCCATGGTGATCGGGATCGCGGTTCTGGTGACTTGGATGACGATGAGCGTGGGGGCAAACTGATGGACAATATCCTATCAATCGTCACGTTCATCCCTGCGGCTGCTGCCCTGATTATGGCGCTGTTTCTGCGCGGTGATGATGCGGCTGCACGCAAAAACGCAAAGTGGATCGCGATGGTCGCGACGGTTGCGACCTTTGTCGCGTCGCTGTTTGTATTGTCCGGTTTTGACGCTTCCGAGACGAGCTTTCAGATGGTCGAGCAAGGTAGCTGGATCATGGGTTTGCAATACAAAATGGGTGTCGACGGCATCAGCATCCTGTTTGTGATGCTGACAACGTTCATGATGCCGCTGGTGATTGCCGCCTCTTGGAACGTGGAAACTCGGATCAAGGAATACATGATCGCTTTCTTGCTGCTGGAAACGCTGATGTTGGGCGTGTTCATGGCGCTGGATCTGGTGTTGTTCTACCTGTTCTTTGAGGCCGGCCTGATCCCGATGTTCCTGATTATCGGGATTTGGGGGGGCGCAAACCGCATCTACGCGAGCTTTAAGTTCTTCCTCTATACCTTCCTCGGCTCGGTTCTGATGTTGGTGGCAATGGTTGGAATGTACGCAGACGCGGGCACCACTGATATTGCGATGCTGCTGAAACACGAATTCAGCTATGGCACGATTAATGTGCTTGGCATTCAAGTGGTTGGCGGTTTGCAAACGCTGATGTTCCTTGCGTTCTTTGCGAGCTTTGCGGTGAAAATGCCGATGTGGCCGGTTCACACATGGTTGCCCGATGCACACGTTCAGGCCCCGACCGCGGGTTCTGTGGTGCTTGCAGCGATCCTGTTGAAAATGGGCGGCTACGGTTTCTTGCGCTTTTCCTTACCAATGTTTCCTGTCGGGTCCGACGTAATGGCGAACTTTGTTTTGTGGATGTCCGCGATTGCGATTGTCTACACCTCACTGGTCGCCTTGGTCCAAGAAGACATGAAAAAACTGATCGCCTATTCATCGGTCGCCCACATGGGTTTTGTGACGATGGGGATTTTCTCGGCGAACCAACAAGGTCTGGACGGTGCGATTTTCCAAATGATCAGCCACGGCTTTATCTCGGGGGCTTTGTTCCTGTGTGTCGGCGTGATCTATGACCGCATGCACACCCGCGAAATCGATGCCTACGGTGGCCTTGTGAACCGGATGCCGGCCTATGCGATGATCTTTATGTTCTTCACGATGGCAAACGTTGGCTTGCCGGGGACCTCTGGGTTTGTGGGTGAATTCCTGACGCTGATCGCGGTGTTCCAGGTGAACACATGGGTTGCGGCCGTGGCGACAACCGGTGTGATTTTCTCGGCGGCTTACGGCCTGTGGCTGTATCGCCGCGTCGTTATGGGTGACCTGATCAAGGAAAGCCTAAAGTCGATCACGGACATGACCACGCGCGAGCGTTGGATTTTTGCCCCTCTGGTCGTTATGACACTGCTGCTGGGGGTTTATCCTGCCCTTGTTCTCGACATCATCGGCCCGTCTGTTACGGCGCTCGTGACCCAATACGATACGGCACTTGCTGCTGCGGCTGACGCCGTGACACAAGTCGCCTCTCATTAAGAAGGAGCGGGGCCTATGTCCGCTGATCTGAGCACAATTCTGCCGGAAATCCTGTTGTCGCTGTTCGCGATTGGGGCACTTTTGGGGGCGGTTTACACTGGCAAGGACAACGCCGCCTCGGCGCTTGTTTGGTTGACCAGCGCGGTCATGCTGGTGCTTGCCATTTGGATCGGCACGATGGGCGGCGATGCAAACACTGGCTTTGGTGGCATGTTCATCGACGACGCGTTTTCACGCTTTGCTAAGGTCGTGATCCTTGTGTCGGCTGCAGCGGTTCTGGTCATGTCCGAAGGGTATATGACCCAACGCGGTTTGCTGCGGTTCGAATATCCGATGCTGGTAGCACTTAGCGTCGTTGGCATGATGATGATGGTCAGTGCAGGCGATCTGATGTCGCTTTACATGGGGCTAGAACTGCAATCGCTGGCGCTGTACGTGATCGCATCCCTGCGCCGTGATAGTGCCAAATCCACCGAAGCGGGCCTCAAGTATTTCGTGCTTGGTGCGCTGTCTTCCGGTCTTTTGTTGTACGGAGCGTCGCTGGTCTATGGCTACGCTGGCACCACGCTGTTCTCTGGCATTATCCAAACAGCAGTTCACGGTGAAGTCTCCCTTGGCCTGCTGTTCGGCTTGATCTTCTTGATCTCGGGCATGGCCTTCAAAGTGTCTGCCGTGCCGTTCCACATGTGGACGCCAGACGTCTATGAGGGCGCGCCAACGCCTGTCACTGCGTTCTTTGCCACAGCACCCAAAGTCGCAGCCATGGGCCTGTTCGCCCGTGTCATGCATGACGCATTTGGCGCGGCTGTCGCTGATTGGCAGCAAGTTGTTGCACTGTTGTCTGTGTTGTCCATGTTCTTGGGCGCGATTGCAGCCATCGGTCAGACCAACATCAAACGCCTGATGGCGTATTCCTCGATCGCCCACATGGGCTATGCGTTGATCGGATTGGCCGCTGGCACCGCAATGGGCGTGCAGGCGATGCTGATTTACATGGCGATCTACGTGACCATGAACATCGGCACATTCGCATTCATCCTGATGATGGAACGCGATGGCCAACCTGTGACCGACATTGCCTCGTTGAACATGTATTCCAAAGTGCACCCGGGCAAGGCAATTGCACTGTTGGTTTTGCTGTTTTCACTCGCTGGCGTGCCACCGATGCTGGGCTTTTTCGCCAAGCTTGGCGTGTGGCAAGCAGGCATTGATGCGGGTTTGGTCTGGCTGGTCGTGGCCAGCGCTGTCGCCTCTGCGATTGGCGCATATTACTATTTGCGCATCGTGTTCTTCATGTACTTTGGTGACGAACAAGCGGAACCATTGGACAAAGGGCGCTCGCCCATTCTGTGGGGATTCTTGATGGCGTCAGCAGTGATCATGGTGATCGGTGTTGTGAACCTGTTTGGCATCGAAGGCCCGGCAATGGCTGCGGCCACAGCGCTTGTTAACTAAGCGCGCATATCAGCGAGAGATCTCGTTTTGAACGATTGGCCAGATGGCTACGGGCGCCGGGTGTTGGCGTCCGTTGATTCCACCCTGAGCGAAGCGGCGCGTATTGCCCCGACACTGTCAGGACCTGAATGGGTTTTAGCGTTGGAGCAAACAGCAGCGCGCGGGCGACGCGGACGGGCGTGGGCGATGCCGGTCGGCAACTTTGCCGCAACTTTGATTTTACCCGTGAGCGAACCGCCAGCCACTGCGGCTTTGCGATCGTTTGTTGTCTCACTGGCACTGCGCGACGCCTTTGTCGCCGTCAGCGGTCAAGAAGATGCTTTCGCCCTGAAATGGCCAAATGATGTGCTGCTGCGTGGCGGCAAGGTTGCAGGTATCTTGCTCGAAAGTGCCAGTGCCGGATCGACCCTAAGCCACCTTTCGATTGGCATTGGCGTGAACCTTGCATCGGCCCCTACAGCCAAAGACGTTGAAATCGGGGCTGTTCCGCCAGTCGCACTGCGCAGCGCATTGAACATCACGGTCTCACCGCAGGCGTTTCTCGACGTCCTTGCCAGCGCCTATGCCCGCTATGAAACCCAATTTTTTACCTACGGCTTTGCGCCAATCCGCACCGCGTGGATGGCCAATGCCGCGCGCTTGGGCGAGGTCATCACCGCACGAACAGCACGCGAAGAATGGGTTGGCACCTTTCGCGAGGTGGACGAGACAGGGCAACTTGTTCTAGAGACGGCTCAAGGCATTCGCGCCATTCCGGCAGCGGACGTGTATTTCTAAAGTAGGGGGGCTAACCCATGCTTCTGGCAATTGACTGCGGCAACACGAATACGGTTTTCTCCATCTGGGATGGAAAGCAGTTTATTGGCACTTGGCGCACAGCAACTGAATGGCAGCGCACGGCGGACCAGTACTACGTCTGGCTTAGCACCTTGATGAAATTCCAAGACATCGACGTGCAAATCACTGATGTGATTGTGTCCTCAACGGTGCCACGGGTCGTGTTTAATTTGCGCGTTCTGGCCGATCGATATTTCAACACGCGACCCATTGTTGTGGGTAAATCCGATTGCTTGCTGCCGGTCGACGTGCGCGTTGATGCGGGCACTGCCGTGGGGCCTGACCGCTTGGTCAACACTGTTGCAGGCTTTGATTTGTATGGCGGTGATCTGATTATGGTCGACTTTGGCACGGCCACCACCTTTGACGTGGTCGACACCGATGGCGCTTATGTCGGCGGTGTGATCGCACCGGGCGTGAACCTTAGCCTTAAGGCATTGCACCAAGCCGCCGCAGCCCTGCCGCATGTCGATATTTCCAAGCCCCAAGCGGTCGTTGGCACCAACACTGTTGCCTGTATGCAATCCGGCGTATTTTGGGGTTACGTCGGCTTGGTCCGTGAGATATGTGCCCGCATTAAGGCGGAACGCGACCGCGACATGCGCGTGATTTCTACAGGGGGGCTCGCCCCGCTGTTTCAACAAACAGAAAAGCTGTTTGATGACTTTCAAGACGATTTAACGATGCACGGATTGACCGTGATCCATCGTTACAACAAGGAAAATAAATGACAAATGAGCAGTGAACGATTGATCTACCTTCCCCTCGGTGGGGCGGGCGAAATTGGCATGAATGCCTATGTCTATGGCTATGGAAAACCTGAACAAGAGCGACTGATTGTGGTCGATTTGGGCGTGACTTTCCCTGATATGGACGGCTCTCCGGGTGTGGATTTGATCCTGCCTGACATTGAATGGCTCGAGGCGCGGCGCGACCGCATCGAAGCGGTTTTTGTGACCCACGCGCACGAAGACCACGTTGGCGCCATTGCCCACACCTATGGCCGTCTTGGCGCGCCGATTTATGCGCGTGCCTTTACGGCGAACATTGCGCAACGCAAGATGTCTGAACACGGGCATCCGGCGAACGCGGTGACGGTTGTGGGTGCATGGCCAGAACAGCGCGACTTTGGCCCGTTCAAGGTTGGCTTTTTGCCGATGTCCCACTCGATCCCCGAAAGCTCGGCGATGGTGATCGACACGCCGCATGGCCGCGTGATCCACACCGGCGATTTTAAATTGGACAAAACCCCGCTGGTTGGCGAAGCGTTTGATCCTGATCTATGGGCCGAAGTGTCGGCAGGCGGGGTCAAAGCCTTGGTCTGCGACAGCACAAATGTGTTTTCGCCCAACGCAGGTAAATCCGAAATCACCGTCGGACCCGAGATCGAAAAACTGGTGTCATCCGCCAAAGGTATGGTCGTTGCGACCACGTTTGCATCCAACGTTGCGCGCGTGAAAACACTGGCCGAAGCGGGCGAACGGGCAGGGCGGTCTATCGTTTTGTTGGGCCGCGCGATGCGTCGCATGGTCGAAGCCGCGATCGAAACCGGCGTTCTCAAAGACTTCCCATCCGTGGTCAGCCCCGAAGATGCCAAAAGCCTGCCACGCGAACATCTGATGTTGTTGGTGACTGGTTCGCAAGGCGAACGTCGCGCGGCCTCGGCCCAACTGGCGCGCGGGAAATACATGGGTTTGACGATGAAAGAGGGCGATACGTTCCTGTTTTCATCCAAAACCATCCCCGGCAATGAACGCGGCGTGATCCGCATCATCAACGCCTATTCGGAAATGGGTGTGGATGTGGTCGATGATTCATCTGGCCTGTACCACGTGTCCGGCCACGCAAACCGCCCCGACATCGAGGCGATGCACGATCTGGTCAAACCGCAAATCCTGATCCCGATGCACGGCGAACACCGTCACTTGCGCGAACACGTCAAACTTGGCGAAGCCAAAGGCATCAAAGGTGTTCTGGCCGTGAACGGCATGATGATCGATTTGTCCGGTAACACACCAAAAGTAGCGGAATACATCGAAACCGGCCGTACCTATCTGGATGGCTCTGTGCAAATCGGCGCGCTGGACGGTGTTGTGCGGGATCGCATTCGTATGGCCTTGAACGGTCATGTGGTTGTGACGCTGATCTTGGATGATGCGAACGAACCGCTGGGTGAACCATGGTGTGAACTGATGGGACTGCCGGAAACCGGATCATCAAACACGGCATTGGTCGAAGTTCTGGAACACGACCTAAGCCAGTTTTTGGGCCGCGCTGATGCCAAAACCCTGCGTGATGACGATGATCTGGGCAATGCGCTACGTAAAATTGTGCGCAACTCGGCGCAAAATGAGATCGGTAAAAAGCCGGAAGTAACAGTCGTGGTTTCGCGTCTAAGCTAAGCGTAGCCGCTTAGGCGGGCCTTGATCGATAGAGACAAAAAAAGGGGCGCAGATCAACTGTGCCCCATTTTCTTGTCTTAATTGCTAGCAGTTAGCTGTTGTAGCGATCTGCAAAGCTGAGTTCGATAAACGTCGGCGTGTGATCGCCAAGTCCCAAGACCTTGTTGCCGCCACGATCGTTGTTGCGATCAGACTGTTTTGGGGCTTGCTTGGCCGAAGAACTGGACCGGTTGCGCGAAGACGATTTGGCCCGCGTGTCGGTTTTTTGTTCTGTTGGTTGCTCAGGTGCTTTTGGCACTTCTTGCGGTGCTGCTGCCTGAACCGTGTCTACAGCTGGCGTCGTTTCAGGCTTTTTCGAACGGCTACGGCTGCGAGGTGCCTTTTCGACAGGTGCGTCACTTGCGGGTTTTGGTGCCGATGATTTGGCAACTGGCGCGAGCGTTTTCAGCGGGTTGTCCAAGCGTGGAATGGCTTTTTGCAACAAGCGCTCTACGTCTTCGAAATTCTTTTCGTCGCGCGAGGTGCAAATCATGATCGTTTTGCCTTCGCGACCGGCACGTCCGGTGCGACCGATGCGGTGAATGTAGTCTTCGGCGTGGCTGGGCACGTCAAAGTTGAAAACGTGGCTGACCGATGGTACATCAAGCCCGCGTGCGGCGACATCAGAGGCGCACAAAAAGCGCAGTTCGCCCGAGCGGAATTTATCAAGCGTTTTGGTGCGCTGTGACTGATCTAAATCGCCGTGGATCGGGGCCGCATCATACCCGTATTTCGACAGCGATTTGGCAACGATATCAACGTCCGTCTTGCGATTGCAAAAGATGATGGCGTTGGTGCATTTTTCGCCCTCAGCGTCGATCAACATACGCAAAACTTTACGTTTTTCAGTGGCTTCGCGATCCTTGCGCGACCCTTTGAACATGACAACGGCTTGCTCAATTGTCTCGGAGGCCGACGCTTGGCGCGCAACCTCAACCCGCTCTGGGTTAGACAGGAACGTGTTGGTGATGCGTTCGATTTCAGGTGCCATTGTGGCCGAGAAGAACAGCGTTTGACGCGTGAAAGGCGTCAGGCCAAAGATGCGTTCGATATCTGGGATGAAACCCATGTCGAGCATGCGGTCAGCTTCGTCCACAACCATGATTTTAACGTCAGTCAGGATCAATTTTCCGCGTTCGTGATGATCAAGCAGGCGACCTGGCGTGGCTATCAAAACATCGACGCCTTTGTCGATCAGCTTGTCTTGTTCTTTGAACGAAACGCCGCCAATCAGCAGCGCTTTGGTCAGTTTCAGGTGCTTTGAGTAGGTGTCAAAGTTCTCGGCCACTTGGGCGGCCAGTTCGCGCGTCGGGCACAAAACCAAGGACCGTGGCATGCGCGCACGGGCACGTCCACGCGCAAGCATCGTGATCATCGGCAGTGTAAAACTGGCGGTTTTGCCGGTGCCGGTCTGGGCGATTCCCAAAACGTCGCGCCCTTCGAGCGCGGGGGGAATTGCACCCGCTTGGATCGGCGTTGGTGTTTCATAGCCAGCTTCTTCGATGGCTTTGAGGACCTTTGAATTCAGGTTCAGATCAGAAAATTTTGTCATGTATGTCCGTATGTTGCGGACATTCACTTGGCCCGCGGCAGCGATTTGCGCCGGCCCGAATGGCCCTAGGGGCGATCTGGTGATCGCAGCACTTGTGCGCCAATACCAAGAAGCGCAGTTGGGGTCAAACTATCAGGTGAAATCAGGGAAGTGGCGCGCCAATTTTGCATCTAAATCCAGTGTAATTTCGCGGTACATTCCGCGTGCTTGCAAACGGGCGCGTAAAGTGTCGGTATCGGTTGCGACTTCGGTGTAAAAATGACGCAAACCTGCTTCGCCCTCTGCGGCCTCAAGCGTTTGAAACATCTCGTGCAACGTCAAACCACCGCGTTTGCGTGATTGGGCAGGGGCCAGTTCCGCGCGGTAGGACCCTTTTTCCAGCCGGTACCGGTAGGCGGTAATCCAGTCTTCCCATGTTTTCGCATGGGCGTGTGCCAGATCCATGTCGCTCAGTTCAATTTCGTTTGGGTTCATTGCATCGCCTTGAAAGGCATTGTGAATTCGAACGCTTATGTCTTGTAACCCTGTGCGCACAAACAGTTTTCCGGCGACATGGCTTAGAAAGCCGCCTTTGATGTACGCCCCGAATTCGGGATAGATATCTTGTACGATCCGGGTGCGCTCCGGCCCATTCGGGATGAATATTTTGTAAGAATTCCCAACACCTGCCAATTGTTCCATCGGACGGGTGCGGGCGCATGCGGTGTCGGGATCAAGGGCTGCCAAACTGTCAGATACAGAGGTTTGGGGCACCAGAAATTCGTCGACATCCATGTGGATCAGCCAGTCAACTTCGACCTTGCGATTGTACGCATGAGTGGCATTTCGGCTTTGGCGGACTTGGTGTTTTTCGGGCCTTTTGCCCTCTATTTTTTGCCAATGGGCGACATCACAGGCTTGAACCCGTATTTTTGGGTGGGCCTTTAATGGGGCAAATGCATCGCTGTCTGGATCATCGAGATATAGGTACAATCGGTGCGCGCCGGCGTCGATGTGATACGCAGCAAAGCGCAAGATATCCGCCGTGGGTGCCAGTATCGTCGCCGCCAGCCCCCATTTTGTCATGCGCTAAATCCCTGATGACCCAAAATGACGCGCGACCTTTTCATCCAGATCCAGCGTCCATGTCACCAGCATGTCATGGGCGGCCAATAGGTCAAGCCGTTCGGGACTGGCAAAGCACATTTCATCAAAAAAGGCTCGCAATCCCACGTCCCCATCTTCTTCTGTAACCACATTTAGTACGTCATTTAGAACCATGGTTTCGTTTACTTTTTTTCGATACGACCCTTTCGATATTCGATGGTCGAAGTGTCGCTCGAACGCATCCCAACTGGGGGCGTGTGCATGGCCGATCACCACGTCGGGCAAGGCATGACCGTTGATGATTTTCGCTCCTTTTTGCAACATCGCATGGATGCCGATCCGCACGTTAGGCAGCCCCACACGCGCGATATTCTTGCCACCCGTATAGCTGATAAAACCATCAGGCAAGAAATTACCGAACGTCGGATAGATGAGGCGCATTTCGTGTTTCGTGCGTTTTGCATGCTTGCGGGCGCGTTTAAAATAGGCGGGTTTGTTCCAGGGATCATCGCTCGCGAGCATCTCGACAGGTGTGATGCGCGCAAAGGCGGCGTCGTTTGGAACCGTGATCAGGTGGTGGGCCAAAGGTTCTTCGGTGAGTAGAAATTCGTCAACATCGATGTGGCACAACCAGTCCATTTTGCTGCGATTGTAGGTGTGCGTGGCGTTGTATGCCTGGCGCAACTGGTGGGTTTTACGCGCTTTTTCAGGGGCTTGAGCCCAATGGACATCGTCACATTGAACATAGCGGACCTTTGGATGGGCCAGTCGCTCAGCCAATTTCGTATCCGGTTCATCAAGGTGAATAACGATTTCTGCGGCACCCATATCGAGGTGCCACGCGATAAAACGCGCGACATTCATCGCGGGCGCTTTGATCGTGCTGACGACGCCCCAGCGTAAAGCGTTCCGGTCCGTCTGTGCTGGCGTCGAGGGGGTCACAACCGTTGTGCGGGTCGCCGGTTTTTCGATGTCAGCGGCCACGCAATTACACCATCATTTCCTTGGTCGCAGTCAGTCGGATGTCGGTGTAATCACGTTCAACACGGTCGATGTCCCATTGCAGACGGGTCAAATAAACAATGTCGCCATCGTGGTCATGTGCGATGTGCAGTTTGTTGGCTTCTGTAAATTTATCAACGGCTTGCTTGTCACCGTTGACCCAGCGCGCAGAGGTGAATTGCGACTGTTCAAAACGCACGGGCAAGCCATATTCCAGCTCGATACGGCTGGCCAACACCTCGAATTGCAACTGCCCGACAACACCAACGACAAAACCCGATCCGATGGACGGTTTAAAGACCTTGGCAGCGCCTTCTTCGGCAAATTGCATCAGTGCTTTTTCCAGATGCTTGGCCTTGAGCGGATCACCTGCGCGCACGCCTTGCAGCAGCTCTGGTGCGAAGGACGGGATGCCGGTGACGCGGATCGCTTCGCCCTCGGTTAACGTGTCGCCGATGCGTAACTGGCCGTGGTTCGGGATGCCAATGATGTCGCCGGCCCACGCCTCTTCGGCCAGTTCGCGGTCAGAGGCCAAGAACAGCACTGGGTTCGAGATCGCCATTTGTTTTTTTGACCGCACATGGGTCAGTTTCATGCCACGATGAAAATGTCCGGATGCTAGGCGCACAAAGGCCACACGATCGCGATGCTTTGGGTCCATGTTGGCTTGGACCTTGAAAACAAATCCTGCAACTTTGGTTTCTTCGGGGGCGACATTGCGCGGTTGCGCCGACTGAATCTGCGGTTCGGGGCCGTAGTTTGCGATCCCCTCCATCAGCTCCTTTACGCCAAACGAATTGATCGCAGATCCGAACCAGATCGGGGTCAGCGATCCTTCGGCCATGGCCGCCTTGTCCATTGGTGGTAGCAATTCGCGGGCCATCTCCAGCTCTTCGCGCAATTGCGCCAGTTGGGCTTCGGGCACGTGTTCCGCCAATTTCGGGTCATCCAAACCATTGATTTCGATGGATTCAGCAACCTTGTTTCGATCCGCACGGTCCATCAATTCAAGGCGGTCGCCCAAAATATCGTAGCACCCGATGAAATCACGCCCGACCCCGATGGGCCAGCTGGCAGGGGTCACGTCAATTGCTAGGTTCTCTTGAATTTCGTCAATGATCTCAAAGACGTCACGGCTTTCTCGGTCCATCTTGTTACAGAATGTCAGGATCGGTAAATCGCGCATCCGGCACACTTCGAACAGCTTTTGCGTTTGGGACTCAACGCCCTTTGCGCCATCAATCACCATGACTGCGGCGTCGACTGCGGTCAGCGTGCGATAGGTGTCTTCGGAAAAGTCAGAGTGGCCCGGCGTGTCCACCAGATTGAACCGGAAGTGTTTGTAATAAAACGACATTGCAGAGGCCGAGACAGAGATGCCGCGATCTTTTTCCATCGCCATAAAGTCAGAGCGTGTGCGTCGTGCTTCGCCCTTGGCACGTACTTGGCCCGCCATTTGGATCGCTCCACCGAACAACAAGAATTTCTCGGTGAGGGTCGTCTTGCCGGCATCAGGATGCGAGATGATCGCAAACGTGCGGCGGCGCGCGATTTCAGGCGGCAAGGCGGGGCGGTTTGAGGCGGTATCCAACATGAAGACCGCTATAGATTGGGGGTCGGCGTCGCGCAAGGTGCGGGGGGCCGTCAATCACGCGGGTAAGGTGTGCGTGTGGCACACCATCGATCAACGGGCGATCACCGAGACGAGGCTTTTTTAAGTAATTCCGCCGCGTCCGGTCTGTTTAACAACCCTTCTTGTACATCCAAACCCGAATGCGGCAGATCAGAATGACCAGGGATAACATCCCCCAAGCTTTCTGACAGATCAGCGGGCAAAACTGGCTTTGTACGGCTGTCGATCAACATGGATTCGGCAGCAATGCCTTCCGCAAAGATGATCTGGTGCCCATCGAAGAGCAGTTGAAAATAATCAACAAACCCACCGTCTCGCACCCGCACGCTATCCCCGTTCACCAAGTGGCGCGCCTTTACCAGCAGCTCAGACCGTCCGGCCCCCAATTTGTCACTGCGCTGGTAGATAAACAGGCGATGATCGGGCCCAAGGATCAGATCGTGTTCGTTGTTCAGCGTCCCGGCAGTGATGCAAATCGGGGCAAATTCACCAACTGCGCGGACAGTGCTTTGCCCGATCCAGCGCACCTGCTGTGGTCCGTCATCACGGGTCAATACCCGGTCGCCGACTTGCAAATCTTCGATAGGCCGCTGTGCGCCAGATGCCAACGTAATATGGGTGCCCCGAGAAAAATTGACACACGCGACTTGGGCAAATGTTTGGGCTGGATTGTCCGTGTTGATCCCGACAAGCGAATAGGACGCGCTGTGGTTCAGTGGCACCAAAGGCAACAGGTAAATGTCGTTCACATGGCCGCTGTCATCCACTTCGACCAGCACCAACGCGTCTGACGTTTGCCCTTCCGGCGACATTAAGGTTAACGCGCTGTCCAAATGGATTGCGGCCCCGGCTTGCCCGATTTCGGTGTCTTCCGCGACTTTGAACACAGCCTCTCCGACGGGGCGCAAAGACAGGCGCGCAGGCTCGCTGCCGTAGCGAAATTCATAGACGTCATCCAACACCAGCTCTGCTGCAAACGACAGCGCATCGTCCAAGTTCGCACCGTCAATCACAGTGAAGTCGTGACAGCGGATCACAGGCAAGCTTTGCGCAGGCACCAAGGCGGCCTGAGGGCTTTTCAGCGTGCTGTTGAACGAATCTTGGGTCATTGAACCAATGCAACCTGCGTTAAAGGATTGTTTGTTATGGTATTTCACTAATCTAGGAGTGTGGCGATCTAGCGTCAATCGGTTGATCATTTCAAGGAGCCTACAGCAACTGAAAAATAGCTTCCGTCTATGGCTGGTCCTTGTACGACGCAAAGTGTTAGGAATTTCCCAACATCTTTTCAGAAGGAATACACAATGGATTTGGGAATCAAAGGCAAACGCGCACTGGTGTGTGCATCGTCAAAAGGCTTGGGTTTGGGTTGTGCCGAGGCATTGGCCGCAGCGGGCGTTAACCTTGTGATGAACGCACGTGGGGCAGACGCGCTTGAGGCATCGGCCCAAACCATTCGCGACACCTACGGCGTTGACGTCGTGACCGTGGCCGCTGACATCGCCACGCCAGACGGGCAGGCGGCAGTCCTGGCCGCAGCGGACGGCGTTGATATCTTGGTGAACAATGCAGGTGGCCCACCTCCGGGCATGTGGTCTGACTGGACGCGGGACGATTTTATCGCAGCACTTGATGCAAACATGCTGGCCCCGATCGCGATGATGAAAGCGTTGTTGCCGGGCATGATGGATCGCGGCTGGGGCCGTGTCGTCAACATTACGTCGCAGTCCGTAAAGGCCCCGATTGCCGTGCTGGGCCTGTCCAACTCTGCGCGCGCAGGCCTAACAGGTTACGTCGCTGGCACCTCGCGTCAAGTTGCTGGTAAAGGCGTCACGATCAACAATTTGTTGCCGGGCATTCACGCTACAGACCGCGCAATTTCGCTGGACACCGGCGTGACCAAAGCCAAAGGCATTTCGATGGATCAGGCCAAAGCCGAACGCTGCGCCACGATCCCTGCTGGCCGCTATGGCACCCGCGAAGATTTCGGCTCGACTTGTGCGTTTCTGTGCAGCCAGCATGCCGGTTTCATCGTTGGTCAGAACATTCTGTTGGACGGTGGCGCCACGAACGCAACACTCTAGGTCGCTGATATGGCTGAAAAGTTTTCGCTTAAGGATCATCTGTTTAACCCGGAAACGGTGGCGCAGCTGGCGGCTGAATACGCCGCTGGTGTGCCTGCATTTGATGTGGGCCAATTCACAACAGAGGCCTTGGGTGGTTTCAAATCGCGCGAGTTGATGGACCGGTTAGAGTGGCTCGCCACGTGCATTGAAACGCAGTTGTCGCCGGACTTCAACGTGATGGCGGATCAGCTAGAGGCCGCAATGCCAGCGCGTCTTGATCCATCCCTGCGCGATGATGATTTTGGCCATTTCATTCATGGCGTACCTGGAATTTTGGCCGTGCGTCACGGGCTGGAAAACCACCGCGAACGGGCGTTTGATCTGCTGCACGCCGCCACGCAACGGTTTTCGATGGAGTTCTACATCCGCCCTTTCCTGAACCGTTGGCCCGATGAAACCTTGGGCCGTTTGGCGCTTTGGGCTGGCGATCAAAACTATCACGTGCGTCGATTGGTCAGCGAGGGCACGCGCCCGAAACTGCCGTGGGCAAAATCGGTGACCTTGACCCAAGACCAGACACTGCCGTTGCTGGATCAGCTGTTTGCAGATGGCACCCGATATGTGACCCGCTCGATTGCCAACCACCTGAATGATATCGCAAGATTCGCACCTGATGTGGTTGTCGGTCAGTTGGTGGCTTGGGCCCACACGAGCGCGCAGGTCGACAAGGAAATGGCGTGGATGCAGCGCCATGCTTTGCGCACCTTGGTCAAGGACGGCCACGCAGGCGCGCTGGACATGCTTGGGTATCGGGCCGACGCGCCTGTGCGGGTCACAGAGCAGATGAAAACGCCCGAGGTCAAAATCGGTGATGCGTTGACGTTCGAGGTGCAGATCGCGGCCGATGAACTCTGCGATGTTTTGGTGGATTACCGCATCCGTTTCGCCCGTCCGTCAGGCACGTCTGCCGAAAAAGTGTTCAAGCTCAAGCAAGGTAAGGTGCGTCTCGACGCACCGCTGTCGCTTGCGAAAAAGCACACCCTCAAAGCACAGGCCAGCACCTTTCAGTGGCACGCGGGTCCGCACGCTTTGATCGTGCAAGTCAACGGCGTCGATCATGCCGAGCTGGCGTTTGAAGTGACTGGATAACGTTACCCCTTTGGGATCCAATCTTCACGTTAACGTATGTGCGCTGGTGCAAAGGGCGTCGCCCTGCTACGAGGCATCGATTGATTTTGCCCAAGGACGCTGCGCATGCAAGCCACTGCTTTGATTTCCATTGTTGCGCTGATCATCGTAGGCTCGATTGCTGTGGCCCCACGGCGCGCCAGCATCGAAGGCTTTTTTGGCGGCCTGTCCGTTTCAGGATCTGCCCCCGGTCTCTGGGTCTTGGTTCTCAGCCAAGTCACCACCTGGATTTTTGCCCGATCCCTGATGAATGCGGCCATCTTAGGCTACTACTACGGGATCGCCGGTACGCTTGCTTACGCGGCCTACTACGGGTCTTTTCTAAGCGGCGCGTTGATCGTCGCACGCCTGCGCAGCAAAGGCGCAGTGTCTCTCCAAGACTGGTTGGGAACGCGTTTTGGCACTGTCGGAACGGGCTGTTACAACGTGGTTGTGGCCTTGCGACTGTTGTCCGAAGTCTTTGCCAACTTGCTCGTTATCGGCTTGATCGCGGCGGCTATCTTGGGTGGCACCGGCACGTGGGCCATCGTGGTGCTCGCGGTCATCGGGCTGGCGTATTCCGCGTGGGGCGGGCTGAGTGCGGCCTTGCGTACCGACGTCGTGCAAATGTTGCTGTTTCTCGCGGCCTTTGGCGCAGCGTTTTTGGCCTTGGTGTTCAGCCCCGATTTCATCCTTGGCGCGGTTTTGACCGCCCCCGGCGCGTCCGGTCCCTACAACGGTTGGATACTGCTGGCGGTCGCGGCGTTGCAGGTGTTTTCATACCCCGCGCATGATCCGGTGATGATGGATCGCGGGTTCATCGCAGACCCTGCCACCACGCAAAAATCGTTCCTGCACGCGTTCTGGATTTCGACCCTGTGTATCATTGCGTTCGGCTTTTTCGGGATCCAAGCCAGCTTGATCGGTGCGGAATACGAAGGTCAGTTGATCGGCACATGGGCGGGCATGTTCCCGCCTTGGGTGTTCGTTTTACTGATGGTGTCACTGGTTGTCTCGGCGCTCAGCACGCTTGATTCCGCATTGGCGTCTGCTGCGCGATTGGTGGTCGAGGAACTGCATTTGGCCCCGCGCACCTTGAACGGCGGGCGCATCGTGATGGTCGCATTTATGGTGGCGGGGGCGGCGCTGACCTTGTGGGGCAACAAGACGTTGTTTGACGCAGTCGCAGTGTCTGGCACGGCGTCGATGTTCCTGACGCCTGTGTTGGTCGTGGGCCTGTTGGGCGGGCGTACCATAGCGCTTTGGTCCTACGTCGTTGCCTACGGCGCTGCGATTTTGGGCGCGTTCATGTATTTTGCACGCAGCTGGGACAACATCGCGGCAGTTCTGCCCGAGGGCCATAAGTACGAGCAATTGTTGGTGATTTGCATCTGCGTTCTGATCGTCGGCTTTGCCTCAGTTCTTGCAGGGGCGCGCAAGGGCTGATAGCGCTTATCTGACTTAATTAATCAGAAACAGAGCTGCCCGTTTTGCAACCCCAAACGCCCCGTTTAGAAATTCGCAACTTGCGGCGCAGCTTTGACGGGCGCGCGGTTGTTGACGGCGTGTCGCTGCGCATAATGCCGGGGCAGGTGACGTGTTTGCTGGGCCCGTCTGGATGCGGAAAATCCACGACCTTGAGGATGATTGCTGGCGTCGAAATGCAAGACAGCGGCGAAATTTACGTTGATGGCAAACTGATCTGCGACACAGTGTTTCGTGTCCCGCCCGAGCGCCGTGAAATCGGTTTGATGTTTCAAGATTTCGCGCTGTTCCCGCACCTTAGCGTGGCGGACAATGTGGCCTACGGTCTGCGCGGATCAAAGGCCGAAAAACGCGCGCGGGTCGAGGAATTGCTGGGTCGCGTTGATCTGATGGATTTCATCGACGGTTATCCGCATCAGTTATCGGGGGGCGAACAGCAGCGGGTTGCACTGGCGCGCGCGTTGGCCCCACGTCCGCGGATCATGCTGATGGATGAACCGTTTTCCGGCCTTGATAACCGCCTGCGGGACGGCATCCGTGACGAGACGCTGAACATCCTAAAAGACGAGGACACCGCCGTTTTGCTGGTCACCCATGAACCGGACGAAGCGATGCGCATGGCCGACGAAATCGCGCTGATGCGGGACGGAAAAATCGTGCAACAAGGCGCGCCGTATAACGTCTACACACGGCCCATCGATCGGGCCTCGGTCGCGTTTTTCAGCGATGCGAACATGCTGAATGCAACGGTTGAGGGCGCGTTGGCCATGACCCCGTTTGGCCGGTTTCTGGCCCCCGGTGTGCCGGACGGGACCCAAGTGTCGATTGTTTTTCGCCCCCAACACTTGCGCATCGATTTTGATCGCGCTGGCAAAGGCCCGGTGCCGACGCCCGTCGATGGCACCCCTGCACGCGCCGTCGTTGAACGCGCCCGCTTTATGGGCAACGAAAGCCTGATCGAGTACAAATTGGACCACGACGGGTCCGTTATGAAAGCCACCGTTCCCAACGTTTTCCTGCCGCAAGCGGGCACTGTGATGTGGCTGACAGTGCGGCGTGACCGGTGTTTTGTTTTCGCATCACAGGAGTAAGCACATGAGATTGTTGACTGAATTCGGCATGGGCACATCGCTGCGCCGTGGTGATTACACGCAAGCGGCCAAGCGCGCAGTCCAAGACGCCTTGTGGCACAATTCGATCAATCTGGCAGAGCTGTTCGGCTTTGAAAAAGAGGCCATGCGCATCACCGTAGATGTCAGCGTGCAGCGCCCCGATCAGGTCGATGTCGCGGCGTTGGCAGAGGTGTTTCCCTACGGATCAACCACGTTCAACGTGCAGCGCGGTGGCCTTGATATCGCCCGCCCCGAGGGCACCGGAAATCCGACGATCATGGCCAATGTCGCCCTGTCTGTCGCCTTTGAAATGGAGCGCGAAGCATGAGCGAGATCACAGCAGAGCAGCGCATTATCATTGAAATGGGCATGGGCAACGATTTGCATGGCATGGATTACACCAAGGCCAGCACGCGAGCGATCGAAGATGCGTTTCGCCACTCATCCCTACCGATTTTTGGCGCGCTTGACCTAAGCCACGAGGCGATGCGCGTGCAAGTGACCGTTGGTGTGCAAGATCCAGATCAGGTCGACGTTGAGGTTCTCAAGGCCAAGTTACCGCGCGGACGTGCCGAGGTATCCGTGGTGTTTGGTGGGCTGAACGTGGTGTCGCCAGACGGCGGCGATACAATCGTGATTGCCCAATCTTCGATCGAGGCGTTTTTGCCGCCGCAAACCGGTTGGACGCTTAAGCCTGCGGGCTAGGCATATCGTCCAAAGTCTTGCCGACCTCATCCACAAACATCTGTGGTTGCGCCTGCGCGGACTGAATCAAATCAACGCGGAACTCTCTGAAATCATTGCGGGTTTCGCACCACGCGGTCAGCACCCACACACGCGCCCAATGCTCTAGCTTGAGCGGGCGGATGATGCGCGATGTGATCCTGTCGCCTTTGGAATGGTAGGTAATGCGCAGTTTTTGCTTGGCCCGAATAGCGGCACGCAGGGTTGGCATGTGAGATAATCCGCGCGCACTATCGCCAAAGGACGAGGCCGCGTAGGCCCAAGTTTGCGCATCCAGTGTCGCGTGTTGGGGCAGGGCAGTTTCGAGTTTTGCACCAAGGCTGGTTGCGGCGCGGCGCAGGTCCGGATCGGCGGCTTCGGACACAATGGCAAGGCCAAGGTTGAGGACTTCGATTTCTTCGTCGGTCAAGTGTAGTGACGGCAGGGTCGTGACGGGTTGCGCCTGATACCCGATGCCGCGCGCGCCTTTGGCAGGCAGGCCGCTGGCCATCAGATCATCCATGTCGCGGTAGATCGTGCGGGGCGACACAGCAAACGCGTCTGCCAATTCTTGGGCCGTGTGCAATCGCCCATCTTGCAGAGTTTGCATGATTTTGGTGAGGCGATCAGGGCGGGACACGGTAAAACCTAATATTTATGCGCAACTGACAATAACATGTCAGTTCGATATACGCTAGCCTCGGAAATCCACCTTTGCACTGCCACAAACGCCAAAATCACCGCATTGGCGCTTTCCTAAGGTGCAAGCCCTGCCTAAAACGGTTCTCGACATTTGGGCACGTGGGACACCCCCGTGCGAGACCTAAAAAGAGTGGAGACTGAATATGTCACTTGGACCTTGGCAAGTATTGCTGATCGCTGTTGTAGTGCTGGTGCTGTTTGGGCGCGGCAAGATTTCGTCGCTGATGGGCGAAGTCGGTAAGGGCATCACGTCCTTTAAAAAAGGCATCACCGAAGGCACGCAAGAGCTGGAAGACGACGCCGCAGACGCAGCTGAAACTGCAAAAGACGTTACACCTGAAACAGTTGCTAAAGCCGCGACAGACGACAAAGACAAAGGTTAAGCCATGTTTGGTATGGGCGGGGTCGAGATGCTGATCATCGGCATCGTCGCCCTTATTGTGGTCGGTCCAAAGGACCTGCCGATGCTGTTTCGCCAAGTCGGGCAGTTTGTCGGCAAGGCCCGTGGTATGGCGCGCGAATTCCAGTCCGCGATGAACCAAGCGGTTGATCAATCGGGCATGAAAGACGTGCAAAGCAGCCTAAAGTCGGCGACGAACCCGATGGGGGCTGCGATGAATTCCGTCAAGGATACCGCCCGTGATGCGACAGAGGCGATGAACCTCGACCCTGACAGCGAGACGGGCAAGTTGGCGGCCAAGCGCGCAGAGCAGACCAAGAAAATCCAAGCCTCGACCGCGCGGGCCGCAGCAGAACGCAAAGCGCGCGAAGCAACCGAGGCACTGGCCAAAGCGGACGAGGCAGAGGCGGCATTGACGCCTGCGCCAAAAGCGAAAGCGGCGAAACCCAAAGTAGCCAAACCCAAAGCTGCAAAGCCTAAAACGGCCGCAAAACCCAGCAAGCCTAAAACTCCGAAGAGCAAAACATGACCCAAACCGACGACATGGAAGAGGGCATGGACGCATCCAGCGCCCCGCTGATCGAGCATCTGACAGAGCTGCGCACGCGGTTGATCCGCTCGGTTGCGGCCTTTGTTGTGGCGATGATATTCTGTTTCATCTTTGCGGGCTTCCTACTGGATTTCCTGCTGCTGCCGATTGAAAAAACCATGCGCGAGCTGGGCAATGAAAACCCGGTCATGCAGTACACGGCCCCGCAGGAATACTTTTTTACCTTGCTCAAGATCGCCATGGTTGGCGGTTTGGCTTTGGGCTTTCCGATCATCGGCACGCAGCTGTGGCGCTTCGTGGCACCGGGTTTGTACCGCAATGAAAAATCCGCGTTCCTGCCGTTTTTGGTGGCCTCACCTGTGTTATTCATCATCGGCGCGCTGTTTGCGCATCTGATCGTGACACCGCTGGCGATGCGGTTTTTCCTTGGGTTTGCTGATATTCAATCTGTGTTGTCGCTGGTCACCGCACCGGGTGAAGTCGTCGATGACGCCGCCGCGGCCAAGTCCGGCATCGACATCATTTTCAACGGTAAGGTGAACGAAACGCTGGACATCACGCTCAAGCTGATCGTGGCCTTTGGTCTGTGTTTCCAGCTGCCTGTACTGCTGACGTTGATGGGCAAATCCGGCCTGATCGATGCGGGCGGTCTGCGCCGCGTTCGCAAATACGCAGTTGTTGGCATTTTGACATTGGCCGCCGTGGTGACACCGCCTGACGTGATCACCCAAGTCATTCTGTTTGTCGCCGTTTACGGGTTGTACGAGATTTCGATCCTGTTGGTGGCCCGTGTGGACCGCGACCGGGAAGCGAAACTGCGCGAAGACGGGTTCTATGAAGACGATGAAGAGATGTTTGACGAAGACATCGAGGACGACGACAAATGACCGATGAGCCGATGTTGCGCATTGCGCAGGCGCTGGAACGACTAGCGCCTGCACCTTTGCCCGCCCCTGATTTTGGGGCGGCGTCGGCCTTTGTCTGGCACACTGCTCCGGATCGTTTGGAACCGGTTCACACCGTTTCGCGCATTCCGCTAAGCCTGCTGGTTGGCGTCGACCAATCGCGCGATACGTTGCTGGCCAACACCACGCAATTCGCCAAAGGTTTGCCCGCCAACAACGCTCTGTTGTGGGGGGCGCGTGGCATGGGCAAATCCAGCTTGGTCAAGGCGATCCACGCCGATGTTCAGGAACGCCATGTGCATCTGAAGATTGTGGAACTGCAACGCGAAGACTTGCCCTCAGTCGGCCGTCTGCTGAACCTGCTGCGCGGCGTCAAAGCGCAATTTATCCTGTATTGTGATGACCTTAGCTTTAGCAACGATGACACGCATTACAAGTCGCTCAAGGCGGTTCTGGATGGCGGGATCGAAGGGCGACCTGACAATGTCGTGCTCTATGCCACGTCGAACCGTCGCCATTTGATGCCACGTGACATGATCGAAAATGAACGCGGATCCGCGATTAATCCGGGCGAAGCGGTCGAGGAAAAAGTGTCGCTGTCGGATCGTTTCGGGCTGTGGCTGGGCTTTCACGCTTGCGATCAAGATCAATATTTGTCGATGATCCAAGGCTACTGCGCAGCGTACGGCGTCACGATTTCACCAGATGATTTGCGCGCACAAGCCATCGAATGGCAAGCCACACGCGGCGGTCGATCCGGGCGCGTGGCATGGCAGTTCTTTAGCGATCTTGCAGGTCGCAGGGGTGTTAAGTTAACCGCCTAAGCGACTGCTTTTTATTGCAAATACGGTAGTGGATCGACGCTATCAAAGCCGTTACGCACCTCGAAATGTAAGTAGGCGTCATCGCCGCTGCGCAGTTTCGCGATGCCTTGGCCGCGGCGCACTGTATCGCCTTTTTGCACCGCAACATCTGTCACGTTTGCATAGACGGTCAGCAGGTTGTCGGGGTGGCGCACGACGATGATTGGCACGCCATCAGCGCTTTGGGTGATGGCGGCGACAGTACCTGCATTTGCGGATTTCACTGAGGTTCCGGGCGCCGCTTTGATGTTGATACCTTCGTTTTTGCCTTTGGAATATTCGCGGATAATGTCGCCTTTGATCGGGAAACCCATCTTGGCCGCTTTGACGGGGGCGGTGGTTTTGCCGACATTGACAGTTGGCGCAGGCGTGGCCGCAGGTGTGGTCGCGGTATCGTTTGCGGGCAACGGTTTGACCGCACTGGGCGGCGTCGGTGTTGGCGAACCGACACCGGGTGCAGGTGTTGCAGATGCTGTTGCCACCTCGCGTTGGGGGGGGGCCTGACGTTCCACCGGGATCAGCAAAAACTGTCCTTCGCGGACCGCAAAATCAGCGCCCAGCCCGTTCCATTCTGCTAGTGATTTGGCGGACACTTGGTACAAGCGCGCGACGGTAAATGCGGTTTCGCCACGTTCGACTTTGTGGCGGATCGGCTCTGCACCCGATTGCGCGGCACTTGATGGTGTCGTGGCGGTTTGCGCAGAGGGCAGGGCCGCTGTTTGCACCGATGTGTTGGGGGAATTGTTGATGGCGTTGCCGGCCAATGTGGTCACATCCAACGGTTGGATCGGGCCAGTCGTTGCTGCACCTGTTGCGGGCGATGATTCTGCCACGCGGCGGGGAAGGGCGATGATTTCGCCTTTGCGCAACGGCACGTCAGCTGCGACACCGTTAAATTTGGCAAGCTCGGCTGCGTTTAGATTCAAACGTGTGGCAACATCATTCAGCGTATCGCCGCGATTGGCGACGGCCACCTGATAGTTAGGATAAGAGATCACGCCGCGATCATCCGCACGTGGTCGGTTTGCCGTTGCTTTGGTCGCGGCATCAGCCGTGGAAAACCCACCGCCCAATCCGCGCAAATCAAAGTCCAGCGGTTGGCCGTCACAAGCGGCCAAGGCCCCCAACGCGACAGTGGCCAAAATCATACGGCGGCAAGCACCGCGCGGTGTGCGCATGTGTGTGATCATCTGCTATGTCCTCTTGTGGCCCCATGTTTTCCGGAGCTTTTGTCGCACAATACCCATAATGTTAAGGTTTTGCTAGGTCTTCTTGGTCATCCAGCCCAAGGTCGGCTCCGTGGCCCCCATAGGTTTGTATTCAGCGCCCAGCGGGGCCTCATAACCTAGGTCTGCGATGGCCTTGAACAGATAGGGATAGTTGATTTCGCCCTGATTCGGCGCACCGCGTCCAGGCACGGCTGCAAACTGGATGTGTCCGATGAATGGCAGTAGGTCTTTGATTTTGTCGCATAAATTCCCCTCCATCCGTTGCACGTGATAGCAATCGAACATCAATTTGATATTGGGCAGGCCCACATCGGCGATCACTTGCATCGCCTGATCTGTGGTGGTCAGGAAATAGCCCGGTGCGTCAAAGTGATTCAGGGGTTCGATCAGGATCGTGATGCCCAAAAGTGCGGCTTGGGTGCACGCGTAGGTCAGGTTGTCCACAAAAGTGGCATGTGCCCGTGACCCTGTTGCGAACCCTGCCATGACGTGAATGTTGGGGGTGTTGATTGCACGGGCATAGGCGATGGATTGATCGATTGCAGCGCGTGCCTCTGCCTCGCGACCGGGGATCGCACTTAGCCCGTTGTCACCACCCGCAACATCGCCGCGCGCCGTGTTCAAGCCCAGCATGTGCAGGCCGGTTTCGCGCAGGGCCGCATCGACGTCCTCGGGTGGTGTGCCATAGGGCCAATGGCACTCAACCGCATCAAAACCGCAGGATTTTGCAGCACGGATCGCATCGGGCAAGGACAGTTCTGTCCACAAAAAACCTAAGTTCGCTGAAAATTTCATATCATTTCGCCTTTGGCAGCTGCAGCCCTGACTTTTCGGCATAAACTTTTACGACCGCTGCGTCATCTTCAAAACCGAGCCCCATGTCGGCGGCCGCCTTGAATTGGGCCAAGGCGGCTGTGGTGATTGGCGCGTCAAAGTTTACGGTTTCGGCAATATCCAACACAATTCCCAAGTCCTTTGGCCAGATATTGACCGAGGAATGCGGCGTGTAATCGCCTGCTGCGACGTGTGGCGCGCGGTTTTCCAACATCCAGGATGTGCCCGCGCATTTTGAGATGACTTCGATGAATTTGTCTGCGGTCACGCCTTGGGTCAGCCCAAATGTCATCGCCTCGGCCATGGTTGCGATATGCACGCCTGCGAGCAGTTGATTGACAGATTTCATCGCCGATCCAGCGCCAACTTCGGGGCCTAAATCGAACAGGGTTTCTGACACTGACGACAGTAATGGGCGGGCTGCGTCAAACGCGTCTGGCGATCCTGCGGCCATTATCGACAATTGCCCGTTCATCGATTTTTTGGCCCCGCCTGAAATCGGCGCATCCAAATAATGCACACCAAGTGCCATGCAACGTGCGCCCATGTCGCGTGCAAAGGCCGGGGGCACTGTGGCGCAAGACACCACAACAGCGCCCTTTTTCAACGCCGGCACGATGCCTTTTGCACCAAACAGCACGTCTTCGGTTTGGGCGGCGTTCAAAACCACCACGACGACAACGTCCAGAATGTCAGCGACTTTGATCGGAGGCTCGTTTTCGCCGCCGTCACCTTGGAATTTGGTCATCTGCGCAGGGTCAGGATCACTGCCCCAAACCCGATGTGCACCGCGCAAGGCCGAGCATGCAATGCCCAAGCCCATAGAGCCAAGGCCAATTACGGCCACGTTCTGTTTGGTCATTTTAGTCTCCCCACTGCGAAACATGCAGCACTCGTTCGTACATTCCAGCGTCTAACGCGCCTTATCTGGGATCGGGTTTACCTTACGGGAGTTTCACGTCAACCTCTTTGAAGCGGGACGTAAAAAGTGCAAATCAAATGCACGCCTTATCCGTCTTTGCCCAGCCCTTCGAGAAGGGGAACAAAGCGGACGTCACGCAGTTCGGAATACTCCAAACCGCTTTCGGTTTTGTGGACCTTGATCAGGCTTTGGACCGCGTCCGATTGCCCCACAGGCACGACCATGATGCCGCCCATTTTCAGCTGGGCCAGCAGCGGGCCGGGGGGGTCTTCGGCGGCGGCTGTCACGATGATGCGATCAAACGGCGCTTGGTCGGGCAGGCCAAACGATCCGTCGCCAGTGATCGCGGTGATGTTGGTCAGATCGAGGTGGTCAAAGATGTCGCGGGCCTCACGCACCAACCGGCGATGACGGTCAATCGTGTAAACGCGGCGCGCCAGTTTTGACAGGATCGCGGCCTGATACCCTGATCCGGTCCCAACTTCTAACACCTTGTCGCGACTGGTAATATTCAGTGCCTGGCTCATCAAGCCAACGACAGACGGCTGGCTAATGGTCTGCCCACAAGCAATCGGCAACGGCATGTCCTCGTAGGCGCGATCGGCAAACAGGCCACGCACAAATGGACCGCGATCAATCGCCTCCATCGCACCCAGCACCCGTTTGTCCGTCACACCCTTGGAGCGCAGAGCATAGAGGAATTGCATTTTGCGCTCAGCGTCGGTTTCGGGCGTGTCGCTCATGTGTTGATCGACCCCAGATCGCCCATCACGTCGTGGGCGGTCAGATCGGCGCGCATGGGTGTGACCGAAACGTAGCCATCAAGGTTCACAGCTGCGTCCGATCCTGCCGCGCATTTCGCCCGTTGATCGCCGCCTTTGATCCACAGGAATTTGCGCCCGGATGGGGCAAAATGCGGTTCGGTCGAAAAGCCGGTGTTTTCGCGCCGCCCTTGGGGGGCCAATTTGATGCCTTTGACGTCCGCACCCGGAATTGGTGGAAAGTTGACGTTGTAAAACAGGCTGTAATCCGCAGATTCGGTTGGGTTGGCGGCCAGAATGCGGCGAACAACATCTGCGCCGTGCTGGGCTGCGGCCTCAAACGGGTTGTCCATTGTGTTGTTGGCAGGCCCGAAATATTGCGACAGGGCAATGGCGGGCAGACCTTGCAAAGCGGCCTCCATCGCGGCCCCAATCGTGCCGGAATAAAGCGTGTTTTCAGCCGAATTGTTACCCCTGTTCACGCCGGACAACACCAGATCGGGTTTGTTGTCGACCATGACCTCGTGCAGGCCAGCAAGGACGCAATCGGCAGGTGCCCCTTCGGCGGCGTATCGGCGGGGCCCGAGTTCGGAAATCATCATCGGATGGGTGTAGCTGATGCAGTGGCCAACGCCGGATTGCTCGAATGCGGGCGCGACGGTCCAGACTTCGCCGGTTGGGCCCGCAATTTCAGTCGCAATGGCGTGCATGACTTTCAGGCCCGGAGCGGCGATGCCGTCGTCGTTGGTGATGAGAATGCGCATAGATTGCCCCTTTGCCATGTTTTGTAGGCAAGGGCGGCTTGGGCGGCAAGTGCGCGTGCCGCTGTTGAAGGGATTTTTTAGACCACAGGTGTGCGGCGTTGCGCGTAAGACTCAGATTTGAGCAAGTAGGGCTGCGGCCTGATCGGCGGGCGCGGCAAGTCCATCTTTGCTTTCGCCGGGATAAAACCGTGCTCGCGTGGCGGTTGGCATCGGGTCAGGCGTCAAAATGTGCACCTTTGGTCCGGTGGTTGTGGTTTCAGCCTGCCAACTGCGGGCCAGCGCGATTTGCGCGGCTTTGCTGGCACCGTAGCTGCCAAAGAACTGCGTGCCAGCGCGCGGATCGTCAAAGAACACTGCTTGGCCGGATTGCCCCAACAGCGGGGCGACAAATGAGATCAAACGCGCCGTTGCCGTCACATTCCCGTCGATGGATTTGGCGAAATCCTTGTCATCGATGTGGGATGCTGGCGTTAGCGGGGCTGCGTGAATGGCCGTGTGCAGCCACATGTCCAGATTGCCCCAGCGATCAAAGATGCCACGGCACAGGGTCGCCATTGCCGCCTCGTTGGTGATGTTCATCGGCGCAAGGGTTGCTTGGCCACCACGGGCTTGGATGCGATCATCCAGTTCCTCAAGCGCGCCTGTGGTTTTGGCCACGGCAATGATGTGGTGGGTGTCGCAGAGCGCGATCGCCAAAGCGGCCCCAAGGCCACGGGATGCGCCGGTGATGAGGGCGGTTTTTGTCACGTCTTTTTTCATGCCTGCTAGATGATGGGATACGCGCGCAAGGTCAAGCTTTGGTGCGGTGATAGGTCAGCGTCAGATGGGCGCAGTGGTGGATCGCTTGTTCGGGCAGGGGCGCGCTCAGCCCAAGATAAAGCGCGCGGTTGCCCTGATAGCGAAAACTGGTCGGATAGAGCGTACGTATCTGTTCAGAAAGGGTAGAATTGCAGTTCACAAACAGGCCAATCTCGTCGGGGTGCTTATCGCTCCAGGCCACACGCAGGGTCGATCCGATGCCAGATTTCTGCGGCAACCACGACGGTTGCCCCCATTTTAACGTCTCGCTGAGTGCGCCGATTTCCGCCGTTTTCGCCGCATCCTGCACGATGGCGCGGATCGCGTGAAACTGGTCTTGGGCCGGTTTGGGCCAGAGTTTGATCGCTGAGGCGAGGGGATTTGAAAGCTGTGTCATGCGGCAAACCTATAGCACAGTCCTGACAGCTATTGTCAGCAGGGTGTGAACCGCAGCGACAAGCACGACAATCCGCCATCCAGTTTGGCCGCCTCTGAGTTGCCAATTTGGGTGATGTCGTATCCGGCTTTGTCCAGTTTTTCCGCCGTGCGGGGAAAGCCTGCTGGCATTAGAACCGATCCGTTGAACCGGATGGCATTGGCGCAGGCCTCTTCGCCCGGGCTGGTGTGGATCACGTTGTAGCCGTCAAAGCAGCCGGACGCGTCGAGCAGTTCGGTCGACAAAATGGTGTCTGCGTCCAGCAGCGAACAGTCGGTTTTAAAATGCAGCACGCCGGGGGGCGTTTGCACGGTGCGCAGCTTGTGACCCCATTTTGCGGTGATGTCTGTCAGGTTCGCGACACCCGTGGCGTCCGTGCGCGCCGATAGGCCGACAAGGATTTCGCGTTCCGTGACCAAGATATCGCCGCCCTCGATGTAGCCTGAGGTGATGGTCTCGACGTTGGAATAAAGCGCGTCGAGGTGTGGTTTCATCTCTAGCGCTTCGCCCAATCGCGTCGGTGCACCGGGGCGCATGATGATCGCCCCTTGGGGCAGGCACAGGGCTGTGTCCTCAACAAAACAGGCGTCGGGGTAGGGTTCCAATGCGTCCAGAACGCTGACCGTTGCCCCGGTTGCGCGCAATGCGGCGACGTAGGTTGCATGGTGGTCGAGGAACGTCGCAAGGTCCGGCGCGCCGATATCCGTGTCGCGCAGTCCGTCGGTGACGCTGTTACCGGGACAACGGGTGATGGCGTGGGTAAAGGTGTGGGATACGGGGGACATGTTTGAGTACTCGTGGATGATTGCGTTATTTGGGAGTATGCATGCATGTGAGCACACTTGTCATTATGCCAGAAAGCGTAATTTGCTTACCGTTCCAAGTGAGGTCGTATGTCGCGCCCTGCCGCTGCATAGATATCCAGCAGAGTATCAAACGTAATGCCGTTGACTTGGTCGTGGCCTAACGGGTGAGTGTCGTCATGAACCTTGATGAGCGGACGGACCCCGCCATCTTGGAAAACAACGTCACAGGCAAGGGGAGCCTCTGTGTCGTAGTACGGCAAACTGTTAGACATCCACCCAAAGAAGCTGCCTAGTGAGGTGTTATTATCAGTGTGAATGATCGCAGCGTAGGCATCGTAATTTTCCGGTTTTAAACTGCACCAGACACCAAACCCAAAGGGAATGTCGCTGCCCTTAACCGGCAAATCTAAAACTCCTCGCACGAACCTTTGCTCACCTACTGCGCACAGATTTGCGTTGAGCCAATCATCACCGAAAGAAAGAGAATCTTTTCCGCTTTCAGTTCGATTTGCGTGAATCCAATGATCAGGGTGGTCGTAACCTCGGTCAAAGATGCCGTTGAAGGTTTCCGCGCAACACGCACAAGCCGTTGAGTTGTCGTTAAATGCGCGCCAACGCGGGTCTTGTTCCAGCGTATAAGGTGCTGGGTTACCAATGAGTTTTTGAATCCAGCGAATTACTCCGCCGCTTTCATCTCAAACCCGTCATCAATCTGGTCGCTTGGTGTCACCGGATATTCGCCCGAGAAACACGCATCGCAGTACTGCGGGCACTTTTTGTCACGCCCTTTGGCCTCGCCCACGGCGCGGTACAGCCCGTCGAGCGAGATGAACTTGAGGCTGTCGACGCCAAGGTGATCGCGCATTTCTTCTTCGGACATGGTCGCGGCCAGCAGTTTGTCGCGCTGTGGAGTGTCGACGCCGTAAAAACACGGCCACTGTGTTGGCGGGGATGCGATGCGGAAATGCACTTCGGCTGCGCCAGCGTCCAGGATCATCTCTTTGATCTTGCGCGATGTGGTGCCGCGGACCACGGAATCGTCGACCAGAATGATCCGTTTGCCTTTGACCAGCGCGCGGTTCACGTTCAGTTTCAGGCGCACACCCATGTTGCGGATTTGCTCGGTTGGTTCGATGAACGTGCGGCCCATGTATTGGTTGCGGATGATGCCCATGGCGTATGGAATGCCAGATTGCAGCGAGAAACCGATGGCGGCTGGCGTGCCTGAATCGGGCACTGGGCAGACCAGATCGGCGTCAACGGGTGCTTCTTTGGCCAGCTCACGCCCAATATTTTCGCGGGTTTCATAGACGGAGCGGCCGCCAAGGATGGAATCAGGCCGTGAGAAATAGACATGTTCAAAGATACAGAAACGCGGGGCGACACGGCGGAACGGGAAGTGGCTTTGGACCCCGTGTTTTTCGCTGATCACGACCATTTCGCCGGGCTCGATCTCGCGAACGAATTCGGCCCCGATGATATCAAGTGCGCAGGTTTCAGAGGATAGCGCCCAACCGTCAGCGACTTTGCCCAAGACCAGCGGGCGCACGCCCAACGGATCACGCACACCGATCAGTTTGGTGCGGGTCATGGCGACGATAGAAAACGCACCCTCGACACGGCGCAGCGCGTCCTCCATCCGCTCGGGGATGTTGCGTTGCAAGGACCGCGCCATCAGGTGGATGATACATTCGCTGTCAGACGAGCTTTGGAAAATCGAGCCGCGTTCGATCAATTCACGACGCAGCGCATTGGCGTTGGTGATGTTGCCGTTGTGCGCAATCGCAGCGCCGCCCATGGCAAATTCACCAAAGAACGGCTGCACGTCGCGGATCGCGGTTTGGCCTTTTGATCCTGAGGTCGAATAGCGCACATGGCCGATGGCAAGTGGCCCGGGCAGCGTTTCCATCACCTTTTGTGAGGTGAAATTGTCACGCACGTACCCAAAGCGGCGGGCAGACTGGAAACCGTGTTCGGCATCATGGCTGACGATGCCGCCTGCCTCTTGTCCGCGATGCTGAAGCGCATGCAGGCCAAGGGCGACAAAATTTGCCGCATCCTTTGTCCCGATGACGCCAAACACGCCACATTCTTCTTTGAGTTTATCATCATCGAAAGGATGGGCGGGGGGCATAATATTGGACAAGTCTGCAGCTCCGAATCCGGCGGTTGTCAGGACACCCTTCGTTTACGCAACTCAAAGGGCATTGTCACCAAGTGATCAAAGATAAACAGCGAGGTTAGCAATGTTGTAAGACATCTTGGGTAAGCGTTCATGATAATCAGCAGATCAAGAGGTCATTCATGCGCGCCCAATTCACCGCCAGTTCCGTCGAAAGCAACGAGTATAAAAATACGGCGGTGGCGGAAATGGTCGAACGCACCTTTGCAATGATTGAATTTGACCCCCAAGGCACGATTTTGCAGGCCAATCAGAATTTCTTGGACGTGCTCAGTTATGAGATGAACGAAATTGTTGGTCAAAACCACAGTATTTTCATTGAGCAAAACTACCTTCAATCACCTGAATACCAACAGTTCTGGCAGGATTTGCGCAGCGGCAAGCATTTCACCGGGCAAGTGCTGCGTGTTGCCAAAACCGGCGCTCGGGTTTGGATTCAAGCCACCTATGCCCCGGTTTTTGATGAGCATGGCGGCGTGGTTAAGATTATCAAACTGGCGACAGATATTTCAGCGCGCCGATTTGCTGTTGAACAAATCTCTGAGGGTCTTGAGGCGTTGGCGGCCGGTGATCTGGCGCACCGTGTGTTTATGGATCCAAAGAACGAACTGTTTGATCTGGCAGAGGGATTCAACACGTCAATGGAGCGGTTGGCGGGCGTTTTCAGAGTTGTTGGCGAGGTGGCGGGCGGCTTGGATCAGGCAGCACGCGAAATGGAACAACGCTCCAGCACGACAGCGGAAAGTTCACTGCGCAATGCCGCAACGTTCGAGGAAACCTCGGCGGAGGTCGACATGATGACCGAGTCCATCAAGAATTCTGCGCAATCTGCCCAAGATGCGACAGCGGGTACGCTTGAGAATGCGCGCCTTGCTGATGTGGGGGCGGCGTCTATGGCACAGGCCCTAGAGGCGACCACAGCAATGCGAAAAGCCACAGATGAAATGTCGGGCATCAACGAAGTCATCGATTCAATTGCGTTTCAAACCAACCTGTTGGCCCTGAATGCGGGGATCGAGGCTGCGCGCGCTGGTCAGTCTGGGGCAGGCTTTGCGGTTGTTGCGACAGAAATCCGTAATCTGGCAGGGCGTTCACAAGATGCTTCTAGCCAAACTCAATCACTGATTGCGCGCTCCATTGAGCAGGCCAAAACTACTGAAACCCACGTGCACGAAAGCGAAGGCAATCTCAAACAGGTGCAAGGCAAGTCGCGGACAATGGCGGACAACATGGGGTTGATTTCAAACGAGACAAAAGAGCAATTTTCCCGGGTTGCTATCATCAATCAAACGATCCGAGAATTGGCAATTTCGAGCGAACGTGATGCCCAGCTGGCCTCGGAGAACGAAGATTCTGCAGGTGTGCTATCGACGTTCAGCGCACAGTTAAACCGTGAGCTGAGCCAGTTTTCAACGCGCTAGACGAACAGCTTATTCGCTAGGGGCGGCGGTACAGCTGCTGACCAAGCTTTCGTATTGGCGCGTGATCCAACCCAGCGCCTGCTCAGGGTCTTGTTCCTGAATGTTGTTGGTAAAGCGCCCGAATACAGCGGCAGAACGGCTTTCATCGACCATTGTAAATTCTTGACCCGTGATCACCGTATCATAAACAAAGAATGCAATGACAACCAGCAACACGCCGCGCACGACCCCGAACAGAAATCCTAAACCCTGATCTAGCCCACCAAAGATCGACCGGCGTACAAGTGACGAAAACAAAGGCGTGAAAAACGACACAACAATCAGCGCGATAACAAGCACAATGGCAAAGGCACCGATAACGCCCAACTCGCAACTGTCAGCAATGATATCGCCAACCACTGGAATTTCGCGCACCATGGGGGCAACCCTTGGGGCAAAAATATAGGCGAGAATGGCAGCGGCCACCCAGCCGACAATTGCCATGACTTCGCGCATCAAGCCGCGCCCGTAGGCCAACAACGCAGACAAGACTATCACGATGGCCACAACGCCGTCGATAATTGTGAAACCGTCCATACTCTTTTCCGCCTTCTTAATCGTTGTTTTGTCCGACCACCAACGGGGTTACCCCGCGCCGAACATTTCACCTACAAATGCTGTTAAGTCGCCCATCTGATTGAGCTTCATGCCAGATGCTTCGACTTGTTTTCCACCAAGCGGAGCAATGGCCGAGGTAAAACCAAGTTTTTGCGCTTCTTTCAACCTGTTTTCGGTCTGAGGGGCAGGCCGCAGGGCCCCAGACAGGCTTATTTCGCCAAAAACAACTGCGCCTTCAGGCAATGCAGTATCTTCGCGTGCGCTAAGTAGGGCCGCGGCCACAGCCAAATCGGCGGCAGGTTCGGAAATTTTCATACCACCGGCGACGTTTAAATAGACGTCCAAACCGGTGAACGGAATACCGCAGCGGGCCTCAAGAACGGCAAGAATCATCGCAAGGCGGCCGCCATCCCATCCGACAACAGTGCGTCGTGGTTGCGAATGTGGACTGGGCGCAACCAGTGCTTGCAGTTCGACCAGTACGGGACGGGTGCCTTCGACGCCGGCAAAGACGACGGATCCGGGGCTGGGCGTGCCGCGTTCGCTCAGGAACAGGGCGGATGGATTTGTGACTTGCTCCAACCCGCCACCGGTCATTTCGAAAACGCCAATTTCATCTGACGGGCCAAAGCGATTTTTGACTGCGCGCAGAATGCGGAATTGGTGGCCACGTTCGCCTTCGAAATACAGCACGGTGTCGACCATATGTTCGACAACCCGTGGCCCGGCGATTTGCCCGTCTTTGGTCACGTGACCAACCAGCACCACAGACATGCCATGGCGTTTTGCAAATGTCGTCAATTCATGCGCAGCACTGCGCACTTGGCTGACGGAACCCGGCGCGCTGTCGACAATGTCCGACCACATAGTTTGGATCGAATCGATGATTGCCAACTGTGGTTTTTCGGCTTCAAGCGTGGTGAGAATATCGCGTAAATTGGTCTCAGCAGCCAATTTCACGGGCGCATCTGTTAACCCAAGGCGCTGTGCGCGCATCCGGACTTGCGCGCTGGCTTCTTCGCCGGACACGTAAATCGTTTTTAGGCCGCGCCGGGCAAATTCTGCGGCAGCTTGCAACAAAAGAGTCGACTTCCCGATGCCGGGATCGCCGCCAACCAAGATTGCCGAAGCTGGAACGAGGCCGCCGCCCAAGACGCGGTCCAATTCGTCTAACCCTGATTTTGTGCGTGGCGGCGGGGCCTCTTTTGTGGCCAAGTCAGTCAGTTCAATTGACGATCCGCGTTTTGAGCCGAGCGATTTTTTTGCAGGCCCCGATGTCGAAAGCCCGGTGTCTTGGGTAATTGTGTTCCATTCTCCGCAGCTGTCGCATCGCCCCGACCACTTTGTGGAGGAGGCGGCGCAGGCCGAACACGTGAATGTGGTGGTTGATTTTGCCATTACGACGCTTGTGCCTCAGGACGCGGGCAGCGTCAAAACCTATTCGTGGTTTATTCCGCGGCTTTGGGCGGCAATTTGATCACGGTGTTGTCGGCGCGCACTAACGTTTCTATGCCCAATTAGGGCAGCACATCTTTTAGTTCATCACGCAGACGTTCCATTCGTGCGGCCGCCACAGATTCCTCGAGCTCGATTTCGTGGTGCCAATGTTGTAGTTCTGAACTGACAATCTTTGCTTGATCCAAACGGGTGTTGAATTGCTCTAGCTCGAATTGGCGTTGCTCCAGGAATTTGCGGGCGCGCGCGACACGGTCATCTGAATAGACTTCGGCCAGTTCTTTGGAAATATGCGACATTTGCGCGGCAATTTCGAGCACGGCAGGTTCTAATGCGGACAAATCCGGATGATCGCGCAAATACGCCAGCCGTTCGCGCACCGCGTCAAATTCTGAACTGATGCGAAAAGTTTGACCGCGATCGGCGGCGTGCACAGCGGCGTAGGCGCGCGCGACGTCGTTCATTCCGACAGAAAACTGGCGATGCGAATTTTCCAGCGCAATAATGCGTTGATTGGAGGGTAAGAAAAAGCACAGCCCGACGGCCAGAGTGGTGAGGCAAATTTGCGCGTACATGCCAGCCTGTGGCACGGTAACCCAATTCCATCGCAGGCTAAATTCGATCCACGGCAAGGCACCAAATGCTGCCATAACAGTCGCGACAAGCGCGCTAAGTGCGGCAATCGCAAACACCACCAGCGCCAAACGCTGCATAAAAAACTGGATCAAAAAGCCAAGTGCCTTGAGGTGGGCCATGATTCGTCTTCCCCCCAGAAGAATTTAATATGTCGGCGAATATACGCCCATCGGGGGCCTCGGCGAAGGGGAAAATGGTTAATTTGACGTCTGTGGTGCGTCAAATCATCATGTTTTAACTGCAAATCAAAAGGATTGTTTCGCAGGTGTCACTAGTCCTGCAGCGCAGCTTTGGATTGTTTTAAGTCTCGCTCGGATAGAAAACTAAACAGCAATGACGCGAGAATGCAGAAGGTGAACAGGTACAGACCCCACGCGACTTCGATGCGGCCAATCCCGATGCCTTTGGTCAGAGTGATGTAAAGGGCGATCAGGAAAATGTCGGCCATGGCTAGTTTTCCAAGGATATGCAGAACCGGCAGCGTGCGCGGACTAAGCAAACCCCAATGCAAAAGTGCGAGCCCAATGGTTTTCAGATAGGGTGCGAACAAGGCAAAAATGGTGACCAGTAACGCCAGAAAAACATCTGATCCCCACAGCGATTGCAGCCCGCTGATCACGCTGATTTCGCTGAGCCCAAACAACGGCAAAAGGCCGGCGCGCATGAGTGGCGCGAACCATGCAATCGGGTAGAGGACGAGAAGTGTCAGGTGGACGTAACGCAACATGCGGGTCTCCGGCGGAAGAACTTAGACTAAAATAATGCTCAGCGGACCGCTTCGATTGGTCCTTCGGCGCGGCCATGAATGAATTGTGACAGGTAGGGGTCTGTGGCGGTGTCGATGTCAGCGACCGGTCCTGTCCACTGGATAATGCCGTTGTGCAGCATCGCGACGTTGTCCGCGATGGCCCGCACCGAGGTCATGTCGTGGGTGATCGTCACTGCGGTGGCCCCCATTTCGACGACAATTTCCCGAATGAGATCGTTGATGACGCCGGCCATGATCGGGTCTAGCCCAGTAGTTGGTTCATCGAAAAAGATGATCTCGGGGTCGGCAGCGATTGCGCGCGCCAGCCCCACGCGTTTTTGCATGCCGCCCGACAATTCAGCGGGCAAGCGGTCAGCCACATCAGGGGTCAGCCCCACACGGCGCAGTTTTTCGATAGCAATTTCGCGGGCCTGTGCCTTTGGCTTTTTCAGCGATCCGCGCAAAAGCCGGAACGCGACGTTTTGCCAAACAGGAAGGCTGTCAAATAATGCGGCCCCTTGGAACAACATGCCGAAACGCGCCAGAAATGCGTCGCGATCCGCTTTGGTCACGTCGGTGCCATCCACAGTGATTGTGCCGCTGTCAGGCGGGATCAAGCCAAGGACAGATTTGATGGTGATGGATTTTCCGGTACCTGATCCGCCGATAATGACCATCGACGAGCCACGCGCGACGTCCAGATCAACTCCACGCAGTACGTGATTGTTCCCGAATGATTTTTTGACGTTTGAAAGGGTGATCATAGCGAGAAAAATACCCCCGTCAGGACAAAGTTGGCGGCGAGGATCAGGACGGCTGCGGCCTCGACCGAGCCTTTGGTTGCGCGCCCGACACCTTGTGCGCCGCGCCCTGAATTCATCCCGTAATAGCACCCCATCAACGCTGCGATAAAACCAAACACGCCGCCTTTGACCAAGGATGACACCACATCGCGGAATTCCAAAAAGTCGACGGTGTTGCGAATGTAGGCCGCGGAATTGAACTCTAATGTGCCGGTTGCCACGCCATAGCCGCCGAAAATTCCGATGATATCGCCGATCGCGACCAGCAGCGGCACGACCAACGTGGCTGCTAGAACGCGCGGAACGGTTAGGTACTTCATCGGATGCGTGGACAGGGTCACCAAGGCATCGATTTGTTCCGTCACCTTCATCGTCGCGATTTCAGCCGCAATTGACGAGGTCACGCGCGCAGCAATCATAAGCCCGACCAAAACGGGCCCCAATTCGCGCACCATGCCGATAGCTACAATTTGCGGCACGACGGCTTCTGCATTGAACCGTGCGCCCCCCGCATAGATTTGTAGCGCCAGCGCACCGCCGGTGAAAAACGCCGTCAGTCCGACAACCGGCAGCGAAAGCCATCCGATATTGAGCAGGGACAACGCCAGTTCACGCAGATAAAACGGGGGCCGGATCATGTGCCCAAGCGTTTGCACCGCAAAGATCACCACGCGACCGATGGCTCCGAACAGACCCAAGGAGGCCGCGCCGATTGATGCTAGAAATTTCATTCGACGTAGGTCCGTGAATAACGATTGCCGAGAGATGTCAGGATTTCGTATCCGATTGTGCCGGCATACGCGGCAATTTCATCAACGCTTTGGTCACTGCCCAAAAGGCGCAGGGACGTTACATTTGCGCCCAGATCGGTGATGTCGACTGTGATCAAATCCATCGACACGCGCCCGATGATCGGGAGCGATTTTGCGTTTGCGACCAGTGTTGCCCCGTTTCCAATCGCGCGGATCAGACCATCGGCGTAACCCGCAGAGATCGTGGCAACGACACTGGGGCGTTTGGCGATCCATGCGTTGGCGTAGCCGACGGTTTCGCCCACGGCGACGTCTCTGGATTGGATGATGGGTACGTCTAGCGACACAACGGGTTTTGCCGCGCCAAAGGGCATGCCGCCGTACAGCCCGACGCCGGGACGGGTCATGTCAAAATGGTAATCCTCACCCATCAAAATACCGCCAGTTGCCGCCAAAGAACGCGGCACATCCAGACCGTCCGTCATCTCGATAAAGCTGCGCAATTGTTGCGCGTTCATCGGGTGATCCGGTTCATCTGCACAAGCAAGATGGGACATGATCAATGTCGGATTTTGGGCCAGTGCGATGTCGCGCAATGCGGACCACTCAGCAGGCTCCATCCCCAGACGGTTCATGCCACTATCAAGTTGCAGACCAAAGGCGGCACCCGGCAAGGCCTCTACGTGACGCAACATTTGATCAACGGAATTGATCATTGGCACCAGGGCGGCGTCCCGAATGATAGATGTGTCACCGTGCATGTGGCCGGAAAAGACGTTGATCGTCGGAGCAGGGCCCAGGGCTGCGCGCAGGGCTGCACCTTCTTCGGCGACGGCCACGAAAAACGTGCGCACACCGGCTTTGGCCAAAACCCGACCCACGGACGGCGCGCCCAAACCATAGCCGTTGGCCTTGACCACAGCGGCGGTTTCGCCTTCGCTCATCGCGTTCAGCTTGGCCCAATTGTCAGCCAGAGCATTCAGATCAATCGTTAAATTTGCAGTACTCATGGCACGCGTTTTGACAGGCAAACGCGTGCTGGGAAAGGGCAAAATGTGCGGGCCTGTTGCCACAAGGTCAGGATTTCCTTGCTTGATGCGCACAATTTCGCCGTTCATACAGCACGTGAACAAAGTGGAGAGACACATGGGTTTGATCCGTAAACTGGTGGCAGAATTCGAACGCCCTCGTGAAAGCCGCCCGTTTGGCAGTGGTTGGGCGTCTGGCAGTCTGTCGATTTTGGCAGGGTTGGCAGGGCTTTTGCTGGTCATTGTCCGGTTCTTTCCCGAAACCTTTACCATGCCTGAACTGCAGGTGATCCATGACAGCGGCATGGTCACATTTGCCCTGCGCGCCGTTTTGTTGTTTGGCTATTTGATGGCTTTGCTAAGCGTGCTGCTGAACCGGCGCAAAACGCTGGGTCTGACCGGTTTGGCGCTGGTGGTTTTGGCCTCATTGTTGGGCACGGCGGACCCGATGGGGATTTCGCTAGAACGACAGCCGTTATACTTTGGGCTCGATTATTTTGTGATCAACGTTATTGTCGTCGGCATTCTGTTCATCCCGCTGGAACGCGTGTTTCCCGCCCGATTTGAGCAAACCGTCTTTCGCTCGGAATGGCAGGAAGACATGTTTTATTACCTTGTCAGTTCGATGCTGGTGCAGGTTCTTGCGTTTCTTGCGATCGCGCCGACGAACATGGTGTCTGATCTGTTTGATTTCACGCAAACCCGCGCGTTTGTTGGTACAATGCCGTTTTGGTTGCAGGTCGCGATCATCATGGCTGCGACGGATTTTGTGCAATATTGGGTGCACCGCGCGTTTCATACGTTCCCGTTTTTGTGGCGTTTCCATGCGATCTACCATTCGACCAAGCAGTTGGATTGGCTGGCGGGTGCGCGCATGCATTTTGTGGAAATCGCGGTTTTGCGGGGGCTTACGGCCGTGCCGATGTTCACCTTGGGCTTTGATCCCGGAGCGATCCAAACCTATCTTTTGATTGTCTATTTCTACAGCACGTTCATTCACGCAAACCTTAGTTGGCACTTTGGTCTGCTTGAGCGCTTCTTTGTGACGCCGCGCTTTCATCACTGGCATCACGGGTCAGAACGCGCAGCAATTGATATCAATTACGCGTCGCATTTCCCAATTTACGATTGGTTGTTTGGCACCCACCGCTTGCCGGAAAAAGATTGGCCGGTTGAATATGGAGTGGTCGGAAATGATGTGCCGCGTGGATATTGGCGCCAGTTCATTCGCCCGTTTCGCAAACCCAAGCAACCCGAAGACTAAGGCGCGCGCTAAGCAGGCAATTGTTGGGTTGCACAGTGAATACCGCCGCCCACTTCGCCTAGTGCATCTACGTTCAGTGTGATGATTTCACGCCCGGGATAGTGGCGGGCTAAGGCTCGGGTTGCGGCGTTGTCTGCATTGCTATCACCGAACTGCGCGGCAATTACAGCACCGTTGCAGGCGTAGTAGTTTGCATAAGATGCCACGAAATCAAAGGATTTCACGCGGCGTCGGGTTGGTTCTGCAATGACGTCGACATTTAGCCCTGCGGCCACCAAGCCGTCATAGGTGTCAATGGCCGCGGCGTGGAACGGGTCCGTCATGTCTGGGGTGTCGGGTAGGTTGATCAACACGCGCCCCGGGCCAGTAAGACGCGCGAGGCTATCGATGTGATAATCTGTGATGTCTTCGCCGTAGACACCTTTGGGCCAGATTATTTTGCTTGCGCCGTATGCTTTTAGCAGGCGATCTTCAACTTCGCCGGGCGATTGTCCGGGGTTGCGATTGGCGTTCACCCATGAACTTTCGTGGGCCATCAACAGGCCGTGACCATCGTGTTCTACGCCACCTGCCTCGCCCCTGAGCCCGGAGGGCACAACGTTCATGCCAAGCCGTTTTGCGATCTCAAAGGCGACGCGTCCATCGCGCGCGTGCACTTGTCTTTTGCCCCATCCATTGAACTGGATATGACTGACGACGCGCGTGTCACCTTGGCGGGCAAACAGCGGCCCTGCATCGCGGGCCCAAAGGTCTTCGGTGGGGATGGCCCACAACTCGACGCCCTTGGTCAGGCGTTTGCGCGCACGTGATTGGTCACGCGCGGCGGCCAACATGATGACGGGTTCGAATTCGGAAATAGTATTGGCGATCTCAGCGATTGTGCGCTGCAAAATGTCCAGAAACACCGGATCAGGGTGCACTTTGCGGGACACTGGCCACATCATAAAGGTCGCCTCGTGGCGGTCTTCTTCGGGCGGAACAAATAGCTGTTGGTTGGCCATCGCAGGGAATGTGGACAGCGCGGATACCGCTGCTGCACCTTTCAGTAAGTCACGTCGAAACACTAGAACTCTCGATCATCGCCACCGTCTTGTTGCCACGGCTGCACAAGGTTGCCAAAGCGGGTGAATTGACCCTCAAAGGACAGGTCGACGGTGCCGATAGGACCGTGGCGCTGTTTGCCGATAACGACTTCGGCGCGACCATGCAGGCGTTCCATTTCTTCTTGCCAGCGCGCCATCGCCTCTAGATCGTGATCGCCGGGTTTTTCACGTTCTTTGTAATATTCCTCGCGGAACACGAACATCACGACGTCAGCGTCTTGTTCAATCGAGCCAGATTCACGCAAATCCGACAACTGCGGGCGTTTGTCTTCGCGGTTTTCCACCTGACGCGACAGCTGGGACAGGGCGATGACAGGAATGTGCAATTCCTTGGCGATGGCTTTCATGCCCATCGTGATTTCGGAAATTTCGTTCACGCGGTTTTCGGATTTGCCGGTGCCACGCACCAGTTGCAGGTAGTCGATGATCAACACGTCCAGCCCGTGTGTCCGTTTCAAGCGGCGGGCGCGGGCGGCCAATTGGCTGATCGGCAGGGCCGGCGTGTCATCGATGTACAGCGGGCAGGATTCCAACGCTTTGGCGGCGTCCACAAACCGGCGGAATTCGGTTTCGGTCATGTCACCGCGACGGATTTGTTCGGATGGGACTTCTGACGCTTCGGACAAGATCCGCGCGGCGAGCTGATCGGCGCTCATCTCGAGCGAGTAAAACCCGACAACGCCGCCCTCGATTGCGCCTTCGGTGCCATCGTGTTTCAGGCCGCGTTTGTAGGCCTTGGCCACGTTAAACGCGATGTTGGTCGCAAGCGAGGTTTTGCCCATCGAGGGACGCCCAGCAAGGATCAAAAGGTCAGAGGGGTGCAGGCCGCCCAGCTTTTTATCCATGTCAATCAAGCCGGTAGAGATGCCGGACATTTGCCCGTCACGTTGATACGCGGTGTTGGCGTTGTTCACAGCCGAGGTCACAGCCTTCAGAAAGCTTTGAAAACCGCTCTCGGTTTGACCCTGTTCGGCAAGCTTATAAAGCTGCTGTTCGGCCTCGACGATCTGCTCGCGCGGTTCACTGTCGACGTTCACAGTCGCAGCCTTGGCCGCAATATCGCGACCCAAATGGATCAGATCGCGGCGCACGGCCAGATCGTAAATCATCTGGGCATAATCGCGCACGGCAAAGGCGCTGATCGCGGCCCCCGCAAGACGGGCAAGATAGGCGGGGCCACCCAGTTCCTTGAGGCCCTCGTCGTCCTCCATAAATGCCTTGAGCGTGACGGGACTGGCCAGATTGTTTTTGCCGATACGGGTGGCGGCAATGTCAAAGATGCGCGCGTGAACGGGGTCGTAAAAGTGGATCGGACCGATGATCGATGCGACACGGTCGTAGACATCGTTGTTGGTCAGGATCGCGCCCAGCAATTGCTGCTCTGCCTCGATGGAATGAGGCATGGTTTCAGGGGCCTGCACCTCGGGTGCGCCTGGATTGATTGTGCTGATCTCGTTCATTGCTCACCCCGATGTCGCGACTTGACTGATCACCCCAGTCGTCTTGGCATTTGTCTTACGCGGGCCAAGGGGGGCGGTGCAATCTGGATATCCTGTGGATATGTTTGCGTTGGGGGAACTGATACAGCATCTGGGGGTGAAATGCACGTGGGCACCCAGATGCTGTGAAAATCTTAGGTATTTTTGTTGGATTCTTGCCAGCCACGAGGATCGTTCAAGAAGGTTTCAACCCCTGCGATTGTTGCCGCGTCGAACGCGCCCGAGGCCTTGGCTTCGGCCAGAACATCCCACCATGTGCACAAGGAATGCAGCGCAACCCCATGATCGCCCAAGGTCTTTTCCGTTTCGGGAAAGATGCCGTAGTAAAAGATCACGGCAGTGTGCGCGCAGGTCGCTCCGGTTTCACGAATCGCATCCACAAACGACAGCTTGGATCCGCCGTCAGTGGTCAGGTCCTCGACCAACAAAACGCGTTCGCCTTCGTTCATCTGGCCCTCGATGCGCGCATTGCGCCCGTAGCCTTTGGGTTTTTTGCGCACGTAGGTCATCGGCAGCGCCATGCGTTCGGCCACGAGGGCGGCAAACGGGATGCCCGCAGTTTCGCCACCGGCGATGTTGTCGAACGCCTCGAACCCGGCGTTGCGCATGACGGTAACGGTCAGGAAATCCATGAGCGTCGAGCGGATGCGCGGGTAGCTGATCAGTTTGCGGCAATCGATGTAGGTGGGGGACGGTAGGCCAGAGGCCAGTGTGAACGGTTCATCCGTGTTGAAGTGCACCGCCTTGATTTCAAGCAACATGCGCGCTGTCAAACGGGCCATTTCCTCGGATGTGGGATAGCTGGTGGGGATCATAATGGGGGTCCTTTGCGCGGATGATGGTGCGGGTTTTGAGTATTTAGGATCAGAACAAACGTTAGGTTACGGACCAATTCAGGTCATATCCGGGATCAAAGACGGTGACTGGGCCATCTGGCGTGTCGATGTGGCTGGGGTAGGTGGTGGGCGCGCCTTTGATCAGGGTGATTGTATCCGTGTTCACTGGCAGGCCATAAAAAGCGGGGCCATTGAGCGATGTGAACCCTTCGAGATTATCGAGTTTCCCATCATCTTCAAATACTTGCGCCAGAATTGACATGGTGTTGGGGGCCGTGAAACAGCCAGCGCAGCCACAAGGCAGCAGTTTATTCGCGTCAGTGTGTGGTGCGCTATCTGTGCCGAGGAAAAAGCGTGCCTCGCCCGAGGTTGCAGCATCGCACAAGGCCAAACGGTGTTCTTCGCGTTTGGCGACGGGCAGGCAATAATAGTGCGGTTTGATTCCGCCGGCCAGAATGTGGTTTCGGTTGATTACCAAGTGGTGCGTGGTGATTGTGGCCCCAAGCGTGTCGTCTTGGGCGCGTGCGTAATCGACGGCGTTTTTGGTGGTGATGTGTTCCATGATCACGCGCAGGCCGGGTGTGGCGCGGCGGATCGGGTCGAGCACGCGGTCGATGAAGACGGCCTCTCGGTCGAAAATGTCGATGTCGTGATCGGTGACTTCGCCGTGGACGCACAGGGGCAGGCCGATCTCGGCCATTCGTTCGAGCACAGGGGCGACGCGGTCAAAGTGGCTCACACCCGAGGCGGAATTCGTCGTGGCACCGGCTGGATACAGTTTCACGGCCTTGATCAGGCCAGATGCGTGTGCTGCCGCGATGTCGTCTGGATCAGAAGCTTCGGTCAAATACAGGGTCATCAACGGTTCAAACGTTGCACCCTCTGGCAGGGCCGCGAGAATGCGATCACGATACGCGACCGCCTGCGCATTGGTGACCACGGGGGGCACAAGGTTGGGCATGATGATTGCGCGTGCAAAATGTTGAGTTGTGGCTGGCAGCACCGCGCGCAGCATATCGCCATCGCGCAAGTGCAAGTGCCAGTCGTCGGGACGGCGGATTGTGATCGATGATGTCATGGGCCGCGCGGTAGCATGTCGTGCGCTGTAGTGCCAGAGTTATTGGTTGCTTTGCTGAACGTCATCCTCGCCGGAATCGGACTTGAGCTGCAAAAGGCGACGCGCAAAATAAGGGGCTTTGCCGCGCTTGATCACTGCCTCGCACAGCATTGTGGCCAGTTTCGTGCGGCCGCGGGCATCGACCTGCGCCAATACGTTGCGCAGATAATTGCGGTTGTCGCGGCGAGCGCGAAAGATCTTGGCAAAACCTGTTGTGGTCAGTTTTCCCGCACTTGCCTTGTCCAAAATTCGCAACAAAACCTGCATTTCAAGCAGTTCGGTTTGGATTGATGTACCCATGTTGCGCAAGCGAAATTTGGTGACATTCGGGCGCGTGAACAGGGCGGCATGCATCGCGTCAAGCGTCGCTGCGGGATCATACAGCACGTAGGCATGATCGGCAGCGTCCAACATATCGGGTGCGTAGCCGTAGCGATTGTTGAAATCTGTACGGCGCATTTTTGTAAAGCGATCGTCCCATTCCGTAACGCGCGGATCAAGCGTTGCTTGGGGTTGGATTGCCACGACAGTCGCGCCAGGTGCTGCAACAGAAAACGCGGCTGCCGCGTAGGCGCAGGGGCCTGCGCCGTAGAAAATGACGTTTTCGTATGCGTCAAAGAAACCATCGTCGATCAAGCGATCAAAATAACCGTACACGCGCGAGTCGCGGAACCATGTGTCGCCGTCCGAGACAATGCATAAATGTGACCAGCCAACGCCTTTTACCATTTCCCAACCCGACGGTTGGGCGGTTTCAGACAATGACCGGATGCCTTGGATCGTTTCAAACGTCACCAACAAGGTTGGTTCGTCTTCGACAAACGTGGCGAAATGGCGTTTGCCAAGCGGTTGAAAGAAGCCGTGTTCTTCAGAAATCTGCGCAAGTTTCTTAAGCCATTCACCTTTCGGTAAATTCGCCAAAGGCGTGTCGAATGTGTTGTCGGCGTCCTGCATCAGCCTGGTCCTCAATCGCATCATTGTCGCACGTAACCCGTGCGTTTGACGGAAAAACGCCGCCTCGATCGGGCGGAATTGAGATGTAACTAACCGAAGATTGGGGCAAAAATGCGGACAATTTGTGCTATTTCGAAGCGTTTTTGCCCTTCGCGGTGCGTGCTTTGTTGGCGTATTGGATCATAAAACTGGCGGCTTTTGGCGACACGGGACGAGTCGGTGCTGCCATCAACAAACGCCCAAACAGGGCGCGAAACGGTTCTAGCTGCATCAGTTCGTCGAACCGGGTGCGACGCCATTGAACGGCAGAATTATGCAGCTTTTCCAATTGGTTGTCCGAACGCAGTTCAGTCACGATGGCTTGTGTGGCGTCGTGCATCCGTTGGATAGTGGTATCTTGGGCGGCGTTGAAATTGCGTTCGATCCAATAGTCGAGACCGAGGATATGATCGGAGTGAACCGCGCGGCCACGATCCGCTTTCAAAACGTAGCTTTCCATTGATCCAAGGGGGTAGTGGTTTAACTGCGCCAAAGCGTAGTTCGGCCGCCCGAAGTTAGAAAATAGGCGGTTGGTTTTGAATTTCCCGTCCAGTTCACGCCCTTCGCAATCAAACCAGCGGGCCTGATCCAGCTTGTCCTCATCCGGGCTGCGTGGGCGGTGAACACCGACTTTTTTGTAGATGCCGTTGTTGGCGTAAAACGTCTTGAACATTGACGCACGCCACGGCCATTGGATCACTTCGGGGGCGCATGCGGTAAAGGTTTGCGTGACCGGCTCGTCCTTGAAACGTGCTGTGTCGCCGTTTCCAAACAAACGCCAAGTCAGCGTGATCGCGGTGGCGTCGGGTAGGGCGGTCAGCAACGCGGGCAGTGTGCCATCGCCGACCTTGATGTTGACGAATTCATCGACATCCAGAGGCAAAATCCAATCCGCATCGCGCACGATTTTCAGCTTGTCAGCTTGCTTTAGCGCGGTGAATTGAATTCCGCCTTTGTCGTAGGGGCCATCGTTGCGAATATGGGTGATGTGCCCCAATTTATCCAAACGGTTCAGTATCTTGTCTGTACCGTCGTCGCAGTCGTTGGAAAACACTAAAAAGTCAGTAAACCCGACGGCCTTGTGATGGGCGAGCCATTCCAAAAGAAATGCGCCTTCGTTGCGAACTGTTAAGATTGCCAGGTATTTCAAGCTTTTACCAAGCCCGCCGGAAGGCGACGACTTTGGCGGACGACCCGCGCGCATAGTAGGCAAGGCCGGCATCCATGAATGCTTTGAACACGCGGTTCACGCCGTCCGGGCCGATGGTTTGCGGGTGCAATTCGATGACCGCAGCGCGTACCATCGTTAGATCCAGCTCCGAGATCAGATCGGCTTCGCCCCCTTTAAGGTCACACACCAACATCGTTGGTTTCAGGCCTTTCATGACGGTTTTGGCGTTCACAATATCGACTTTTTCGGTGGCGATAACGGTGCTGCCGGTCAATTCCATGGTGGAGGACGCAAGGAAATTTTTGCGCACATAAAAATCCGCAGAGCCCTTACGTTTACCTAAAACCGCGTTGGTCACGGTCGCGTTTTGCACACCATTGGCCGCGTGCACGGACTGAATGTAGCCAATCAGGCTTGGATCGGCTTCAAACGTGTGAATGTGCTGAATTTTCCGCTTGGTCGCGAGCAAATTCGACGTGTAACCCAAGCCTGCGCCCAATTCGACAACGACATCATCATCACGCACAACACGCAGCAGGTTTTTGGCCTCTTTTGACTTGTATGTCCCGTCTTTCAAAAGGCCGCGAATACGTCCCGTCAGAACCCGCCCGTCTTTGGGGAACTTCATGCCGTTGGCTTTGATAAAGCCATTTTGTTCAACCACTTGCGTGCCGTCCATCGTTAACTCTCCATATCCAAGGCAAGGGCATAAGCCACACGCTCTGTCTCTGTCAGTTTTACCTTTAATGCCTGTTGATACAGGTCTTCGAATTCGGGCATGCCGTGCAGTTCGACGGCCTTTTCACGGTGCCATTCCAAGCCTTTTTCATGCCAGCTACGCAGTTCTTTGTCTTGCATCAAACGGTCATATTCAGCGCGCACACGCGGCAGGTTCCTTTGGATCGTGACGTCCTTAAAGTCGGACCAATCCATGCGGATCCAGTAGTTGATCCCGATGGACCGGTCGACGTGCAGCGCGCGCCCACGTTGCCGTTTGATCAAGAAACTTTCAGCAGAGCGCAAAGCATAGTGGTTCAACTGAATAAGATCGTAACTAATTGATTTATTTGAGTTACGCCAGCCGTTTTCAGCCGCCTCGTTGGTCATGTCCTGACCGGATCCGTTAACCCATTTGACCTTTTTCTTCATCGTCTCGTCCAACTTGTTGGGACGATGGCAGCTGATCTTTTCGTAGGCCCCGATGTTTTTGAACATCGTTTTGAAACCCCAAACCGTGTGGGGTTTTGGGCAGAATTTTGGTGCACAGGTGTCAAATTGATCGATCACCAGTTCATCATTCAGGCGGATCACATCGTTGTGCCCAAAAAGGCGCCATGTCATCGCAACGTTGGTGGCATCCGGCACGGCGTCGTAGAAATCTTGCAGCGTTCCGTTGCCCGTGCGCACGTTCATAAATTCATCGACGTCGATGTGCGCGATCCAATCGGCGTTCATGATGACCGGTTCTTTTAACGACTGGTTCAGCGCGTATTGCTGGGGCGAATTGCCCTTCCAGTTGTCGTTGTTACGGTGCTGGATAACGCCCATTGCCTGCAAGCGGTCCAGCAATTCCAACGTCCCGTCAGAGCAATCGTTGTTGTAAATCAAGAAGTTATCGACACCGATCGCACGGTGATAGGCGATCCATTCCACGATGTACGGCGTTTCGTTTTTCATGCAGCCGACGATCACATTGCCCGATTGACCGTCGGGCAGGGTGCGCTGTGGTACTTCGGAATATGCGGCGGCGAGCTCCTCTTCGTTAACCACACCCATTTTATTGTGTGGCGCAAACGACGAGGTTCGCAGTTTTTCGAAGTTCTGTACGGCTAACGGCGGCATCAATTTGCGCGCGATGTCGGACAAGCCATCGTTTGACGGGGTGCTGTCTGTCACAGTTTCCGCAGGTGCCATCGCGGGCGAACCGTTGAGACGCGCAAGATCAGCCGTTTTGGTTTTACGCTTTTCTTTGGTGGCTTTGTCGATGCGCCACATGAACCCCAAAAGATACTGTGAGGCGCGGAATCCATAAGCTGGATCGGCCTCTGACCAAGTGCCTTTGGCGCGGGGTTTCTTGAATGTGTCTGCCTTGAGACCTTTGTGTGCTTTGATCAACGCCTTGTTGTCTGCCTCGAATGTCTTGGAGATCGCAGAAAGGGATGCAACGTCAACTTCGTCACCTTATACTTTGATTTAGTTGATAAAAGATCGCCACAGCTGGCGCGGCAAGATGCGTTTTTTTGAGGCCAGAACCTGCAAGATTAGTGCGTTCAATTGACGACCACGGGCCAGCCACGCGGCGGCTGCTTCTGTAGGGGCGTCCTCAGCGGCGGCTTTGCCAATCGCGCCTTTGATACCGATCATGTCACGAATTTCATCGGTGACTGTTTCGGCCGCAAACGCGTCTGCGTCATAGCCGCGCAAAGATATCGAACCTTTGCCAAACACGTCTTCCCAAAACGCCACGAGCTTGGCGTAATCCAGCCAGAATGGCGCCCCTTGATTTTCGGCAAATACACCAGTCTGCGGATCGGTTTTGGGCTGTTCTGCAATGCAATCTGCCCACCACGTTTTGGAACCTGCCAGCGCCATTTCCTGATCCAGAGACACGCCGCGCCCTTCGAGGATTTGTTCGGCATAGTGGCGCACCAACAATTTTGCCTGTTCGTCCACATGCGCGATGATGCGAATGTCGTCTGACAGGGGGGACAACAGCGCGTGCAAGCGTTGCAGTTCAGATGTACGCGACAAGGACACACCCAATTGCGAAGCAGACAAAATCAGATCGTCAGGATTGTGCTGTGCGATCTCTTTTGTCAGGTCGCCAACCAGCGCGTCATGCAGAACTTTCTGTTTGTCACCAGTAATATAGCCACGATTATAGCGCTACGGATCAATGTGATCGGGATCCGTCACAGCCATAAAAAGACGCGTGTGGTTTTTGTTGCCGGGACTGCGAGCAAACAGCACGCCTTTGCTGATCAACTGGTCGCGTTTGGACGCGAGGACTGATTGTAAACGGTCCGCGCCGACCTGTTCCAAACCTATGTGCAAATGGATGCGCATCAGGCAACCTCACTCTCTACGTCAATGTGTTCTGGGTTGGCATTGGCGCGGCCCCACCATGCGATGGGGTGGCCAAGAAAACCGCTTAGCAAATCTTTGACGTCGGGGTCAGTGACATCGTATTCAAGGAAATCAGCGTCTTTTCCAAACAACGCGCGCAGGTGGGCGTAATGCCCCTCGATCCATTGCACGCGCTCTTTTGATGTCTCGCCGTAGCCCTCAGGCAGGCCGGGAATTGCGTTGTCGGGCAGGCGGGTCATTCCAAGATTGGACCACGCCAACATCGATTGCGAAATGTCCCAGCTGTCACGGTTTGATGCGACGAACTTGACGCCGGGATGGTGTTCGCGAATTGCGTTGATCAGTCCAAAATCCATTTGCGGCCAGACGGATTTAACATCGCTAAGCATGCTCATCTCGGTGATGGCATCAAAGCCGCCCAACCGTGCACCGGGGTCACCGGTTTCGTAGTATCCACGGTACAAAAGGTCAGCAACATACTGATTATGAAACGTTTCGTCATCCGTTTGTTTGGCTTTGATCCGGTGATCTGCCACCCGAAATCCTGAACGACGTAGCGCGCGTGCCAGCATCGTTGTTCCGGTTTTGGGCAGGCCAAGGTTGACGACCATCAGGCTCATTGTGCAGCGTCCAATTCGATCAACCCAAGGTCTAGCAGCATCGCTTCTTCTTGGGGTGGCAGTTTAGAGGCGGCGCGCAATTGCGTCTGCATCGCTTGATACTCTGGCTGCTTCAGCAATTCGTCGCGCTTGGCAATGTGGGCTTTGACCGAGGTCTTGTGCAGATTGGCGATCACCTTGTCTTTGCACAAGTTTGCAATTTCCTGCTTTAAATCAGCGGCGTAGCGCATGATTGAGATGTCTTCCCATGCGGGGTCATTGCGTTCGCGCCAATAGGTGTCGTCAAATGCACGGTTTTCGCGGTTCACGTCACCACGGTCGTTTTTGACCAGATAGCTATCAAGCGAGCGCAAGGCGTAGTGGTTCAATGTCGCAAATGCGCGCGCACCAGCGGCCGGAAATTTGCGAATGCGGCGGGGATTTGCAGCATCCAGAAAACGGTGCGGCACAGCGCGCCCTGATCCGTCGGTCCAACTGGGGCGTTGCTTGCCCGGCAGTTTGCCTTTGAAAAACGGGCGATGCGCGCCGTAATATTGCAGCGGAAAATCGTGACGCACGAGGGACTTAACCTCGATCGCGGCCTCACCACACCACAGATCAGGATTGTGGCTGCGCGTGAACTGTTCGATCACCGACTTGTCTATGTAAGTTTCGACATCGTCGTTGGCAAAAAACTGGAACGTCAGGCTGATGGTCTGCGGATTGCCACAGGCCTCGATCAGGGCAGGGATCGTGTGATCGCCCACGTGAATGTTCAGAAATTCATCAACGTCCGCGACCCAAACCCAATCGGCATTGATCACACAGTCTTGTTTGCGCGCGTCTTTTAACGCTTCCATCTGGTAATTGCGGCCCTAGGCAGGGTTCGGCAAATGCTGCACAAGGCCGCGTTCGGCCAGGGCATCCAGCATCGTGTCCATGCCGTCAGAGCAATCGTTTGAGTAAAACAGAAAATCGGTCACGCCCAACAGGCGATGAAAGGCGATCCATTCTAACAGGAACGGCCCCTCGTTTTTGACACATGTCACTGCGGTTATGCGCATTGCTGCCCACCTATCCCGCCCAAATTAATTGCGCGCATTGTTCACTGTTCCGCCTCATGGGTTCGTTGGCTTTATGCCCCGAGACCTCTTTTATCTGGTTAACATCATGCCTCATCGGTCGAATCAGGTCACTCTTTGGAACCGGATGCACACCAGATTGCGTGGCCTGATACTTTAAGGGCACTTGACCTTAGCCTTAGGCAATGCACCTTTGGGCGATAAGGGGAGTTTTTCATGGCTAACATCAATGCGTCCGTAACCTCGATCGACGGGGTTCAAAAAATGCTGGCAGATCAGGGTTATGTCTGCGGGCGGGCTTTGGGAACGGTGGTGTTTTTGTCGCTGAAACTGGGGCGGCCACTGTTTTTGGAAGGCGAGGCCGGCGTTGGCAAAACCGAGATCGCCAAAGCGCTGGCAGCCTCGATGGGCAAACGGCTGATCCGGTTGCAATGCTACGAAGGATTGGATGCCGCGACGGCGGTCTACGAGTGGAACTTTCCGGCGCAAATGATCGCGATCCGCACAGCAGAGGCATCAGGCGGCACTGACCGCGACACCCTCCAAGACGAACTGTTCTCGGACAAATACTTGATTGAACGCCCGCTGTTGCAAGCCATGCGCCCTGATGAAAACGGCGCGCCGGTGCTGCTGATCGACGAACTTGACCGCACCGATGAACCGTTCGAGGCGTTCTTGCTTGAGGCGCTCAGCGATTTTCAGGTCACAATCCCTGAACTCGGCACGATCAAAGCGCCAGAACCACCCATCGTCATCGTCACGTCCAATCGCACCCGCGAAGTGCACGACGCCCTGAAACGCCGCTGCCTGTACCACTGGGTCGACTACCCGAATTTCGATCGTGAAATGGAAATTCTGACCGCCCGGGCCCCCGAATCCGCCGAAAGCCTCAGCCGCGAGGTTGTTGCATTTGTTCAAAAATTACGCACCGAGGACTTGTTCAAGAAACCCGGAGTGGCCGAAACCATCGACTGGGCAAAATGCCTGCTCGCGCTTGATGTGATCGCCCTCAGCCCCGAAGTCATCGCAGACACCCTCGGCGCAATTCTGAAATACCAAGACGACATTGCCAAACTCCACGGCTCAGAAGCCAAACGCATTCTGGACCAAGCCAAAGCCACGCTAGACCCCCACTGATGCCAAAACCTGCGCCTGTTCTGATCAAAAATACTCAAAGCCCACCGCGATGGTAGAGCACATTCCGCTAGAGTTGCCGGACAACCCGAAACTGGCCGGCAACATCGCCCATTTTGCGCGGGCATTGCGGCGTGCGGGGCTGCCGATTGGGCCCGGACGGGTGATTGATGCGATCCGCGCTGTCGAGGCCGCAGGCTTTACCGAGCGGATGGATTTCTACTGGACGCTGCACGCCTGTTTCGTCAACCGCCCCGAACATCGCGTTGTTTTTGCACAGGTTTTCCGGCTGTACTGGCGGGATCCGCGCTACCTTGAACACATGATGGCGGCGATGCTGCCGGCCATTCGCGGGGTCCAAGAAGACCGCACAGCCCAAGCCGCAGAAAAACGCGCGGCAGAGGCGTTGCTGGACGGGGCAGACGCGCCGGTTGATCAGCCCGAGGCCCCAAAAGACGACGATGGAACCGAACTCGAGATCGACGCCTCGCTGACGATCAGTTCCGAAGAACGGCTGCGCAGTCTGGATTTTGAACAGATGAGCACTGCTGAAATGGCCGCCGCCAAACGGATGCTGTCGCGCATGCGCTTGCCGGTCGAACCGATCCCGTCACGGCGTACAAAAACCGCGCTGCGGGGGCGGGTGGACGCCGCCAAAACCATGCGTGCTGCGATGCGCAAAGGTGGTGAGTTGCACCAGATCATCCACAAAGCCCCGCGCCATCGCTGGCCCAATTTGGTGGTACTGTGCGATATTTCCGGCTCGATGAGCCAATACAGCCGCGTCGTGCTGCATTTCCTACACGCGGTCAGCAACGCCAAAGGCGCGGGCTGGGCAAAGGTGCATGCGTTCACCTTTGGCACGCAATTGACCAACATTACCAGACACTTGGGGCAGCGTGACGTGGACGCAGCGCTGGCGGCGGCAGGGGCCGAGGCGCAAGATTGGGAAGGCGGCACACGCATCGGCCAATGCCTTGAGCGGTTCAACAAAGACTGGTCGCGCCGCGTCATGGGGCAGGGCGCTGTGGTGCTGGTGATCACGGATGGGCTGGACCGCGATGATCCGGACGAGTTGGCCAAACAGATGCAGCGTTTGCACCTGTCATCGCGCCGCCTGATCTGGTTAAATCCGCTGCTGCGCTGGGATGGGTTTGCGCCCAAAGCCCGTGGAATCGCGGCAATGTTGCCTCACGTCGACAGCTTTCGCGCAGGGCATTCCATTGCGTCGCTCGAAGAACTGGCAGAGGTGATTTCCCGCCCTGACGATGTGGGCGAAAAAGCGCGTTTGATGCGTGAATTAGCGCAGAACTGCTAGGCGACCGCTGCGGCGAACGACGTGCGGTAGGTTTCCGACAGTTCGGCCATTGGCGCGCTGCTGGTGTTGCTGAACCAAACTGTGTCGCCGGTGAATTTCCCGACTGATTGGATGGTTACTCCTGCTTGACCTGCGGCCAACATCAACGCTTCGGCTTGGTCAAAGTTGCAGGCGATCAAGTAGCGCGCTTGGTCTTCGCCAAACAGGGTTGGTGTGTCGTCGCTGTCGAGCCACACGCCGATGCCGGCACTTTCTGCCAGCTCGAACGCGGCCAATGCCAACCCGCCATCGGACAGGTCCGTGCAGGCGGTGATCATGGCGCGGTTGCCGCGGATGAAATTGCCGTGCTTGGCCTCTAGGTCCAGATCGACGTGGGGCGCGTCACCGTCGGTGCGGTTGAACACCTCGGCGAGCAACGCAGATTGACCGAGGTGGCCGGCAGTTTCGCCCAAGACCAACGCCACGTGGCCTTCGCGCACGTCACTGCCGATGATGTCTTCGGTGTGTTTTAGCAAACCAACTGCGCCGATTGTGGGCGTTGGCAAAATCGCGGAACCGTCAGTTTCGTTATACAGCGACACGTTGCCCGACACGATTGGCATGTCCAGCGCCAAAACAGCCTCACCGATGCCTTTGATCGCGCCGACAAATTGTCCCATGATTTCAGGCTTTTCCGGGTTGCCAAAATTCATGTTGTCGGTTGTGGCCAGTGGCGTGGCACCAACCGCGCACAGGTTGCGATAGGCTTCGGCCACGGCTTGTTTGCCGCCTTCAAACGGGTTGGCCTTGACGTAGCGCGGGGTCACATCGGAGGTGAACGCCAGTGCTTTGTCGGTGCCGTGGATGCGGATAATGCCGGATCCGATGTTCGGCGTGCGCGCGGAATCACCCATAACCATCGTGTCGTATTGTTCATACACCCACTGTTTTGCAGCGTAGTTCGGCGATGAAATCAGCGCGCGCAAACCGTCAATTGCATCGATACCCGGAACGTCTGACAGCGGTTCAGCCGCGGGCGTTTCGACCCACGGGCGGTCGTATTCAGGGGCGGTGCCAGCCAGCGTCTTCAGCGGCAGGTCAGCTTTGGTTTCACCGTTGTGCACGATGTGAAACCGGTCTTCGGCCATGGTTTCGCCGACGATGGCAAAGTCGAGGTCCCATTTGTCGAACACGGCTTTGGCTTCGGCCTCAAGCTCGGGTTTCAGGACCATCAGCATCCGTTCTTGGGATTCCGACAGCATCATTTCGTAGGCGGTCATGTTGACCTCGCGCACGGGCACGTTTTCGAGGTACAGACGCACGCCAAGATTGCCTTTGTCGCCCATTTCGACCGCAGAACAGGTCAGGCCAGCGGCCCCCATGTCTTGGATCGAAATAACCGCGCCGGTTTTCATCAGCTCAAGCGTGGCCTCCATCAGGCGCTTTTCGGTGAACGGGTCACCGACCTGAACCGTGGGGCGTTTTTCCTCGATCGTGTCGTCAAATTCAGCAGAGGCCATGGTTGCCCCGCCAACGCCGTCACGGCCGGTTTTTGCGCCCAAATAGACGACAGGCATGCCGACGCCGGATGCGGCAGAGTAAAAGATTTTGTCGCTGTCGGCCAAACCGGCGGCGAACGCGTTGACCAAACAGTTGCCGTTGTAGGCCGGATCAAAGCGGACTTCACCGCCCGCACACGGCACGCCAAAGCAGTTTCCGTAGCCGCCAACGCCCGCAACCACACCGTTGACCAGCTGTTTGGTTTTGTGATGCGAAGGTTCGCCAAATGACAGCGAATTCATCGACGCGATCGGGCGCGCGCCCATGGTAAAGACGTCGCGCAGGATGCCGCCCATGCCTGTGGCCGCCCCTTGGTAAGGTTCGATGTAGGAGGGGTGGTTGTGGCTTTCCATTTTGAAAACAATGGCTTGACCGTCGCCGATATCCACAACTCCAGCGTTTTCGCCGGGACCGCAGATGACTTGGGGGCCTTCGGTTGGCAGGGTGCGCAGCCATTTCTTCGAGGATTTATAAGAGCAGTGTTCGTTCCACATCGCCGAGAAAATACCAAGCTCTGTGAAGGTCGGTTCGCGTCCGACGATCTCTAGAATACGGTCATATTCATCAGGGCTCAGGCCGTGGCTGGCAATCAATTCTGGTGTGATAGCTGGTTCGGTCATGTGGCGCGGCCCCCCAAGGCATATTGGTTTGCGCACCTCTTACAATGCGGCGCGCGCGGGGGGAAGGGGCGGCGACGCGAGAGAACGGTATTGGTTTGTTTGATCATCAAAGTCGGGCTGTGTGGTTGTTGTGTTCGGGTGGGGCAAGGCCATCTGTTGTTACTGTGTTCGTTCTCGATTAGACCCATCTGCAACTCAAGGGAGAATGTTATGTTGAAATTTTTGTCATTCACGGCAGTCGCATTGTGTTTGTCGACTGCGGCGCAGGCCTGTCCTTGGGCGTCGGGGGCTTATCGCGCGTCCGTTTCCCCAGACATCACGGCCACAGTACGGTTTAATGGTGACTGTTCCAAAGCAGACATTAAAATGTCTGGTGGCGCTGCCAAAACCGAAAAAGTCACTGCTGGGAACAAGGGCTGGTCGGTCACTCATGGTCAGTTCGATTTTGTGTTTGATGCCAAAGGCAAGCGGGCGCGGGTTACGCGTGGTGGTGCGTCGCGTACTGTGCGGATGAAAAAGTTCTAAACAGCGGTTCGCGATCCTGGATGATGCGCGTGATCTGTGGCCAAAAAAAAGGCCGAGCACAGAGGCTCGGCCAAGTCCAACAGGGAGATGAAGGTGTTAAGCGTTACAGCGTTACCATCTTCATAACGATGAATTATGGTGCGTCATGCCCGCGTTCAAGGCGCAATCTGCCGCAGGCTTAGCATGTCCGCTATGCGTTTTTTGCATAGATGGTAAGAAATCAGATTTTCTCTTGTTCCCTCAGTTGCTTACGGTACGCGATGATCTCGTCTTGGACAAAGTCACGGAAGGCGGCGATACGCTTGGATTGCCGTAATTCTTCTGGATATGCCAAAAATACAGGCACTTCTGACGATTCAATTTCTGGCATAACCCGAATGAGGTCCGGAAAATCCTGTGTGACGTAATCGGGCAGAATGCCGATTCCCAGATCATGCAGCACCCCTTGCAACACGCCAAAGTAGTTATTGACCGTTAAGGTTGATTTCACACTGTAGGCCATCAGCTCCTGAACTAGGCTGGCGCTGGCCCCGACTTGGGCAGAGTCGGTGTTCTGACAGATCAGGCGGTGGTCGACCAAATCTTCGGGACCTTGGGGAAAAGGATGCCCCTCCAGGTATTTTGGCGTCGCATAGGCGCGCATCCGCACCGACATCAACCGCTTGCGGATCAGGTCGGCTTGGGAGGGTTCTTTCATGCGGATGGCCACATCGGCCTCGCGCATGGGCAGGTCCAGCACTTTTTCCTCAAGCATCAGATCGACGCGCAGGTCGGGGTATTTTTCGTACAGCTTGGGCAGGCGCGGGGCCAGCCATAGCGTTCCAAAACCGGTCGTGGTGGTGACCCGCAGATCACCGAACACTTCTTCTTCGCTGTCACGAATGCGCGCGCTGGCGGTGTCCAGACGCTTGGTCATGGCTGAGGTTGCGTCAAACAACAGCTCGCCTTGTTCGGTCAGGATCAGACCGCGCGCATGGCGGTGAAACAGCGTTGCGTTCAGGGATTCTTCGAGCGCGCGCACCTGACGGCTGACAGCAGATTGTGACAGGTTCAGCTTGTCACCGGCATGGGTCAAACTGCCCGCATCCGCGACGGCATGAAAAATTCTAAGTTTGTCCCAGTCCATGCTGATGTCTCTCTTTACCCATGCCACGCTGTATATTCGTCCCGCGTATATAGCCAAAAATGACCCGATACACAGGGGGAGAAGCGCCGTTTTTTGACCAGAGGCGAAAAAAATCTATACAGGTCAATAATTGTGACCTAATATCAAGTAAATAATATGCAAGACTGATCCGATGCTGGGGAGCCCACAGATGAGCACGCAAAAGATTTCGCTAAATGACCGCTATGACCTGACCAAAAGCCCGGTGCTGTTAAACGGCACGCAGGCGTTGGTGCGCATGACCATGATGCAAAAGGCCCGCGATAAAGCGGCGGGGTTGAACACGGCAGGGCTGGTGACGGGCTATCGTGGATCGCCATTGGGTGCCGTCGACATGCAGATGCAGCGCGCGGAAAAGCAGTTGGTGCAAAGCGATGTGACGTTTCAATCCGGTCTGAACGAAGACCTTGCCGCCACTGCGATTTGGGGTGCCCAGCAGGCCGAACTGCGCGGTGAGGGCAAATACGACGGTGTTTTTGGTCTGTGGTACGGCAAGGGGCCGGGTGTGGACCGGTCCGGTGATGTGATGCGTCACGCCAACATGGCCGGCACGTCTGTGAATGGCGGCGTGCTGATGGCGATGGGGGATGACCACACGGGCGAATCCTCGACCGTGCTGCACCAATCCGAATTTGCGATGATCGACAGCTACATGCCGGTGGTCAGTCCCGCGGGGGTCCAAGAGGTGATGGATTACGGGCTGTACGGCTGGGCCTTGTCCCGGTTCGCAGGTGTCTGGGTTGGCCTGAAGACAATGAAAGACACGGTCGAGGTCACGTCGGTCGTCGACGGTGATCCGCATCGTTTGTCGTTTGTGACGCCTGAATTTGAGATGCCTGACGGTGGGCTAAACATCCGTTTGGTCGATGACCGCGTCGATCAAGAGGCCCGGTTGCTGAATTACAAACGCCACGCAGCCGAGGCGTTCAGCCATGCCAACAAGATGGACAAGCGGATGTGGGGCAAGGCCGGTGCCAAGATCGGCTTTGTGGCGGCGGGCAAAAACTGGCTAGACCTGACCCACGCGATGTCCTTGCTGAACATTGACGCGACCGAGGCCGAGCGTCTGGGCGTCACCACTTACAAAATCGGGCAAACCTGGCCGCTGGACATGCGCGGTTTTAACAACTGGGCAGAGGGGCTCGATCTGATCGTCGTGATCGAGGAAAAGCGCAAGCTGATCGAAGTTCAGATCAAAGAAGCGCTGTTTGACAATCGCCAAGGGCGGCGTGTGTACGGTGGCACCAAAGATGGCGTCGAATTCTTTACCTCCGGCTGGGCGCTAGACCCGGTTGAGATCGCTGAAAAGCTGGGCCAGGTGTTGAGTGACGAGGGTCGCAATACGGACGGGATCAAAGCAGGACTGGCCGTGCTGGACGAGGCCCGCCGTTCTGACAACGCCGAGGAAATCGCGGCGCGCCTGCCGTATTTCTGCTCTGGCTGCCCGCATAATTCGTCAACTGTCGTGCCGGATGGCTCGCGTGCCTATTCCGGCATCGGCTGTCACTTTATGGTGCAATGGATGGACCGCGACACGCTGGGCTTTACCCACATGGGGGCAGAGGGCGCGAACTGGATCGGCGAGGCACCGTTTTCGAAAACCGGCCACGTGTTCCAGAACATCGGGGACGGCACGTACAACCATTCCGGCATCCAAGCGATCCGTGCGGCTGTGGCGGCTGACACCACGATGACCTACAAAATTCTGTACAACGATGCGGTCGCAATGACTGGCGGGCAAAGCCACGAGGGCGATTTGCCTGCTGAACGTATTGTCGAAGAATTGAGCGCCATGGGCATTAAAAACCTAGCCGTGGTCTATGACGAAAAAGAAGACGTGAACTTTGCCACCTTTCCGAAAAGCGTTGAAATTCATGAGCGTACCTATTTGCAAACCGTGCAAGAGCAGTTTGCAAAGTTGGAAGGCGTCAGTGCTATCGTCTACATCCAGACCTGCGCGGCCGAAAAGCGTCGCCGCCGCAAACGCGGGCTGTTTCCGGACCCCGACAAGCGCTTGTTCATCAACACAGACGTCTGCGAAGGCTGCGGCGATTGCGGGGTGCAATCCAATTGCGTGTCGCTGGTCCCTGCGGAAACTGAACTGGGCCGCAAACGCAAAATCGACCAATCGTCGTGCAACAAGGATTTCTCTTGCGTCAAAGGGTTCTGCCCGTCGTTTGTGTCGCTTGAAGGGGCCGTGGTGCGTAAAGAAGCGACCACCGAACTGGTCTTGCCCGACCTGCCATCGCCGGCAATTCCCGCGATCAACGGCACGTTCAACGTCGTCATCACCGGCGTCGGCGGCACCGGCGTTGTGACCATTGGCGCGGTTTTGGCGCAGGCGGCCCACATCGATGGCAAAGGCGCGGGCATGATGGAAATGGCGGGCCTCGCGCAAAAGGGCGGTGCGGTGCACATCCATTGTCGCCTTGCCAATGATCCTGCCGATATCTCTGCGATCCGGGTTGCCACTGGCGAATGTGACGCGCTGATCGGGGGCGATCTGGTGGTCTCTGCGGGGTCCAAAACGCTAGGGCTGACGCAATCGGGGCGCACAGGTGCGGTGGTCAACAGTCACGAAATAATCACCGGTGATTTCACCCGCGACACCGAATTCACACTGCCGTCGGATCGGTTGATGTTGGCGCTACAAGCCCGTCTGCGCGATGATGTGGCGTTGTTTGATGCATCCGATCTGGCCAAGGCCGTGCTGGGGGATTCCATTTTCTCGAATATGATGATCTTTGGGGCGGCGTGGCAGCGCGGCCTGATCCCGATCAGCCATGAGGCGTTGACCCAAGCCATCACGTTGAATGGGGCGGCAGTGGAGCGGAACTTGCGCGCCTTTGAAATCGGGCGCTGGGCGGTGTTGTTCCCCGAAAATGCGCAGGCAATTTTGACGCCGAAAGTGATCGAACTCCCAACAACCCAAGCGGACAAAATCGCCTACCGCGCTGATCAATTGGTGGTCTATCAAGGCAAACGCTTGGCCAAGCGGTACACCAAGTTTTTGGACAAGTTTGAGGATGCAGACGTTAAGAATTCCGCATTAACTGGGTATCATAAGCTACTGTCCTACAAGGACGAGTACGAAGTTGCGCGATTGTTGCTAAGCACTCGTGAAAAGGCGCAAGCCGAGTTTGATGGCGATTTCAAAATGACCTTTAATCTAGCCCCGCCGATGCTGTCGAAAACGGGTCCAAATGGCCGTCCGATGAAACGCGAATTCGGTCCTTGGCTAGAACGTCCGTTGCGGGTGTTGGCGAAACTGAAACGGTTGCGTGGCACACCGTTGGACGTCTTTGGATACACCGCGGAGCGTAAAATGGAGCGTGCACTGATCGCGCAGTACGAGGGCGATATGAAGGTCGCGTTGACCAAGCTGACACCCGAAACCAAGGACGCGATCGTCGCGTTGGCAGAGCTGCCTTTGCAAATTCGCGGGTTCGGTCCGGTAAAAGCCGAGAACGAAGCGAAGGCTGCAAAACGACGCGAAGAATTGCTGTCGATCATCAATATGGGCGGCGCGCCGATGGCCAAAGCCGCAGAGTAATTTGGCAAAACGTCCGGCAGGGCTAGGCAGAGGCGGCGCACACCCTTAAGTTGTTGTTATGCATAAACACGGCATAGGATCGTCATGCTGAACCAGAAACGAGATATCGCCCGAGAGATCAGCTATGCGCATGCCGCAGCGACCGTTGGCGGCCGCGCGATGATCCGGTTGATGGAAAACACCACAGGCCGGATGCGCTTGATCAAGCGTGCTTCGGGATACGAGGATGATGTGGCGGCGGGCCGCGATTTTTGGGCGGTGATGGTCGAACGCTACGGGCTCAGTTTGGAAATCGCGGGTGGGGCACTGTCCAACATTCCTACAGACGGCCCGCTGATCCTGATCGCGAACCACCCCTACGGCATTCTGGACGGCATGATGATGGGGCATATTCTGTCCCAAACCCGTGGAGATTTCCGTATTCTGGCAAATTCGGTGTTTCGCAAAGCCGAAGACCTGAACCGCATCTTGCTGCCGATTTCGTTCGATCAGACAAAAGATGCAGTGCGCCAAAACATCGAAACACGCAAAAATGCGCTGAACTATCTGGATCAAGGCGGGGCCATTGGCATCTTTCCGGGTGGCACCGTCAGCACAGCCGAGCGCCCATTTGGCAAGCCGATGGACCCTGGCTGGCGCGGGTTCACCGCCCGAATGGTGGCCAAATCCAATGCCACTGTTGTGCCGGTGTTCTTTGATGGCCACACCAGTCGTTTGTTCCAAATCGCGAGCCATATGCATTCGACATTGCGGCTGGGGTTGCTGATCAAAGAGTTCAAAAAGCGGGTCGATACGCCGGTGCGCGTTGTGATTGGCGATCCGATTGGACGCGCGCAATTGGACCCATTGGCAGGGGATTCCAAACAGATGATGGATTTCCTGCGCAAAGCGACGTATGAGCTAAATCCAAGCCCAGCAAAGACCTTTGATCTGGGCTATGAGTTTGAGAAAAAGCGCCGCAGCTAAGCGGTGCACACGGGTGAAAAACAATGGCTGTGGGCATTTTTGACAGTGGATTGGGCGGCTTGACCGTTCTAGAGGCGGTGCAAAAGCGCTTGCCTGACGTTGAATTCGTGTATCTCGCCGACAGCGCCAACGCACCATACGGCGTGCGCACGGCAGACGATATTTACAACCTGACCTGCGCGGCTGTGCAACGCCTGTTCGATGCGGGCTGCGATCTGGTGATTTTGGCCTGCAACACGGCGTCGGCTGCAGCCTTACGCCGGATGCAAGAGGGTTGGATTCCAACAGACAAACGTGTTTTGGGCGTGTTTGTGCCACTGATCGAGGCGCTGACCGAACGCGACTGGGGCGACAATTCGCCGCCGCGCGAGGTCGATGTGAAACACGTCGCGCTGTTTGCGACGCCCGCAACTGTGTCAAGTCGTGCGTTTCAGCGGGAATTGGCATTTCGCGCCATCGGTGTGGACGTCGAAGCGCAGGCGTGCGGCGGTGTTGTCGATGCGATCGAGGACGGTGACATGATTTTGGCCGAAGCGCTGGTGCGCAGCCATGTGGACGCGTTGAAACGCAAGATGCCCGAACCCCATGCAGGCATTTTGGGCTGCACCCATTACCCGTTGATGGCCGAGACGTTCCAAGCGGCCTTGGGCCCGGATGTCACGCTATATTCCCAAGCCAATCTGGTGGGCGACAGCCTTGCCGACTACCTTGAACGCCATCCCGACAAAATCGGCGCGGGCACCTCTGCCTATCTGACCACGGGTGATCCCAAGCGTGTCAGCGACCGCGCTACTCAGTTCTTGCGACGACAAATCATCTTTGAATCCGCATAAAACTGAAATTTAAGACAAAGAAGAACCATGACACATTCCATCGCTATTCTCGGGGCCAGCGGCTACACCGGCGCTGAACTTATCCGGCTCATTTCTGAGCATCCTTCAATGCAAATCAAAGCCTTAGGGGCTTATTCTAAAGCGGGTAAAACTATCGCACAGGTGTTTCCGCATCTACGTCATCTGGACCTGCCGACAATGGTTTCGTTTGATCAAATCGACTGGTCCGGCATTGATTTGTGCTTTTGTGCGCTGCCTCACAAAACCAGTCAGGAAGTGATCCGTGATCTGCCGACGGACCTTAAGATTGTTGATCTCAGCGCTGATTTCCGGCTGCGCGACCCGCAAGCCTACGAGGCGTGGTATGGTAACGCGCATGGTGCTGTCGCGATGCAATCAGAGGCGGTTTACGGCCTGACCGAATTTTACCGTGACGAGATCACAAATGCGCGTCTGGTTGCGGGAACTGGGTGCAATGCGGCCACAGGCCAATTTGCTTTGCGGCCCTTGATTGCTGCTCGCGTGATCGATCTGGACGAAATTATTTTGGACCTGAAATGTGCTGTGTCAGGGGCAGGGCGCGCGCTTAAGGAAAACTTGCTGCACGCCGAATTGTCAGAAGGATATCACGCCTATGCGGTTGGTGGCACGCACCGGCACATGGGCGAGTTTGATCAGGAATTCAGCGCGGTTGCAGGTCGGGACATCAAAATCCAGTTCACCCCGCATCTTGTGCCGGCCAATCGCGGCATTCTGGCGACAACCTATGTCAAAGGTGACCCACAGGCGATTTACGACACACTGGCACAAACCTATGAAAACGAGCCGTTTATTGAGGTTCTGCCAATGGGCGAAGCCCCCAGCACACGCCACATTCGCGGCTCGAATTTCTGCCACATCGGTGTGGTCGCGGACCGCATCGAAGGGCGCGCAATTGTGATCGCAGCGCTAGACAATTTGACCAAGGGCAGCTCGGGCCAAGCGTTGCAAAACGCCAATCTGATGCTAGGTATCAAAGAGACGACGGGGCTGATGATGGCACCGCTGTTTCCATAAGCCAAAGGCCAGAGATGAAATCGCTTAAAAAACAGCGCCGTATCCAAGTTATTGTCGTCGCGACGGTTGCCTTGGCATTGTCCACGGCCTTGATCGGGTATGCGCTAAAGGACGGCATCAACCTGTTCCGCTCGCCAACCCAAGTGGTCGAAATGCCGCCTGCGGCAACCGAGATTTTCCGCATTGGCGGCTTGGTCGAAGACGGGTCGTTGGTGATTGGCCAAGGTGAAAGCATTACCTTTGTGGTGACCGATGGCGGCGCGTCCGTGCCGGTCAGCTACACAGGTATCCGCCCTGATTTATTCGGTGAAGGCCAAGGCACTGTGGCCACCGGTCGCTACATCAACGGTGTCTTTGAAGCCACTGAAATACTTGCTAAACATGATGAAAACTACATGCCATCCGAAGTTGTGGATGCGCTAAAGGAACAGGGCGTCTACCAAGACCCCAACGGATAGCACCGAACGCAGACACCACGCATCGTTAACCTCAGGCGCGCACTTTGATCCCAAATCAGAGCAGCGAAAGCGTGGGAAATTATGCAAAGTGTCAAACAGATCGCGACAGAGATCGTGCACCGCGAAGGCGGGTACGTGAATGACCCCGATGATCCCGGTGGTGCAACAAATTTTGGCGTAACGATCCACACAATGCGGCGTTTGGGTCTTGATCTGGACCGTGACGGTGATGTGGACACGCAGGATGTAAAACGGCTGACGCGCGATCATGCCATCGACATCTTTGTGACGCACTACTTTGATCGCCCCCGCATTGCCGAACTGCCGATACCGCTGCAAACATCGGTTTTCGACATGTACGTTAACGCCGGTGGCAATGCGATCAAGATCCTGCAACGTCTGTTGCGCGACATGGGGCAAGAGGTCAGCGTTGATGGCGCGCTGGGTCCGATGTCGATTGGAGCTGCGCATTTGGTGCATGATCAGGCCGCAGACCACCTGGTCGATGCCTACGGAATTGCGCGGCGCAATTACTATTTCCGACTGGCTGACAAACGTGCCGCCAGCCGCAAATATGCGCGCAATCGCAAGGGTGGCAAAGGTGGCTGGATCAAGCGGGCCGAGGAATTTATCGCGCCTGCCTATCATTTAACAACTGAAGAATTTGAACGGAGGGTGGCGCGATGGGCCTGATCGAACGTGTGTTTCAAGTGATGTTTGGCGGCGGCAATGTCGTGCGCGAAACGGCCGAAGTGTTTCGTGAAAACGCCGAAGCGGGGGCCGCACGCGGTGCCACTGTTCAGATGCAAGCGATGCGCCAGTACGGCGAGGAATTCGCAGTGCCGCGTCAGGGTGGCTTTGACCGGTTTATGGACGGCGTGAACCGTTTGCCGCGCCCTTTGCTTGCGCTTGGCACCTTGGGGTTGTTCGTGTCGGCGATGGTGGAACCGTTGTGGTTTTCGCAGCGCATGCAAGGTATCGCGCTGGCGCCAGAGCCGCTTTGGTGGCTGCTAGGGGTCATCGTATCGTTCTATTTTGGTGCCCGCCATCAAGTGAAAAGCCAACAATTCCAGTGCGAAATCGTCGGAACAATGACTGCAGTTCCGCAAGTGATGGAAAACATCAAGGCGCTGAAAACCTTGCGGGCCCAAGACGTCGGTGCCGCAAACACATCGGGTGATACGCGTTTGGGCGTGGCCTCAATTCTGCCGGACGGCAATGCAGCGCTTGAGGCTTGGCAGCGCATCCGCAAGATTTAGGACCCGCGACAATGTGAACACGCGCGCGCGCCGAATTCCATTGGCGCGCGCAGCCTTGCGACCTATAACTAAACCATGATTAATGAACTTGGTCACTTCGCCCTTATCCTCGCCTTTTTGGTGGCAATCGTCCAATGTGTGGTGCCGCTGGTCGGCGCGCACAAAGGCTGGCGATCTTGGATGGCCTTGGGCGAACCTGCTGCTTCGGCACAATTTTTGCTGACGGCCTTCGCGTTCGGGTCCTTGATGTGGGCCTTTATTGTCTCTGATTTTTCGCTGCGGGTTGTGGTGCTGAACAGCCATTCGACCAAACCGATGCTGTACAAAATCAGCGGCACATGGGGCAATCACGAAGGATCGATGTTGCTGTGGGTACTGATTGTGACCCTGTTCGGGGCAACGGCGGCATGGTTCGGCGGCAATCTACCGCCCAGCTTGCGGGCCCGTGTTCTGGCCGTTCAATCCGCGATTGCGGTGGCGTTTTTTGCCTTCATTCTGTTCACATCGAACCCGTTTGCGCGCCTTGCGACTCCGCCCTTTGACGGGCAGGATTTGAACCCGTTGCTACAAGATCCCGGTCTCGCCTTTCATCCTCCGTTTTTGTACCTCGGTTACGTGGGTCTGAGCATGGCGTTCAGCTTTGCCGTGGCCGCATTGATCGAAGGTCGCGTTGATGCTGCGTGGGGCCGTTGGGTGCGTCCATGGACGCTGGCGGCGTGGATTTTCCTGACCATCGGCATCGCGCTTGGCTCTTGGTGGGCCTACTACGAACTTGGCTGGGGCGGTTTTTGGTTCTGGGATCCGGTCGAAAACGCATCGTTCATGCCGTGGCTTTTGGCCGCCGCATTGCTGCATTCCGCCATCGTCGTGGAAAAGCGCGAAAGCCTGAAATCATGGACAATCTTGCTGGCGATCCTAGCGTTCGGCTTTTCCTTAATCGGCACGTTCATCGTGCGCTCAGGCCTACTGACGTCGGTGCATGCCTTTGCAAATGACCCCGAGCGCGGCGTGTTCATTCTGATGATCCTCGCCTTTTTTACAGGCGGTGCGCTGATCCTGTTTGCCCTGCGCGCCGGCACGATGGAGGCCAAGGGCGTGTTCGGTCTGGTCAGTCGTGAAAGCGCGATCCTGACCAACAACATCCTGCTGGCCGTCAGCTGTTTTGTGGTCTTTGTCGGCACGATGTGGCCGCTGGTCGCCGAGATGTTCTTTGATCGCAAGCTGTCGGTTGGGCCGCCGTTTTTCAACATGGCGTTCACGCCGTTCATGCTGGGCCTTGGGCTGATCTTGCCTGTGGGTGCGATGCTGCCGTGGAAACGAGCCGATCTAAAGCGCGTGATGTATCCGCTGCGCTATGCGTTTGTGCTGGCGCTGGCGATTGCCGGTCTGGTTTGGGCGATGCAAACGGGGCGCTCGGTTTTGGGTCCGATTGGCGTGTTTTTGGCGGCATGGGTCGTGATGGGCGCGGTGATCGATCTGGTTTCACGCACAGGGCGCGGCGGTGATCGCCTGCGTCGTTTGCGGCGTCTGCCGCGTGCCGATTGGGGCAAGATGGTTGCGCATTCCGGCCTTGGCATCACGATGTTGGGCGTCGCTGGAATCACGTCGTGGCAATACGAAGATATCCGTGTTGCGCAGATCGCGCAGCCCTACGACGTGGGCGCGTATACATTCACGCTAAACGCTGTGCGCGAGGCTGAGGGCCCGAATTATCTGGCCACGATTGCCGATATTACACTGGCGCGCGACGGCAAAATACTTGCACAGCTGGCCCCCGAAAAACGCATTTATCCCGTGGCGCAAATGCCCACAACCGAAGCCGCGATCCACTACAACCTCGCGCGTGACGTCTATGTTGTAATCGGAGACGAGCAGGCGCAGGGCGGTTGGGCCGTGCGGGTCTACGTCAAACCACTGACCAACTGGATCTGGATTGGCTGCGCGCTGATGGCCTTGGGCGGCATGCTAAGCTTGTCTGACCGACGGTTCCGCGTTGCTGCCGGGGCGCGCAAATCAACGCCAATACCGGCCCCAAACAACGTGCCCGCCGAATGAAACGCTTGGTCTTCATTCTGATGCTGTTGGCAGCACCGCTGATGGCGGTGGAACCAGACGAAATTCTGGATGATCCGATTTTGGAAACCCGCGCACGCGAGATTTCCAAAGGCTTGCGGTGTCTGGTTTGTCAAAACGAAAGCATCGATGAAAGCCACGCGTCGCTGGCGCGTGACTTGCGCATCTTGGTGCGTGAACGTCTGGTGGCAGGCGACAGCGACACCCAAACTGTTGATTTTATTGTCGAACGCTACGGCGAATATGTGCTGTTGCAGCCGCGTGTCACCGGGGCCAATTGGTTGCTGTGGGGCGCAGGGCCGTTGATGCTGCTGATCGCGGGGGCCACCGGACTGGTCTATATCCGAGGGCGCGCCCGTGCAGTCACACCCCAAGACGACCGGCTCAGCGACGATGAAGCAGCCCGTTTGGCGAAGATATTAGAAGAATGACGCGCGGTTTCGCTTTTCTGAACTGATTGGTTTGATATTGAGGGGGCAACACGCCCTTGAATAGAAAGCCGCGCTCATGGATTATCAAACGCTTACCCTGAACATCGCTGATGGTGTCGCCACAATCATGCTGGACCGTCCGGATGTGATGAACGCGATGAACACGCAAATGCGCGCCGAAATTCAGCATGCAATGACCGTGTCTGGCAAAAAGGCGCGCTGCGTTGTGCTGACGGGGTCAGGGCGGGCGTTCTGCTCGGGTCAGGATCTGGGTGACCGATCGGGCGACGACGGTGATCCGGAACAATCATTGCGCGACGAATACGAACCGATGTTGCGCGCGATCTTTGATTGCCCTGTCCCGACAATTGCGGCGGTAAACGGTGCGGCGGCGGGCGCGGGGGCGAACCTTGCGCTGGCATTTGACGTCGTGATCGCATCCGAAAGCGCATATTTTATGCAAGCCTTCACCCGCATCGGCCTGATCCCGGACGCAGGTGGTACCTACACGATGCCGCGCACGATGGGCATGGCCAAGGCAATGGGCGCGTCCCTGTTCGCTGACAAAATCACCGCACGGCAGGCCGACAACTGGGGCATGATCTGGGAGGCCGTCGAAGACGGTGTCTTTGTCGATCACTGGAAAGCCCGCGCAGCCTATTTGGCGAATGGGCCAACGGCGGCCTATGCCTCGGCCAAAATCGCAATTCGCGGCACGTGGGACAATACGCGTGACGAACAACTGGCGCTTGAAGCAAAAGAGCAGGGCAATTGCGGCCGCACTCGAGATTTCAAAGAAGGTGTTTTGGCGTTTATGGAAAAACGCAAAGCCGGTTTTGAGGGCCGTTAAACCCGCTGAACAGCGTGGCGCGCAATAAGAACGACGTCGTTTGCGTCCGGGACATGTTCTGCGTCACGTGACAACACCGCCAACGGGGCCCCATCGGCGCGCAACGTAAAAATCGATGGATGGCTGTTTGCGTCAATCGTGACGACTGGCGGAGCATTTCGAGCGTTATAAATCACAACGATCTGGTCCGTGTCTTCTTCGGGATCTGACACAAATGCGACTTCGGTTTCGGTCATGGGCGCGCGCAACAAGGCATCCCATTGCTTGTCCAATCCATCGTTGTAGCGATCTGAGGTGGTCATATCGTCATGCCCCTTCTTTTATTTCTAGCTCGTGTTGGCCGAGGATGCCCCGGTTCGTATCGTGTTTGTCGCAAATTCCGACCCCAAATTCTGGCCCTAGCGGTTCGGATCAAGGTTGCTGATCAGCGGCGCGGGAATAATCGTGATCGCCGCTGCGGTCAATGTGTTGCCTGCGCCCGTAACCCGCGCCACGATTTCGCCGTCCGCAGACACAATCGCATCTTCACCATCGGCGACGACTGTAATGTCCGGCGTCGCATCGTCGTTGGTCATCAGAACCAAAGCATCGTCATCGGCCAGATCCGTGATCAGGGCAGGGCCGCCCGTTTGGGTTTCGGCGTCTGCTTGATCCAGCAGCACCGCAAAAGTATCGGCCCCTTCGCCGCCTGAACCGGTGTCGTCAGCACCTAAAATCAGCAGATCGTCACCCTCACCACCGCTTAGGGTGTCGGCCGTGTTGTCATCGTTAAACACCGCCTGGCTGTCCGCTGTGGTGTTCAAAACATCGGCCAATTCAGCGCCATCGCGCAGCGCGATCAGATCGGTCAGGTTCAAGGGCGTGCCCGCCACTGTGCCGCCAAACAGCGCATCATCGCCGGTGCCACCAGACAGGTCATCGGACCCTTCGCCGCCAATCACCAGATCGGTGTCCGCGCCGCCGTCTAGCGTGTCGTTGCCCGCGTCACCTTCGACCCAGTCTTCGCCCGCGTCGCCGTCAATTGCATCGTCGCCAGTGCCCCCCAGCAGCAAATCATTGCCTTCACCACCGCTGGCCACATCGTTGTCTTGTTCGGCCACAATTACGTCGTCACCCGCACCGCCATCGATCGTGTCGTTGCCAGAGCCGCCTTGGATGTTGTCATTGCCATCAAGGCCCGCGATCAAATCGTTGCCGCTTTTGCCATCGATGTCATTGGCCTGCTCGTCGCCCGTCAGGGTCTGATCGTTGTCGGTACGATCATTGTCGTCGTCGTCCACCAACTCGTAAACACCATAGCCCATCAACAGCCCGGGGATCGCAAAAAGTAAAAACTGTATCAATCGTCAATCCCCACACATTCGTCTTGAATTGAGGCTAAAGCGCGACCTTGGGTCAGGTCAAGAAAACCATGATCACTGTCTGAAAGAGCGAAACAATCACCCTGATTTTTCCCTTTTTAGGCGAAGATCCTGATCGGTCCTTCGCCCCCTCAGTTGTCAGTACACGCCTAAGTAGGGCGTTGCGTCAGTACGATATCTGTGGCGCTCAATGTGCTGACATCCACACCCAGAAGAACCATGGCAACCTGGTCATCGATTCGCACTTCGGCGGCACCGTCATCGGTTTCACCAAAGGTCACTACAGGTGTTTCAGCGTCAGCCGCATACGAGTAAACCAGCACATCGGTGCCACGTTCAAAATCGGTTATGACGGCCTCGTCGCCGGGTTCCATCCAGTCGCCTGCGGTCAAGGTGTCAGCCCCTTCGCCGCCGGACACAACATCGTTGCTGCCGAACAATATCAGGTCGTCACCAAAACCACCAAACACGGTGTCGGCTTCGTCTTCGTCTGAATCGAAGGTGAAATTCACCTCAACGTCGTCAGTGTTCACTGCGCCCTCGAGTGACGCAATAAAGGCTGCTTCGTCGAGCAAATCGGCGCTGAGGATCACGTCGTCACCGGCGTCGCCGCGCAGGGTGCCTTCGCCTTCGCCGCCAGTTAGCAGGTCGTCGTCTGCGCCACCGCGTACAAAATCGTCGTCGTCTTGCCCAAGCACAATGTCAGTGCCTTCGCCGCCAAACAATTCGTCATCGCCCGCCGCACCGGTGATCAGATTGTCGCCGCCATTGCCAAAGACACGGTCTTCGCCTGCGCCGCCTTCCAGAATGTCGGTGCCCTCTGTGGATGGGTCGACAGGCGGGGTTGTTGTGCTGTCATCGGTTTCATCTTCGGATGTGGCCGCGACCGGGTCGTCGTCATCTTCAAATACCAACGTGTAAACAAGGCCCCAGCCCAACAAACTTAATAATGCAATACCGACCATCAGAAGATCCCTTTTAACTTACAAATTTACCATTCGTTAACGTTTTGAATTTGAGTTTTCAAATTTTGGGCGTTCACTGTTTCAGACCGGGAAACAGAAAGGCAAAGTCCAAAGGATAACAGCAAAAAACCGCCCCAACATGATGTTGGAGCGGTTTGATTTTTACGTTTGATTCGAGCCGCGTGGCCCGAAACAAAGTTAACGGTTTTCGATATCCACGTAGTTGCGGCTCGTCTCGCCCAGATACAACTGGCGTGGGCGTCCGATCTTGTTTTGTGGGTCTGCGATCATCTCTTTCCACTGCGAAATCCAACCGACTGTGCGGCTGACCGCAAAGATAGGGGTGAACATTGACGTCGGGAAACCCATCGCCTCGAGGATGATGCCGGAATAGAAATCGACGTTCGGGAACAGTTTCTTTTCCGCGAAATATGGATCAGCCAAAGCCGCCGCTTCGAGTTCTTTGGCCACTTGCAGGATCGGATTGTTTTCGACGCCCATCAGTTCCAAAACTTCGTCAGCGCTTTCTTTCATCACGGTCGCGCGTGGGTCAAAGTTTTTGTAAACGCGGTGACCAAAGCCCATCAGACGGAACGGATCGTTCTTGTCCTTGGCGCGGGCGATGAATTCAGGAATGCGGTCCGGCGTGCCGATTTCTTTCAGCATTTCCAAGCAGGCTTGGTTTGCGCCACCGTGGGCAGGGCCCCAAAGGCAGGCGATACCGGCAGCGATACACGCAAACGGGTTCGCACCCGAGGACGACGCCAAACGCACGGTCGATGTTGACGCATTCTGTTCGTGATCGGCGTGCAGCGTGAAAATCCGGTCCATGGCGCGGGCCAAAATCGGGTTCACTTCGTAATCTTCGGCCGGCACAGCAAAGCACATGCGCAAGAAGTTTGACGCGTAATCCAGATCATTGCGCGGATACACAAACGGCTGCCCGATTGTGTATTTGTACGCCATTGCCGCAATTGTCGGCATTTTCGCAATCATCCGGATCGAGGCGACTTCGCGTTGCCAAGGATCGGAAATATCGGTGGAATCGTGGTAAAAGGCGGACATCGCCCCAACCACACCGTTCATGATCGCCATTGGATGGGCATCGCGGCGGAAACCACGGAACAAATACATCATCTGTTCGTGGATCATCGTGTGGTTTGTCACGCGCGATTCGAAATCTTCGAGCTCTACCGGGGAGGGCAGTTCGCCGTACAACAGCAAATAGCAGACCTCTAGGTAGTGCGAATTCGCCGCCAGTTGGTCGATCGGATAGCCGCGGTGCAGCAGTTCGCCTTTGTCGCCGTCGATGAACGTTATTGTGCTGTCACAGCTGGCAGTCGACGTGAAACCCGGATCGTACGTGAATACGCCTGCTTGGGAATAAAGCTTGCGGATATCAAGGACATCAGGGCCTGCTGTGGGCGAAAATATTGGCAAATCATACTCTTGGCCATCAATGCTCAGCGTTGCGGATTTTTGCGTCTCGGACATGTCATCCCTTCCTATGTCAGCCGCAGGATTCTCCTGCTGGCGTGTGGCCCTGCGCGCCAAATTGATGCGTGCAAACGGGTCCATTCTTGAGGGGCCAAATCAGCCCCATGTGCTTCGTTATCGTGGCGTGCCTTACCAACCGGTTAAAACCGTATCAGGTCGCCGCGTCATTGATGCGGGCCAGCGTTTCATCACGCCCCAAAAACAGCATCATGTCAAAAACCGAAGGCGTTGCTGCGCGTCCTGCAAGGGCGGCCCGCAATGAACCAGCCAGCTTGCCAAACTTGGTATTTTTACCTTCGGCGAAATCGTTCAGGACAGCCTCAAGACTGTCTCGGACCCAGCTAACAGTTTGCAAGTGCGGCGTCAATTCACTCAGTATACCACGGGATACCGTATCAAGGTGTTTGGCGGCTTTTTCCTCGGGCTGGATCGGGCGTGAAGCTAGAATAAATTCGGCTTTATCAAGGAGTTCAGGAAAGGTTTTCGCCCGTTCTTTCAAAATCGGCAGAGCTGCCAAAATGCCAGTCTCTTGTGGTTTTGTGAACGCAGGTTGATCAGAAGCGGCAAGAAAGGCGATGATTTCACGCTGCAATGCAGCATCATCCGCCACAGCAATGTGCTGACCGCAGATGTTTTCCAGCTTTTTAAAATCCAGACGGGCTGGGCTTTTGCCAATGCCGGTCAGATCAAACCACTGTAACGCTTGGGCGTCGGTGAAAAACTCGTCGTCGCCATGGCTCCAGCCCAGTCGCGTCAAGTAGTTGCGCATGCCAGCAGCGGGGTAGCCAAGGGCCTGATATTCCTGCGCACCGGTCGCGCCATGCCGTTTCGACAGTTTCTTGCCATCGGGGCCGTGGATCAGCGGAATATGCGCCCAAACCGGTACGTCCCAGCCCATCGCGTTGTAAATCGTCATCTGACGCGCGGCGTTGTTCAGGTGGTCATCACCGCGGATCACGTGGGTCACGGCCATGTCGTGATCGTCCACAACCACCGCCAGCATGTACACCGGCGTTGCGTCAGAGCGCAGCAGCACCATGTCATCCAGCTGGTCGTTGCGAATGGTCACGTCGCCCTGAACAGAATCGCGGATCACTGTCACACCGTCGCGGGGCGCTTTGATCCGCACAACAAACGGCGCATCAGGATGGTCCGTCGCATCGCGCCAAGGGCTGCGGAAAAGCGTCGAGGTGCCGGCGTCCTTTGCGGCATCGCGAAAGGCCTGGATCTCGTCTTGGGTCGAGAAACATTTATACGCTTTGCCCTGCGCAAGCAGATCGTGGGCGACTTCTGCGTGCCTCGCCGCGCCGTCAAACTGGCTGATCACATCGCCATCAAAATCCAGCCCTAGCCACGCCATGCCTTGCAAAATGGCGGCCGTTGCCTCGGGGGTTGACCGCTCGCGGTCCGTGTCCTCGATCCGCAGCAGAAATTTACCACCACGACCACGGGCAAACAGCCAGTTGAACAAGGCCGTACGCGCCCCGCCAATGTGCAGAAAACCCGTAGGGGACGGGGCAAAACGCGTGACAACAGCTTGGGACATGAGGGGCATTAACCTTTCAGTAACCATCAAAGAGATAGCATTGGCCACTATCTACCGAGCGGCGCGGGCGGGGGCAAGCAGGCGGCGAAGGTGAAAAGGCGCAACAATGTTAGCGACGATCATTTTAACGCAACGCGGGCATATGTTTGCGTGGGTTCCGGTGTGCATGGCCATCGGCATCGGCGGCTATTTTTCGCTGCGTTTTGAACCAAGCCCGGCGCTGTTGTTCGGGGCAGGCGGGTTGGCCTTGGCGTGCCTGCTGATCGGCTGGCGTATCTCCGAAGTTTTTGGCCCATTCCTGATTGCCATCGCCCTGATCCTCAGCGGTTTTGTCCTGGCCGCATCACGGGCGCATTCGGTTGATCATCCGGTGCTAAGCTGGCGGTATTACGGCCCAATCGAGGGGCGGATTGTCGGCATGGACCGCAGCGGATCTGACGCCGTGCGCTTGACGTTGGACCAAGTCCGCCTGGATCGAGTGCCCCCAAACCGGACCCCGACACGGTTGCGTATTTCGCTGCACAGCGACAGCGCACTAGGGATCGATCCAAAGTCGGGATTGCGGGTCATGAACACCGGCCATTTGTCGCCCCCCAGCGGTCCTGTCGAACCGGGTGGCTTTGATTTTCAACGCCACGCGTGGTTCGCGGAACTGGGCGGTGTCGGTTATACTCGTGTGCCACTGCTGGCGATAGCCGTGTCCGAAAACGATTGGTCGCAACGGATTTTTCGCATCCGGATGAATGTTTCCGCCCATGTGCGCCACTTGCTGCCCGGCGATGTGGGCGGGTTTGCCGCGGCTGTCACGACCGGGGATCGCAGCGGGCTTAGCAAAGACGCGCTGCTTGATTTGCGCGCCAGCAACACAGCGCATCTGATTGCTATTTCCGGCCTGCACATGGGGCTGCTGACCGACTTTGTTTTTGCGCTGCTGCGGCTGATCCTGATCATCTTGCCTTATGTCGGACAACGCATGCCGGTGCGCAAAGTCGCCGCTGGCGGCGCGTTAATTTCTGCGGCGGTGTACCTCGCGCTTTCGGGGGGCAACGTGTCGACTGAACGCGCCTTTGTGATGGTCGCCGTGATGCTTTGCGCAGTCATGTTGGATCGGCGCGCCATTAGTTTGCGGGCCGTCGCCATCGCCGCCATCGTCGTGTTGATCCTGCGCCCTGAGGCCTTGTTAGGCCCTGGGTTTCAGATGTCCTTTGCGGCCACCGCAGCCTTGGTCGCCGTGTTCGAATGGATCCGCGATAATCAAATCAAATTAGGCCCAAAATGGGCGCAACCGGTTGTTGCTGTTGTGATTTCCTCGGGAGTGGCCGGATTGGCGACTGGGCCAATTTGGGGCCGCGCATTTCAACACCGTCGCGCATTACGGGCTGCTGGCCAATTTACTCAGCGTTCCACTGATGGGGTTTCTCGTGATCCCCGCCGCTGTGCTAGCGTTGGTCCTCGCCCCCTTCGGATTAGAGGCTGTCGGGCTATGGCTGATGGGTCTTGGTTTGCGCTGGATTTTGGGCGTCGCGGATTACGTCGCTGCGATGGACGGCGCGCGTGGGTACGTGATGGGGCCCGGCGCAATTGTCTTGCCAATGCTCGCGCTCGGTGCGCTGTGGGTCATCTTGTGGCAAGGGCGTAGCCGCATGATCGGTGTCATCCCGATGATTGCGGCGTTTGTGCTGTGGGGGCAGGGCGAACGGCCAGTGGCGTTGGTGTCGGATTCGGCGTCGCTCATCGGGGTCATGACCACCGATGGACGCGCGCTGAGCAAACCCAAAGGCGCAGGGTTCGTCGCCTCAAACTGGTTGGAAAACGATGGTGATCCAGCAGCCCAAGACACGGCGGCCTTGCGGTGGGGGGCATCACCGGATCGCTTGAAATCCAAGCAAATCGGCGACGTCGAGTTGATGCATGTCATCGGGAAAAAGGCGGTGGCGGACCTAAGGGCGTGCCGCGCGGGTCAAGTGATCGTCGCCAGTGTCACGCCGGAACATGCCATCACGGGCTGCACGGTCATCCACCCGATGACGCTGCGCGATACCGGGGCCGTGGCGTTCTACGAAAAGGGCGGAAAGGTCACGATGCACGCGGCACGTGATGCCAGTGGTGATCGGCTATGGTCAGACGGGAAATAGGACAAGACGGGCCCGCAGGCCCACCTTGGACTGTAATCAATAGGTGCGGATCAGACCGACCAGTTTGCCTTGAACCTTGACGCTATCATCGCTGAACACGCGGGTTTCGAAGGCAGGGTTGGCCGCCTCAAGCGCGATGGTGTTGCCACGGCGCATAAAGCGTTTCAGCGTGGCCTCGTGATCTTCGACCAAGGCCACAACGATATCGCCGTTTTCTGCCACTGAGGTCTCTTGAATTACGACTACGTCACCATCGTTGATGCCGGCCTCGATCATCGAATCGCCCTTGACTTCAAGGGCGTAGTGGTTGCCTTGACCACACAACATCTGACCCGGAACAGCCACCGAATGCGACATCTGGTTGATCGCTTCGATCGGAACACCAGCGGCGATTTTGCCCATAACTGGCAGATCAAACGCATCCACAGTCACAGGGATCGCGGACGCAGGCGGCGGGCCGTCAGGACGATCCCCTTGGATCACACGCGGGGTAAAACCGCTGGCAACACTGGGCGCGCCCCCCATGCTTTCGGGCAGTTTCACGATTTCCAATGCACGGGCACGGTGCGCAAGGCGGCGAATAAATCCGCGTTCCTCAAGCGCTGTAATCAGGCGGTGAATTCCGGATTTTGAACGCAAATCCAACGCTTCTTTCATCTCGTCAAAGCTGGGCGGGACGCCGTCGCGTTGCACACGTTTGTGAATGAAGCCTAATAAATCCAGTTGCTTTTTCGTCAGCATTTCTATCCCTCCCCACATACTTTGCGTATGAGCGTTGCTACGTTGGTTTGGGTTTGTTCTAGTCATGTTCCCGTTTTGTGTCAACTTTTTCTTAAAGGTCGAGAACATCCACCATCTCGCCCGTGTCTTGGGCGGGGGCATTGGCGGCGCGCACGATCAAAGCATTCGAGGCTGATAATACGCTCAGCAAAGAACTATCTTGCTGATCAGCGCTGCGCACGCCGGATGGATCGGCAAAGCCGCGCATGTAGTGTTCGCGCGGCCCGTTGGCAGCGATGGGCGCGGATAGTGGCACAGATCGGCGCGGCGCAGCAGCGGTGCCCAAGCCCAACATGGCCCGCACAACGGGGGCCAAAAACACCGTGCCACAGACCATCGCCGACACCGGATTGCCCGGCAAACCGATCATCGCCATGCCGTTCAACCGCCCCGCCATCAGGGGTTTTCCGGGGCGCATCGCAACTTTGTAAAACGACTGCTCCATCCCCATTTCGGCGGCAACCGGTGCGACCAAATCGTGATCACCAACCGAGGCACCGCCAATTGTCACAACCAAATCAGCACCTTGAGCAAGCTGAAACGCGGTGCGCAAAGAATCCACATTGTCGCGCGCAATCGGCAAAATCCGTGCAACGGCCCCGATATTTTCCAACATTGCGGCCAGCCCAAATGTGTTGGACGCAATGATCTGATCCGGCCCCGGCGCTTGCCCCGGCATCACCAATTCATCCCCGGTCGAGATCAGCGCGACCTGCGGTTTGCGCCGCACAGGCACCTCGGCAATGTTCATCGACGCAAGCAGCGCCACGTCCGCAGGTGTCAAAACCCGAGGGGCAGACAGCGGATCACCGGCCATGAAATCGACGCCCGCGGGCCGGATATTGTCCTTTGGGCTGATGTCGCGGCCCAAGGTGATCAGATCGCCACGGCGGGTCACGTCCTCTTGGATCACAACAAAATCAGCACCTTGTGGGACCGGCGCACCGGTGAAAATCCGCGCAGCCTGACCGGGGCCAACAGTGCCATCCCACCCATGACCGGCCGCAGATTCGCCGATGACCTTGAACATGGTGTCGTCTTCGACCTCAGCCGATTTGACCGCGTAGCCATCCATCGACGAGGCGGCGAACGGCGGTTGCGTCCGGCTGGCATGCACCGTTTGCGCGAGGGTCCGACCATTGGCTGCGCGCAGCGGCACGTGCTCGATTTCGAGCGGGGAAACGAGGGCGAAAAGCTGCTCGAGAGCGTCGGGGACGGTGATCATTGTAGAGTGTCTTCCAATATTTGGGCGGCTTCCCATTCTACGTACTTCAATCCGGACTGTTTTTCACGCCAGTCTTGACGGCCATTGCTAGATCGGCCGTTTAAGACCGCAGAGGCCGCAGAGGGACTGGAAAACGCGTAGTCCTTTGTGAAAACAGTATTGTTGTTCTCAACCGCCAATGTGCCGTTGGTGATCAGATCTGCGTGTAATTTTTCATAGGTGGCATTGCTGTTCTTTGCAAAGTCCTTACGCCCAATTGAACCAGATTTGACTATCAGCTCACCGTTAACCAGTTCTGCTGAGGCTTTTACGCCGTGCTTTGGTGTTTGCATCTGAAATGTGGTGTGTTGCTGGGTGGGCTCTGTCGCTGCTGGTTTGGCAGGACGCGCTTTCTCCAAAAACATGTCCACGCGGATCGCTGGCAGCACCATGTTCAGCGTGTCGAGAAAGCTCTCCATATTCGCCACAGCCGCTTCGCTCAGGCTACTGCGGGGCGGGGTTGACGCGTTTTCCTGCGGCGTGTTCCCCACACTGCGCGCGATTTCAACCAGCCGTGATTCCAGATATTTCACGTGCGCTTTGTGCAGCATGTCACCCGTCGTCGTGATCAAAACGGCAGTGTCCCACCAGTCCTTGCCAGACACGTGCTGGCGCAGTCGCGTGCGCATGTCCTCGGCCTCGCCAACATAGGCCAGCGGCCCGTCTTCGGTCTGACCCAACAGCACGTAAACACCGGTCTGATTGGTCTCGGACCGGTCCAGACCTTTCTTGATTAGCGTGCGCGGAATGCGCAACACGTGACCTGTCCAGTTGAACACTTCGGCTGTCAGCATCCCGTCGGGTTTGCCGTCGATGAAAAACAGTTCTAGCGAACGACCCGCGAGGCTCATTTCGCCTCATGCCGACCGGACTTACCGCCGTCTTTTAACTGCACGTGCAAGCCACCGATTTCCATTGCTTTGTCGACGGCTTTGGACATGTCGTAGACGGTCAACGCGGCGGTAGATGCGGCAGTCAGCGCCTCCATCTCAACACCGGTTTGACCCGTTGTTTTGACAGTCGCAGTGATGCGAATGCCGGGCAGGTCTGCGTCTGGTTCTAGTTCGACCGCAACCTTGGTGATCGGCAGGGGATGACACAGCGGAATAAGGTCCGAAGTTTTCTTGGCGGCCATGATGCCAGCAAGGCGCGCAACCCCCAGAACGTCACCCTTTTTGGCGCGCCCTTGTGTAATGATTTCAAAGGTTTCCGGCTGCATCTTAATCCATGCGGCGGCCACTGCGATACGGTCCGTTACCGCCTTGTCAGAGACGTCGACCATGTGTGCTGCGCCGTTACCGTCAAAATGCGTTAAGGCCATTACATAGCACCGCCCGGCACCAGCGGATTGGCCAGCAAAGCGCGGGTCGCAGCGGCAACATCGTCCTGTCGCATCAGGCTTTCGCCGATCAGGAACGTGCGCGCGCCGTACATCGCCATGTCGGCCAGATCAGCAGGCGTATTCAGCCCGCTTTCGCAAACGATCATCCGGTCTGCAGGCACCTGTTTTGACAGGATGCGCGTGGTGTCCAGCGAGGTCTCGAACGTCTTGAGGTTGCGATTGTTGATCCCGATCAGCGGGCTTTTCAACAGCGTTGCGCGGTCCAGTTCGGCGGCGTCGTGGACTTCGATCAGCACGTCCATGCCCCAATCAAATGCGACTGATTCCAGCTCGCTTGCTTGGGCGTCCGACACTGAGGCCATGATGATCAAAATGCAGTCGGCACCCAACGCGCGGGCCTCGACCACTTGATAGGGATCGTACATGAAATCCTTGCGCAAGGCGGGCAGGGAACAGGCGGCACGGGCCTGTACCAAGAAATCTTTTGCGCCCTGAAAGCTGGGTGTATCCGTAAGAACGGACAAGCACGCAGCGCCACCGGCCTCGTAGGCGGCGGCGTGGGCTGCTGGATCAAAATCCGCGCGGATCAACCCTTTGGACGGGCTGGCTTTTTTGATCTCTGCGATCAGGCCATACCCGTGTCGACCTGCCTCGCGCAGGGCATCGCCAAACGGGCGCACGGGGGGGGCGGCATTGGCCTCTCCGGTCACTTCTTCGAGGGATTTGACGGCTTTGTCTGCGGCCACTTCCTCTAGTTTGTAGGCTTTGATTTTGTCGAGAATTGTATCTGTCATGTTGCACCTTGGGTGATGCGCGCCACGGCGCTGATTTTTTCGCGCGCCGCACCGCTGTCGATGCTGGTGCGGGCCATGTCGACGCCGGTTTTTAAATCGCTTGCTGCGTCTGCTACCACGAGGGCTGCGGCAGAATTCAGCAACACAGCGTCGCGATAAGCGTTCTGCGCACCGTCCAGCAACGCGTTGAAATCACGCGCGTTTTCTTCGGGTGTGCCGCCGATGATGTCCTCGAACGGATGCACCGGCAGGCCTGCGTCTTCGGGGTGCAGTTCGAAATCGGTGACGGTGCCATCCGCCAGCGCACTGACCCAAGACACGCCGGTGATCGTCAGCTCGTCTGTGCCGTCAGAGCCATGCACAAGCCACGCTTTTTCAGAGCCCAATTGCAGCAACGTTTCCGCCATCGGGCGGATCAGATCACGTGAAAACGCGCCTGTCAGTTGCCGTTTCACACCCGCAGGATTGGTCAAAGGCCCAAGGATATTAAAAATTGTGCGCGTGCCCAATTCTGCGCGCGTTGGCATCACATGGGCAATCGCGGGGTGGTGCATGGGGGCCATCATGAACCCGATGCCTGCCTCGTTTAGCGCCTGTTCAACGATCGCCGGACCAACCATCACGTTCAGGCCCATTTGCGTCAACGCATCTGCCGCGCCGGATTTGGACGACAGGTTGCGATTGCCGTGCTTGGCGACAGTGACGCCAGCGCCGGCAACAACAAACGCCGTCGCAGTCGAGATGTTCAGCGTGCCTTTGCCGTCGCCGCCTGTGCCGACGATGTCCATCGCACTGGCAGGCGCGCGCACCGCGTTGCATTTGGCGCGCATCACGGCAGCAGCAGCGGCGTATTCATCGACGGTTTCACCGCGCGTGCGCAAGGTCATCAGCAGACCACCCATCTGGCTGGGGGTCGCCTCGCCGTCAAACAAGATCTGAAACGCAGCTTCGGCTTGTGCGCGGGTTAATGGCCCGTTGGCCGCCGCATCGATCAGCGGTTTTAGCGCATCGCTCATGCGTCCACCTTCATTTCGTTCGCAAAGTTTTGCAGCAATGCATGGCCATGTTCCGAGCAGATCGATTCAGGATGAAACTGCACCCCGTGGATCGGCAATTCACGATGCTGCAAGCCCATGATCGTGCCATCTGGCAGCTCGGCGGTGATCTCTAGACAGTCGGGCAGGGTGTCACGATCGACAACCAGCGAGTGATAGCGCGTCGCCTCGAACGGGGTCGGCAAACCGGCAAAAACGCCGGTGGCTTTGTGGTGCATATCACCCATTTTGCCATGCACGATTTCATGGCAGCGCACGACCTTGCCACCGAACGCCTGACCGATGGTTTGATGGCCCAGACAGACCCCCAACAGAGGCGTGCGGGTTTCCGCTGCTGCCTCAGTCAGCGCAAGGCAAATACCGGCCTGATCCGGATCACACGGACCGGGCGACAGCAAAATTCCTGCCGGTTTCATCGCCATAGCCTCTTGGACATCGATGGCATCATTGCGCCGAATTTCGATCTCGGCACCCAAAGAGCCTAAATAATGCACCAGATTATAGGTGAAACTGTCGTAGTTATCGATCAAAAGCAGCATAAGCGCAGTCTTTGTCCCAGAGGTGTTTTTTGAGGTGGAGGCCGAGGCCATACCAGCGTTATAGTGGGCGAAAGTAGGTTCAGGGCATACATGTTCAGGCTTGCCCGCTATCGTCAAGGGGTGGCACCCGTGAAGGCGACAGGTTTGAACACATTGAGACCACAACTGTTGGGCGGAGAGCAAAGCCATGGCACAGGGATTTTTAGGCGGTGCGTTACTCGGAGCAGTGCTGTCCGTCGGGGCAGCGGGCGTGGCTTCGATTTACGTTGGCGCACCAAGCGCGCCTGTTGTCGGCGACGCCGCCCCGAATGCGACCAGCGCCCCCGAGACAGGTAAAGACGGGCAAACCTCGCCCGCAGGTGACAGCGATCTGGTTCAAGACACCGCATCTTTGGTGCTGCAACCCGAGGCAGATTCAGTTGATTCTGTGGCCGCTGCCGGATCGGATGTGCCGACTTTGCCCGAAACAGGTGGCGCAGACGGTCTAGATGCCCCCGATGCCCCGACCGCCGATGGTTCTGTCAGTGTTGACAGCGTGACCCCGGTTTTGCCAAGCCCGCAAGCGGCAGTGCCCACGGCCCCGTCAAACGACAGCCAAGCCTCGATTTCGACCGATCCCGCGCAGCCATTGGCCCCGCCAGTGCCCGAGGCGGAAACCGCATTTGAGCCTGAAACACCCGCAGAACCCGAGGTTCCGGAACTTGCTGAACCAGAGGTGCCTGAGCTGCCGACACCAGAAGCGCCCGAGATCTCAGAACCAGAAGTTGCTGTTGAAACCGACCCGTCGCGCCCCGCAATTGGACGTCCCGCCGGGTCTTTGGTTGATCGCGACACTGAAACAGCTGCCGAAGTTGCGCCAGCACCGGCCACACCTGATCCTGATGCTGAACGCCCGATTGATGCCTTTGCCGCCGAATTCGAGGATGCCTCGGACAAGCCGTTGATGGCGATTGTTCTGATCGACGCAGGCTCTGATCTAAGCGGCAATACCGTTGGCGTCGCAGCCCTGCGCAGCTTTCCGGCCCCGATTACATTCGCCGTCCAAGCCAGTCTGCCAGACGCCGCCGCACGCATGGAACAATACCGCGCTGAAGGGTTCGAAGTCATGGCAATGATCGATTTGCCAGACGGATCCACGGCCACCGACGCCGAAGTTACGCTGAATTCGGTGCTCAGTTCGTTGGACGAGGTTGTCGGCGTCATTGAGGGCGTCGGCACAGGTCTGCAACAAGAACGTGAAGCATCGGATCAGATGACGCAAATCCTGGCGCAAAGCGGGCACGGCTTGGTCACTCAATCCAAAGGTTTGAACACGGTGCAAAAGCTGGCCGAACGCGAAGGTGTGCCGTCAGCGGTCGTGTTTCGTGACTTTGACAGCGCTGACCAAACGCCCACCGTGATCCGCCGTTTTCTGGATCAAGCGGCGTTTCGCGCCGATCAAGAGGGTGGCGTGATTATGCTGGGCCGTTTGCGCCCGGATACGATCTCGGCGCTGCTGCTGTGGGGCTTGGCGGATCGCGCCGAACGCGTGACGCTGTCGCCGGTGTCCGCCGTCTTGAACCGCCGCGCCGCGCAGTAATCGCTAGATAATTTCGTCTTCGT
>JAQXDI010000006.1 GCA_029251465.1 Ascidiaceihabitans sp.
GGGGAAAGAAAACCGGGACGGATCATGCGGTTAGCTGAATCGGTCTGCGACCAAACGTCAACCCGCCAAAACTCGGGTGCTTAAGGACTCTGTGTATAGTTAAGGCGTTTGATGTTGTGGCAGTGATTCCCGTGACGACCCCGCACGCCTAATCTGACAAATGACTCAGCAAAACAATTGTAATTCCGACTAAAAAAGTCGGATTGACATTGCTGACTGAAACACTCAGGATTACAGCAACGCCCAGCCACTCTGATTTTGATCCAGCATCGCCTGACAATCGACAGATGACAGCCACGGCAAGATACCCGCGGGTATCGCCTTGAATTCATCAAATTTCACTGACTGGACACCCATGAAACATTCCTTCCTCTCATCGACGGCTTTGCTTGTCGCACTCGCAACGCCTGCATTCGCTCTTGAAAAAACGGCAGTTCTTGACACCTACGCTGACATCGCGGCCGCCAAGTACGAAGACAGCTTGATCACCGCGCAGGCATTGCAAACGGCGGTCGACGCCTTGATCGCCGCCCCTTCGGCCGAAGCGTTGCAAGCGACAAAGCAAGCCTGGCTGGCAGCGCGCGTCCCCTATCAGCAAACCGAAGTCTACCGCTTTGGCAATGCCATCGTCGACGATTGGGAGGGCAAAGTGAACGCCTGGCCCTTGGACGAAGGGTTGATCGACTACGTGGATAGCGCCTATGGCGGCCCGTCAGACGAAAATGAATTGGCGGCGTTAAACGTCGTCGCCAGCCCAAGCTTTGCGCTGTCGGGTGCCCAAGTTGACGCAGCAGCCATCACGCCCGCATTTTTGTCAGACACGCTGCACGAGGCAGACGGTGTCGAGGCAAATGTCGCAACCGGCTATCACGCCATCGAATTCCTGCTGTGGGGTCAAGACCTGAATGGACACGGCGCTGGGGCCGGAAACCGGTCATGGACAGACTACGCAACCGGTGACGATTGCACCAACGACAATTGTAATCGCCGCGGTGAATACCTAAAGGCCGCGACTGATTTACTGGTTGCTGATCTGGAATGGATGACGACGCAGTGGCAATCAGACGGGGCCGCACGCGCAGCCTTGATGTCTGACGAAAACACAGGTTTGTCCGCCATTTTGACCGGCATGGGATCTCTGTCTTACGGCGAGCAAGCCGGCGAACGCATGCGTCTTGGTTTGATGCTGAACGACCCTGAAGAAGAGCACGATTGCTTTTCCGACAACACCCACAACAGCCACTACTACGACGGCTTAGGCGTACAAAATGTGTACTTGGGCGAATACGTCCGCGTGAACGGAACCTTGGTTTCAGGCCCATCCCTGTCCGATCTGGTCGCAGCCACGGACGCATCGCTTGACGCTGAAATGCGCGGGAAATTGTCAGGTACGATGATGGCATTGGGCCGGATCAAAACCGCGGCGGAAGCAGGTTTTGCATACGACCAGATGCTGGAACGCGGCAACGACGCAGGTGAAGCCCTCGTTATGGGTGGCGTTAACGGATTGATCGATCAGACACGGTCCATCGAGCGGGTCGTCACCGCGCTAAGGCTGGACCAAATCGCGTTTGAAGGGTCCGACAGCTTGGACGATCCGAACGCCGTATTTCAATAAATTCTGACTGCGGTGGCAGGCAAGCCAGACGCCAGCCATGCCACCAAATTTTGCACGTTCAAAAGGACCACACATGACCACCACCAACCACTTTGCGATTGCTTTTGCACTCGCCACGGCGTCCGGCACGGCCCTATCGGCTCAAGAAGCCAGCCGTTTTACATTCGAGATCGAGACCGAGATCGGCGTTGATTCCGTGATATCATCTGACGATCCGACGGCGGAAATTTCAGATACGTTTCTGACCAGCGAAGCCACGCTGGGCTTTCAAATCACTGACACCGTGTCAGCGTTTGCAGGCTTGACCCTTGAATCCGTTTTGGACGCGACCAATGATCGCGCATTCGAGGACGTGGGGCTGTATATCGACAGTATCGGGCTGAGCTTTGATTTAGGCAACTCGGTCGTATCGGTCGGTAAATTCGCGCCCGCCTTTGGCGTGGCATGGGACGCAGCGCCTGGTTTTTACGGCACAAATTTTGTCGAAGATTACGAACTGTCCGAAGCTTTGGGCGCATCCGCCAGCTTTCAATTGGGCGCAGGGGTGCTGACGGCATCACTGTTTTATTTGGACGATTCCTTCCTAAGTCGCTCGCTTGGCACGGACCGTGGGCGCAACACATCCTCGGCAGGCGGGGTCGGCAACACAGGCAAGTTGGACAACCTCGCGCTGCAATACGAGCTGGAAGAAGGTGCCACCACCTATTCCATCAGCGCCTCGCATTTGTCCGCAAGCGTTGGTGACGTTCAGGATCAAAACGGCCTCGCCTTCGGCATCGTTCATGCCGCGCGTGACGATCTGGAATTAATCGCAGAAATCGCCGCATTCGATGGCTTTGGCGGTGCGGATGATCGCGCAACATATTCCACGATCGGGGCGGCCTACACGCTGAACAACTGGACGTTGGGCGCCTCCTACACCAACCGCGATGTGCGCAGTTCCGGCAGCGATCATCTGGCCTCACTTGGCGCGGATTACACATTCGCCAACGACATCACCGTGTCTTCGGGTCTCGGATACGCCGAAGAAAGTGGCGTGGATTCCACCTTGTTGGGTGTCTCCGTCATCATCCCGATCGGAGGGTAAAACATGATCGTCTGCCATTGCCAGAACATCTCGGATCGCGACATTCACGCAGCCATCGACTGGATGCGGGCGGCAGACGACAAACCATCGTGACACCTGGCAAGGTGTACCGGGCGCTTGGGAAATCGGCGGATTGCGGCGGATGTATGCCGCTGTTCCTGTCGACCATGCGCACAAATGATAACGTAAAAGTCCCCATGCAGCCGCCTAATTTGACAGGCACAGCAACACAGGAAGAGACCCATGAACGGCGACAAAAAGTAATCGAATTTCTCAACGACGCTCTGCGAAGTGAACTGACGGCCGTCAGCCAATACTGGCTGCACTACCGCATGCAAGAAGACTGGGATTTGGGCCACATGGCCAAAAAATCCCGCGAAGAAAGCATCGAAGAGATGAACCACGCCGACAAAATTATCGCGCGGATTTTGTTTCTAGGCGGTCATCCCAACCTGCAAAAACTGGACCCTTTGCGCATTGGTCAAACACCAAAAGAGACGCTGGAATGTGACTTGGCCTCTGAACATGATGCATGCGTTTTGTACATGAGCGCGCGCAATCATTGCGAAACGGTGGGTGATTTTGTGACGAAGAATATCTTCGAAGAACTTCTCACGGACGAAGAAGGGCACATCGACTTTCTTGAAACGCAACTGGACCTTGTGGCCAAACTTGGTGAAGAAAAATATGCACTGCTTAACGCGTCGAAAATGGACGAAGCCGAGTAAAATCACGCTAATGGCGGGCCTTTTGGGGTCCGCCGCCGCTGCCAATCCCTTAGATGAACCGCACCTGAACATCATTCTACGCACACCGTCCGAGGCCGCGCGTGTCGCGCGTGTTACGACCCCAACGACAGATTTTTCGACCACGACACGGTTCGAGGACCTGCCAGCGGGTGCTGCAACCGTGCGTGTGCGCAACAATGCAGATGCGTTTTCGCAGCCGTCCAAAAACATCAGTTTCGAAAACGAACTGACGTTCAAAGTCGGCAACGGATTGTTCCGCAAATTGTGGGTGTCCTCGCCGTCCTCAACCTTGGCGTCTGACGGGTTGGGCCCTTTGTACAACGCGCGGTCGTGCCAGCGGTGCCACATCAAAGACGGGCGTGGGCACCCCCCCGAGGCTGGCGACACAAGCGCTGTTTCGATGTTTTTGCGGATCTCGATCCCCGGATCGCTGAGCGACAACACCGCACAAATAAAAGACTACCTTGCCACCCAAGCGGACCCGACCTACGGCACCCAACTGCAAGATTTCGCATTGCCCGGCCACCCTGCCGAATACAAAATGGGCGTCACTTATACCCACGAGGTCATCGACCTATCAGATGGCGAAACAGCGACGTTGCGCCACCCGAGTTACGAGGCGCTGAACCTTGGCTATGGACCGCTGCACAAGGACGCAATGCTTAGCCCGCGTGTTGCACCACAAATGATTGGGCTCGGGTTGCTAGAGGCGGTTCCAGCGGCAGATATCCTTGCCCTGACGGACCCGGATGACCTCGACGGCGATGGCATTTCGGGGCGCGAAAACATCGTGTGGTCAGCGCAGTTCAATCGACCGATGCTGGGCCGTTTCGGACTAAAGGCAGGTGCGCCAACAGTACGTGAACAATCCGCCGCCGCCTTTGCCGGTGACATTGGCATTTCGTCGCCGCTGTTTCCGAATGGCGCGGGCGAATGCACCGCCGCGCAAACAGAATGCCAAAACGCGCCGCACGGTGATGCCGATGATCGCAGGTTTGAAATTAACGACGATATCCTTGATCTGGTGACATTTTATAGCCGCAACCTCGCCGTACCTGCGCGACGCAATGCAGCCGATCCCGATGTGTTGCGTGGCAAGCAGGTGTTCTATGAAACCGGTTGCGTGTCCTGCCATCACCCCAATTTCGTCACCCATCGCCTTGCCGATCAACCCGAACAAAGCTTTCAGCTGATTTGGCCCTACACGGACATGTTGCTGCATGACATGGGCGTAGGCTTGGCCGACAATCGGCCCGAAGCCCGCGCGACCGGACAGGAATGGCGAACGCCGCCGCTGTGGGGCATCGGCCTAACGCAGCAAGTCAGCGGTCACAGTTATTTCTTGCACGACGGGCGCGCGAGGTCCTTGCTTGAGGCGATCCTTTGGCACGACGGCGAAGCCGCACCGACAAAACAAAGCGTCGTTGACATGCAAAAAACTGATCGCGACGCCCTGATCAAATTCTTGGAGAGCCTATGAAACATCTGGTTTTTGGTGTGATCATTTCTGCGATGCCCATGGTCGCATTTGCAGAAAACGCCGTGACATCGGGGATTGTTCAAAATCACATCCTGCCCCGGTTTGAACGTTTGGCGCACACCTCACAAAAACTGGCGAACGTAGCAAAATCAGATTGCAGCGCGACGTCGCAACCTTTGCGCGCCGCCTACGCTGACGCGTTTGATGCATGGATTTCGGCCAGCCATTTGCGGTTCGGCCCAACTGAAATCAATGACCGTGCCTTTGCGCTTGCGTTTTGGCCTGACAGTCGCGGCGCAACGCCCAAAGCACTAAACAAACTGATCGCAGACCAAGACCCGATCGCCGAAGACCCAGTCAGTTATGACGATGTATCGATCGCGGCCCGCGGATTTTATACGCTCGAATTTTTGATTTACGATCAGCCCCTTAGCGCTGCAGGTGATGACAGGTATCGCTGCATGCTGATCCAAACCATTGCCGCAGACACAGCGGTTTTGAGCCAGGCGATAGCGCAAGAATGGGTCGAGGATTACGGGAGCGTTTTACAAACACCCTCGGCCAATGGCACGTATCGATCAGACGAAGAAGTGCTTCAGGAATTGCTCAAGGCCTTGTCCACAGGGTTGCAATTTACGTCCGAAACACGGCTAGGCCGTCCGCTGGGAACCTATCAAAAACCACGTCCGACCCGCGCCGAGGCATGGCGCTCTGGCCGCTCGGCACATCACGTCGAACTCAGCCTGTTGCCGCTGCACGATTTGGCAACGCGGCTTGCAGGCGACAACGACGACTTAGCGACAACCTTGGACGTTGCCTTTGATCGCGCGACACACGAATTGGCCCAGCTGAACGATCCGATCTTTGCTGGTGTTGCTGAACCTCAGAACCGGATCAAAGTCGAAGTGATCCAACAATCTGTTGAGCGTATCCGCGTCATAGTGCGCGACCAGCTGGGCCCTGAACTGGGCGTTGCGGCAGGGTTTAACGCGTTGGATGGCGACTAAAATGGCAGTTTCAAACCCAAGTCGACGCGGCTTTATTGCAGGTTTGATGGCCACTGGTCTGATGCCTGCCGCAACATGGGCGGATGCCGGATCACCCAGCTATTTGTCTGCCGCCGCCCTGCCCGACGGAACGTTCGTTTTGTGCGGAATAAGTGCCACCCTCGAGGTGTTGTTTCAAATCCCCCTGCCGGGACGTGGCCACGCCGCAGCAGCGCATCCCAACCGACCAGAAGCCGTGGCATTTGCGCGCCGGCCCGGTACATTTGCGATTGTGTTCGATTGCATCACGCATAAATCCAAAGCAATCCTAACGGCACCGGAAGGCAGGCATTTTTACGGGCATGGTACGTTTTCAAAAGACGGGGACTGGCTGTACACCACCGAAAACGACTACGAAGCAGGACAAGGTCGCATCGGCGTTTGGGATGTTCAGGCAGATTACGCAAGGGTCGCTGAATTCCCCAGCGGTGGGATCGGGCCGCACGACATAAAACGTCTGCCAGACAGCGATACTTTGGTTGTCGCCAACGGCGGGATCGACACGCATCCTGACTCTGGGCGCACGAAACTGAACATCCCGACAATGCGACCTAACCTATCGTACCTAAAGGACGATCGCATGGTAGACGTCGCTGAATTACCGGCCAGTTTGCACAAAAATTCGATCCGCCACCTTGCCGTTTCATCGGTAGGTCACGTCGCGTTCGGAATGCAGTGGCAGGGGGACACGAATGCGACCGGATTGGTCGGCGTTCATCAACGTGGAAGCAACCCAGCTATCTTATCAGCGCCACCTGATGCAACTCGCGCCTTGCAAGGGTACATTGGCAGCATCGCCGTTGGGTCCGACAACGCGACCATTGCCGTGACATCCCCGCGCGGCGGCGTGGTCCAAACCTATGACGCGAAATCAGGTCGCTTTCTACGATCGTTTCCATCAGAAGATGCCAGTGGGATTGCAGCGAACACCGACGGCTTCATCACAACTTCGGGTTTAGGGATTTTGCAGCGGATTGACGGATCGTCGACGGCCCACCCGCAGAAACTGGCGTGGGACAATCATCTGGTTTCGATAAATTCATCGCATGCGAATATCCGCGGCTAGCCAAATTCTTTGCGCAGAAGTTCAGTGTGTTGACCCAATACAGGAACAGGTTTCGGTGAGAAATCAGGCCCTCGCCCGGCGGGTCGCGGCATGCTTGCGATCTGCCCGTCTGGCAACGTCACATCTGTGCGGCGCAGGGCAGGATGACTTCCTAAGCCTTTCACCTCGTTGTATTTTCCAAAAGCGATACTGGCACGGGTCAAGCGTTCCACCGCATTAGCAACTGTCAGGTTGGCAAAAACCGGTTCCATTTCGGTGTCCAAAAGCGCGCGATTTTTGACGCGATCCGAATTCGTTGCAAACGCAGGGTTAGTTGGCAAATCGGGGCGGTCCAGCGCAGTGTCGCACAGACGCGAAAATTCCGCATTGGTCTGCACCGCGATGATCAACGTACCATCCGAACAGGCAAACGGACGGTAGGGATAAATCGTCGCGTGGGACAGCCCAAAGCGCCCGGTGACCTTGTCTGTATGTTCAAAATGCAAAAGCGGCACCGCCATCCAGTCAGCCATGCAATCAAACATCGAAATCTCGATCTGGCGGCCCTTTCCTGATTTCCCACGCGCAATCAGCGCCTCAAGAATAGCAGAGTGCGCGTTCATGCCTGTGGAAATATCCGCCGCCGACACCCCGACTTTGGATGGGCTATCAGGCGTGCCGGTGACCGAACACAGCCCACTTTCCGCTTGGACCAACATGTCGTAGGCGCGCATGTCAGCGTACGCAGTGTCCTGCCAGTATCCGAGAATTGCGACAGAAATCAAGTTCGGAAAATCACGAGCAAGGACGTCATTCCCCAACCCCATCCGGTCCATCGCGCCAGGGATCAGGTTTTGCACAAAAACGTCCGCTTGATTTAGCATCGCGCGCAGGATCGCCAGGTCATCACCATTTTTCAGATCCAAAACCGCGCTTTCCTTGCCGCGATTGAGCCACGCAAAATAGGCCGAGGTTCCTTTGACCGTCGTATCGTAATGACGCGCAGTTTCGCCTTCGGGCCGTTCGATTTTGATCATCCGCGCACCCGCATCGGCAAGGCGCAATGTGCAAATCGGTGCAGCCACAGCTTGTTCAATCGCCACGATCAAAAGGCCATCCAACGCGCCCATCAATAGGACCGTGGAAGCCCGAGAACATGCTCGGACAAATACGATAAAATCAAATTGGTCGAGATCGGTGCCACCTGATACAATCGTGTTTCGCGAAACTTGCGTTCGATGTCGTATTCCTCTGCAAACCCGAACCCTCCGTGGGTCTGAATCGCCGCATTTGCGGCTTCATTTGAGGCGTCAGCCGCTAGCATTTTCGCCATGTTCGCCTCGGCCCCCGCGCTATCGCCCGCCTCGTAGATCCGCAGCGCCTCACGTACCATCAATTCCGCAGCGCGCATGTTGGCGTAGGCCTTAGCGAGAGGGAATTGTACGCCTTGGTTTTGACCAATCGGGTGGCCAAAAACCGTGCGATCCTTGGCATATTCAACGGATTTTCCGATCAGCCATTTGGCGTCTCCGATACATTCCGCAGCGATCAGAATACGTTCCGAATTCATTCCCGACAGGATGTAACGAAAGCCCTTGCCCGCCTCACCAATCAGATTAGTCGCAGGCACACGCAGGTTGTCGAAAAACACTTCTGTAGTGGCGTGGTTCATCATCGTGCGGATGGGGCGGATCGTCAGGCCATTGCCGAGGGCTGCGCGCATATCGACAATAAACACAGACAAACCTTCGGTCTTTTTCATGCCCTCGCGCAGGGGCGTGGTACGCGCCAACAGGATCATAAGATCGGAATGCTCCGCACGGCTGGTCCAAATTTTCTGGCCATTGATCAAATAGTCATCGCCGTCCAAAGTTGCCGTAGTTTTTAGTGCCCCAGTGTCAGTGCCCGATGTCGGTTCGCTTACGCCAAAGGCTTGCAAGCGTAATGATCCATCCGCAATTCCCGGCAAATACTGCTGCTTTTGCGCCTTTGATCCGTGACGCAATAACGTGCCCATCGTGTACATTTGCGCATGACACGCACTGGCATTCCCGCCAGATTTGTGGATTTCCTCAAGGATCGCCGCCCCCGCTGACAAAGGCAGTCCCGCGCCGCCATATTCTTCTGGAATGAGGGCCGCTAACCAACCAGCTTGCGTCAATGCCCCAACGAATTCAGTAGGATACGCCATCTCTCGATCTAACGTGCGCCAGTATTCGCCTGGAAATTGCGCGCATAATTTTGCAACGGCATCGCGGATATCCTCGTAGGTGTCAGGGTCATTTGCCATCGGGTCAATCTCGCTTTGGGATGCACATTGCTAGGCAGAGATGAGAATTTTCGCAAGGCATAGACGTGCTGATCGACGCTGCCAAACTCCGGAGGGATCCAAGCGCCATCGCGGCACGTCTATGCGATCCGGTCCGGCAGTGGGCTTTCATCCATTTGGGCAGTCAAATGATGGGTCATGCGTTCCGCCAAATGCCCGCGGGCCGCAAAATGATCGGCACTGTCCCACAGATTGAGTGTCTCGTTCGGGTCTGCTGACAAATCATACAACTCGCCCCAATCCTGATCCAGATACATCGTGTAGCGCCATTTTGGTGTGATCAAGGCACGGACCCGCGCCGGCGTCTCGAACCCCAAACGCGTGCCGCCATCGTTGTATTCAATCAACAATTCATCGCGCACGCCCTCCGCACCTGCCGTTGCGCCACAAAAGCTTTTGCCTTGGTTTCCGTTAAACGGCTCGATCCCGACACGGTCCAAAATCGTTGCAGCCAGATCGACGGTCGAAGCCAACGCATCAGACGACGCTGCTGTCCGATTATCAGGGTCAGACCAGATAAACAGCACCCGCGTGATCCCACGAAACGGCAACGCGCCTTTCAGCAGCATATTGAAATCCCCAAGGTAGTCGCCGTGATCGGACGTGTAACAAATCACGGTGTTCTCAAGTTGTCCGTTGCGTTCTAATGCAGCGACGATTTCACCCACCGCGTCATCTACAAACGCCATCATACCTGCGGTTAGCGCCATCGCTTCTTTGATTTGCTGATCGCTTAACATCATCGCGGTTTGCGGAATTTTTTGACCAACACCGTTCTTTAGATTGTCATCCAGCCAACGCATCGGTGGCGTCGGGTTTTGATGCGCAGAATAAGGCAGCGTGATGTCAAAATCATCGGGGTCATACATGTCCCAATATTTGCCCGGTGGGTTAAACGGATGGTGCGGATCTGGAAAGGACACAAAGCTAAAGAATGGATCCTCTTCGCCCAAACGACTGTCTAGATAGTCGATCGCGCGGTCGCGCACGTAGGCGGTTGGGTACAGGTTTTCCGGGATCGGAGTGCGGTAGGCTTGCGGGCAGGAATAGCCGTGCGGCAGTTGGTTCGCATCGTCGTGCAATGCCTCCCAATTGTCAGCGTTTTCACGGAACCATTGGCGATAATGCCCACCGCAGCGATCACCGTGTGTTGTGACCATATCGACGTGTTGATAGCCGTAATACGGCGTCTTGAATGCATATCGACCATCGTCGGTGTAACGCCCTGGTTCTTCTTGGCCATAGTCCCCATCGTCGCGGCGCCATGCGTCTTTTCGGGCGGCGATCTGATCCAGAGTAACGTCCATGGGCGGCATATTGGTAAAGGGTTGCAGGTGGCTTTTTCCGATGGCGGCGGTGTGATAGCCCGCCTCGGCCAGCTGGTCGACAAATGTGTTGGCGGACAATGGCAAACGGCAACCATTGTGGCGCAAACCATGATGACTGGGATAGCGCCCTGTCAGCAAAGATGCGCGGTTCGGCATGCACACAGGCGACGCCACATGGAAGTTGTCAAACCGCGTGCCTTTGGCAGCAATCGCGTCAATATTCGGCGTTTTCAAAACCGGATGCCCGTAGCATCCCAGCCAATCCGCACGCTGCTGATCGGTTATTAAAAACAGAAAATTTGGGCGTTTGCTCATCTCATGTGCTCCGACTTTAGCTGGCGAGTGCGGGTTGGGTCCGGCTTTGGGCATGATGCCAAATAACCGATGCAAACGCCGCGATCAGCGCGCTGAAGTGGATGATTTCAGGGCGCATCATGATCAGCACGGCCAGCGTCAAACGGATCAAAACCCACGTCAACGTCAGCGCCTTTGCATCAAACCGCGCAAGGGCGCTGGCAACAAGGTAAAGTGCTGCCATCAGGCAGAAAATCAGCCACAACAGCGACGTCATACTCACGCCATTTTCGTATCCTGGCAACGGCGCGCCAATCGGGCTGGATGGGTCGATAAGCGCCTGATCAATCAGCAGAAATTCTGGGTAAAACGCAAAGACAAACGGGATGGCAAACATCACGATGCCTGAGCGCACGGCACTAAATCCTGTGGCCATTGGGTCGGCCTTGGTGATCGTGGCCGCCGCAAACGCGGCCAGCGCCACAGGCGGCGTAATGGCCGAGGCCACAGCAAAGTAAAAGATGAACATATGCGCGGTAAACGTCGCAATTCCAAGCCCCATCAACAAGGCAACGTTGATATACGCAGGCACCGCAGGCATCCCCATGCCCAACAAAACCGCCAGGAACATCGTGATCAACAGTGCAATAAACTGGAACATCGCCGACCCGCTGCCCCCCAAATCAAGCGAGAGCAAGAAGCTGAGGATATCGACCGCCACAAAGTTTGAAAGGCCGGTAAAGTTCAGACAAACATCGATCACTGTGACCGCAAGGAACATCATATAAAGCGTGGACACTGTCATGCCCGCCTCGGCCAACGCATCCAAAACCAAACGTGGTTTATTGCGAAACTCTTTGTCGAGGAACAACAAAAGCGTCACAAAGGCCGCCGCCCACCAGCCTGTCGCGCCAGCGTCCCCTGCAGCGTTCTGGAACACCTCGAGCAACCAAGGCAAATTCACCCCGCGACACGAGTCGCCGTTGATGATCGTCTCAACCCCCAACAGCCACCCCATGGGGCCGCAACCAACCACGTCTTTGGGCGTCAACAGCAAGACAAGGATCAGCAAAATCGGCAGGAAAATTTGGGAAAGATGCAGAAAATCCGCGCTTTAGCATCATCGGAATTGTCAGCACGCCAGTGGACAGCACGTTAACCACAGGCCCGCCAGTGATCGTGCCGAACATCGCAGACGACACGATTGCCGCATGCGCAGGCCCGCCCCGCAGCTTGCGCGTCCAGCGAAATGCCAGCTTGATCAGCGACTGACCACCCGCCGATTTTCCGAACATCGCGCCTAGAATAATGTAGGGGAAAACCACATTCATGATGACATTCATGAACCGCCCCAGCATTCCCGAGGCGTTGTTCACCAGCGCGTCATGGACGTTGGGACGACCATCTAGAAACGAGCGCGGCTCGCCCCCCATTTTGGTCATCAGGTATTTGTTGATGTCCTCGGGGCCGTGAAAATACCACACCAAAACCGTCGCGATTGTATAAAGCGCGATGACCAAAGACACGAGGACCAGCGGCAAGCCTCAAACCTTGATGTTGTAGGCCAGAAACACCAGCATCGACAGACCCATGATCGCCACCAGCCACACACCCGTGGTCGACACACACCGCGGGTCTTCGACGGTATCAGGTGCCGGAAGGCCCATTTCATCGGCAAATGCGATCTCGGCCTTGAGGGTTTCTGCGATCAATCGGGCGCGATCACCGTTCAGTGCATCAATCAGACAAACGCTATCGATTTCAATAAGATAGGTAAGCGATATGGTGAACGCGGACACGACCAACGCGACATCCATGAACAGACCAAAGCCGGCCCGACCAGTGCCTTGCCACGCCCGCCACATTGAGTGCTTAAGCGCTACGACGCTCATCATGATGAAGAAGATTATCGGGTAGAACCACTCGGTCGCAAAACTGCGCACCTTCAGTTTTTCAATGCCTGTCACGCCACGCCACATGTCATCCCAACCAGGGATCGTCGGCATGCTGTTCAACACGCCCAGCAGCATAAACAGCAGCGCCATTGCGTACACCAGCCGGTTCGGAAAAACCGATTGGAACTGCTCAGCGTGAGATTTTTCAGCCATGGGTGCGTGTTACCTAAACGTTGCTCTTACGTGGAAAAAGACACCGCCCCGGGTTCAAAAATTAATGGGGCGGCGTCGGTATTCAATCGCAAGACGTGTTACTTGTCTTCGGCGCAGTCAGGGATGTCGTACCCCGCCTCTTCCCATGCACGCACGGCACCCTTGTGGTATTTCATAGGGTTAGCACCACACATGCCCAAACCAGGGTTGTCATAATTGACGGTATCCCCGAATGGCGCTTTGGCTTTCAGCGCATCAAGCGAGGCGACGTAGACCTTAACCAGATTGTAAACCAGCTCTTCGTCCATGTCTTTGTGAACGACATCGCCGCCGATCGTCGCCATGCCACGGAGCGTCGCGTCCTCTGACACAAATGTCCAATCTTCGCCCATGATCGCTTGTAGGTCCGCAACTGGCACTTCGACTTTGTCGCTGCCCGGTGCCTTCATGTATTTCTGCATCGCTTCGCTGTCGTAGGTGTCTTTCGGCAAGGACCATGCGGTCATCTTGCCCGAAGACCCAAGGGTCGAGATCCGCCCGCTCGGGAACAGCTCTGGCAACACAACTGCGTCAGGTTCACCGCCACCGATAACCGAGGCCGCTTGGCCCCAATTCGCTTGCAGAGCGGTATAGCCTTCGCCGTCTTTTAGACCTGTAGCGATCTCAATGATCGTGCGACCGTTCGTCAACGCACCGCCACGTGGCGGGCCGTTAAAGATGGTCTTGCCCTCTAGGTCATCCCAGCCTTGGATGTTCTTTGCATCATACGCGTAAAGAAAGAGAATTCCCAACGTGTAGGGGTAGATCGAGCGCAGATTAGACGCCAGCTCGGCGCCTTTTTCTTTGCCCAGCTTACCATACGGGCCGATTCCACGGCTCATCAAAAACGGAAGAATATGCGGTGTGCTTGCGATATCCGTCTTGCCCTCGGCCACGTTTTGCAACGAATTGGTCAGCGTTTGACCATCGGCCAACTGAATGTTGGCGATGCCGCTGGTGCCGGCAACTTCTGTCAGGTGGCTTGGTGCCAGATGGGTCGCGCCACCTACCGATGCGGTTTCAGCGGTAAGGTTTGCTTGTGCAAACACGGGGCTGCAAAAAATGATGAGGCGGCAAGTGCGCCTGCAAAAAGAAACTTCGACATTTATTCCTCCCAGTCTAAATATGTCCGACGCCAAGTGTTCGGGCATTGTCGCGCCCTGTCAATTAATTTGTTGCACTTGCAACGAAATCGCCCTCGTATAAGAGCAGCCCAACTGACCAAATGAGAACACCATGAGTTTGATTCCGCCAAGCGACGTTGACCAAATTCTGAACATCAGAATTCTGCGACTTGCCTCAAAGCTGACTTTGATTTTCCAGCGCGAAACCCTGCGCCCGGCCGGGATCAAAGTGCAGCAATGGCGGATTATGGTCAGCCTTGCGCAGTTTGACGAACTTCACCTACGATCGTTGGCACGTCATTCCTCACAAGATCCTGCACACACCAGTCGGGTGGTCAAATCGATGATTGCTGCGGGCTGGGTCAACAGCCGCCCCGATGATCATGACCAGCGGCGAATTCAGTACACGCTAACCGATGACGGCCTAAAAATCGTCAAAGACATTTGGCCCCGTGCCCAACAATTCGCATCCGACATCGCCGCATTGTTTGAGGCAGACGCATTTGATCAATTCAAATCCATGCTCGATATTGCTGGCGCATCTTGCGATGCCCGCCTCAGCAACTCCGGTTCGTGATCGGGGCTAGGGCCAGACAGTCCGGTTTTCCTGAACGCGCTGCCGGTTTTTTCCAAAGGTCCGTTTCACCACTTTTGAAACCAATTTCATCTAGTATTTTTCGACCAAACCAGCCCGTCCGCGCATTTCCGCCTATTCCTGGAATTATTCCAAATTTCCACCGTTGTTTCGAACGTCAAACAACGCCACAAGGCGCAAAAGAAGCGAGAAGACAAATGAACTGTGACAACATCACTCATCTAGCGTCTCAGACCGAGACCGAAAAACCGCTCCACCCGATTTGGACGTTTTTTGTGCTTGAGGATATCTTGAACAGTTACAAAGAAGCCGGACTGAACGACGCCGCGGGTATTCTTCAAGACGCGATCCATCAGCTGGAAGCCGTCGTTTTGGACCCCGCAATTCGGCCCAACATTCGGCCAGTTTCCGACATTCGACTGTCACCGCAGAATGGCGAACAATCCTAATTTTATGTGCCGAAACTTTGCAGATCGGGCGATCGCCCACCGATCAAGGCGGTAACGCGCTGGGTTGCACCGATCAAATCCGGGGCCCATTTTTCCAGATCTTGCAATGAATAGCGCGCGTGGGGCGACCAGATGTTCAACACCGCTACAGGTTCGCTCATGTAGTTGAAAATCGGGGCCGAAATGCCGACCAGATGATCGTATTCTTCGCGATCATTGGTGGCGTAACCGAGGGTACGAACCTGTTGCAAAGCGCTCAGGAACGCCTCCTGCGAGGCAATTGTGCGCGAGTTCAGCGGTGCAAAATCATATCCGTCAAACTTTGCGGCAACAACGCTATCAGGCAGAAACGCGCACAGCGCTTTGCCTGACGCAGAACAATGCATCGGCTCGCGCATACCCGGTCTTTGGTGGCTGCCAAGTGCGTGGTTGGCCTCAAGCATGCGCAGATAAACCACCTCTAGGCCGCTGGGCACACCAATGGTCACGTTGCTGTCGCAAACCGCGTGCAAGCGCACCATTTCGTCCAGAGCAACGGCTTGGATATCGTAGCCGGAATAGGCATTGCGCACGAGGTCAAAGACCTTGGCACCCAGCAAATACGTCTTGTTTGATTTGTCTATTTGCACAACGTCCTCGGCCACGCCGATGGCCAGCAAGCGATGCATTGTGCTTTTGTTCAGGCCGGATTTCACGACCAACTCGGAAAACGTCAAAGGCGTGCGTGATGCGCCGATCAGCGTCAGTACCGACATAAGCTTGGAAATGATCGAACTTTGCATGCGTGTGCGCCTCTTAGTTTTGCTGGCGCAAATAGTCCATCACCGCAGGGCGCACGGACATGTCGCCGCGATGGCGCGCATCCATAATGACCTTGCGCACGTCTTGCAGATTTGACCGGCGCAACAGGCTTTTGATTGGCCCAATGGACGCAGGGCGCATCGACAGACTGCGCAATCCTATGGCTGTCAGACACAGCGCTTCGACCGGGCGCCCCGCATCTTCGCCGCAGAACGACACAGGCGTGTTCGTATCATTGCAACGCTCCACGATCTGCTCAAGGAACGACAAAAAGCTGACATTCAGCGTGTCATACCGCCTGCGCACCCGCTCGTTTTCGCGGTCCGCTGCAAAAAAGAACTGCTTTAAATCATTGCCACCAATCGACAGGAAATCCACGTCTTCAAAGAACTTGCGCGGCGCGAACCCAAGGCTTGGCGTTTCCAGCATGGCCCCGACTTCGACTGAGGCGGGCAACACGTGACCCAGCTTGGCTTCACCTGCCAGTGCTTTGTCGACCTCGGCGCGGGCTTGGGTGTATTCTTCGTACTGCGCCACAAACGGGAACATCAGGGTCAGCGGGCGTCCAGCCGCCGCACGGATCAAGGCCTGCAACTGCATGCGCAAAATCCCGGGTTTATCAAGGCCCACGCGGATCGCACGCCAGCCCAGCGCCGGGTTCGGTTCATCGTTGGGTTTCATGTACGGCAGCACTTTGTCCGACCCGATATCAAGCGTTCGAAAGATCACGCGTTTGTCAGGCGCCGCGTCCAGAACCCGGCCGTAAAGCGCGCTCAACTCAGAGCGTTTCGGCATCTGGCTGCGCACCAGAAACTGCAATTCAGTACGGAACAGGCCAACACCTTCGGCACCGGAATTTTCCAGCGACGGCAAATCCGCCATCAGGCCCGCATTCATGTTCAGCTCAATAATGTTGCCGCATTTGGTTTCCGCGCGCTTGTCGCGGATCGACGCATAGCGATGCTGCGCCTCTGCCTCCATTGCGATTTTGTCGCGAAACGCCGTGACGACACTGTCATCGGGGCGCAGATGCACGATGCCTTGTTCGCCGTCGACCATCACCTGATCGCCGTTCAGCGCCTCGGTGGTGATGCGTCCAACGTGCACAATCAGCGGGATCGCAAGGGCACGGGCGACGATGGCGGCGTGGCTGCCGACCGACCCTGCCTCAAGGATGATCCCCTTGAGCCCACGCCCGTAATCCAGCAATTCCGCAGGACCAATGTTGCGCGCAACCAAAATCGGATCGACCGGCATTTCGGCCCCCGTGTCAGCACCCTGCCCGGTCAAAATCCGCAGCATCCGGTTTGACAGATCATCCAGATCGCTCAGCCGTTCGCGCAGATAGCTGTCCGTGACCGTTTCCATCCGTGCACGCGCAACAGATTGTTCCTTTTCGACGGCCGCCTCGGCACTTAGGCCACGGCTGATGTCTTCTTGCATCCGGCGCATCCAGCCTTTGGAATTGGCGAACATCCGATAAGCTTCGAGCACTTGGCGCTGTTCACCGTCGCCAGCCATTTCCAGCATTTTATCAACGCCGACACGCAGCTCTTCGACAGCTTCTTCGAGGCGTTCCAATTCGCGGTGCGGGTCATCAGCAATCGGGTTCGTGACCACAACGCGTGGCTCGTGAAGCCAAATGTGCCCCTCTGCCACCCCTTCTTGGGCGACAGTTCCGCGCAACATCGTGGGCTGTGAATGGCGGGCCGACATCGCAGCGCCCTCGCCGACAAATGCACCCAATTCCGTCATTTCGGCCAAAACCATGGCCACGACTTCTAGCGCGTAAACCTCATCCGGCGAAAACAGCCGCGCGTCCTTGGATTGGACAACCAAAACGCCCAGCGCCTCGCCCAATCGTTGTACGGGCACGCCCAGAAACGACGAGAAGATTTCTTCGCCGGTCTCTGGCATAAACCGGAAGCCCTTGGACCCCGGCGCATCAGCAGTGTTGATCACAACGCGACGTTTGGCGACACGGCCCACAAGGCCCTCGCCCAGTTTCATGCGGGTTTGGTGAACAGATTCCGGGTTAAGACCCTCTGTCGCGCATAGCTCTAGCGTGTCTTCGTCGCGAAACAGATAGATAGAACACACTTCGCACCCGATGCTATCCGCGATCAGATGGGTGATTTTGTCCAAGCGCGCCTGACCGGCTTCTTCGCCCGCCATGGTGTCACGCAAACGGCCAAGCAGCTTGCGGCTTTCTGTTTCAAAATTCTCGGCCATTTTGGCACGTATCCCTTGGGCGCAGCTTCACCCGATGGGGGAATTAAGCCGCTTTTTCTAACTCAAATGCATCATGCAGGGCTTGGACAGCAAGTTCCACGTATTTTCGGTCAATCAGAACGGAAATCTTGATCTCAGATGTCGTGATAACCTTGATATTGATACCCTCGGCACTCAATACTTGGAACATCTTGGCCGCGACCCCAGTGTGGCTGCGCATGCCGATGCCGACCACGGACACTTTGGCGACGTCAATATCGGCGATCAGCTCCGCAAAATTGATGGTTCCTGCGTCTTTTGCAGTCGCCATCGCGGCCTCTGCGCGCATCACCTGATCGGTGGGGCAGCTGAACGTCATGTCAGTGCGCCCTTCTTCGGAGATGTTCTGAACGATCATGTCGACATTCACACCCGCATCGCTGAGGGCCGTGAAAATCAATGCCGCGATCCCTGGGCGATCCGCCACCGACACCAACGTCATTTTTGCTTCATCGCGGCTGAACGCGACCCCGGCGACCACATTGCTTTCCATGATTTCCTCCTCGTCGCAGACCAGCGTTCCAGCTTCGTCTGACTGTTCCTCAAAACTGCTGAGCACGCGCAGTTTGACCTTGTAACGCATTGCCAATTCGACCGAACGGGTCTGCAATACCTTGGCACCCAACGATGCCAGTTCCAACATTTCCTCGAACGCGATCCGGTCCAAACGGCGTGCTTTGGAACACACCCGTGGGTCGGTTGTGTAGATCCCGTCAACGTCTGTGTAGATGTCACAGCGCTCTGCTGCAAACGCCGCGGCAAACGCCACGGCCGTCGTATCAGAGCCACCACGCCCTAGCGTAGTGATGCGACCCTCTGGGCTAACCCCTTGGAAACCAGCGACAATCGCCACGCGATGCCCGGCTGCAAAACTTGCCAGAATGTTGTCAGACGGAATTGCCTCGATCCGGGCCGCAGCATGCGCAGAGGTGGTTTGCACAGGCACCTGCCACCCTTGCCAAGAGCGCGCCGAAACGTCCATTTCCTGCAGCGTCAACGCCATCAAACCGGCGGTCACATTTTCGCCCGAAGACACAATCGCATCGTATTCACGCGCGTCATACATCGGGGAGGTTTCATTGACCCAGCCGACCAACTCGTTGGTTTTGCCCGACATGGCCGAGACGATCACGATCACATCGTAACCCTTGGCGACTTCGACGCCGACTTTTTTGGCCGCACGGCGAATGCGGTCCAAAGTGGCCACAGATGTGCCACCAAATTTCATCACAAGAACAGGCATTGTTTCCTCACGTCACTCGCTTGCATCGCGCTTTACGCGGCATCCGTCAAAACTGCAAGACAACGCCACTAAGATCAGTAGGCGTGCGTGCGCCCATCCCATGTTTCAAAGCAGCCCGTGCTCGCAATGTTCAGCGCATCGAAACGCAGGGCCAAGCCTTGCACAGAGGCATCAACGCCAATGTCGGCCGTGCTGCCGCCCATGTCCGTTTGCACCCAACCGGGATGATAAATGCCAACAGCAATCCCTTCGGGTTTTAAATCGGTTGCCAGATTACGCCCCAAATTCAGCACCGCCGCCTTGGACGCGCGATACATGTAGCTGCCCCCCGGTGCATGGGTGCTGGACGCCATTTGCGATGAAATAATCGCGATCTTTGGAGACTGGGCCATGCGCAACATCGGCAACATGTGCTGGATAGACAAAAATACCCCCGTCACATTCGCGGCAAAGGTCGCAGCCCACATTTCAGCACCATAGCCATCGTTCAGGTTTTCTTGCTTGTCGAAATAGACCCCCGCATTGCACACCAACAGATCAATGGGGCGATCGGCCAAAGCGTCGGCCATTGCAGCATGATCGCTTGGGCGCGTCACATCCAACTGGATGTCGGACGCAACAGAGCGACCGGTGCCCGTCACATCGTTGCCCGCGTCTTTGTACATGGCGGCCAAACCGGCACCAATCCCACGGCTTGCGCCGGTAATAACAACATGCATGATTTTAATTCGCTTTCGCTTTTGGAACAAAGGGCAATGGGATCACAGGGACACCGTCGTCGATCAGGGCTTTGGCCTGCTCTGCATTGGCGGTGCCGTAGATCGAGCGTTCGGGTGCGTCACCCAAATGCATATCACGGGCAGTTTTGGTAAAATCTGTACCGACATAATCCGAATTCGCCTCGACCTGCTTGCGCATCTCACTTAGCGCTGTTTCGGCCTCGTTTTGCGGGACGCTCAGCGCTTTGGACTGGTCCTGATCTGTTGTTTGAACCGCGTTGCGCGCCGGACGCACCTTTGGGGTCATCAGAGATTTTGACACATCGGAACTGCCGCACAAAGCGCAGCTTAAATGTCCGCCACCCACCAGCTTGTCGAACGCATCAGCAGACTGGAACCAGCTGTCAAAGCTGTGGTCTTGATCGCATTTCAACGTGTATTTGATCATGGGGTCCTACAACATGAAGGTGTCGCAAAAGACTAGCGTGATACGCCGCCAGCGCAAAGCATCAAACGCAAGGTCAGGCCACCAAACGCGGATCAAAATCCTTTAGGATCCGCGCCAGTTCCGGTTCGTCCACCAGCTTGGCGGCTTGCTTTCGGCTCACCCATTTGCGCAGACGCTGACCAGCTTCGGGATAGACCTTGGACAGGCTTTTGACTTTGATCGCATAGATCACGGCAACACAGGGCAAATCCACCGCGCCCTCGTTGATCTTGCTGTAAGAATACAAGCCCAAAGGAGAACTGCTGACCTTGCCCTCAACGCCCGCCTCTTCCCATGCTTCTGTGGCGGCGGATTCAGCTGGCGTTTTGCCATCCATCGGCCAGCCCTTGGGAACGATCCAGCGCCCCGTGCCACGTGACGTGATAACAAGGATCTGGATTTTGTCTTTGACCACACGATAACAGAGCGCTGCAAACTGCGTGCGCACGTCACTTTTGTGCGCGCCGCGCACGCTCAAAGGAAGCTGCTTGATCTTAGGGGCCGTCATTGCCCTGCCTTTTTGTCTTTTATTTTGGACAATATAGCTGGTTTTATCAAGAATTTCCAGCCCCTGCACGACTGAGGGCCTAAATTCACGCGTGCACCATGCCCACCATGACGTTTCACATCATAGTTAATGACTGATGAATTGCCCTCTATTCGACTTGTGCCACACGAGGCGCTGGGGAATAGTCCCTGCGATGACTTTGCGCGCACATATCAAGGCTTTTGGGCTGATCTCGGTTTTCTTGACCACTGCATCTGCGGCCTTAGCGAGGGACGTTACGGTTTTCGCTGCCGCCTCTTTGCGTGGTGCCTTGGACGAAATCGCCGCAACGCATCCTGATGACATCACGGTGTCCTATGCCGGGTCCGGATTGATCGCGCGGCAAGTATCACAAGGCGCGCCTGCTGATGTGGTGGTTTTGGCCCACCCGAACTGGATGGATTGGCTGGATGAACGCGCGCAGCTGATTTCGCAGTCGCGCACAAACGTGGCCACAAATGCACTGGTCGTGATTGCGCATATCGACACCCCTGCGGCTGGGACCATGCCACTGGCGACGTGGCTAAAACCCAAAAAAATAGCGATGGGTCAACGTGAAGCCGTGCCAGCAGGTATCTACGCCAAACAATGGCTGGAAACGGTTGGGCTGTGGGGGGATCTGCAACCCAATTTGGTTGAAACCGACAATGTGCGTCTTGCCCTCGCTTTGGTTGCACGCGGCGATGTGCCTGCCGGGATCACGTATCGATCCGATGCAATGTCTGAACCGCGTGTGCAAATCATCCACCAGATTGAACCGGAGACGCACACCCCCATTCAATATCCTGCGGCCGCTATTACGGATGCCGGACGCATGTTTGTGACCTATCTCGCATCACCCGACGCGCAGGCCATTTTAAAATCGCACGGCTTTGCGCCGCGGCATTCGGAATAGACGATGTTGGGGCTTGATCCAGCCAGCTGGGACGCGTTGCGCCTGTCGCTTTTGGTGGCGAGCACGGCGACCATCTGTGCAATTCCTGTCGCACTTTGGGTGGCTTGGTTGCTGGCGCGTGGGCGGTTTCGTGGCAAGGCGGTCCTTAGCGCGTTGGTCCACTTGCCATTGGTTCTGCCGCCCGTTGTCACAGGGTATCTGCTGTTGATGGCCTTTGGGCGCAACGGCCCGATGGGGCAATTCCTAGAAACTGTTTTTGGCGTCAGTATTACGTTCAAATGGACGGGCGCGGTTTTGGCAGCAATCATCATGGGCTTTCCATTGATGGTGCGCGCGATGCGGTTGGCAATCGAAGCGGTTGACCCCAAGCTCGAAGCCGCAGCGGCAACCTTGGGCGCCTCGCCGCGTTCCGTATTTACCAGCGTCACTCTGCCATTGATCAGCCCCGGAATTTTGGCAGGCAGCGTCATGGGATTTGCCAAGGCGATTGGCGAATTTGGGGCGACAATTACGTTTGTGGCCAACATTCCGGGACAAACTCAAACGCTGCCTTCGGCGATTTACGCGTTCCTTCAGGTTCCGGGGGGCGAGCCGCGCGCAATTGCGTTGGTTCTGTGGGCCTGCGTGATCGCCATCGGGGCCGTACTGGTGTCTGAGTGGCTGGCCCACCGCGTCGCCCGCCGTATTCGAGGGGCCGCAGCATGAGCGTGCACGTCCACATCACCCACACCATGGGCGATTTTACACTGGACGCGGGGTTTGAAGTCACCGCTGGCGTGACCGCAATTTTTGGCCGTTCGGGTGCTGGCAAAACCACATTGATCAACGCGGTGGCCGGACTGCTGCGCCCTGATGCTGGGCATGTGCGCATCGACGGAGATACGTTATTTGACGCGAGTAAGCGCATGTTTGTCCCCGCACACAAACGGCGCATGGGCTATGTTTTTCAGGATGCGCGCCTGTTTCCGCATCTGAGCGTGCGCCAAAATATGAACTATGGGGCGCGCCACGCTGCGCGCGGGACGCAAGCAGGTCAGTATGACCCGTCGTTCACAGAAGTCGTCGATTTGCTGGGTCTACCAGATCTGCTCACACGCGCGCCGCATGATCTGTCGGGGGGCGAAAAACAAAGGGTAGCGCTTGGGCGTGCCTTGCTGAGTCGCCCGCGCATGTTGTTGATGGATGAACCATTGGCAGCCCTTGATGCCACCCGCAAAGACAGCATCCTGCCCTACCTCGAGCAACTGAAATCGGGGGCCGCCGGACTGCCCATTTTATACGTCAGTCATGCCCTGGACGAAGTTGCGCGCCTTGCCGATCATTTGGTCGTTTTATCCCAAGGCAAAGTTGCAGCCTCCGGTCCGCTGTTTGATGTGCTTAGCGATCCGTCTTTGGTACCACTGTTGGGGGTGCGACAGGCGGGTGCGGTCATCTATGCAACCGTTGCCGCGCATAATGCCAACGGGATCAGCACGTTGAACGTCGATGCCGGCACTCTGGAGCTGCCCGGCGTTCAGGCACCGATCGGCGCGCGGGTGCGATTGCGCGTTCTGGCCCAGGATGTAATCCTTTCGCGGACACGGCCAGAAGGCTTGTCCTCGCGCAACATTTTACCGGTGACAGTGCGCAGCATTCGAACTGGCGCCGGGCCCGGTGCGGCCATCGCACTGGACGCAGGATCAGACCGACTGTTGGCCCGCATTCCTGCAGATGCGGTGGAGAAATTGGAATTGTCCGACGGTGTGGCGTGCTATGCAGTGATCAACGCCACGTCAGTCGCACCACAATCGATCGGGCGTTAGGCCGTTTTCACTGGCGTTTTGGCAGGCAATATTTCCAATCGGACGCGTAGATCCGCGACCAGTTCCGCGTGATCGCGATCCGCATCGATCGCCAATTTACGCAGCCCAAAATGGATATGCGCCATGTCGGTGTAATAGCTGGTGTATGCGTAATTCGTTGCAGCGCCAGCCACGGCTCCGAAAATCGGCACAGCTTGTGCGGCCAGTTTCTGCCCCAAAACAACCGACAACCGCGGGGCAATGCGCGCCACAATACCCTGCACCGCAGCTCCGCTGAGGGCCGTGCGCGCGCTGAGAAAGGCAAGGTCAGCACCGTCGTCGTGTTCCATAGGACCGCCGGCAGCAAACACCTGTACACAGTCGAAACGCACGTTTTCCGCCGTCACGTCAAAACCGTGTTCAGCTGCGACGCCTTCGATCACACGCAACAACAACGTCGTGGTGACTGGCAATTCGGCAAGGGCCGTGGGCAAGCCGCCAAAACCACCCGCCGCCCCCATCGCCGCACTGACGGCTGCATTCAACCAACTGGCTTGATCGGGCACCATGTCGCGCGATTTATGGGCTGCCTTCATCGCTTGTTTTAAGGCCGCTTCGGTCGCGTCCTGCAGGCCTTCGCGCGCTGGTTTGGGCAGACGTTGCAATAATCCATCAGCTTGCAAACCCAACGAGTTCAGCAAATCGATACCAATGCCGCCTGCGTTTTTGTAGCGCGCAGCCACTGCGTCCAATTCAGCATCAACATCGACAACACGGATAATCGGTAATTCGGTCATGTGGTCCCTCTCTGGATCAAAACATCGGGACGCCAGCGTTAAATTTCAAGGGTTTGCACGATGCACTTGCCCCTGCACGCCGTCCCACGCATTTGGTTTTAAGGCGCGCCCAAGCACCCGATCAGGGTTTGTGGGCGGCGGCATCATCACCCCCGCAAGACGTTGAAATCCAAAGCGATTGTAGTATGGCGCATCCCCCACCAACATCACCCGCGTCCAATGCAACGTCATGGCGATATCAAGGCTGGCCTCGACCAATTGATGCCCCAAACCTTCACCTTGGCGGGTCGGGTGGACGGCCACAGGGCCCAGCAACAGCACAGGCGCATCCCCAACCAAAACCGGCCAATACCGGATCGCACCGCCCAAAACGCCATCGATATCGCGCGCGATCAAGGACAAATCAGGCACAGACGGGACATCGTCACGCAACCGGTAGGACGACAACGCCTCACGTCCGGGCGCAAAACACAGGTCATAGAGGGCCTCGACCTCCCACCAATCGTCGTTTTGTTCAGGGGTCAGGGCATACATTAGATGTGCGTCAAGTGTTGGTTAAGCTGGAACTCCGCGTAACACGGCGCTACGTCTTTGCCAAACACATCGATCTGAAAAGGCGCATCTTCATGTTCTATCAACCAAAAGACGGGCATCCGTTGCCGCACAATCCGTTTAACGCCATCATTACGCCGCGCCCGATTGGATGGATTTCGACACGTGATGCTGACGGGCGTAACAACCTTGCGCCCTATTCGTTTTTCAACGGCGTAGCGTACGCGCCGCCCCAAGTCATGTTCGCCTCGACCGGTGCCAAAGACGATCAGGACAACACCAAGGACAGCGTTGCAAACATTCGTGAAACCGGCGTGTTTTGTGTGAATTTGGTGCAGACAGACATGAAGGACGCGATGAATGTATCCTCAGCAACATTGGCCAAAGACGTCGATGAATTCGCCCATGTCGGACTGACACCGATCGCGTGCGAAACCATCAATTGCGCCCGTATTGACGGGGTTCCGGCATCGATGGAATGCAAAATGACCCAGATTGTGCAGATCGAGGGCGCTTCGAATTTTGTGGTCTTTGGCGAAGTCACGGGCATACACATGCGCGATGACACGATCGTCGACGGGCGTTTTGACGTGACCACATTCAATCCGCTCGCCCGCATGGGATACCGCGATTACACGAGCGTCAAAGAGGTATTCGAACTGATCCGCCCGGACGACTAAAACCATTCCTAAACACAGGAAACAGCTTTAGTGACCGCCCAAAATTCCAGTGCGTACGGAGTAATCCACTGCCAAAGCGTACTCAGGATCATCGTCGCTATCGACCATCAAGTGGCCCGCTTTGTTCAGCAATTGGTGGCAATCGCGGCTTAGGTGACGCAGCATCAAAGTCTTGCCTGCCGCCTCGTATTTACCGGCCATAGCCTCGATTGCTTGCAAGGCTGATTGGTCCACAACTCGGCTGTCGGCAAAATCGACGATGACTGTTTCGGGGTCGCCGTCGACATCGAACAACTCGGAAAATCCGTCTGAAGAGCCAAAGAACAATGGGCCACTGATTTCGTAGACTTTTGCCCCTTCTTGGGTCGCTGACAGGCGCGTTTTTGCGTGAATGCGGCGGGCGTTGTTCCACGCATAGGCAAGGGCAGACACGATCACACCGACAACAACGGCGACGGCCAAATCTTCGTACACGGTGACAACAGTCACCAGCAGAATAACGAATGCATCTATCAGTGGTACTTTGGTCAAAATACGCAGCGAATTCCAAGCGAATGTCCCGATCACGACCATGAACATCACACCGACCAATGCGGCCAGCGGAATAAGTTCAATAATGCTGGAGCCGACCAGAATAAAGAGCAGCAAAAACACGGCGGCAGCGATGCCAGCAACACGTGTGCGCCCGCCAGATTTGACGTTGATCATCGACTGACCAATCATCGCACAACCGCCCATACCACCAAAAAAACCGGTAACCGTGTTGGCCACACCTTGGGCGATACATTCCTGGCTCGCGCCACCGCGGGTGTTCGTCATGTCGCCGACAAGGTTCAGCGTCAGCAGGCTTTCGATCAGGCCAATCGCTGCCAAAATAACCGCATACGGCAGAATAATGTACAGCGTTTCCAAGGTGAAAGGCGCAAGTGCTGTACCATACAACCCTAGACCTTCGCCAAACGGGTTGTGCGGCAGTGGAAAACCGCCGCTGATCGAGGCCAAATCACCAACGCGCGGAACATCCAGACCAAAGCCAATCACCACGGCCGCGACAATCCCAATCCCAGCCAAGGGGGCCGGGATGAGCTTGGTAATGCGCGGCATCACCCAGATAATCGCCATCGTGCAAACCACCAGCGTCAACATCATGAACAGCGGCATACCACTCAGCCATTCGCCACCGCCCATGCCGTGGCCCGTATCGACCATCGTGCCCGGTACTTTGAACTGGCCCATTTGCGCCAAGAAAATAACGATCGCAAGGCCGTTTACAAAGCCCAACATCACCGGATGTGGCACCAGTCGAATGAATTTCCCCCACTGCATGACGCCTGCAAATATCTGCAATGCGCCCATCAAAACGACCGTTGCAAACAGATATTCAACGCCGTGCTGCGCGACCAGCGCAACCATGACCACCGCCAACGCGCCTGTGGCCCCCGAAATCATCCCCGGACGCCCGCCAATCAGCGCTGTGATCAGCCCGACCAGAAATGCGGCGTACAAACCGACCAACGGGTTGACCCCCGCCACAAAGGCAAACGCGACCGCCTCGGGCACCAAGGCCAAAGCGACCGTCAGCCCCGACAACAGTTCGATCCGTAACCGCCCGACGCTAAATCCGTCCTCAGGCATCCAGCGCAAATCGGTGACGTTCAAACTCTTTGTGAATGCAGCAAAAGTGGCGCGCATGAATAGTGTCCTGTCAGGGGAAAAGAAACTCTTGGCGCGTCCTAGACGGTTTCGCGCGCGATGTGAACCCTGCAACATGCTGGGCGAGATACCATAACTGTATGAATATTTGACAAAGAGGTATTCAAAGCCTCGCAAAACGGTCCGGAATTACTCCGGTTTTCTGCCTCGTGGGCTTAGCAATGTCGCGCCATCGCCCCAGTTCAATGCACAGGACCGCCTAAATTGTTAACAGCAGACCCAAACGGATGACACGCACCATGCGCTGTCTGGCCGTTGAAACCTGTTGCGATTTGCACCACATTCGTCCCAAATCAATCACCGGAGTCCCCTGCATGACCAACACCAAAATCGCTGTGATCGGAGGCTCGGGCATCTATGATATCGAAGGGTTGGAATCGCCAGAATGGATAACCGTTGACACCCCGTGGGGCGCGCCGTCTGACCAAATTCTTACAGGTGTTTTAGACGGCGTCGACATGGCGTTTTTACCGCGTCACGGGCGTGGTCATATCCACTCTCCCACCACTGTTCCGTACCGTGCCAACATCGACGCGCTCAAGCGGATTGCAGTTACGGATGTGATCTCAGTCTCGGCCTGCGGGTCATTTCGCGAACAAATGGCACCGGGTGATTTTGTCATTGTGGATCAATTCATTGACCGGACATTCGCGCGCGAAAAATCATTCTTTGGAACCGGCTGCGTCGCCCATGTTAGCGTCGCCCACCCGACTTGTCCGCGCCTGTCGGACGCGTGCGAAACCGCCGCACGAGACGCCAAAATAACTGTGCACAGAGGCGGCACCTATTTGGCAATGGAGGGTCCACAATTCTCGACCCTCGCTGAGTCCAGAATGTATCGTGAAAGCTGGGGTGCGGATGTGATCGGCATGACCAACATGCCAGAGGCGAAATTGGCGCGCGAAGCAGAGCTTTGCTATGCGTCAGTCGCGATGATCACCGACTATGACAGCTGGCACCCCGACCACGGAGAAGTTGACGTAACCGAAATCATAAAGACGCTGATGGGCAACGCCGACAAGGGCCGCGACATGGTTAAGCGATTGCCTAAACTTTTAGGAACCGAGCGCGTTGATTGCCCACACGGCTGTGACAAAGCACTGGAATACGCGATTTTGACCGCCCCGGATGCCCGCGACCCGGCGATCATGGCGAAACTCGACGCCGTAGCTGGCCGCGTTTTGTGAAGGCAAACCAAAGGGTTTTGATCCTTGGGGCCAATGGTTTCATTGGCCGTCACATCGCGTTTGCGTTGCGCGGTGCTGGGTTGCAGGTGATTGCCCACGCCCGCAATCCATCCAAACTGGTGGCAATGGGGTTTGAGACGCTAAAGGCAGACTTGAACGATCCGGCAACGCATCAACCTGCGTTTTGGCAAACCCCGCTTGCCGACGACACTTGGCTGGTGAATGCTGCCGGACTGCTCAGTGGAACACAGGCACAGTTTCAAGCGGTGCACATCGCGGCCCCCACCGCCGCCTATGCCGCGATGACGCCAAGTGCCCGCGCGGTTCTGGTTTCAGCCATCGGGATCGACGCCGAGACAGATTTCGCCAACTTTCGACGCTTGGGCGAAGCGGCCACAACCGATCAAGTCACAATCCTGCGCCCTGGTTTGGTCATGGCCGACACATCCTACGGTGGCAGTTCTTTGGCGCGCAGTCTCGCAGCATTTCCGTTGATCACGCCCGTGGTCAGTGACGGTGCGCAACAGTTTAACCCGATCCACGCCAGCGATTTGGCCGCGATCATTCTGCAATGTTTGCACGTGCCACCTAGCCGCAAACCGCACAACATCGGGGGTCCTGAAACCGTAACCCAAGTCGAGCTGATGCAGATGCTGCGCGGTTGGATGGGGTTGAAAAAACGCCCCATTTTCAGGTTGCCGTTGCCTGTTGCCGTGGCCTTTGGTGCGGTAGGTGACGCGCTGCGGTTCGGCCCGATTTCAAAACAAGCGGTCGCGCAATTGCAGCATGGTGTCCATGCCCCGATGTCGCCTGAGATCAGTTTTGAGCCTCGCAGTGTTAGCAATTTCATCCAATCGCGCCCCGCAGGCACCCAAGATATCTGGCATGCACGGCTTTACCTGATGCGTCCGCTCTTGCGCCTGTCGCTCGTGTTTCTTTGGCTGGCGTCGGGGATATTAGGACTGACGCTGAGCGCTGATACTTTCGTACCGCTGATCCCAACCAACCTGCTGAGCGACACGACTTTGATCGCGATGGCGCGGATTGGTGGACTGGCCGATCTGGCAATCGCATTCGCCCTGCTGCGCAATTGGCGACCTGGGGTGATGACATGGATCCAACTGGGTCTCATTCTCAGCTACACCGTGGCGTTTACGATTTTAGCACCGCTTTTGTGGGTGCTACCTTTGGGCGGTTTGCTAAAAAACCTGCCTTTGCTGGTGCTTGTCGCAATCTGGGGTGTTCTGGAGCACGAGCGTTAATGGATCCGTACCTGACAGCAAAATGGCTACATATCCTAAGCTCGACCGTCCTGTTTGGCACCGGGATTGGCACCGCATTTCAAATGGTGTGGGCGATGCGCAGCGGCGAGGTTCGCGCAATCCAAACCACCGCGCGCGGCGTGGTCATGGCAGACTGGATATTCACAACGCCTGCAGGAATTACCCAACCGCTGACAGGCGTTTGGCTGGTCTGGTTGCAAGGCTACAGCCTCACGGAATCTTGGCTGATTGTGACTTACGCATTATACGCCGCCGCGTTCGCGTGCTGGGCCCCGGTCGTGAAATTACAAATCCGCATCCGTGATTTGACGGCCAATGCCACGACCTTGCCCCCACAAGCCAAACGCGCCTTTGCGATCTGGTTTTTCTTGGGCTGGCCTGCGTTTGGGGCGCTCGTTATGGTGTTCTGGTTGATGGTCAACAAACCCGCTTTATGGAGCTAACCCGCTATGTCTTTTGAACTTTGGCTGACCTTCGTCGCCGCCTCTTTTGCCTTGCTGATGATCCCCGGACCGACGGTCTTGTTGGTGCTTAGCTATGCCCTATCCAAGGGTCGCTCTGTCGCCGTGGCCTCGGCAGCGGGGGTCGCATTGGGTGATTTCGTTGCGATGACCGCCTCGCTTTTGGGCTTGGGCGCATTGGTGCTGGCCTCTGCGACCTTGTTCACCGTTTTGAAATGGGTCGGTGCGGCCTATTTGATTTGGCTCGGGATCAAGCTGATCCGATCTGCCCCTTCCGAAGGATTAGCGATGCAAGTCACTGACATCAAAGCACAAGGTGTGTTCAAACACGCCGCTGCAGTGACTGCACTTAACCCGAAATCCATCGCATTTTTTATCGCCTTTGTGCCGCAGTTCATCACCGCAGACGCACCGTTGTTGCCGCAATTCGCGATCCTGATTTCGACCTTTGTTGGCCTTGCCGCCGCCAATGCGCTGGCTTATGCCCTGCTGGCCGACAAGATGCGGCGCACCATTGGCAAACCGCACGTTATCACGTGGCTGACCCGCGCCGGCGGGGCCACTTTGATCGTCATGGGTCTTTTGACCGCAACCCTTCGCAAAGCGAGCTGACATGAAAACCGTCCAAGACTACATCCGCACCATCCCCGACTTTCCACACGAAGGGATCATGTTTCGCGATGTGACCACATTGTTTGCCGACCCGCGCGGGTTTCGATTGGCGATTGACCAGCTGTTGCACCCCTACGTTGGCCTGCAAATCGACAAAGTTGTGGGGCTGGAAGCACGCGGATTTATCCTTGGTGGGGCCATCGCGCACCAGCTGTCTGTCGGTTTTGTACCCGTGCGCAAAGCGGGCAAATTGCCGGGTAAAACGATCAGCCAAGCCTACACGCTGGAATACGGCGAGGCGGTTGTTGTACTGCACGATGACGCGATTCAGGCAGGCGAAAAAGTTCTGGTTGTTGACGATCTACTGGCCACAGGCGGCACTGCCGAGGCTGGTATCAAGCTGATCGAACGCTTGGGCGGCGAAATCGTATCCTGCGCTTTTGTCATCGACCTGCCCGATCTGGGTGGCCGCAAAAAGCTGGAAGCGATGGGGATGGATGTCACAGTTCTGTGCGCATTTGAGGGCGAATAAGCCATGCGACTTTTGTGGGCAGCAATCGTCACTTTGATCTTGGCCACACCGGTTGTGGCCGATATCGCTGCCCCCAAAAATGTTGATGAAACGCTTGTCCTGATGCGAGATCAGCTAAGCGCCAACACGTTGATCACAGATATTGTTGTCGACTTTGATGAATCCTACATCAAGTTTCAATTTGATGGGACCGGGCCGCATATCAGTTTCCCCGACAACCTGCATTCTTTGCTGAGCAACGCAGGAACAGACGCTGAGCGGTCGGAAATTCTGGCAACGTATCTGCAAAACATAGCGGCTGGTGCTGCTGGCAGTCAGCTAGATGCCCCAATCAACGTTCAAAATGTTTATCCCGTCATTCGCCATCAAAGCTTAGGCCTGATGCCCACCAATTTGCACGCCGATCCAGATCAAAACGCCCCGCCTGAGGGCGGTAGCGACGATCAGGATTACACGCTTGCCAGCTCTCCGTTTGCCGCCGACATGCGCGTCTATCTGGTCGAGGATACACCGCGCACAATTAAATTCATTACCCAAGACATGCTTGTCAGTCAAAAACTGTCCGCCCAATCGCTCAAGCAGCAAGCGGTGAAAAACTTGCGTGAATTGACGCAAGATCTGGAAGTGCGCAGCCAAGATGATTTACACATGCTGGCCTACGATTCCAATTTCGAGACCAGCTTTTTGATGGACGACGAATATTGGGACGATTTGGAAACCCAATCCGGCCCGATTGTCGCCGTTGTCGCCGCGCGTGATCTGGTGTTGTTTGTGAATGGCAACGATGCCAAGGCCGTGACGGACCTGCGCGATCTGGTCCACCCGTCGGTCAACCTGTTCAGTTATCCGGTCTCGACCGCTTTGATCACGCGCAAAGACGGGCGCTGGCAAGCCTACGATTAAGTCCGCAAAACAGCGCCAGGGTTCATGATGCCCAACGGATCAAGCGCCGCTTTGATCGCCCGCATCGCTGCCAGTTTTGAGGGATCGCTGTAACGCTCAAGATCGTCCACCTTCATCCGCCCTACCCCGTGTTCTGCACTGACAGAGCCGTCCAGCTCATCGACCAGATCGTGGATAACGCGTTTAATTTCATCACGTTGATTGACGTGATCGGCCCGATCGCGTCCTAGGGCCGCAAAAACATTGTAGTGCAGATTGCCATCACCAACGTGACCAAAACAGTTGATCCGAAAATCACCCATCGTCGCCACGCGCGCGTTGGCCTGTTCGATGAACGTCGCAAGTGCGCCCAAAGGCACCGAAATGTCGTGGGATGAAACCGACCCGATCAGGCGGTTTGCCTCTGGGATGTGTTCGCGCACGGACCAAAAATCGTTCGATTGTTGTTGCGATTGGGCAATGATCCCGTCGCTGACCAACCCCTTTTCAACCGCTGCTTCGAACAGGGTCATCAGGCCGTCTGCCGGCTCCATCGCTTGCGCCACGCCGATCTCGATCAGCACGGACCATTCTGGTGGGGTCACAAACGGATGGCGGACATTTGGTAGAACTTCGCTTAGGAAATCATAGCCTTGGCGGTGGATCAGTTCAAACGCGCTGACGGTGTCGCCCAACTGATCGCGGGCCAGTGACAACAACGAAAGCGCTGCGCTGGGGTCAGTCACGACCATCATCGCGGTGCCCATGTGCCCCGGGCGCGGCGATAGTTTCAACGAGGCTGCCGTGATCACACCCAACGTGCCTTCTGACCCAATCAGCAGGTGTCGCAAATCATAACCGGTGTTGTCTTTGCGTAAACGGCTCAGGCCGCTCAGCACGTCGCCGTTGGGCAACACGGCTTCAAGCCCAAGGCATAAATCGCGGGAATTGCCGTAGCGCAGCACGCCGGTGCCACCGGCATTTGTCGCCAGATTCCCACCGATGCGCGCGGATCCCTCTGCGGCAAGCGACAGGGGAAACAGCCGGTTCACATCTGCCGCAGCTGTCTGAACATCCGCCAAAATCGCGCCAGCGTCAGCGATCAGCACGTTCTCTTGTGGATAGACGGCGCGGATCGCAGTCATCTTTTCAAGGCTCAAAATCAGCGGGATCGGACCGTCCGCCGCAACCTGACCACCGACCAACCCGGTACCGCCGCCGTAGGGGATAATCCCGACGCGCGCCTCGGCGCATTTCTGAACGATTGCGCTGACTTCCAACGTGCTGCGCGGCAATGCCACAAGCCCGTCCTGGCCTGCGTAACGCCCTCGTGGTTCTTCGAGATATTTGGCAGATGTGGCTTGAAACCGGTCCGCAGGCAGCGCGGCACGCAGCGCCGTTTCCAATTCAGGTGACAGTGAATTCAACATCTAACCTACCTCGGTTTTACCACGACGATCACTGCGCAAAGCCGCGTATAAAACATGGCTGCGCCAACGCCCGTCAATTTGCAAATATGACTGGGCCACGCCTTCGTATTTAAAGGTACAGCGTTCCAATACTCCGCGCGATGCGGCATTTTCTGGCAAACAAGCCGCCTCAAGCCGGCTTAGATCAAGCTGGGTAAATGCGTGATGAACGACGGCTAAAATTGCCTCGCGCATGTAGCCTTGGCGGGTGAACGGTTCGCCCGTCCAATAGCCTAGCGTCCCCGATTGCGACGGCCCTCGGCGAATGTTGTCCAGCGTGATCGCACCCAGCAACATGTCGTCACTGCGGCGCACCAGAAACAGCGGCATCGCAGTGCCAGCGTTAATCGAACGTTGCGCCCAATAGACACGATTGGTGAAGGCCTTGCGCGACAGGTGGTCCTTGGCCCAACTGGGTTCCCAACCTGTCAGAAATTCGCGACTTTGCGTGCGCAATGCGACCCAGGGGCGAAAATCAGAATGGATCGGCGGGCGCAGCGTCATACGCTCTGTTTCGATCCTGATTTTGCGTTTCGTCAAAAGCATCAGGCGGCGCGCCGTGCCTGCAACTGCGCCAAACTCGGCGCATTTTCGACCGGACCGTACAGCGCCAAGGCAGCAGGTGCTTGCCCCGCCATTTTTTCCGCAAAGTCACGCACATCGCCGGTGGTCACTGCATCAATCAGCGACACGGTTTCCTCAAGCGGTGGGATGCGATCCCAGATCTGAATCAGACGGGCCAAACGTTCGGCGCGATTGGAGGAACTTTCTAGCCCCATCAACAAGCCCGCCTTCATTTGCGCACGTGCACGCGCGACTTCGGCAGGTGTCATGTCGGTGGCCGCGCGCTTCATCTCGTCGATCGTGATTTCGGCCAAATCGCCCATCTGCTCAGCACTGGTGCCCGCATAAATCGTGGTCATGCCAGTGTCTGCATGCGCGCCTGCTTGGGCAAAAATCGTATAGCACAGGCCACGTTTTTCACGCACTTCCTGGAACAATCGCGACGACATGCCGCCGCCCAAGGCGCTGGCGTAGATTTGCGCGATGTAGATGTCATCGTCGCGGTAACCGGGGCTTTCAAAACCGAGTGCAAAGTGCGCTTGCTCAAGCGTTTTGGACTGACGGAATTCACCACCGGCAAAGCGCGCAGGCAACAAATCAAACGCAGGGGTTGGCGTCATGTGCCCAAACAACTTTTCTGCCATCTGCACCAACGCGTCATGATCCACCGCGCCCGCCGCAGACAGGATCATCTGTTCGGGGCCGTAATGCTGACCAACAAAGGCAGACAAATCGCTGCGATTGAACGAAGAAACGCGCTCAGCAGGGCCCAAAATCGTGCGGCCCATGGATTGGTCGGGATAGGCTTGGTCCTGCAACCAATCAAAAATCACGTCATCAGGCGTGTCCAGCGCTTGACCAATCTCTTGCAAAATCACGCCACGTTCGACTTCGATTTCGGCCTCGTCAAAGACGGGGTTCAGCAGAATGTCGGCCAACACATCTAGCGCCAAAGGTACGTCGTTTTCCAACACACGCGCGTAATATGCGGTCACTTCGCGACTGGTGTAGGCGTTGATGTAGCCGCCAACATCCTCGATGGATTCAGCAATCTGCAACGCGTTGCGGCGGGCCGTTCCTTTGAACGCCATGTGTTCCAAAAAATGCGCGATGCCGTTTTGCTGCGCGGTTTCATGACGCGCACCGGCGCCGACCCAAATGCCGATTGTGGCCGAGGCCAAGCCGGGCATGTGTTCGGTGACGATGCGAAAGCCGTTGGACAATTTGTGCTGCTGCAACGTCGCTGTGTTGGTGGTGGTCACGGGCGGATATGTCCTTTGATATGGCTTTTCAGCGCGTCGAGATCATTTGCAATGCGTGTGACGCGTTCGTCGCGGTCGTACAAATCGGCCATGCGCGGGGGCAGCGGTGGGCGGATACCGCTGGCGGCCTCGACCGCATCAGGGAATTTCGCGGGGTGCGCAGTGGCAAGCGTGATCATTGGCGTTTGGCCCGGATTCTGATCCATAGCGACTTTGACGCCGATGGCCGAATGCGGGCACAGCAACTCGCCTGTGGTTTTCAATGTCGATGTGATCGTAGCCGATGTTTCTTCCTCGGATGCGCGCCCAGAATCGTAGTGATCTTGCAGCACTTGCATGGCACCTTGGCTGACGTCGAAACCGCCTGCTTTTAGTTCGTCCATTAACTGGACCACAGCACCACCATCACGCCCGTAAGCATCGAACAGGGCGCGCTCAAAGTTCGAGCTAACCTGAATGTCCATCGACGGGCTGATCGACGGCGTGGTTTCACCTTTGTGATAGCCCTGCCCGCCAAGGCAGCGATGTAGAATGTCGTTTTGGTTTGTCGCCACAACCAAACGGTCAATCGGCAGGCCCATTTGTTTGGCAATGTAGCCTGCGAAAATGTCGCCAAAGTTGCCTGTTGGCACGGTAAAGCTGACCTTGCGGTGCGGTGCGCCGACGGACACAGCCGACGTAAAGTAGTACACCACCTGTGCCAAAACCCGCGCCCAGTTTATCGAATTGACCCCCGCCAAACGCACGCCATCGCGGAATTCAAAGTCGTTGAACATGTCCTTGAGGCGGGCTTGGCAATCGTCGAAATCACCGTCCATCGCCAGCGCGTGCACGTTGGATTCAGTTGGTGTGGTCATCTGACGGCGTTGCACTTCGGAAATGCGGCCATGCGGGTACAGGATGAACACGTCGACATTGTCGAGACCACGGAAGGCCTCAATCGCCGCCGAGCCTGTATCGCCGGACGTCGCGCCCACAATCGTGACCCGTTCGCCGCGACGGCCCAATGCGGTTTGAAACAGCTGACCGATCAGCTGCATCGCGAAATCTTTGAACGCCAAAGTCGGACCGTGGAACAATTCGAGCAGGAAATGCCCTTGATCCAATTGCACCAAAGGCGCGCGGGCGGCGTGGCCGAACCCTGCGTAGGCGCGCGCGATGATCTCTTTGAATTCCGCGTCTGTGAACACGTCGCCAACAAAGGGGCGCATGACTGTGAACGCAACGTCCTCGTAAGACTTGCCAGCCATATTTGCGATCTGGTCTGCACTCAGCGTCGGGATCGTTTCAGGCACATACAGCCCGCCGTCACGAGCGAGACCGGTTAGCATTGCGTCTTCGAATGTCAGCGCGGGGGCTTGGCCGCGGGTGGAGATGTATTTCACGTCAAATATCTCTGCTTTGTTTGGTAGGGCTTTGTTTGGTCGGGCGTAAGAAATAGAGGCTCATCAGCAGCCAGATCGCGGCCAGTGAAAACCAGGTGATTGCATATTGTAAGTGATCGTTTGGAATGCCGACAGTGTCCACGGGAAACGGCGTTATGCGCGCATCGTCAAACGACTTTTCACGCGCGATCAGCATAATCGGGGCAGTCTCGAGCGTTTTGGCCATCACATCGACGTCACGGGCGAACCAGATGTTCTTGGCGATATCCGGATCAGGCGTGTAGCTGTCGGTTTCTTGGGGCCATTGCAGGTTGCCGATGATCGTGACGGGGCCGTCGGGTGCATTCGAGATCGTGGCCGAGGCAGGAATAAATCCGCGATCGAGCAGGATGGACTGGTTCGCCAACTGTAGTTTGCTGATAACACGATACCCCGCGCCCACATCTTTTTTGGACACCAGCACCCGTATGAATTCGGTGCCAACTGTGCCCGTCGCCGTGACGGACAGATAGCTGTGGTCACCAGAATTTGCGCCAACTGGCAACGCCACAGGGGCCTGAACAATCTGTTCCTGGATTTGGTCAAGAATGGCTTGTTTCCACGTCAAACGCTGGATCTGCCAAACACCAAGGCTGATCAGGATCCCAGCCCCACCCAGACCAATGCCCAAAAAGAAAATCAAACGTTTCATTGCGCCCAATCATTGCAAAAGACAAAGGCGCACGGAGATACGTGCGCCTTTGTCAGGTTTTAGGGATTTTGCACCGATGTGCAAACTGTTCTTAGATGCCCCAGAGGTACACAGCAAAGAACAAGAACAACCAAACTACGTCCACAAAGTGCCAGTACCATGCGGCCGCTTCAAAGCCGATGTGACGCTCTGGTGTAAAGTGACCTTTCATTGCGCGGATCAAGCAGACGGTCAAAAAGATCGTCCCGATCAGAACGTGGAAACCGTGAAAACCGGTGGCCATAAAGAAGTTGGAATAGAATTCATCTACACCGAATTCCCAGCCTTCGTGCAGCAAGTGCTGGTATTCGTAGGCTTGCAAGCCGGTGAACAACACACCCAGCACGATCGAAATCGCAAGGCCGGTGATCAAGTCTTTGCGGTTGTTTTCATGAACCAGCGCGTGGTGCGCCCAAGTCACGGCACAACCAGACAGCAACAACACCAGCGTGTTGATCAGCGGCAAGTGCAGCGCGTCAACGGGATAGACAAATGGGGCAACATATTCGGTGCCAAAGTAGTCTTCCATCGGGTAAATCGCGTGTTTGAAGAACGACCAGAACCATGCGGAAAAGAACATGACCTCGGAGGTGATGAACAAAATGACGCCGTAGCGCAGACCGATTTGAACAACTGCCGTGTGATCGCCGACTTCGGATTCGATCACGCATTCGCGCCACCAGCCGAACATCACGTACAGGACGGCAGCCAGGCCGATCAGGAACATCCATGGACCCGACAGTGTGATCGCCTCGAACAAGATGGACACGCCACCGTCGTCCGTGCGCATCCAAACGACGCCGCCAAACAGCATGATGAAACCCGCCAGCGCGCCATACAGCGGCCATGTGGACGGGGTGAGAATGTGGTAGTCGTGGTCTTTTGCGTGGGCCATTGAAGCGTCCCTCAGTTCAGGTTGGTGTCACTCTCTGTCGCGAGGGCCGCATAGCCTTCGGGCAGATCGATTTGATAAAATGTATAGCTTAGCGTGATCGTGTGCACGTATTTTCCGTCGCGATCCGCAACGATTTCGGGATCGACATAAAATGTCACTGGCATCATGACGCGTTCGCCCGCGGCCAAGACCTGTTCTTCAAAGCAGAAGCAGTCGATTTTGTTGAAAAAGCCACCCGCTTGGTACGGGGCAACATTGTAGCTGGCAGAGCCCGCGATCGGTTTGTTTGTCGGGTTGTAGGCCTCGTAAAATGCGAGCCCGGTTTCGCCGATGCGCAATTCCATCTGGCGGACTTCGGGTTTGAATTCCCACGGCATGTCTGTGTGCAGGGACGCATCAAAGCGGATCGTGATCGTTTGATCCAAGATGTCTTCGGATCCCACAGTTGCGACTTGGGTGACGCCACCAAAGCCCGTGACCCGGCAGAACCAGTCGTAAAACGGGACCGATGCCCACGCCAATCCCGCCATCACAACAACCAAGCCCGCTGTTTGTGCAACGGTGCGCCCTTTCGGGCTAAGGCGAGACAACGGATTTTTCACTGTGAAACCTCGACCTTTGGCAGCTCGAACGCTCCGGAGGTGATTTTCACATAGGTCAGCGCCATGATCAGCACGACGAACCCGCCCAGCATCAGGCCAACACCAACGTTGCGGGATTTGCGGCGCTTGTGAATTTCGTGCTCGTGCTTAAGGCTCATGACCAACCACCTAGACCGTAGGGACGCAGAATTGCTTCGGCCAAAATCGCGCCAAAGTGCAAGAACAGGTACCACAGCGACAGTTTAAAAAACTTGCGTTCAACCAGATAGTCATCCGCGTCTGCAATCACTTCGTCACGTTTCCAGATTGCAAAGGCCCCCTTGAGGAACAGCACGTTCAGGATCACCGCAGCCGCCAGATAAATCGGCCCACCAATCGACGTGAACCCAGTTCCGACAGCCAGAACAAACAGCAAAACCGTGTAGATCAGGATGTGACGGCGTGTGGCGGGACGGCCATGCGTGACGGTCAACATCGGCACTTGCGCATCGTCGTAGTCATTGCGCATGAACAGCGCCAGCGCCCAGAAATGCGGCGGCGTCCACATAAAGATCAGCGCAAACATCAGCCACGGTTCAATCGCCATGGACCCCGTCGCCACAACCCAGCCGATCACCGGTGGAAAGGCCCCCGCAGCGCCACCGATAACGATGTTTTGCGGGGTCGAGCGTTTCAGCCACATGGAATAAACGACAATGTAAAAGAAGATGGTAAAGGCCAACATCGCGCCTGCCAGCAAGTTACCAGCAAGGCACAGCATCATCACCGACAGACCGGACAGCGCCACGCCAAGGTTCAACGCCTCCCCCGGGAGAACTTTGCCCGCGGGGATCGGGCGCTTGACCGTGCGTTTCATCACGGAATCGATATCTCTGTCCCACCACATGTTTAGCGCACCAGAGGCACCAGCCCCAATTGCGATGAACAGAATGGATGCAAATCCAACGACCGGATGCACGGAAACTGGGGCGGCAATCAGACCAACAACAGCCGTAAACACAACCAGTTGCATCACGCGTGGCTTCATCAACTCGTAGTAGTCCCGCAAGGACGCCTCCGGTTGTTCCGTCTGTGCAGTATAGCTGACGTCTGTCATGCGATCACTCTTGTCTGGCGGGCTGTTGGGCTGGCGCAATGGAAAACGACCAAGGGCAAGGTATGATCCCTCGCCCTTGTCAAATTAGTTAGAAGCGACGCGCGTCGGCAGCGCGATGCCAGCGTATTCTTCGATCGCGCTGGCCAGCCACGCATCATAGACCTCTTGCGAGACAACTTTGACGGTGATCGGCATGTAAGCGTGGTCTTTGCCGCACAATTCTGAACACTGGCCAAAGTAGATGCCTTCACGCTCGGCTTTGAACCACAGTTCTGCCAAACGGCCAGGGACCGCGTCTTGTTTTACGCCAAACGCCGGGATCGTCCAGGCGTGGATAACGTCTGAACCAGTGACCTGCACAACAACTGTTTTGTTCACCGGAATCACGACGGCTGTGTCAGTGGCAAGCAACCATTCATCACGGCTGTAGCCTGCGTCAACCAGCTTGGCTTCCATTGCGGCGTCCAGAATTTGTGGCGTCACGTCTGCATCTGCAGGGCGCGCGTCTGTGTCCAGCGTGGCCGCAGAGCCCAGCAAGTAGCTGTCGAATTCAAATCCGTGGTCCACATATTCATGCGTCCAGTACCATTGGTTGCCCGTCGCCTTGATCGTCAGATCAGCCTTTGGAATTTCTTGCTGGTTGAACAGAACCGGCAGGGAATACGCCCCAAGAAGAACCAGAATAACAATCGGCGCGATCGTCCAGGTGATCTCGATCCCTGTGTGGTGCGTAAAGGATGCCGCCACCGGATTGCGCTTTTTGTTAAAGCGGATAATGCACCAGATCATCAGACCCGTTACGAACACGCTGATCACGGTGATGATGATCAACAACAACCAATCAAGGTTTTGCAAATCGCTGGCGACAGATGTCACAGCTGGCTGAAAGCCCATTTTGCCATCGATTGGCGCGCCGATGATTTCAAGCCCCTCAATCTGAGTGGTGTTTTGCGCCATTGCTGGCAGCGCCACAAAAGAGGCCATCAAGGTGGCCGTTGCGGCGAATTTGGAAATAAGCTTTTTCATGTGTCGTCCTGATCTGGTGATCACTATTGATGCCGGAGTTGACCATTCGCACATTCGCGTACCGGTCGACCGTTGTATTCTTGCAGCTTACAATCATATTCTGACTACAAGATAAAGACATTCAGGCGCGGCAAACGGACGCTTTTTGATCTAAATCAATCGTAGCGTGCCAATCCGGCCTTAAAAATCAGGAAAACCAAACATGTCAGAGGCCCCTTTTGCACCGTTCGAAACGCATTTGGACCGCGATGCAGCCCTTAAAACGCTGCGCGAAGCGACCGCCGGGGCAGATGACGGCGAATTGTTCCTAGAACGCCGCCGTTCCGAGGCGATGATGTTTGATGACGGACGTCTCAAAACGGCCAGCTACGATGCATCCGAAGGATTCGGTCTGCGCGCGGTCCGTGGCGAGGTCGCCGGATACGCCCATTCCACAGAAATTTCCGAGGCCGCGCTGAAACGCGCAACACAAACCGCACGTCTGGCTGTTGGCGCGGGCGGTGGTACATGGGCAGACGCACCTCAGGCCACAAATACCAAGCTTTATACCGATGAAGACCCGATTGCGGGGGCCACTTTCCCTGTGAAATTGGACACTTTGCGCGCGATGGACGACTTTGCCCGCTCTTTGGACAAACGTGTGTTGCAATGCACAGCCAGCATCGCGGCGTCGTTGCAAGAGGTTGTGATTTTGCGCCCCGAAGGTGGATCCGTCAGCGATATCCGCCCGATGACCCGCGTGAACGTCTCTGTCATCGTCGAACACAACGGCCGGCGCGAATCAGGATCCGCAGGCGGTGGCGGCCGTGTGGGGCTTGATGGGTTGTTGGATCCTAAAGACTGGCAGGAAAAAACCCGCGAAGCACTGCGCGTTGCATTAGTCAACCTCGAAGCCGTCCCTGCCCCCGCGGGCGTGATGGACGTGGTGCTTGGGCCCGGCTGGCCCGGTATTTTGCTGCACGAAGCCATCGGACACGGCCTAGAGGGCGATTTTAACCGCAAAGGATCTAGCGCGTTTGCGGGCCTGATGGGGCAACAGATCGCCGCCAAAGGTGTCACTGTTTTAGATGACGGCACGATTCCCGACCGCCGCGGCTCTATTTCTGTGGACGACGAAGGCACAACATCCGCCAAGAACACGCTGATCGAAGACGGCGTGCTGGTCGGCTACATGCAGGACCGCCAAAACGCGCGCCTGATGGGGGTTGAACCCACAGGCAACGGGCGGCGCGAAAGCTATGCACACACGCCGATGCCGCGCATGACCAACACCTACATGCTCGGCGGCGACACCAATCCCGGCGATATCGTCGCTGATCTAAAGGACGGTATTTACGCCGTCGGATTCGGTGGTGGTCAGGTCGACATCACCAACGGAAAATTTGTGTTCAGCTGCACCGAAGCGTACCGCGTGCGCAACGGCGTGGTCGGCGAAGCAGTGAACGGCGCGACCCTGATTGGCGACGGCGCAACCGCGCTCAAACAGATTCGCGCCATCGGCAACGACATGGCGCTCGACCCCGGCATGGGCAACTGCGGCAAGGCTGGACAATGGGTGCCAGTCGGCGTCGGGCAACCAACGCTGATGATTGGCGGGTTAACAATTGGCGGATCGGCGACATAAAACCGTCGTTTTGGCGAAAATACCCGCCAATTTCCCCATAAATAGTGAGGAATTGATTCATTCGTCGTTAACCTCTTTGAATTTATAAAGTTCTCAGCAACGGACGGAGCCACGGATGACAGTCAAAGGAAATACTCCTTCTTCCACTCACCCCCCCACTCCTACCCACCCCGGAAGTCGACATATTTCACCGTCTCCGTCTGTTGCGATCCCGCCGGGTTGGCATATCGACGTATAAACGTTTGCTAATTGAACACGGCACGGCGCAAAACGCGTTGGCCGCGCTGCCTGAGGTAGCGCGCGCCGCTGGCGTTCAGCGGTATGACATTTGCCCCGAAGCGGTTATTCGCAAAGAAATTGCGACCGGCTATGCGCTTGGGGCGCAACTGATTTCTCAGGATGATCCCGACTTTCCACAGTCCCTGCTGGATCTTTCGGACTGCCCGCCGTTTCTATGGGCGTTGGGCGATATTTCCCTTCTGAACCGCCCGATGATTGCGCTGGTTGGCGCGCGAAATGCATCGTCGCTGGGCACGCGCATGGCAAAATCGCTTGCCGCAAATTTGGGCGAGGCAGGCTATGTCATTGTCTCGGGCCTTGCACGCGGCGTTGATGCCGCTGCCCACAATGCCGCTTTGGCAACTGGCACAATCGCAGTTCAGGCGGGTGGGGTCGACGTGATCTACCCTGCTGAAAACGCTGATTTGGCGGCCTCGATTGCCAACACCGGTCTGCGTCTTAGCGAGATGCCCATCGGATTACAGCCAATGGCGCGCCACTTTCCCGTCCGCAACCGGATCATCTCTGGCTTGTCACACGCGCCGTGGTGGTCGAGGCTGCGGCAAAATCCGGCAGCTTGATCACGGCGCGCGATGCTTTGGATCAAGGGCGCGATGTGTTGGCCGTGCCCGGTCACCCCTTTGATGCCCGCGCCTCTGGCTGCAATATGTTGATCCGCGATGGCGCGACCTTGGTGCGCAGCGCCAAAGACGTAATCGAAGCGCTGACACCACTTGCGCCCACACAGCAGATGCTGCCGATGGACGAACCAGCGACCCAAAACAGCGATTTGCGGGACACGTCTGATCTGCACATGCAGATTTTGTCGCGCCTCGGTCCCTCGCCTGTAGCCGAAGATCAACTGATCCGTGATCTGAAAACCAGTGCTGCCGATATCACTCCGGTTTTGCTGGATTTAGAGCTGGATGGCCAGATCGCGCGCCAAGATGGCAGATTGCTTGCGCGCAACGATTAGACGCTGCATTCACTATCTATATCGGCCTCCCGAACGACGTGTGTTGACATTCCGCCCTTGCGCCTCACATCTTGCGCAGCCATAGACGCCCTGAATTTCTTCGCAAAAGGTGCCCCCGTACATGCCAGTCGTTGTTGTTGAATCCCCGGCCAAAGCCAAAACCATCAACAAATATTTGGGCGATAATTATACGGTCCTTGCCTCTTATGGACACGTCCGTGATTTGCCACCCAAGGACGGATCTGTCGACACCGAGAACGATTTCGAGATGCTCTGGGAAATCGGCAGCGACAGCAAAAAACACGTCAAAGCGATCACCGATGCGTTGAAAGACGACAACGAACTGATCCTCGCAACTGACCCGGACCGCGAAGGCGAAGCGATCAGTTGGCACCTGCAAGAAGCGCTGACAAAACGCAAAGCGATCAACAAAAACACCCCCGTCAGCCGCGTTGTTTTTAACGCGATTACCAAAACCGCCGTCACCGAAGCGATGAAAAATCCGCGCGAGGTCGACATGCCTTTGGTCGAGGCGTATCTCGCCCGTCGCGCGCTGGATTATCTGGTTGGGTTTAACTTGTCGCCGGTTCTGTGGCGCAAATTGCCCGGCGCGAAATCTGCGGGGCGTGTGCAATCTGTTTGCCTGCGCATCCTGACCGAACGCGAAATGGAAATCGAAGCCTTTCGCAACCGCGAATACTGGTCCGTCAAAGCGATCCTTGCGACACCGCGTGGTCAAGAATTTGAAGCCCGCCTGACTGTACTGGCCGGCAAAAAGCTTGAACGCTTTGACATCGAGAATCAGACTCAGGCCGAACTGGCCGAAACCGCAATCAACAGTCGCGATCTGAAAATTCAGTCGGTTGAGGCCAAGCCCGGTTCGCGCAATCCGTCGCCGCCGTTCATGACCTCGACCCTGCAACAAGAGGCCAGCCGCAAATTCGGCATGGGTGCGCGCCAAACCATGAGCAGCGCCCAGCGTCTGTACGAGGCCGGTCACATTACCTACATGCGGACCGATGGCATCGATATGGCGCCCGAGGCTGTCGTGATGGCGCGCGATGCGATCAAAGACCGGTATGGCACCGAATACGTGCCCTCTGCCCCGCGCGTCTATAAAAACAAAGCCAAAAACGCCCAGGAAGCGCACGAATGTATCCGCCCGACGGAAATGACCAAGGCCGTTGATGACCTGAAAATCATGGATGCGGATCAGCGCAAGCTGTACGATCTGATTTGGAAACGCACGCTGGCCTGTCAGATGGAATCAGCGCGTCTGGAACGCACAACGGTTGATATCGGATCGGATGACGAACAGGTCACACTGCGCGCCACGGGTCAGGTCATGTTGTTCGACGGCTTCATGAAAATCTACGAAGAAGGCCGCGATGATGTGGTTGTGGATGAAGATGACAAGCGTCTGCCGCAGATCACCCAAGGTGAAAAAGCTGCCAAAAAATCGGTCACCCCAGAGCAGCATTTCACGCAACCACCGCCCCGCTACACCGAGGCGACATTGGTCAAACGCATGGAAGAATTGGGCATTGGGCGCCCGTCGACTTACGCCTCTGTTGTGACCACGATCCAAGACCGCGAATACGTGCGCAAGGAAAAGAATCGTTTGATTCCAGAGGACAAGGGCCGTTTGGTCATTGCCTTCCTTGAAAACTACTTCCGCAAATACGTCGGCTACAACTTTACGGCCAGCCTCGAAGAAGAGCTGGACGATGTGTCCGCAGGTGACCGCAATTATAAAGACGTGCTGAATTCCTTCTGGAAGGATTTCTCGGCCTCGATCGCTGAAACGTCTGATTTGCGCATCACGGAAGTGTTGGAAAAAATCAACGAAGTGCTGGAACCACACTTGTTCCCACCACTTGAAGGCGGCGGCGATCCACGTCTGTGCCCCAACTGCGAAATCGGCCGCTTGTCGATGCGCACGGCACGGTCCGGCGGCGCGTTCATCGGTTGCTCGAACTATCCTGAATGCCGCTACACACGCGCATTCGGCCCTCCCGGTGCCGAAGACAACGGGGGCATCCCGCCCGAAGGCAAAGTGCTGGGCGAAGACGACGGCGACAAGATTTCGGCATTCAAAGGGCGCTTTGGCCCCTACGTGCAACGCGGCGAAGTGACGGAAGAAAACAAAAAACCACCGCGCCAATCGATCCCCAAGGATTGGCCTCCCGCCGATGTCGATTTGAAACAGGCCCTCATGTTGCTGTCCCTGCCCCGCGAAATCGGGCCACACCCAGAAGACGGCGTGATGGTTTGGGCCAACATCGGGCGCTATGGTCCGTATCTGAAACACGCGGTTTCGACATCCGAGCGCGGCGGCACCAACGCCAACCTCGAAGGCATCGACGAAGTTTGGACCGTCGGCATGAACCGCGCCGTGCAACTGTTGGCCGAGAAAATCGCCAGCCGTGGCAGCCGTGGACAACCCGCAGTTCCGATCCGCGAGATGGGCGAACACCCTGACATGGGCGGTGTGATCAACATCATGAAAGGCAAATACGGGCCTTATGTGAAGTGGGAAAAGGTTAACGCCACGATCCCTAAAGAGATCGAGCCTGAGGATTTATCGGTTGATCAGGCTGTGATCTTGATCGAGGAAAAACTGGCGAAATCCCCAGCCAAGCGCAAAGCGGCGACCAAGAAGAAGCCTGCCGCCAAAAAACCTGCGGCAAAGAAAAAAGCAGCCCCCAAGAAGAAAGCGGCGGCTAAAAAGGACGATGCGTGAGCGGGTTTACCTGCAAACACGGGCTCGCGCCTGACCACATCGCGCGCGCGGTCGACCTATATTGGCAGGCCTTTGGCCCAAAACTAAGTAAAGTGATGGGGCCAGAGGCCAAAGCGCGCGCATTTTTCACTCGAGTCTTTGATCCCAACCACGCCATTTCCGCGCTTGGGCCGGATGGCGATTTGTGGGGCGTTGCCGGTTTTAAATCCGACAATGGCGCGCTGACTGCTGCTGAATGGTCGGACATGACCGCGATCTACGGCTCGATTGACTCCACGTGGCGCGTCCCGTTGTTATCTCTGCTGGAGCGCACGCATTCGCCAGACATTCTGACAATGGACGGCATTTTTGTAAGCGAGCAAGCGCGTGGGCAAGGTGTCGGCACAGTTCTGTTAGATGCGATTGTCCAGACCGCCAAAGATCTTGGGAAAACCGCTGTTCGTTTGGACGTCATCGACACGAACCCGCGTGCGCGTGCTTTGTATGAACGTCGCGGGTTTGTCGCCACCACCCAAGAACACCTCGGTCCGTTCAAATGGCTGTTCGGGTTCGCAAGCGCCACCACGATGATCCGCGACGTCTAATACCCCCCAGACGCGATTGACTCTGCCGCAACCCAGCGTCAAAACTTTGCCAACACGCACCAAAAGGGAAGTCCCATGAAAAAAGTCTATGGATCAGCAGCCGAGGCCCTTGAGGGTCTTTTGCACGATGGAATGTTCATCGCATCAGGTGGCTTTGGCCTATGCGGAATCCCTGAATTGCTGCTGGACGCGATCAAGGACGCGGGCACAAAGGATTTGACGTTTGCGTCTAACAACGCCGGCGTTGATGACTTTGGCATCGGTATTTTGCTGCAAACCAAACAGGTCAAAAAGATGATCAGTTCCTATGTCGGTGAAAATGCTGAATTCATGCGTCAGTATTTGTCCGGCGAATTGGAGCTGGAATTTAACCCCCAAGGCACGCTGGCCGAACGTATGCGCGCAGGCGGCTGTGGTATCCCGGGCTTTTACACCAAAACGGGTGTCGGCACCGTGATTGCAGAGGGCAAAGAGCACAAAGATTTTAACGGCGAAACCTACATCATGGAGGAAGGCATCGTTGCCGATCTGGCCATTGTGAAGGCATGGAAAGCCGACGCGACAGGCAATCTGGTGTTCCGCAAAACCGCCCGCAACTTTAACCCGCCCGCCGCGATGTGTGGCAAGATGTGTGTGGTCGAGGTCGAAGAAATCGTGCCGACAGGTTCGCTGGACCCCGACAGCATCCACCTGCCCGGCATCTACGTGCACCGCATCATTCAAGGCGATCACGAGAAACGCATCGAACAGCGCACCACGCGAGCGGCATAAATGAGCGACGCACCCCCTGCACTCTCGGGCACCGCCCCTATCGTCGCCGTGCGCGATGTGATGGCCAGCGTTGCGTTCTACGAGACCTGCTTGGGGTTCGACCGCGCACTGTACAATCCCGATCACGGGTATGCGTTGATGCGCCGCGGCAATCTGATGTTTGCGTTCATTAACGCCGCCGACGAGACCGCCTTAAACGCCACGGCCAACAACGTATCTGCCCAGTTTTGGATCGATGACGTGGCGGGCTATTGGGACGAGATCAAAGGCCGCTTTGTCGATCACCCTGACCTTTTGCCCGCCGGTCCGGTTGAGCGCGATTACGGGGCCAGAGAATTGCATGTCAAAGACCCAGACGGGTTCTTGATGTTCTTCACTGACCTAAAACACAGCGCATGATGGCAGGTCAGGCATGAGCAAAACGCGCAAATTGAAAATTGTTCTGGTCGGGTCATCCCATGCGAGTGCCATGAAATTCGCGTGGGATGAGTTAGGCCCTGAATTCCCCGATATTGAAGTGAACTACCTCGCGGGACGGCAAGAAAAGCTGAACCGGATCAAGATTGGCGATCACATGGCCTGGTATGCACCCGACGGTGAACAGCTAGAAGAAGCCGAGATTACAGATCAATACGTGCAGGATTATCGTGCTGTACTATTGAGTGACGCCGATGTGGTTTTGCATGTTGGTTGGTCCAACGATCCCGCATTTCTTCGCGATCTCATGCGCCGCATCAATATTGATGGCATGCCCCATCACGGGGCCAAAGCGCTTATGTCGCGGCCCGCGTTTGATGCAATCCTGCAAGACTACTGTCAGCGCAGCATGTTGCCCGACACATGGCACGGCTGGACCAGCAAACACGTCATCTGTGTTGAAACACCCCGTCGCAGCGAAGCCATTCTGGACAGTCAGAATGCCCCCAAACGCCCCGATGAACCTACGGATGGGTATCGCGAGGTCTTTGATCTCGCCTGTGACCGCCTTGAGGACGTTATGGCACAACACGCGATAACCTTTGTGCGTCAACCTGCACACACGCTGGCGCAAAGCGGCTTGACCCGGCGCCAATACGGGATCGGATCCAAGCGGCTTCGCAATGGCAAACACCACCCGAGCCAGGATTTGGCCCACATGAACCCAGATTACGGAAAACAAGTGTGGGCCGCGGTTCTGGATAAAATCCAGCAGTGCCCCGCACTGCACCAACATTAACCACACCGGGTTGCTGCGGCGCCCCGAACATCGCCAACAAGGATCAAAAACATGGCTTGGGATAGAAATCAGATGGCGGCACGTGCCGCGCTCGAACTGCAAGACGGCTGGTACGTGAACCTTGGCATCGGCATCCCGACGCTGGTCAGCAACTACATTCCCGAAGGCATCGAAGTCACGCTGCAATCGGAAAACGGCATGCTGGGCATGGGTCCGTTTCCGATCGAAGGAGAGGAAGACGCCGACCTGATCAACGCCGGCAAACAGACGATCACAGAACTGCCACAGACCGCATATTTTGACAGCGCCCAGTCCTTTGGCATGATCCGTGGCGGCAAAATCGCTATGGCGATCCTTGGCGCGATGGAAGTGGCCGAAAACGGTGACCTCGCCAACTGGATGATCCCCGGTAAATTGGTCAAGGGCATGGGCGGTGCGATGGATCTGGTCGCAGGCGTTGGTCGCGTGGTTGTCGTCATGGATCACACCAACAAGCACGGCGACAGCAAGGTCTTGTCCGAATGCACGTTACCTTTGACCGGCAAAGCCGTGGTTGACCGCATCATCACCAACTTGGGTGTGCTGGATGTTGTCGAGGGTGGCTTGGCCATCGTCGAATGCGCAGACGGCGTGACCGAGGCAGAACTGCGGGCCGCCACCCAAGCCAAAATCGTGTAACACCAGTCGCACCGCGTAATCCATTTGCGTGGTGCGCTTCTGACCAAAGACATGTTGTTCCGGATCGAAACTGCCAAACACTGTTTGTAAACCGCGTTTGGGCCATTTCTCTGTATTTCTCCAAACTGCGCCCACCGAACAAAAACACCATATAATCAATGATTTAGGTTGATTTTGACTACGCCTCAGTTTCATCAATAGCGCCAAGTTCTGCTGTCTGTTGCTTCCGTATTGCTTCCGGCAGGGACACAGGAAACCAAACTTGGCATCGACAAGGAGCGCAAAATGAAACTGACCAAACGAGCCGTTGAAGCGTTGGAAATAGACGGCAAGGACTACTTTGTCTGGGACAGCGACGTTGGCGGCTTTGGATTGCGCGTCTATCCCTCAGGCAAAAAGAAATACCTGATCCAATACCGGAACGGAAAACGTACACGGCGCTACACCATCGGTTCCCATGGTGTACTAACGGCTGACGAAGCCCGCCAAGAGGCCAAGCGACTTCTTGGAGATGTTGC
>JAQXDI010000055.1 GCA_029251465.1 Ascidiaceihabitans sp.
CAATAAGCAAAGTTCAGGATAGACGAAAGACACTGGAGCCTTCTTCTACGGGTGCTGGTTTTCTGCTCACTGTAGGACGCTAGGAACGCTTTGGCATGGCTTCTGGTGTACTGATCTACAGGTAAATCACCAGCTACCTCTATGAGTCGCCTTACAGACTGCTCTGAGGGCTTTGGATTGATCTCTTTTAGGCCCAGAAACTCACCGAAAACTTCGCTTAAAACGACCATTTTCTAACCCCTTGATTCGTTTGCTTAATCAAGAAGAAGTATGGTGCGGGCGGTGGGACTCGAACCCACACGGGCACAAGGCCCAACAGATTTTAAGTCTGGTATGTCTACCATTCCATCACGCCCGCACGGGGCCTTAGCCACGTGTCTAGGCAAACTGCTGGGCACCCTCAAGAGGGTTCGTTAGATATCTTCGCCCTTTGGACCCAAAGGCGCGTCTTTTGCGACCAATGCGCGCTCTGACAGCCACGGGTTGTTTTCCAATGCTTCAAGCATTTGCACCCGGGCAGCAGCCAGTTTGCCTAACTGCATCAAGGTTAACGCACGTCCGGACTGCGCCGCCACATGATTGGGCAACAGCACCAAAGCGGCGTCAAGATCGACCAATGCCCCCTCGTAATTACCCTGCAAATACTGGATGTAGGCCCGTTGGTTGAACCCTTCAGCGTAGGTCGGGCAATATTCAGCCAACTTATCGAAGTCTTTGAAAGCGCCGGCAAAATCATAGCTGTTGCGGCGTTGCATCCCGCGGTCCAGCACCTCTTGGGCTTGATCATTCGGGGCGCGCAGCCACACTTCCCACATTTTTCCGGACACATCGCGGCCAACGCCTTCGTTTTTGGCGTCACGGGCAGCGGTGATCAAACTATCCAGTTCCGCGGAATGATCCGCAGGTTCAGGGCAAATGTTCGTGGTGCTTTGGGCCATCGCAGGCCCCGCCACTAAAGAAAGGGCAAATAAAATACGCATGAGACGAAAGTTGGCCCGATCCGGCCCTAGGTCAAGAAGATTCAGCCAAAACGGTCTCTTTCACCGCTTCCATCGCGACATAGGTCGAGGTCGAGGCAACATGCGGAAGTGTTGAAATCGTCTCTCCGAGGAAGGCACGATAGCGGGCCATGTCCCGTGTGCGCACCTTTAACAAGTAGTCAAAACTGCTTGCAATCATATGGGCTTGCTCGATTTCCGACACCTTGGCCACGGCGATGTTGAACGCGCGCAACGCCGCCTCTCGGGTGTCGTTCAATTTGACTTCGACGAATGCCACGTGATCCAGCCCCAACCGGATCGGATCCAGCATTGCGCGGTACCCTAAAATCACGCCTGAACTTTCCAAACGTCGCAACCGCGCTTGGGTCGGGGATTTGGACAGGCCGATGCGCCCCGCCAGATCCGTCACGCTGATCCGCCCATCCTCTGCCAAAACCTCTAGAATCGCTGCGTCAAAACGATCCAAACCAGATTGTTCAAAAATCATGTTATTTGCTACCTTTATAACTTTTTAACCTACATTTTAGCCAAAAATTAGCGAAACGTCCTGATCTATTACCAGTATACTGGAACAAACGCAAAGGTATGATCATGACCCAATTCGCTTCAAACGCTTTCCTCGACGCAATCGACGCTGATACCTACGCGGATCACGCGCCCATCATCGCCAAGCTTGTGGCCCAGGCTGATTTGTCCGCAGATGACCGCGCCCAAATCAGCAAGGCCGCGGCTGAGTTGGTCCACAACATTCGCACCTCGGCCGCACCTGGCCTGATGGAAGTGTTCCTTGCCGAATATGGCCTGTCCACCGACGAAGGCGTCGCGCTGATGTGTCTGGCCGAGGCGTTGCTGCGCGTACCCGATGCAGACACCATCGACGCGCTGATCGAAGACAAGATCGCACCCTCTGATTGGGGCAAGCACTTGGGCAAATCCGCGTCCTCTTTGGTGAATGCCTCGACCTGGGCGTTGATGTTGACGGGCCGCGTGCTGGACGACGACGCCCCCGGCCCTGCCCGTCACTTACACGGTGCGCTAAAACGTGTGGGCGAGCCCGTCATTCGCACAGCCGTCAGTCGCGCCATGAAAGAAATGGGCCGCCAGTTCGTGCTGGGCGAAGACATCAACGGTGCCATGAAACGCGCCGCCGGAATGGAGGCCAAAGGCTTCACCTATTCCTACGACATGCTGGGCGAGGCCGCGCGCACAGAACGCGACGCAAAGCGCTACCACCTCAGCTATTCGCGCGCGATTTCTGCCATCGCCACAGCCTGCCATTCTGATGAAGTCCGCGAAAATCCGGGCATTTCAGTCAAACTATCCGCCCTCTACCCCCGCTACGAATTGGCCAAACGCGACGACGTCATTCGCAACCTGACGCCGCGCCTGCGCTCGCTTGCGTTGCTCGCAAAATCCGCAGGTATGGGTCTGAATGTTGACGCCGAAGAGGCGAACCGCCTCGCCCTGTCGCTGGACGTGATCAACGAAGTCTTGTCGGAACCCGCGCTGGCCGGTTGGGACGGTTTTGGTGTGGTCGTGCAGGCCTATGGCCCGCGCGCAGGCACCGTCATCGACACGCTGTACGCTATGGCCAAAACCCACGACCGCAAAATCATGGTGCGGCTTGTCAAAGGTGCCTACTGGGACACTGAAATCAAGCTGGCACAAACCCTTGGCATGGACGAATTTCCGGTCTTTACCCAAAAAGCGCAGACCGATGTCAGCTATATTTCCAACGCTCGTAAACTGCTTGGCATGACTGACCGGATTTATCCGCAATTCGCCACACACAACGCCCACACGGTTGCTGCGATCCTGCACATGGCCGATGATCAGCCCTACGAATTCCAGCGCTTGCACGGCATGGGCGAGGCGTTGCACGTGATGGTCATGACGGCCAACACAACCCGCTGCCGCATCTATGCGCCTGTCGGTGCGCACCGCGATTTGCTGGCCTATCTGGTGCGGCGTTTGTTGGAAAACGGCGCCAACTCTAGCTTTGTGCACCAAATCGTCGACGAAGACGTGGCCCCTGAAATTGTCGCCGCTGATCCATTCGAGATGTTGGCCAATCCTGCCCCACAGATTGCCAAGGGCACCGATCTATATTTGCCCGAACGTCCAAATTCCAAGGGGTTCGACCTTGGACACACCCAGACATTAACCACAATTGACGCAGCCCGCGCGCCGTTCGCAACGCATCAATGGGTGGCGTCACCTTTGCTGGCCGTCGCGGCAAACCCGTCGCCAAAGACAACGCTGCGCAACCCTGCGGATCACAGCGACACGGTTGGCACGATGCACAACGCGTCGATGGATGATGTCGCAAATGCGGTCAAAGCGGCCAAGCTTTGGGATGTTCCGCAATCAGATCGGGCGCGCATTCTGAACACGGCCGCGGATTTATACGAAGAAAACTATGGTGAACTCTTTGCCCTACTGACGCGTGAGGCCGGTAAAACCCTACTTGATTGCGTCGCAGAACTACGTGAAGCCGTTGATTTTATGCGCTACTATGCCGCTCAAGCGACAGATGACGCCGCTGCAGGCATCGCCTTGTGCATCTCGCCGTGGAACTTTCCGCTGGCAATCTATTCAGGTCAAATGGCCGCCGCTTTGGCGCAGGGCAACGCGGTCCTGTCCAAACCCGCAGAACAAACCCCCTTGATGGCATTCCGCGCGGTGCAATTGCTGCACGAGGCCGGAGTGCCGCGCGATGTGTTGCAATTGTTGCCCGGCGGCGGCGACGTCGGCGCGGCGTTGACCGCCCAAAGCGCGCTGAATATCGTGGCTTTTACCGGATCGACAGGCACCGCGTTGAAAATCCGCAGCGCGCTGGCAACACACGCGCCTGCAACGCCACTGATCGCAGAAACCGGCGGCCTGAACGCCATGATCGTCGACAGCACGGCCTTGCCCGAACAGGCCATCGCCGCAATCGTCGAGAGCGCGTTTCAATCCGCAGGTCAGCGGTGTTCTGCCTTGCGTTGCCTGTACGTCCAAGAGGACATCAAGGGTCATTTCATCGACATGCTCAAAGGCGCGATGGACGCATTGGACGTGGGCGCACCCTGGGATATCTCGACCGACGTTGGCCCCGTTATTGACGCAGCGGCCCATGCTAAAATCGCCGCTCACATCGACGCCAACCGTGCGCGTGTGCTGCACGAATTACCAAGCCCGAAAGACGGGACATTCATCGCACCAACCCTGATTCACGTCGACGGGATTGCACAAATGAAGGAAGAAATCTTTGGCCCCGTCCTGCACATTGCGACCTTCAAAAGCGGTGAATTGGATCAGGTAATCGATGACATCAACGCCACCGGCTACGGCCTGACCTTTGGGTTACACACCCGCATCGACGACCGCGTCCAGCATGTGTCTGACCGCATTGGCGCGGGCAACATTTACGTCAACCGAAACCAAATTGGCGCGATTGTCGGCAGTCAACCGTTTGGTGGGAATGGGCTATCTGGTACGGGACCAAAAGCAGGTGGGCCGTACTATTTACTGCGTTTCCGCGCCCCAACATCCGCAGGGGCGGCAGGAAAATGGGACGACGCGCAAAACGCGCTGCCAGATGCGGCGCATGAAGCCAAAACTCTGCACGAAATCTCGCTGCCTGGTCCGACGGGCGAATCCAACCGGCTAAGCACACATCAAAGCAATGCGATTTTGTGCATGGGTCCGGGCGCAGATGCAGCCGCGGCGCAGGCCAAAGCGGTCGAGGCCTTGGGCGGCCACGCGGTTCTTGCCAAAGGGCAGATTGCACCAACAGCGCTGGTCAACGCACCCGATTTTGGCGGTGTGATCTGGTGGGGGGATGCGCAAACCGCGCAGGCTATTGATCAGGCTTTGGCCCAACGCAATGGCGCGATTGTACCCCTGCTCACGGGCCAACCGGATGCTGGTCATGCCCTGTCAGAGCGTCACATTTGCATCGACACAACGGCGTCGGGCGGGAACGCTGCATTGCTGGGAGAAGTGGGGCAATCACAGTAACCCCCACTTGACCATGCCCGCGCAAACAGACAGCGTAGGGGCATGTTACCAATTCGCGATCACAACCCGTCCGGACGCACGCCATACGTCACCTATGCGCTTATAGCTGCGAACATTCTGGTCTTTCTGTCCTACGGGATGGCGGATGTTTCGACCGTGAATGCGGTCTATGTCGAATGGGGGATGATCCCTGCGCGCATCACTTTTGGCGAGGGGTATTACACCTTTTTCTCGTCGATGTTTTTGCACGGCGGCTGGATGCATCTGGCCGGTAACATTCTGTTTTTGTGGATATTTGGCGACAACATCGAAGACGAGATGGGGCATATTCCATACCTTTTGTTTTACCTCGTGTCCGGTATCGCAGCCGGGCTGATACATTACGTATCTGCCACCCAATCGGGCGTGCCGACCGTTGGTGCCTCTGGCGCTATTGCAGGCGTGATGGGAGGGTATTTGTTGCTCTATCCCAAGGCAAAGATCGATATTCTACTGATCCTGATCGTGTTTTTCCGCATCTTCCCGATCCCCGCGTGGATCATGCTGATGGTCTGGTTTGCCATGCAATTCTTTGGCGGTTTGGGCGCTGATCCGGAAACCGGCGGCGTCGCGTATTGGGCGCATGCCGGTGGGTTTGTCGCAGGGATTGCCTTGGCGGTACCTGTTTGGCTAAAGCGCGGTGGGACTCGGTTTTGGCGTGTTAACGATTACCATCCGCCCCACCCTGAGGCCAAATACGACCTCAGTCGCATCCCAAAGGTCACACGATGAAAATCATAGCCACCTGCCACTGCGGCGCGGTAGAATTAACTGGCGACGCCCCCGCCGGATTTGACGACGCCGGGCGCTGCAATTGTTCATTTTGCAAGCGCCGTCAGGCAGCAAATATTGGCGTGACCTCTGCCACTTTGAAAGTGACCAAAGGGGCCGAACACCTGAGCCTGTACAGCTTTGTCACGCACACCGCTCAGCACTACTTTTGCAAAACCTGTGGCATCTACACGCATCATCAAACGCGATCTAACCCGTTGTTGTGTGGTGTAAATTTAGGGTGCATCAGCGGCGCACATCCGCCTGATTTCGAACCAATCCCGTGGCGCGACGGGATCAATCACCCGTCAGATCAATGATCTTGGCAACCTATCATTCACAATCGTGGGGCTCATCTTGACCGTTATCAAAGCCGGCACCGCCAAAATCAAAAATGGTGAAAGCCACCCGTTGCTAGGTGCCTATACTGCCGAGCTGATTAGCGACACCGGAAATCTAACCCAGTTTGGCGCGTTAATAGAAACGCTTCCGAAAGGATCAAAGTCGTCGTTGTTACACTGGCATGCGAACGAGGACGAAATGATCTTGATGCTCAGCGGACAAGTCACCTTGCATCAGGGCGACGAAAAATCCGAGTTAACACAAGGCGATGCAGCCTGTTTCAAAGCTGGCGATCCTGTAGGGCATTGTTTGGAAAACACGTCTGATCAGGACGCGTCGTATTTGGTGATCGGCACCCGCACGTCCGAGGATACGGTCACCTACCCGGGCCGCAATCGCAAGTTACTGCGCAACAACGATCAGCGCGTCTGGACAGACGAGAACGGCAATGCCGCATCCTCTGTCTATGACGACGAAATCTGACGGTTTAAGCGGCGCAGGTCTAGCGCAGAATTTTTGCAAGCGGCGCGAATAGCGCCTCATTGGCACACAGGACTTCGCCACCGTCCAGCAAATCACCACCTGCGGCAAGTGGTTCAACCAAAGCACCGGCTTCGCGCGCGATGATCACACCGGCCGCCATATCCCATGATTTCAAGCGGCGTTCCCAGTAGCCATCGTACCGGCCTGCGGCAACGTAGGCCAAATCAAGTGACGCAGCACCCCAGCGACGGATACCCGCGCAAACAGGGGCCAGTTTCGCGATGTCGGTCAACGTCGCAGGCAAATCAGAACGGCCCGCAAACGGGATCCCTGTCGCAAAGATCGATTCAATCATTTTGTGACGACCTGATACGCGCATTCGTGTGTCGTTCATCCAAGAACCGGCACCTTTTTCGGCAAAGAACATCTCGTCCTTGGCCGCGTCAAACACAACGCCCGCCACAACCTGGCCTTTGTGTTCCAGCGCAATCGACACTGCCCAATGCGGCAGGCCGTGCAAAAAGTTGGTGGTGCCATCCAACGGGTCAACGATCCAGCGGCGGGTCGGGTCAGCGCCGTCTTCCTCGGGGCTTTCTTCGGCGCACCAGCCATAAGTCGTGCGCGCGCCCATCAATTCTTCTTTCAGGATTTTCTCAGCCGAGAGGTCCGCCTTGGACACAAAATCCCCTGCCCCTTTGGAAGACACCTGCAAATTCTCGACTTCGCGAAAGTCTTTGACCAAGGAACGGCCAGCTTTGCGGGCGGCTTTGATCATGATGTTAAGATTTGCGCTGCCGATCATGGCGTATTCTCCGAGTGTGGGTCAGATGCGCGCTATACGCCCCCTTGCCAGAATTGCCAAGGGGCTGGATGCAGGCAAAGACGTGGCGAATTGGCGCTTAAGGCAGGCTGTGACGGGGCGTTACAGCTTGTCACGCAAACCCGCAGGCTTCACGCTGCTCGCAAAGAGGGAGAACATCATGACAGATCAAATGCAACACATCACACTTGCGGGCCGCCCAACGGGTGCACCCGGTCCTGAACATTTCAAACTGGAAACCAAAGACGTGCCCACCCCGGGTGCCGGCGAAATTTTGGTGCGCGTGCACTACATGTCGCTGGATCCGTACATGCGCGGACGTATGGATGACGGCAAAAGCTATGCCGCCCCCGTCCCGATTGGCGGCACGATGGAGGGTGGTTCGGTTGGCGAAGTCATCGCTTCCAATTCCGATCATTTCAAAGCCGGCGATTTTGCCTTTGGTCCGTTTGGCTGGGCAACACACGCTGTTGCCGACGAAAAGATGTGCCGCAAAGTTGATCCGGCAAACGGCCCAATCACCGCGTCTTTGGGCGTTTTGGGCATGCCCGGTTTCACCGGCTGGTACGGCCTGATGGAATACGGCCGCCCAAAGGCTGGTGAAACACTGGTTGTGGCCGCTGCCACCGGCCCTGTCGGGTCCATGGTCGGTCAGGTCGCCAAATCACTGGGCCTGAAAACCGTTGGCATCGCAGGTGGCGCGGACAAGTGCAAAATGGCCGTTGAGGTGTTTGGCTTTGACGCCTGCATCGATCACCGCGCCTATGAGGATGCACGTTCTTTGCGCGCCGCACTCAAAGAGGCCTGCGGCGGTGGCATCGACATCTATTTCGAAAACGTCGGCGGCAAAGTTCTAGAAGCCGTGATGCCATTGATGAAGCCACACGGCCGCATCCCGATTTGCGGCATGATCAGCTGGTACAATGCTGGTGGCTTGGGCGCGGGTGCAGCGGCGCAAATGGCGGCCCCGCAAATCTGGCGCCCGATCTTGGTGAACTTTTTGTCGGTGAATGGCTTTATCATCTCGAACCATTGGGGTGATTTTCCAAAATTTCTTGCAGAAATCGGACCAAAAGTTTCTTCGGGCGACATCAAAGTGGTCGAAGATATTGCTCAAGGCCTCGAAAACGCACCATCCGCCTTTATGGGACTGCTAACCGGGAAAAATGTCGGCAAACAGATCGTCAAATTGATCTAATCGTTCTTTTCCAGCGCGCAGATGTGCTGTGCGCTGGAATTTCGTTCCAATTTTGCCTAACTTGATCCCAAGCAACCAAAGGATCATCGACATGGCAAACATCGGACGCGGTAAAATTTACGGCAACATCACTGAAACTGTCGGTGACACACCACTCGTACGGTTGGACAAGCTGGCCAAAGCCCACGGTGTTGGCGCGAACTTGTTGGCCAAGATTGAATTCTTTAACCCCACATCCTCGGTCAAGGACCGCATCGGCGTCGCCATGGTCGAAGCCATGGAGGCGAACGGCACGATCACCCCCGGCAAGACGACGCTGATCGAGCCGACCTCAGGCAACACCGGCATCGGGTTGGCGTTGGCGGCGGCGGCCAAAGGCTATCGACTGATCCTGACCATGCCCGAAAGCATGTCGGTCGAGCGCCGCAAAATGTTTGCAATCCTCGGGGCAGAAATGGAGCTGACAGAGGCCGCCAAAGGCATGAAAGGCGCTATTGCCAAGGCCGAAGAACTGGCCGCCTCGATCGGCGGGGCCGTCATTCCGCAGCAGTTTGAAAATCCGGCCAATCCGGCGATCCACCGCAAAACCACAGGACCCGAAATCTGGAATGACACCGGCGGCAAGGTCGACGTGTTTGTCTCGGGCATCGGAACGGGTGGCACGATCACCGGCGCAGGTGGCTATTTGAAAGGACAAAACCCGGACATTCACATCGTGGCGGTTGAGCCTAGCGATTCCCCCGTTTTGTCGGGCGGCAATCCAGGACCCCACAAAATCCAAGGGATCGGTGCGGGTTTTGAGCCCGCAATTCTGGACACCGGCATCTACGATGAGGTGATCACCGTCACCAACGACGACGCATTCGCAACCGCCCGCGAGGTTGCCCGGATTGAAGGCGTGCCAGTCGGCATTTCATCAGGTGCTGCATTGATCGCTGCCATTCAGCTGGGTCAGCGCCCTGAAATGGCTGGAAAAAACATCGTTGTTATCCTTGCCAGTTTCGCTGAGCGGTATTTGTCCACGCCATTGTTTGATGGGCTTGGCGAATGAATTTTCGCTTAAGCTTCCTGCAATTTGCGCGCTTCAATCCGCGCTAGTTTGATCAATTCCTGCATGTAGGGTTTGTCGCGCTCGTCGCTGCGAATCGCTGCATACAGGCGTTTTGTGATCCCGTCTTTGGTCAGCGGGCGCGTGATGTAATCGGACGAATATATGACCTCGCGCACGACCCAATCGGGCAACACCGACACCCCACGATTTGACGCCACAAGCAACAGGATGACGGCCGTCAGTTCGGCCTGACGCACAACAGCTGGCTCGACTTTGGCAGGGATCAGAAGTTCGCTGAACACGTCCAGACGGGTGCGTTCAACCGGATAGGTGATCAGGGTTTCGCCGCGAAAGTCAGTCGCATCAATGTAGTCCTTTTTTGCCAGCGGATGATCCTTGGATGCCACAAAAACCGGCGCGTAATCAAAGAGTTCGATGAATTCGATGCCGGCCAGCTCCTCTGGGTCAGAGGACACAACCAGATCGACATCTTCCTTCATCAGCGCGGGCAGTGCATCAAATGCCAGACCGGGCCGAATATCGACATCAACGTCACCCCAGTTTTTGCGAAACCGCTCAAGCACTGGAAACAACCATTCAAAACAAGCGTGACATTCAATCGCGATGTGCATCCGACCCGAGCTGCCGTCGCGCAGGCCGGTGAAATCGTTCAGCGTTGCCTCGATTTGCGGCAGAACCTGATTGGCCAGTCGGAGCAATCGCAAGCCAGCCGCCGACAATCGCAGTGGTTTTGAGCGGCGTACAAACAATTCGACCCCCGCCTGATCCTCCAGCCCCTTGACCTGATGGCTCAGCGCACTTTGCGTGATGTGCAACTGATCCGCTGCCTTGGCCAACCCACCTGCCTCGTGAATTGCCTTGATCGTGCGCAGGTGGCGAAATTCGATATGCATACGGAGCTCATGTTTATGTTGAAAGTTATGAATTTGTCTCATGAACGTGTCTGTGTCACAAGAGGCTAAACCAAAAAGGATCAACCCATGACAACGCCAGCTGTTTCATTCGAAGTGTTCCCGCCAAAATCTATCGACGCGTCTTTTCGACTTTGGGACACAGCGCAGGCATTGGCCCCTCTGGATCCACGGTTCTTTTCGGTGACCTATGGCGCCGGTGGGTCGGCCCAGGATTTGACGCATGATGCGGCGGAAACGTTGCGACGCACCTCTGGTTTAAAAGTTGCAGCGCATCTGACTTGCGTTGGAGCATCCAAGGCGCAGGTGATGAAAACGGCGGACCGGTTTGCAAAGGCTGGCATCACTGACATCGTTGCGCTGCGTGGCGATCCCGTCGACGGCACAACCACGTTCAGCGCCCACAAAGACGGGTTTCAAAACAGTTGCGAGCTGATCTCAGCCCTCGCAGCGCGCGGCAATTTCACGATCCGCGTCGGTGCCTACCCCGATGTTCACCCCGACGCCACCAGCACGCAGCAAAACGTTGATTGGCTCAAGGCAAAAATAGACGCCGGCGCAAGCGAAGCGTTAACGCAGTTCTTCTTTGAGGCTGAAACCTTTTTGCGCTTTCGCGATGCCTGCGCGGATGCCGGGATCACAGCGCCAATCACGCCGGGTATTTTGCCTGTCACCAACTGGAAAAGCGCGCGTGCGTTTTCTGCAAAATGTGGCGCTGTCATTCCTGATGAGGTTGTGCAGATGTTTGAAACGGCTCTGCGTGACAACCGCCAAGACCTGCTGGCAATCGCTCATTGCACCGAACTAAGTGACACGTTGGTCTGTGAAGGTGTTGAAAACTTGCATTTTTATACGCTGAACCGCCCCGACCTGACACGCGATGTGTGCCATGCACTGGGCGTGACCCAAACCGCCAGCATCCGCAACGTCGCGTAACCCTTGTCCTGATCCACGCAGCTATCTAGCCTTGGATAGCAACCTGTTCACAAGGCTTTTTCATGCCCAGATACGCCCAATCCGCTGACGACCTTTTATCCTCTGATGACGTTCTGTCGATGTCAGGTCTGGAATTCATGCAAGGCATTCGGGAGGGGTGCCATCCTGCCCCGCCAATCGGCGAAACGCTTGGGTATACTTTGCATGAAATTTCCGACGGGCGTGCAGTGTTTCGCGGCGCCCCTGAATTCAAAACCACCAACCCGATGGGCACTGTGCACGGCGGTTGGTACGGCACATTGTTGGACAGCGCGATGGCCTGCGCGGTCATGACCAAAGTGCCACGCGGTTCCGTCTACACGACCCTAGAATACAAGATTAACATCCTGCGTTCGATCCCGTTGGGTATGATGATTGACTGCATCGGTGACGTGAACCATGCGGGGCGTTCGACCGGCGTGGCCACCGGTGAAATTCGTGGCGTAGATGATGGCAAGCTGTATGCCACCGGATCGACCACCTGCATTATCATGAAAATCCGCTAGCGTCGCAGTGCTTGGCGCATCCCCGGCCACGCCCAGGGTGTGCGATTGCCAAGTCCTTCACGCACAGACGGATGAATGCGCTCTGACGGGTCCAGCCCGACTTTGCGCGCCTTTCGGGTGATAAACCATTTGCCGAATCCACGCCATGTCCCGCTTGCCGGTGCTTTGGAATCTTGCGGAAAACGATCTTTCCACGCGTCAGGCAGCGGCAATCCGCAGCCCTCGGCCTTTTCCAGCATCCAGACCAGCGGAATATTCGACAACGGACGCGCTTGCATAAAGTCACCCAGATGCCCACCGACATCCCCGTGCGCGCCACGAAACCACATCTGTTCCAGCTTGCCCGGCCATTCAGGGTTGCTGTCCCACATCACTGGTGAGTAGGCGACGCGGGTCTCGTGACGGGCCAAAGCGTGAAAGCCGTGTTTGACGGATTTGCCAAGTTGATGGTCATGAAACGCGTGACGTGGCGCGCTGAACCGCCATAAAAACGGCGCGTTCAATCCGAGCGATTTCACCGTATCCCAAACGCCGATCATTTCGATTTCGACGCGGCGGTGACAGTGAATATCGGCGTAGCGTTGCGCTATTTCGCCGTCAGGGGCGCATTCATAATGGCGGTAAACGTCACGAATATTGCGTTCGGTCGCGTGACTGGCGCGCAGCAGCCCGACGCGATCAATGATCCCCGCCAACGACCGCACAGCATAAGCCCCACGCGAATACCCCATCAGAAACACACGGTCCCCGGGGCGGTACCGCGAGGACAGATAGCCATAAGCACGTCGGATTTGGCGGTTGATCCCGCGCCCCATCAACACGTCGCCGGCCTTGCGCCAATGCGACCACTGTAGGCCTGCCTCGTAATACACCGATACATCACCGCCCATTTCGGACAGCAGCTTAAACGTCAGACCCGCATTGGTTTCACACCCCTGCGATAGCACCGACATTGTTCCGTCCAAAATGATCACGTGAATTGTCGGTCCGCGCGTCAGCGGCGCAACCTCAGGAACATCCCGCCCAAAGCGGTTCTGAAGCCATCCGGCAATCCGTTTATTCAGCTGCGATAGGGGCATCCTTTAACATTTCCCATACTCTGTGCGGCGTGAATGGCATGTCCGCTTGGCGAACACCGCGATCCCATAGTGCATCTTGCACCGCATTTGCGACGGCTGCCAGTGCACCAACGGTGCCTGCCTCGCCACAGCCTTTCATCCCCATGATGTTGGCCGTTGACGGAACAGGTACCGAAGTAAAGTTAATATTGGGTACGTCGTCCGCCCGTGGCAAGGCGTAGTCCATGAACGATGCCGTGAGCAATTGGCCGTCTTCATCGTACACAACATGCTCTGTAATAGCTTGCCCGATGCCTTGAACCACGCCGCCATGCACTTGGCCCTCGGCCATTACAGGGCTGATAAGATTACCAAAATCGTCTACAACGATATACAGGTCAGTTGTGATCGTGCCTGTGTCCGGATCGACGACAACCTCTGTAACATGACAACCATTTGGAAAGCTGCGCGCAGGCAAAGTCGCGGTTTCTTGGTGAACTAATAAATCGTCACGCCCAGCTTGACGCGCCATTTCGGCGACTTCCAACATAGTTGGCGTCAGGTTTGACCCATCTGCGCGGAACCGCTCATCGTCAAAAGATATCTCTGCTGCAGGCACGCCCATTTCATCGGAAAGGAAGGCGCTGAACACCTCGACCATCTTTGTCACGGTCGCAAGCGTGGCATTGTTTTGCGTGGTCACGGACCGCGACCCGCCGGTGCCGCCGCCTTTGGCGATCAAATCGCTGTCGCCTTGGATGACAAAAATTTTATCCGCCGGAATGCCCGTCTGATCGCTAAGGAACTTGGCGTACACCGTTTCATGCCCCTGCCCGTTCGACTGCGTGCCGACCAGAATGTGCACGGTCCCGTCCGCGTTAAAGACAACTTTTGCAGTCTCTGACGGGTCACCCAAGATGCTTTCGATATAGTAGCACAAGCCTTGCCCGCGCAGCAGCCCCTTTGCCTCATCCGCGGCGCGGCGGGCTTCGAACCCGTCCGCATCAATGATTTCAGCAGCGCGGCCCAACAGCAAATCAAAGTCACCCACGTCATAGGTTTCGCCGGTCGCCGCCTTGTAGGGGAACTGCTCTGGCTTGATGAAATTCTTGCGGCGCAATTCCCACGGATCAACGCCCAATTCACGCGCCGCACGATCCATCACGCGTTCCAGCACATAGATCGCCTCGGGACGCCCAGCGCCGCGATAGGCGTCAACTTGGGTGGTGTTGGTGAAATAGCCATTCACATGCAGATACGTGGCCTGCACATCATAGACGCCCATCAAAACGCGACTGAACAGCAAGGTCTGGATAGGTTGTCCGAATTGGGAATTGTACGCACCCAGATTGCAATCCGTATGCACACGGTAGGCGGTGATTTTGTGGTTTTCGTCGAACGCCAACTCGGCCAAAGATGTCAGGTCACGGCCCGCATTGTCAGACAGCATCGCCTCGGTCCGCTCTGACATCCAACGCACGGGCCGGTCCAGTAGTTTCGCAGCCAAAGCAGCACAGAACGGTTCCGGGTAGCCCATGGATTTCATGCCAAAGCCACCACCGGTATCGGGGTTGGTCACTTGCACATCTTCGGCCTCAAGACCAAAGGCCGCGATCATCTGATCCTTATGCGCCCAGACGCCTTGACCGTTGATGGCAACATGCAAACGACCTGCTTCCCAATAGGCGTAGGTGCCGCGTGGCTCCATCGAATTAACGATAATGCGGTTGTCGCCAACATCCAGCGACACCACATGGGCTGCGGCCTCGAACGCGGCGTTGGTCGCGGCCTCATCGCCCATGCCCCAGTCAAATGCGACATTGTTCGGGGCCTCGGGATGGACGGTTTCGCCGCCCGCGATCATATCCATTTTGGCGGGCAATTCATCGTAGTCAAACTCGATCAGCTCGGCTGCATCACGCGCTTGTGCCAGCGTGTCTGCAACCACAAATGCCAGCGGTTCACCCACAAAGCGCGCGCGATCTTTGGCCAAGATCGGACGGAAGGATGCCGCCCCCTTGGTCCCATCACGATTGTCCACAACAGTGGCGCGCATCGCGATGTTCATTCCGGCAGCTTCTAGATCATCCACGGTCAAAACCGCATGGACGCCATCCGCTTGCCGCGCGTCAGACACATCCAGTTCTGTAATGATGCCGTGCGCAACAGGCGAGCGGAAGACAAACCCGTGCAACGACGCCTGCGGCGCGATATCATCGACATAGCGCCCTTCACCCGTCAAAAAGCGGACATCTTCGACCCGTTTCACCGACTGGCTTTTACCAAATTTATCCATGGAACGTGTCCTTTCTGACGGTCATTGATTGATCAGGACACTAGCGGTCGAAACGGCCTTGTCCAGCGGGTTTGCGTCACAACACTGCGTCATGTCGGTGTTAGGACGCATAATGGCGGTTCGCGACAAAACAGCGGCGCACTTGACCAACTCTGCCGCGCAGATCAGGCTAGTCTGGTCGTACCAGACGTCATTTCAAAAGCAGGACAAGACATGATGGACCAAGTTGAATTCACCCAGATGAAGGACGGCACTAAGGAGGAATACGAATTCCTCACCCGCCACGAAGTCGCGTTCACCAAAGGCACGGCAGACCGATTGTTGTCAGCGCTCGTTGATCTGGACGAAGGGCTGTCTGGCTACAAAGTCACACGCCTTGGGCATTCCCTGCAATCCGCCACACGCACATGGCGTGATGGTGCGGATATTGACTGGGTTGTGTCCACTCTGCTGCATGACATTGGCGACATCTACGCCCCGTACAATCACGACGAATATGCGGCGACGATCTTGCGCCCGTTTGTGAGGGAGCAATGCAGCTGGTGTGTGCAAACCCACGGCGATTTCCAGATGATTTATTACGGTCATCACGTTGGCGGAAACGCGAACAAAAGGGATAAGTTTGCGGGCAACATCTATTTTGATGATTGTGCTCAATTTTGCAAACGTTGGGATCAAAGTAGTTTCGATCCTGACTACGACACGCTCCCGATCGAACATTTCGCGCCGATGGTTCACGAGGTGTTTGCACGCAATGCCTATGATCCCGATGTGATCCGCGCAGGTGTACGCGAGCCATTGGTTAGATCACCAAGATCATAGCGAAAGTCGCCTGCGGCGGGCTTTGAGTACTTTTGATCAGAACAACGTAGGGCGCGGGTAAGGTGCGGGTGTCCCGCACCTCTTTTTCAGTAGAATGCTTGGATGCCCGTCTGGGCGCGACCCAAGATCAGGGCGTGGACGTCATGCGTTCCTTCGTAGGTGTTGACCGTTTCCAAGTTCATCATATGACGCATTACCTGGAATTCACCACTGATACCGTTGCCGCCATGCATGTCCCGCGACATCCGCGCGATATCCAGCGCTTTGCCGCAGTTATTGCGTTTTACGATGCTGATCATCTCAGGTGCTGCATTGGCTGCATCCATTAAGCGGCCGACTTGCAATGCGCCTTGAAGGCCCAGTGCAATTTCGGTTTGCATGTCAGCCAATTTCTTTTGGAACAGCTGTGTTCCCGCCAGCGGTTTGTTAAACTGTTTGCGATCCAGGCCGTACTGGCGCGCTGCATGCCAGCAGAATTCTGCGGCCCCCATAGCACCCCATGCGATCCCGTAGCGCGCGCGGTTCAGGCACCCGAACGGACCTTTTAGACCTTGGACATTTGGCAACAACGCGTCTTCGCCGACCTCAACACCTTCCATCACAATTTCGCCGGTGATGGAGGCGCGTAACGACAGCTTGTTGCCGATCTTGGGGGCGCTCAGGCCCTTCATGCCTTTTTCCAAAACAAAACCACGGATTTTGCCGCCGTGTTCTTCGGACTTCGCCCAGATCACGAATACATCTGCGATCGGCGCGTTGGAAATCCACATTTTTGAGCCGGAAATCACGTACCCGCCATCGACCTTTTTGGCGACAGTTTTCATGCCCGCAGGGTCACTGCCCGCATCGGGTTCGGTCAAGCCAAAACAGCCAATGGATGTGCCTGCCGCCAACCCCGGCAAATACTTGCGACGTTGCGCCTCGGACCCATATGCGTAGATCGGGTACATCACCAAGGACGATTGCACCGACATCATCGACCGGTATCCGCTGTCGATCCGCTCGACTTCGCGCGCGACCAAACCGTAGCTGACGTAAGATCCACCAAGGCCGCCGTATTCTTCGGGTAGTGTGACACCCAACAGGCCCATTTCGCCCATTTCCGCAAAGATCGATGGGTCGGTTTCTTCTTCTGCAAACGCCTTGATCACACGAGGGGCCAATTTTTCAGCCGCATACGCCGCCGCCGAGGATTGGATCATCCGTTCATCTTCGGACAATTGCCCGCTTAGGCGAAAGGGGTCGGACCATTCAAAGCTGCCCAAATCGGGTTGATCTTTGGCTTTAAGAACCGGAGCTTCTGCGTTCATGATGTGCGTCCTTTTGCGAATCCAATATTTCAACAAACATTGCACAAATCATCCCGAACCTCTAACGCTGGTTTAGCCTGTAATGCATGAGGAAAACGCATCGATGATCGCGCCGCGCCGTTTTCTGCCGTCGACGTCCGCCCTGATCGCGTTCGAAGCGGCCGCGCGTTTGGGCACGGCCACGGCTGCAGGGGCCGAATTGTCGCTGAGCCAAAGCGCCATCAGTCGCCAGATCAAAACCCTTGAAGAACAGTTGGACGTGCAGTTGATGCGCCGCGAGGGGCGTCTGCTGTATCTAACGCCCGTTGGCAAAGACTACGCCGACAAGGTCCGCACGATCCTGTCGCAACTGGCCTCGGCCTCTGTGCATGCCCGCGCCAACCCCGAAGGCGGCACGCTGAACCTCGCTATTCTGCCCGCTTTTGGCATGCATTGGCTGGCACCGCGCCTGTCCGATTTTGCGGCAACCCATCCCGAGATTACAGTGAACCTGTCGACCCGTCTGTCGCCTTTTGATTTCCGCACAACTCGGTTCGATGCGGCGATCCATTTTGGACGCACAGACTGGGTTGGGGCCTTTCACATGGCATTGATGTCAGAAACCGTTGTACCTGTGTGTGCCCCCGAAATGTTGCCGGAACCTGCACAGAACGCAAAAGACATTCTCGATCATCCGCTTTTGCATCTGGACACACGTCCGCGCGGTTGGGCGCGTTGGTTCAAGGACCACGGTGTGACACAAGACGTGCCTCCGGGGATGATTTTTGACCAGTTTTCGACCATGGCCCAAGCGGCGATGCACGGTCTGGGTGTCGCCTTGTTGCCGACATTTGTCGCAGAGCCTTATCTGAACAACCGCCAGCTTGCCCGTGCGGCACGCCACACCAACGACAGCATCGGCACCTATTATCTGGTCTGGCCCCAAGATCGTACCGAAGGTGCCCCCCTCAAGGCATTTCGCAGCTGGCTTGGTACGCAAACCGGTTAATTGCCCAGCCTGCGTCGCAACACCGCCGCATTTGCGCCCAAATCCCAAAGTATCGCCAATCCAATGTTTAACGGGTGGGGCCGAGACACACAGGAGCAATGAAATGCTGCGCAAGACTACACTTATGGCCGCTTTAGCGGTTTCTTTCCTTTCGACACCCGGCAATGCGGCGGAACACATTATTTTGATTTTGCCTGACGCATATTTTCCGGACACATCCTATGTGACCGCTGGCGATACTTTGCGGTTTGTAAATGAAACCGAAGGGTCGATCACTGTCATCTCCGAAGATGGCGGATGGAGCACGGGCAATCTGGCCGTCTTCGAAGAAGCCAGCGTCGGCGTGTCCCAAGACATGACCCGCTCCTTCTACCACGAAGGTGTCGTTGACGAAAATGGCGATCCTGTGGTGACCGGTATTCTGAAGTTTGGATCCGCACCTTTGAAGTAAGTGTTCGCGCGGCGCGTTCACGACAGATTTGCCACCCAGACTGTTTAGTTTGGGTGGCTTTTCCGGTTCATTCGCGAGGCTCGATCATCGGCGTAATCAGTTCTGCGCCACTGGCCCGATTTGAATTCACCGCGCGGTCCACACGGTGCCATTGCAGGGTGTTCTCAGAGGCGGCCCTCATCAAAGGTGCTGCGCCTTTGCCTTGTTCACCCAACCACAATCCGACCTGATCAGGTTCCAAAATCACCGGCATCCGGTGGTGGATGGCTGACATGGCCGCATTGGCCCCCGTCGTCACACACGCGCAAGTGCGCAGTGCATCGTCGCCTGCATCCCAATCCTGCCAAATCGACGCAAAAATCAACGGCGCACCGTCTTGACGCGTGATGTACCAAGGATAGCGCGTCCCTTCGCTGTCTTTTGTCCACTCGTAGAATCCGCTGGCGATCATCACGCAACGGCGTTCACGACACGCATGGCGAAAGGCCGGTTTTTCGGCAATCGTTTCAGAACGCGCATTGATCAGCAGCGGCCCATCGTTCGGCTTTTTGTACCAACTGGGGATAAACCCCCACCGCATCGCACCAAGACGACGCACACCGTCTTGCGAGGTCACAACATGCACTTGTGTCGTCGGGCAAACGTTATAATTCGGAATCTCCGGCAAATCATTGCCCGGTTGCGCGGCAAACAGTTGCGCCATTGCGTCGTTGGGCAAGGTGATGGCAAAACGTCCGCACATGGGTCAATCAATCCCTGATGCGCACGCAGCGCAAAGCCCGCAAATTGTGCAGAATTTACGGGTCATTTGGTCGGGCATATTCAAACACGTGTTCTGTTCGACCAACGATTTCGACATCAGGACCCAATGTCGTAACAAATGGCCAGCCCAAACGTATCAAAAGCGCCTGCGCGCCGGTATTGCGTTCATCTGTAATCGCGATGATTTTGGCGGCGCGTGATTGGGCAAACACCCAATCCACAATCAGCCCAACCGCCTCAAAGCCTTGCGATTTACCCTGTGCGGCGCGCGCCATTGTGATGCCCAGCTCGGCTTCGCTTTGATCTTGGGCGATGTGCACCCCAACGTCGCCGATCAAATTGTCACTCACCGCATCTGCAATCCCGATTTGGCACCACCCGCCGATCTTGGGCAAATCTATTTGCTGCATTGCGGCCAGAAAATTGCACGCTTCAGCGTCATCCATAGGGGTCCACCCTTGATAGCGGGCGACGTCCGGATCAGCGCGATACGTTTGGAAAGGCACCAAATCAGCAGGGCGCAATCGTCGTAAGTTAACCTTTTCACCAAGTGCCAGCATGATCAGCCCCCCTGCCCTCACATAAACAAAAAACGCCCCGCCTGTCACCAAGCGGAGCGTCAATTTCACAATGCTTGTGGCGTTATTTCACTGTGATACGGCCATCCGTGAACGGACCTTTGGCGGCCAGAAATTCAGCCGTGACGTCAGCCAGATCTGGACCAAAGTCATAGGCGTTTGCAGCGCCTTTGAACATTTTGTAGCCGTCGCCGCCGTTGCGCACATAGTTGTTGGACACGACGCCGTAGACCTTGGCCATATCAATCGGGGCACCGCCCACCATGACATCGCTGATGCGCGCACCAGCTGCGGCCGCCGGGTCAATCGCGTAGGTCATGCCAGCAACTTGCGGGAAACGACCTGCGCCCTCTTCCAGTTGGCTCACGCCATTTTCCAATGCCGCCACCAGAGTTTTACCGTCAACTTGGAACGTGCTGAGGGTATTCTGGAACGGTAGAACCGTCAGAACGTTGCCCGTGGTGATGGGTCCTGCATCAATCGACGCACGAATACCGCCACCGTTTTGGATCGCAATTTCAATACCTTGGTCCTTTACGCGGTCCAACATTGCATCCGCAATCAACGATCCCATGGAACATTCCATTGCGCGGCAAACAGAACGATCACCACCAATTTCAGTGGCCGCCTCTGCGACAACTTTGTTGCGGATTTCATCCAGTGGTGCCGCTGCTTCGGCGATGCGCGCAACGGTGTCGGCATCTTCGGCAACAGAGCCGTCGATCACGATTGGCTCGCCCGTGGCGGTGACAATTTCGCCCGCGTCATTAAACGTCACGTTCAATTCGCCAAGGAATTTGCCGTAAGCGTAGGCTTGCACAATTGCGGTGTCGCCAACCATTGTCGGGTATGCACCCACGGCGCGTTCGTTGGTGTTGCTGAGCAATGAGTTCGAGTGACCGCCAACGATCACATCAATGCCCGACACGGCGGCTGCGACCCGTTGATCAACGCTGTAGCCAGAGTGGCTCAGCACGATGATCTTGTTCACGCCTGCCGCTTCTAGTTTGGCAACTTCAGCGGCAACCGCTTCTTCTGGTGCGCTGAATGTGATGTTGTCGCCCGGTGACGCCAATTCGTCAGTGTCTTGTGGTGTCAGACCGATCAAGCCGATCTTTTCACCGCCGCGTTCAATAACCGCAGATTTCGCAAGCTTATCCGCCAAAAGCGGTTCGCCCGAACACATCCGCGTTCGACATCAGCACAGGGAAATTCACGGCAGACATGAAACCGGCCAAAACCTCTGGGCCATCGTCAAATTCGTGGTTGCCCACGGTCATGCCGTCGTACCCCAGCTTGTTCATCATTTCGGCGGCCAGCGCGCCTTTGTAATAAGTGTAGAACAACGTGCCTTGGAATTGATCGCCACCATCCACAAGGATCGAATTGTTCGAACGTGCACGCGCATCGGCAATCGCCGTCACCAAACGGGCGGATCCGCCAAAACATTTACCCTCGGCGTTGTCTTCTGCGCCGCAACCGGAATCATATTTGCTGATCGGTTCGAACCGCGCATGGAAATCGTTGGTGTGCAAAATTGTCAGCGTATAATCCGCCATCGCTGTGCCAGCCGTCAAAGCCAGCGCCGCCACTGTGTGTGTCAAACGCATCAACATCGTGCGTCCCCCTGTTTTGTGAAATTATGAAATCACTGTGGCTCCGCCCCTGTTCAGAGTCAAAGCCACTTTCACCCTTTCCACTACGGCCCTAACATGACGCAGCGGTAACAATGCGCATCTTGACCACGCATTAGGCAAAGGGCATCACCACCGTATGATGATATTCAAGATCTTTAGGGCCTCTGAATGGGCCGAGCTGCGTAAATCCGGTGAAACCGCTGGTGCGCCGATCGATGTGGCCGATGGCTATGTGCATTTTTCAACCGCGGAACAGGCTCAAGAAACCGCCGATAAACACTTTGCAGGTCAGGACGATTTGTTCTTGTTGGGCGTCGAAACCGATCCCTTGGGGAATGACATAAAATGGGAAGTCTCGCGCGGCGACGCCTTGTTTCCGCATCTTTACCGCCACCTGAAACTAAGCGACGTGGCTTGGGCACAACCCTTGCCACTGGTGAACGGCAAACACGAATTCCCCGCAGGCCTGTTATGAACGACACCTACAACGACCCGACCCGCGCCCAGTTTGACGCTTTCAAAGATTTGCCGCGTGATCAGCCGATCGAAATGCTGAACCTCGTGCAGTTTCGTGATCTTGCTGAGTATCCCGACGATCATGTCCACGCAGGCAAGGGTTTGCCCGGGGCGCAGGCATATAAAAATTACGGCGCAGAGACGGGCCCTATCCTTGAAAAAGTTGGCGGTACGATCATTTGGCGCGGGTCCTTTGAAACCACGTTGATCGGCCCGGCGGACGAAAAATGGGATGCCTGTTTCATTGTGCGCTACCCGAATTCCGGTGCATTTCTTGCGATGGTCACCGACCCTGAATATCAAAAAGCGGTTGTGCATCGCCAAGCCGCAGTTCTGACCTCGCGGCTGATCCGCCACGCCAGCACCACCGAAGGGGCGAAATTCGGATGATGCGGACGCTCGAACAGCTTGGCCTCAAGGCGCTGCTAAAAATCGATCCCGAAGCGGCACATGGCCATGCTATTCGCGCCTTGAAAATGGGGTTCGGTTCAGCCCCCGGGCCAGTGACATCGACGCGTTTGCAGACCTCGATCGCCGGTCTTTCTCTGCCAAATCCGATCGGCTTGGCCGCAGGTTTCGACAAGAACGCCGAAACGATTGCACCCCTGTCGCGCGCGGGTTTCGGGTTTATCGAAGTTGGGGCCGCAACACCTATCGCCCAGCCGGGTAACCCTAAACCGCGCCTGTTTCGATTGTCCGAAGATCGCGCCGCAATCAACCGCTTTGGCTTTAACAACCAAGGGGCGGACGCCATCGCGAAACGATTGCAGGCCCGACGCGCGGGCATTCCCGTTGGACTAAATCTGGGCGCAAACAAGACCAGTACAAACAAGGCGGACGATTTCGCCACCGTGATGAAGATTTGCGGCCCGCATGTGGATTTTGCGACAGTCAACGTGTCCTCCCCCAACACCGAAAAACTGCGCGATTTGCAGGGGCCAATGGCGCTCGCGGCGTTGCTGGACGGCGTCATGCAGGTCCGAGGTCAAACGCCGGTGTTTCTGAAAATCGCCCCTGATTTAACGGATCAAGACCTTGCCGACATCGCCAAAGTCGCCAATGACGCACGCGTTTCTGCGATCATCACAACCAACACAACGCTTGACCGTGATGGCCTGCAAAGCACCCATAAAAACGAAGCTGGCGGGCTGTCCGGCCAACCGCTGTTTGAAAAATCCACCCGCATTTTGGCGAAGATGAGCCAGCTGACCGACATCCCTCTGATCGGAGTCGGCGGCGTCAGTAACGCGGAACAGGCCTATGCAAAAATTCGCGCCGGCGCATCGGCGGTACAACTATACACCGCACTTGTTTACGGTGGCCTGTCGCTTGCCGCCCAGATAGCACGCGATCTTGATGCATTGCTCGAGAAAGACGGATTTGCGTCGGTAAAGGACGCTGTTGGAACTGACGTGCAACGCTGGCTTTAGGCTTTGTCTGCGGCGGCTTCTAATGCCGGGTACCGCAGGCCTAAAGTGATGCCACGCGCGATGAACGAGATCAGTATTGCCATCCATAGTCCATGATTCCCAAACATTGGCAGCAAGGCCCAAACAGCGGCCCAATAGATCACAAAACTGACGATCATCATGTTGCGCATGTCGCGCCCTTGGGTTGCGCCGATGAAAATTCCATCAAGCATCCACGCGGCCCATCCGACCAGTGGCGCGGCAACCATCCACGGCAAATACAGGCGCGCTTCGGCTTGTACCTCGGGTGATTTGGTCATCACGTCGATGATCCAAGGCCCAAAGATCGCAAAACCCAACGCCGTGGTGACGCAAATCACCAGCCCCCAGCCCGAGGTCAAAATCGCCGAGCGGCGCACCCGCGCGCGGTCGCTGCGCCCCATGGCCCGTGCGATCAGCGTCTCGGCCGAAAATGCAAAACCGTCCATCGCGTAGGCCGTGATGTACATGAATTGCACCAGCACTTCGTTCGCGGCCAAGGTCACATCGCCAAAGCCCGCGCCCAAGAACACAAACGACGAAAAGATCGTCATCAACAAGGCAGAGCGGATCAGAATATCCGTGTTCAACAACGCCATGCGGATCAGTTTGGCCCGATCAAAGACCCGCACCCAATTGCGCCACTCGGGATGTTTGAACGCATCCCGGCACAGGTACAGCGCGAGTGCTGCGCCCAAAAGCTCTGCGATCACGGTGGCAATCGCGACACCCTCGACGCCCCAACCCAGGCCCAGAACAAACCACAGATCCAGCAAGATATTCGCGCCATTCATCACTAGTTGGACCCAAAAGACGCCTGTCGTGCGTTCCATCGCAACCAACCAGCCGGTCAGCGCATAGATCGCGATTGCAGCAGGCGCAGTCCAAATACGGATTGCCAGATAGGTGCGCGCGAGCGCCTCAACCTCGTCCGAGGCAGGCGACAAGGCAAATGCGGCCATAAAGATCAGCGGTTGCAATACGATCAGCGCGACACCTGCGACGCCGCCGATGATCAAGGCGCGTGTGAGGATCGTCGACACTTCGGCGGTGTCGCCCGCCCCTGCCGCCTGCCCAACCAAACCGACGGTGCCCATGCGCAGAAAACCGAAAATCCAGTAGACTGTCGTCAGGATGATCGCGCCCATTGCCACAGCACCGATGGGCGCTGCCTCGCCCAATTGCCCAACAACGCCAACGTCGACCGCGCCCAAGATAGGCACGGTTGCATTGGACAAGACGATGGGCAGCGCGATTTTCAGCACGCGCCGGTGGGTCAAAGGTTGTGGGGTTTCACTGTTCATCAGGGCGACGTTGCTGCGGCATCAGAAAGTGACCCGTGGCTTGCGCGAACAGTTTCGAGCGATTGTCCTGCCAGCCCTCGACGTGCACAGAGGCATAGCGGCGACCAGCGCGCGTGATCCGCGCCCGCGCATACGCATCGCGCGGTAGACCAGAGCGCAGGTAATCGACGGTAAAATCAATCGTCTTGGGCAACCGCATCTGGGGCGCATCGCCCTCTGGATCACCGGCCTCCAGCGCGTCCCACTGCGACGTCCAGCTGAGCGTGATGACCGACGTGATTTCTAGAAACGCCGCCGTTACACCGCCATGGATCGCCGGCAACAGCGGATTGCCGATCAGCTTATCTTGGAACCCGAGAACGCCAGTCAGCTCATCGCCGCGTCGATCAAAGCTGACGCCTAGATATTGAATGTAGGGCACGCGGGCGACCAAAGCGGCCAGCGCATCATCGCGGCGTTGCTTTACGATTTGAACGGGTTCGGGGCGCGAACGGCTCATCTTGTGCCCTCGACTGTGAATGTGCCGGTGGCCATCGCGACCGGGTTTCCTGTATCTTCGTCACAGGCCGTCGCCCGCACAAACGCCACCGACCGGGTGATGTGATAACAGGTCGCGGTGGTGCTAAGCCCTTGGCCCGGCGTCGCCGCACGCATGTAGTCGATGCGCAAATCAATGGTCGCAGTGCCGCCGGGATTTGACGGATGACACATCACCGCAGCCCCGCAACAGCTGTCCATCAACGCAGATACAGCCCCCCCGTGCATCACGCCGGTATCAGGGTCACCGATCAGACGTTCATCGTAAGGCATTGTGATTGTTGCAACACCGGCGTCCAGTTCGGTCAGCACCATGCCTAAATCGCGCGCATGCGGGATGGCTTCCATGAATTGGCGCGCCATCTGCGCTTGTTTGGCGGCGCGCTTTGCGGTCTCGTCAGCCATGTCACCCTCTTTGCTACCTAACGTCTATTGAGCAGTAAGCCACGAAAAGGGCAAGAGCACTGGTTGCGCTTCGTTCATGTCGCGCATAACCTGCCGTTCAGGAGCCATGCCATGACCGAAGATCGTCTGTCCTTTAAGGAAATGTGTGCCGCGTTTGAGGTCACCCCGAGGACCTTACGTTATTACGAGTATATCGAATTGTTGCAGCCCGACCGTGAAGGTCGATCCCGCTTTTACGGGGCGCGCGAACGTGCGCGGATGAAACTGATTATGCGTGGGCGTCGGTTTGGCTTTCAGCTGGAAGATATTCGCCAATGGTTGCTGATCTATGAAAACGAAGGCACCGAGGCGCAAATGCAGACGTGGATCGGCATGGCGGACGGGCAGATCACAGAACTCGCTGAACAGCGCGTCCAGCTCGAAGAGGCCTACACAGAGTTGACTGATTTGCGCGCGAATGTCGCCAAAGAGCTTGGCCTGAAATAGCCTACCACTGGGCCGCGCCAGCCAGCACAAAGCCCTGCATCACACCATTCAACAGGTAAACGCCGGATTCGACGCAAAATACGGTTTTTTCCCCGTATTTGCAGGGCAAACGCTTTTTTCCCTACACTTTCAGAGCTTTACGCAGTCAAACCCTACGTCAACTTTGAAAGTGACGTAGCGTACGACTTACGTAAACCTAGGACTGCATTGTATCATCTCTTTTGGCTCCCATGTTTCTTGGTATGCGAGAAACATGAAAGCCAAGATGTGAGTGATGAAGATGACAGAGAAAACTTTAACAATCCGCGAAATGTGCGAGGCGTATGACGTCACGCCGCGCACTTTGCGTTTTTATGAAGCCAAAGAATTGCTGTTCCCGATCCGCGAGGGTCAAAAGCGCCTGTTCACCAAAAGTGACCGTGGCCGACTAAAGCTGATCTTGCGCGGCAAGCGCTTTGGCTTTTCGCTCGAAGAAATTCGCCAGTTGCTGGACCTCTATAATCTTGGGGATCAACAGCAAACCCAATTCGCGCGCGCCTATGATGTGGCCCGCGACCGTTTGGCCGATATGCAAGGTCAGCGCGATGCGCTGGATGAGGCAATCGCCGATCTAAAAAACCAGATGAAGTGGGGCGAAAAAATGCTCGCTTCAATGAGTCAGCCAAAAAAAGCCGCCGAATAGACGGCCCCTGAAACCGACACTACGAAACCGGAGATCGCATAATGCCACGTTACACAGCCCCCACAAAAGACCTTCAATTTGTCCTGCACGACGTTTTGAAAATCACAGAAAGCACGATCCCCGGATATGACGAACTAGAGGCTGATTTCACGTCCGCCATTCTGGAAGAAGCAGGCAAACTGACCTCCGAAGTGTTGGCCCCGTTGAACGCAGTGGGCGACAAAGAGGGCTGTCGTTTAGAAAACGGCATTGTCTACACGCCGACCGGTTTCAAAGAAGCGTTTGAAAAGGTCAAAGAAGGCGGCTGGACCGGTCTGGACATGCCAGAGCAATACGGCGGGCAAAACATGCCGGCAGTTATCGGGTCTGCGGTAGGGGAATTGTTTTCATCGTCGAACATGGCGTTCACGATGTATCAAGGCCTAACGCACGGCGCGGCCTCTGCCATTTTGGCGCACGGTACTGACGCCCAAAAAGACAAATGGTTGCCAAACATGGTATCCTGCGATTGGACCGGCACCATGAACCTGACCGAGCCACATTGCGGCACCGATCTGGGCCTGATGCGCACCAAGGCAGAACCCCAAGATGACGGATCGTTCAAAATCACCGGGCAGAAGATCTTTATCTCGTCGGGCGAGCACGACATGGCCGACAACATCATCCACCTGTGTCTGGCAAAGATCACTGACGGGCCTGAAGGCATCAAAGGCGTGTCCCTGTTCATCGTGCCAAAGTTCATCGTGAATGACGATGGTTCACTTGGCGAACGCAACGGTGTGGCCGTGGGCAACATCGAAGAAAAGATGGGCATCCACGGCAACTCGACCTGCGTGATGAACTATGACGGCGCAACCGGATACCTGTTGGGCGACGAACATAAAGGCATGCGCGCCATGTTCACAATGATGAACGAGGCCCGTTTGGGTGTCGGCATGCAAGGTTTGGCGCAAACCGAAGCCGCGTACCAAAACGCGCTGGATTATGCCAAAGACCGTCTGCAAGGCCGCGCCGTGACAGGTACCGAAAACCCGGACGGCCCGGCCGATCCGTTGATCGTGCACCCTGATATTCGCCGTTCGTTGATGGAACAAAAGTCATTCGCAGAAGGCGCGCGCGCGTTCATTCTGTGGGGGGCCACAATGATCGACGCCGCCCACCGTTCAGATGACAAAGATGCCGATGGTCTGGTGTCGTTGCTGACGCCCGTCATCAAAGGTTTCCTGACCGATGTGGGCTATGACATGACCGTCAAAGCGCAACAGGTCTACGGTGGCCACGGTTACATCGAAGAATGGGGCATGTCCCAATTCACCCGTGATGCGCGGATTGCGATGATCTACGAGGGCGCAAACGGCGTTCAGGCGCTTGATCTGGTTGGGCGCAAGCTGGCCCAAGACGGCGGCAAGCACGTGATGGCGTTCTTTGATTTGGTCAAAAACTTTATCAAGGACAACACGGGGCAAGACGAAGCGTTCGACAAAGACTTCCTTGATCCGCTCAAGGCTGCGTCCAAGGATTTACAAGCCGCCGGCATGTATTTCATGCAAAACGGCATGAGCAATCCAAACCACGCGCTGTCCGGGTCCAATGACTTTATGCACATGTTCGGGCACGTCTGCCTTGGCCTGATGTGGGCGCGTATGGGTAAAGTTGCATCTGAAACGCTGGCAGCAGGCACGTCGGACGCGACGTTCTACGAGACAAAATTGGCGACAGGTCGTTTCTATATGGCGCGTCAATTGCCATCGACAGCGCTGCACCTGACACGCATCCAATCTGGCGCAGATACGGTTATGGCGCTGGATGCTGCCAACTTTTGATCACGGTGTGGTGGGGGACACCCCCACCTTACCCGCCCATTTTTGAGGTCCCAAGATGCCAAAACGCTTTCGTTTGACCCGCCGTTTTCCTGTCGCAATGACAGAAGACGGCTATCGCAAGCTCAAGCGTTTTGCTGCTGATGCGGGGCTGGATGAAGGCGAAGCACTGTCGTTTTTATTCGAAAACTTTGACAGTGTTACGGATGAAGAAAACCTGACAACACGGCTACGACAATTCAATGCCGAACTTGATGACCGCAAGCGTTAACGCCACCTGAGGGAAACGACATGAAAGATATGGACGCTGCCCAAACGGGTTGGATGACCTACGAACACCAGATGATTGCCGACATGACAGCGCAATTCATCACCAACGAGTGGGCCCCTAAATTCGCTGATTGGCGCAGGCAAGGTCAGATGGATCGCTCAACCTGGGCCGAGGCCGGTGATTTGGGTCTATTGTGCCCCTCAATCCCAGAGGAATTCGGCGGCGCAGGTGGTGATTTCGGGCACGAGGCCGCGATCCTGATCGAAGGCAGCCGCGCCAATCTGGCCAGCTGGGGGCACGGGATTCATTCGGGCATCGTCGCGCATTACATCTTGAACTGTGGCACGGATGAGCAAAAAGCACGCTGGTTGCCGAAAATGGTATCGGGCGAATTGGTTGGCGCACTGGCGATGACGGAACCGTCTACCGGGTCGGACGTGCAGGCGATCAAAACCCGCGCGATCAAGGACGGCAATGCCTACCGCCTGTCCGGTCAAAAGACGTTTATCACCAACGGTCAGCATGCGAATTTGATCATCGTGGCAGCCAAGACCGATCCGTCGCTGGGCTCCAAAGGCGTGTCGCTGGTTGTGTTGGAAACTGACGGAGCCAAAGGGTTCGCCCGCGGTCGCAACCTGGAAAAAATCGGGATGCACGCGGCAGACACATCCGAGTTGTTCTTTGACAACGTCGAGATTGCGCCAGAAAACATTCTGGGTGGCGTTGAGGGTCAGGGGTTTAACCAACTGATGAACCAGCTGCCTCAAGAACGCTTGATCATTGCCTGCTCTGCCATTGGCGCGATGGAGGGTGCTGTTGAACGTACGGTGGCGTACTGTCGTGAACGCGAAGCTTTTGGCGGACCAATCATGCAGTTCCAGAACACCCGTTTCAAACTGGCCGAATGCAAAACCAAAACCATGGTCAGCCGCGCGTTTTTTGACGAGTGTATGGCTGAACATTTGCGCGGTGATCTGACGCCAGACAAAGCCGCGATGTGCAAATACTGGACGACGGACACGCAGGCTTGGGTGCTGGATGAGTGCTTGCAACTGCACGGCGGATACGGGTTCATGCAGGAATATGCGATCGGTGAAATGTGGACGGATGCACGTGTGCAGCGCATCTACGGCGGCACCAATGAAATCATGAAAGAGCTGATCGCCCGCGCCTTATAATCACGACAAACAGAAGACTGCCTTGGGAGGCCACGATGACATTACAATTGCAATGCTTTGGTGAAAGCGGAAATTCTTACAAAGCAGCCCTCGCGCTGGAATTGTCCGGGCTTGAATGGGAAGCCGTCTTTGTCGATTTCTTCAGCGGCGCGGCACGCACAGATGAATTCAAATCGCTCAACACGATGGCCGAAGCGCCGGTGCTGATCGACACCGATCACAACTATACCGTCACCCAATCCGGCGCGATCCAGGATTACATCAGCCACCTAAGCGGCAAATTCGCCGGCAACACCCCCGAAGATCGCCGCGAAGTTTTGCGCTGGGTTTTGTGGGACAATCACAAGCTCAGCTCGATGGCCGGTGTCACCCGTTTCCTGATGAACTTTCTACCCGAAGACAAACGCCCACAAGAAGTTATCGCCTTTAATCAAGGGCGGTTGAAAGGGGCCTATGCGGTTTTGAACGCCCACCTTGAAGGGCGCGACTGGATCGTAGGCGACGGTATCACCAACGCTGATCTCAGCTGCTGTGGCTACCTGTATTACCCAGAGCCGTTTGGCTTTGATCGTGCCGCCTACCCGAACATCGACGCCTGGCTAACCCGCCTGTCTGAAACACCCGGTTGGAAAGCGCCCTACGATTTGATGCCCGGCAGCCCAGCGGATCGGGCGTAACCCGGATGCTCAACGCAGCCTCTCTTGTCCTTATTCGCGGGTATCAGACTTATCTGTCCCCGCGCAAAGGCTATGGCTGCGCCTATCGTCTGGCCCATGGCGGCACCGGATGTTCCGGCTACGTCAAACACCGCATTGCTGAAACCGGTGTGATCCGCGCCATGCCCAGCATTTTCCAACGCTTTGACGCCTGCAAACGCGCCGCTTTGTCCCTGGAAATGACCGCCCAAGCGGACCAAAACCAACCCAAGAAACGTAAATCCCGTTGGTACAATTATTGCGACCCTTGCAGTGCCTGCGGCTATTGCGGTGCCTCTGGCCAGCAATCCAACGGATGCGATTTAACACCTGACTGCGCCTGCGCTCCTGATTGCTGCAGCTTTTGACCGAATTGAACGACAAAGGAAAAACTAATGACCGAAGCCTATATCTACGACGCTCTGCGCACCCCGCGTGGCAAAGGCCGCAAGGATGGCGCGTTACACGAAGTGACAGCATTGCGCCTGTCCGCTGTGACAATGAACGCAATGAAGGAACGCAACAATCTGGACGGTCACGCCGTTGAAGACGTGATTTGGGGCAACGTGACCCAAGTGATGGAACAGGGCGGCTGCCTTGCACGCTCGGCCGTGTTGGCATCCGATCTAGACGAATCCATCCCCGGTCTCGCGATCAACCGGTTTTGCGCGTCCGGCATGGAAGCCGTGAATTTGGCCGCCAACCAAGTCAAAGGCGGCGCTGGCATGGCGTATATCGCTGGCGGCGTGGAAATGATGGGCCGCGTGCCTATGGGTTCTGACGGGGCGGCGATCGCGGCGGATCCGTCTGTGGCGCTCGACACGTATTTTGTCCCGCAAGGCATCAGCGCCGACATCATCGCAACGGAATACGGCTTTAGTCGTGATGACGCCGATCTGTTGGCGGTTGAATCCCAGCGCCGCGCGAAAATGGCATGGGACGAGAAACGTTTTGCCAACTCGGTGATCACCGTGCGTGACGTCAATGGCCTCTCTATTCTGGACCACGACGAATACATGCGCCCACAAACCGACATGCAAAGCCTTGGTGGTTTGAACCCCGCGTTCCAAGCCATGGGCGAAGTCATGCCCGGCTTTGATAAAGTCGCGTTGATGAAATACCCGCACCTTGAGAAAATCAACCACATCCACCACGCGGGCAATTCGTCAGGTATCGTTGATGGCTCTGCTGCCGTGCTGATCGGCAACAAAGAGTTCGGCGAAAAATACGGGTTGAAACCACGTGCGCGCATTCGTGCGACGACCAAAATCGGCACCGATCCAACGATCATGTTGACGGGTCCCGTGCCTGCCACCAAGAAAATCCTCGCGGATCACGGTATGACAATTTCCGACATTGATCTGTTCGAAGTCAACGAAGCCTTCGCGTCGGTCGTGTTGTTGTTCATGGATGCGTTTGGGGTTGATCACTCAAAGGTTAACGTGAACGGCGGCTCCATCGCGATGGGTCACCCGTTGGGGGCCACAGGCGCGATGATCATCGGCACGCTGCTGGACGAACTGGAACGCCAAGACAAAGAAGTTGGCCTTGCCACGCTGTGTATTGCATCGGGAATGGGGGCTGCCACAATCATCGAGCGGGTGTAAGCTCAGGCATGGCTGATCAAAGCGACGACGCAGCAAAACAAATTTGCGAAGGTCATCTGGACCTGACGGGCACCGCCCTGATGTCTGGTGACTTTGGCAGTTTTGCGAGCGCCTTCCATTTGCCACAACATTTGGCGATGGACGGCAAGAAGGTTTTGATCAGCACGCGCAGTGAGTTGAAGAGTGTATTTGATAATATGCATGCACACTTCAAATCCATGGGCGTCACTGAATTACTGCGCTTCATCGAAGCGGCTTCTTTCACCTCGCCGACGCGCATCACGGCCACACACGTCATCCGCAACGGCCAACGCCTGGACGCTCCAGATCCAGTCTATTCCGTGATCGAAAAAATTGATGGCAACTGGCTGATTGTATCGGGTGACCATGCTCTTGATGAGAAAAGTGGACAAGGCCGCGCATTGATGTCGGCCGGAAAATCAACGCTGTTGGACGATGGTTTGTCCGACACAGAAAATTAGATCAGAACCGCGGTTCTGGTTTTAGACAACCTCTCCAAAGGAGATAAGATATGACTGACTTTACAATGACCAAAGATGCCGATGGCGTCGCAGTAATCACGTGGGATGTGGCCGACAAGACCATGAACGTGATGTCCGTCGAGGGGCTGGAAACCCTTGATGCATTGGTGGATGACGCACTGGGTGACGAGGCCGTCAAAGGTATCGTGATCACGTCTGGCAAGGACACGTTTGCTGGCGGCATGGACTTGAACCTGCTCGCCAAGATGAAAGCAGACGCAGGCGATGATCCTGCACGCGGCCTGTTCGAGGGCACAATGAAAATGCACCATTTGCTGCGCAAGATCGAGCGCGCAAACATGGATGCAAAAACCAACCAAGGCGGCAAACCTATCGCTGCCGCCCTGCCCGGCACTGCCGCTGGCATTGGCCTGGAACTGCCATTGGCGACGCACCGCATCTTTGCTGCCAACAACCCAAAGGCCAAAATCGGCCTGCCGGAAATTCTGGTTGGTATCTTTCCGGGCGCTGGCGGCACGACCCGTTTGGTCCGCAAACTTGGCCTGATGGGCGCGTCATCCTTGTTGCTTGAGGGCCGGATGAATTCGCCGGAAAAAGCCAAACAAGCAGGCGTCATCGACGAAATCGCCGACGATCCGGTTGCCGCAGCCCGCGCTTGGGTGCTGAACGCATCCGACGCGGACCTCGTGAAACCGTGGGACGCCAAAGGTTACAAACTGCCCGGCGGCGCACCGTATCACCCAGCCGGTTTCATGAACTTTGTTGGTGCCAACGCGATGGTCAACGGCAAAACCAAAGGCGCGTTTCCTGCCGCCAAGGCGATGCTGTCCGCCATCTACGAAGGCGCACTTGTGCCCTTTGACACCGCCCTAAAAATCGAAGCGCGCTGGTTTACTAATATCCTGATGAACCCGTCCTCTTCGGCCATGATCCGATCCTTGTTTCTGAACAAAGAAGCGCTTGAAAAAGGTGCTGTGCGTCCCAAAGACGTTCCTGATCAACGGGTTAAAAAGCTCGGCGTTCTGGGTGCAGGCATGATGGGCGCAGGCATCGCGCTGGTGTCAGCCCAAGCCGGCATCGAAGTTGTCCTGATCGACCGCGACCAAGAAGCGGCTGACAAAGGCAAAGCCTATTCAGCAACTTACATGGACAAAGGCATCGCCCGCAAAAAAGCGACCGAGGAAAAGAAGGCCGCATTGCTGTCGCTGATCACCGCAACCCCTGACGTTGAAAAACTGGCTGGTTGTGATCTGATCATCGAAGCCGTGTTTGAGGACCCGGCCGTGAAAGCAGAGATCACCAAGCGCGTCGAAGCTGTGATCCCTGCGGATTGCATCTTTGCCTCCAACACCTCGACCTTGCCAATTTCTGATCTCGCCAAGGCGTCCAGCCGTCCCGAGCAGTTCATCGGTATCCACTTCTTTTCACCCGTTGAGAAAATGTTGCTGGTCGAGATCATCAAAGGCGCTGAAACTGGCGACGTTGCTGTGGCAAAATCGCTCGATTACGTCCGTCAAATCCGCAAAACGCCAATTGTTGTGAACGACGCGCGCTTCTTCTACGCCAACCGTTGTATTATCCCTTACGGCAATGAAGCAACGCGCATGGTCACCGAAGGCGTCGCACCACAATTGATCGACAGCGCGGCACAGCAGCTCGGCTTCCCTGTGGGTCCAATCCAGTTGGGGGATGAGACGTCCATCGACCTAGGTGTGCGCATCATGAAAGCCACCAAAGCCGCCATGGGCAACGCCTACCCCGCGTCCGAAGCCGACGATCTGATCGTCTGGATGGAAGACTTGGGCCGCTTGGGTCGCAAAGCCAACGCGGGCTACTTTGAGTACGACGAAAAGGGCAAACGCACTGGCTACTGGAAAGGCATCCACGACAAATATCCATTGGCCGAAGAGCAGCCAAAACTGCAAGACGTCCAAGATCGCTTGATGTTCGCGCAAGTGCTTGAGGCCGTCCGCGCGCTCGAAGAAGGCGTGCTTGAAGACATCCGCGAAGGCGACGTTGGCGCAATCCTTGGTTGGGGTTTTGCCCCGGCAACTGGTGGGCCGTTCAGCTATCTGGACATCCTTGGCACACCATACGCCGCCGAACGCTGTGACCAATTGCAAGCTGCCTACGGTGATCGTTTCGAATGCCCAGCACTGTTGCGTGAAATGGCCGCCAAGAACCAAACGTTCTACGGTCGTTTCGACAAATCTGACGCTGCAGCCGCGTAAAACCAATCGGATCGGGGCCCGCACGAGGCTCCGATCCCCCTCTCGCCATTTCAAGTGCGAGCCGCTAAACACCCCCTCATGTCACATATTGAATCACTATTCGTCACCCGCCTGTACCGTGCGCAGCTGTCCGAACAGGGCAAAGCCGTCGACATGGGCGAAATCGAAGCCTCCTGCTGGTCCATCGCCGAAGATGACGATGCGGGCCAGGACTGGTGCGAGGAAAACGGTTATCCGGGCTACACCAGCTACGCGTCCCTCACCGACCTTGGCTGGCGGTTCCCGATCTTTAAGGACCTCGTCAAAGTGCTCGACAAACACGTCGCGGCCTTTGCAAAAGACCTCGCCTTTGATCTGGACGGCAAAAAGCTGAAACTGGATTCGCTGTGGGTCAACATCCTGCTCCAAGGCGGTGTGCACACATCGCACATTCATCCCCATTCGGTGATCAGCGGCACGACCTACGTGACCATGCCGGACGGGGCCAGCGCGATCAAATTCGAAGATCCGCGATTGGCGATGATGATGGCAGCACCCGCGCGGATCAAAGATGCGCCAACGGGGCTAAAAACCTTTAGCTATGTCGCCCCGGACGTCGGGGATGTGCTGTTGTGGGAAAGTTGGTTGCGCCATGAAGTGCCATTGAACATGGCCGATGATGAACGCATCTCCGTCAGCTTTAACTACGGCTGGGGCTAGTCAAAACTTAGTCCCTGCATCCAGCCGAAGCTCCGGTATTGGGGGCGGAGCCGCGGTGGTGATCCCGTGGCCAGATGCAGAGCAGGTGTGCGTGTCGTTGGGCCAGAACACTGGCTGTCAGCAACAGACCACGCGCGTTTCGAAAGAGGTGAAAAACGTATCGGCTTAGGCCGCGATGCCTTGTTTTTCGATAGCCATGCACTCTGCTAGAAATGCCGCGTCACTCATGCTTAGCACGTCGTATGCGCTGTGCGTTTGGTTCAACATGTCGTTCAACGTGACATGGCGGGCTGCAAAATGCGTCAGCAGAATGCCTTCTGCATAGATTACTTGATCGTTCGCGAAAAACAAGGTCACGACTTCGATAGATTTATGCGGTGGTTGACGGGTGATGCCCAAAACACCGCTGAGCGATGCCGCAGGAACAACCGCGAACGGGTCGCCATATTGATCAACCGCCGCGTCGCTTTCAATCAACACACCTTGGTCAGGTAGCATTGTGAGCGGCTCGAAATTCCCCAAAGCGCCGGCAGGGATATGCACGTTCCACATGTGCTCTGGCACGTGCGTTGCATTCACCCACAGCGTGGTGCGCTGGATGTCTGTGACGCGCTGCGTGCCGTTGTCAAAGGTCAAAACCTCGTCGCCAATCGCGATTGCATTTATGGCCCGCCACCCCATCGCCGTGGCGATGCGTGTTGTCGCCAAAAGCCCGTGTGAAACCGGCGCCGAACCGCCGTCATACGCGCCAGTTGTTTCCATCATGCGCATCGGACGTGTGCTTTTTTGGTGTTCCATCCAAACATATTTTCCATCCCCATGGTGTGTAGCGCCTAGTGTGCAGCAAGGACGCTGATGTGTGTTGTTGAAACCAGATGCTGCGATTCGCATGACGCTGCTGGGCCAACAAATGGGCCGAAATGGAGCATTGTTTCCGTCTGCCAGAACAATCTGGGGGGTTCTGGGAAAATTAGCGACCAATTTGAAACAACTTTGAGACAAATTTGAGTTTAATCGAAGGCGTAACCGAATCTCTCGATGTCTTCAGCGCAGGCCGCAGCCACGGCTTGGCGGGTCTTTGCGTCGTAATAGCTGTGATAGTCGGCCTGACGTTCGGACCGATTTGCATGCCCTAGGTTCAAATCAAAGCCGAGGTGGTCAACCAAGGGGGCCGCATCCTGCGCAAAATGCTCGATCCGGATGTAGGCATTGCAGTGCTCGGCCCCTTGGGCGTTTGTCATGTAGTGGCGCGCAGGGCTGGATTTCATGCTGGACGCAATCACGCCAGACTGCGCAAATTCGTGAAAGGTGACCTGTTTGGCCAGTGACACCGCAGGGTGATTGAACGTTTGCACCTGCAGCCAGTGATAATAGCTAACCATCCGGTCCCACGGATTGCGCACGAGCGTTAAGGCAAACAACCCCTCCAGATCTTGGGGCGTAATCAGCCCGTCAATATCCGCCAGTGTAGCGTGTTTCCAAAGCCGCCCGCGTGATTGCGTATCCTTTAGACGCCGTCGCCGTTTCACCGCCTTGGGGGTGTCACCCAGCATGATGTCGTCTTTCATTGCCCGCTCTTCCAGCGCCAATGCCATCGAGGTCCCCGCAGTCTTGGGGGCATGCACAAAGATGTATTTCCGACCAAGGCTGATAATCATGGCGACACTCTATCTGTGCGGGGGCGATTTAAAAGCGCCACTTATTTTGATCGCACCGCGATGATCCCGCCTGCGACGCTGATCAAGGCAATTCCTGCGATCATCATTGGCGTGATGATTTGGCCCATCAACAACCAGCCAAAGAAGGGGCCAAAAATCATGATGGAGTATTCAAGGACCGACACTTGGCTTGCGTCGCCCCATTGATAGGCGCGGATCAACAAGAACACGCCCATGACCGACACAAACGCCTGAAGCGCGATGTAGGGAAAGATTGACGGGATCGGCCAGACCCAGCCGCGCAACAGGAAACCGGCGGCACCATCTGGAACTTCGGGTTGCCAGATCGCCAAGGTGATCAGGGCGATGACGCCAATGATTGCTTGCGAGATCATGATGCCTGCCAACATAGACAGTGTGCTTTCCTCGGCGCACAACACCCGCGTGACCAGCGAGCCCATTGCGTAGAAAAACCCGCCAGCCAAAGGCATGACCATGATCCAGCCCGGCGCGCCGTCTTGAACGCCCAGCACCAGCAAGATGCCGGTAAATCCGATCGCCACCGCGATGATGCGCCATGGTCCGATCTTTTGTTTCAACACCAGCACCGTCATCAGCAGCACAAAGATCGGTGAGGTGAACAACCCCGCCAACGACTGCGCGATGGGCATAAACGCCAGTGATCCGAAATACAGCAACATGCCCACAGCCACCAACCCGCTGCGCAAGGCCACGGCCCACCAGCGTTGCGGTTTCATCGTGCCGAGGCCCGCCCACGACAACACCGCCACAAAGGCCACCGCCATCACCATACGCACGCTTAAAAACTGCCAGACGCTGACTTCGGTGGCGATCGTGGCCACGTAGTTGTCGACAAACCCCAGCAAGGCCATAGCCCCCAGCATGCACATCGCAGCAGCCATCGGTCGGGTTTGGGGTAGGGTCATGTCGGGGGATTCTTTATAATTAGGGGCCGATTAGAAACCGTCCCTATTGCAATATCGGGTTTTCCGCGCAATTCAAGAACTCTAGGTTTTTGCAAATGGGAGTATGCAGATGGGCTGGATGTCAGATGAAGCTGGTTTGGACAAATGTGACGCAAACTATGTGCCGCTGACGCCCCTTTCCCACTTGCGCCGCGCACGGGATGTTTTTGCCCAGCGCACTGCCGTGATCTACGGCGATCACCGCGTCAGCTACGGCGAATACTACGACCGCTGCACACAACTCGCCTCGGCCCTTGAACGCGCTGGCGTTAAATCTGGCGACGTTGTTGCCACACTGATCCCGAACCTGCCCGCCCAAGCCGAGGCGCATTTTGGCGTGCCTGCCTGCGGTGCCGTTTTGAACACGATTAACACGCGTTTGGACGTCGATACCGTCGCCTACATCTTTGATCATGGCGAAGCCAAAGTGATCCTTGCGGACACCCAATTCGTTGCGCTTGCCGAAGCATCGGCCGCAAAGATGGACGGGCCCAAACCGTTGATCATCGAAGTTCCGGACGCAACGCATGGCTGGCCCGCCACTGGACGCCACACAACCTATGACGACTTTCTAGCCACAGGCGACGCCGGTTTCGAGTGGGTTATGCCGACAGACGAATGGGAAAGCCTCGCGCTGAATTACACGTCTGGCACCACCGGGCGCCCCAAAGGCGTCGTCTATCACCACCGCGGCGCGTACATGATGACGATGGGCACCGTGATCAGCTGGCGCATGGTTTTGCACCCCGTCTTCATGGCGATTGTGCCGCTGTTTCACTGCAATGGATGGAACCACACGTGGATGATGCCACTGGTCGGCGGCACGCTTGTTTGCTGCCGCGACATCACCGCAGGCGCGATCTATGATGCGATTGCAGACGAAGGCGTCACGCATTTTGGCGGCGCGCCCATCGTGCTGAACATGATCGTGAACGCGCCTGACAGCGAACGTCGCGATTTCACCCACCAAGTCGAAGTCTTTACCGCAGGCGCGCCCCCTGCCCCTGCAACTTTGGGCAAAATCGAAGCGCTGGGGTTCAACGTTACCCAAGTGTACGGGCTGACCGAAACCTACGGCCACGTGACCGAATGTATCTGGCGCGGCGACGACTGGGATGAACTGGATCAAGCAGAAAAGGCCGCAATCAAGGCCCGCCAAGGCGTCGCATTTCCGATGATGGAGCACATCACAGTCATGGACGATCACATGATTCAGGTCCCGATGGACAGCACCACCCAAGGCGAAATCGTCATGCGCGGCAACTCGGTGATGAAAGGCTATCTAAAAAATCCTGAGGCGACCGCCAAGGCATTTCAGGGCGGCTATTTCCATTCCGAAGACCTCGCGATCCAGCACCCTGACGGCTACATCCAGATCGCGGACCGGGCCAAAGACATCATCATCTCAGGCGGTGAAAACATCAGTTCAGTCGAAGTCGAAGGCGTTTTGATGGGCCACCCTGACGTGTCACTGGCCGCAGTTGTTGCCAAGCCGGATGAAAAATGGGGCGAAGTGCCGTGCGCCTTTATCGAACTCAAAGACGGGTGCGTAGGGGACGAGGTCGCCATGATCGCCTTTGCCCGACAAACCATTGCTGGTTTCAAAGCGCCCAAGCGCGTGGTGTTCCAAGAGTTGCCAAAAACCTCGACCGGCAAGATCCAGAAATTCGAACTGCGCAAACTGGCGGCAAGCATTTAAAACTACGCTCCACGCCCCCTTTGACGTGTTGTTAACTCCTGTTACAGTTGTGCAAAACCAAGGCAGCACAAAAAGTCGGCACGCGCAGAAAAATGACCGCCCTTACTAAATATGACCGGCTCGAAGCGACCGGTCTTTGGCGTCAAACCCCCAGTGACCAGCGCCGCGAGGTGGTTGTGTCCATCGGGGACGCCACGCTTGTGATCAGCGATATGAACGACCAAGCGATCACCCATTGGTCGCTTGCCGCAGTCGAGCGGCAAGGCAGTTCAAACCATCCCGCCGTGTTTAACCCTGACGGCGATCCGAGCGAGACACTCGAGCTGCTCGACGCTGAATCCGAAATGATCGACGCCATCGAGACGCTGCGCCGTGCAGTTCTGAAATCACGCCCGCGCCCCGGTCGATTGCGATCCTTGGGACTGGTTGTTTCGGTCGGCTCAGTGCTGGCCGCCTTGGTGTTTTGGCTGCCGGATGCCTTGCAAAACCACACGTTGGGTGTTGTTCCAGACGTCACCCGCACCAAAATCGGCGACAGCCTTCTAGCCCGCATTGAACGGGTCGCCGGCAAACCGTGCCGCAAGCCCAACGCCGCACCGGCCCTCAAAACGCTCGCACTGCGCACCAGCGCGCCGGACGTCGTGATCTTGCGCAGCGGTGTGCGCGACAGCCTGAGCTTGCCCGGCGGCACTGTCATTGTGAACAAGGCACTGGTCGAAGACTTTGAGGAACCTGATGTCGCAGCGGGTTACATCCTTGCAGAAATGCAGCGCGCCGCAGACCGCGATCCGCTTGAGGCGCTGCTGGATCATGCCGGTCTGCGCGCCAGCTTTACCTTGCTGACGACCGGGAATTTACCCTCGACCGCTTTGGATGATTACGCAGAGGCCGTGTTGACGCAAGCCCGCCCTGCCGTGGCGGACGAAAGCCTGCTGACTGCATTCGAGGCCGCAAATATTCGTAGCACGCCCTATGCGCTTGCCGTTGATGTGACCGGTGAATTGACCGTTGGCCTGATTGAGGCCGACCCGATCAAGCCGGAAGACAGCCGCCCGCTGCTACGCGACGCTGACTGGCTGCGCCTGCAAGCCATCTGCGGCGGGTAACGCAAAACGGGCGCGCCACGACAGCACGCCCGTTCAGAATTACGTCAGACCAAACTTAGTTGCGCAGGAACGCGTCCGAATATCCGGCACGGCGTACAGCAGTCAATTGCTGGGCTGCGTCACGTCCAAACGGACCAACCAAGACCATGCGGTAGGTTTGCGCACCGCGCGTGTATTTACCGATCCGCACTGGCAACCCCATGCGCTGCAACTTTTTGGCGACGGTTTGCGCGTTGGATTGTGACCCGTAGGTACCAACCTGAATGACTTGCGCAGCTGTTGCTTTGGGCGTTGCGCGGACTGCCGATTTGGGTGCGGGTTTAGGCACCGAACGGCTGGACAACGTAGGCTGGCGCACAGCGGTGTTGGTGCGTGCTGAATTACGCTGAATGCGTTTCAGAACTTGGCCGTCACGGCGCACAATCGACACAACCCCCAGATCGCGGGTTTGGGTCGCCACATCCAGATACGGATAAACCAACGGCACAGTCGCCGTCACATCGCGCCCGCTGGATTGATTTATCAAGCGACGTGGCACGGTGCTGGTCCAGATCAGTTTGGTGGCTGCCTGACCGGCCAGCGATTGCTCGGCCCGGTTCGGGTTCAAACGGTCATCGTCCCAAATTCTGCGGTAGTCTTTTGGCACGGGCAGGTTTTGCGTTTTTTGGCGCTGTATCAAAACATGTTTTGGCACGACACGGGTTGCCCCGTTAATCTGGTTGCCTTGCGCTTTGCCGTTATAGGTCTGGGCCGATGCCACACGACGTGCGGTTTGCTGTGCCGGCACAGCGCGACGACCAGTTGAGATCGCTTGAGTCTGCGGACCGCAGCGCACATTCTTACCCGTCAAGTAAAGCTGGCTAACAGCAGACGCACCGGCGCAAGCAGTTTGGCGGCGCACAGTCGGGGTCGTTGTTTTGCGCACCACTGGTTTAGGCTGAACCACTTGCGCGGCTGGCGCAATCTGGACAGGCTTTGCAACTGCAACCTTGGCGGGCGCTTTGCGCACGGGTGTGCGGCGAATGATTGGTTTGCGCACAACTGCTGGTTTGGCCGCCGCAACAGCAACTGGCTTGCGCACTTTTGGCTTGGCCGCAGCAGTTGCTTTGGGCGTCGGATCGATCGTGATTTGAACTGGCGCTTTGACCGCAGGCGGCGGTGCCACCGTGGCCCTACGTGTCGTCAAAGACGGCTGCTGGTTGCAAATCTGATTGCGAGACCGCGTGACACGCGGCACCCACGTGATGTTGCCGCTGATTCCCGCGCGTACAAACACGCAGCCACGGCTATCGACATACTGCGTGCTTTTGTAGCTGGCAGGCGGAAATTCAGCCGGTTGGCTCGCGTTTCGCAGGCTTTGCGCAGGCAGTGCCGCAACAACCGTCGATGCGGCAATAACAGCCAAAGCGATAACTCTAGTAATTTTCATCTACGCCCCCACAAGATACAGGGGTGACAATGACGCAGGACGCCCGCGGAGTCTAGAACACAGACACAATTTTGCCTTATTTTACTTGGTCCCGAACATCCGGTCGCCCGCATCGCCCAAACCCGGTACGATGTAGCCGACTTCGTTCAGCTTTTCATCGACCGAAGCGGTCACGATCGGCACATCGGGATGCGCCTCTTTCATGCGCGCGATTCCCTCAGGGGCGGCAAGCAAGCACAAGAACCGGATGTTGGTGGCCCCCGCCTCTTTTAGACGGTCAATCGCGGCGACCGAACTGTTGCCTGTGGCCAGCATCGGATCCACGGCAATGACCAGACGATCTTCGATGCTTTCCGGGACCTTAAAGTAGTATTCAACCGGTTTTAGCGTTTCTTCGTCACGGTACAGACCCACAAAACCAACCCGCGCAGACGGGATCAATTCAAGCACCCCGTCAAGCAGACCGTTGCCCGCGCGCAAAATCGAAATCAAAGCCAGCTTTTTGCCGTCTAACGTGGGTGCATCCATTTCCTGCATCGGCGTTTCGATACGTTTGGTGGTCATCGGCAATCCGCGCGTGACCTCATAGGCCAGCAGTTGCGAAATCTCACGCAATAACTGGCGAAAGACCGCTGTTGGCGTGTCCTTGTCCCGCATGATGGTCAGTTTGTGTTGCACCAACGGGTGATCAACGACGTTCAAATGCTCGGACATAGTGCGACTCCTTGTTTGCCCCTTTGTGCCAAGGGGCACGCGGACACACAACGACGAACTGCGCTTTTATGTGATTTGAGGTGTCACACCCAAATGCGTAGCGATCAATTTTGCCACATCGACAAATCCGATGTGACCCAAATTTTGCAGCGCGCGCCCCGCCACCAACACTGGCACCCGTTCGCGTGTGTGATCAGTGCCAGCCCACGTTGGATCGTTGCCGTGATCAGCGGTCAGAACCATGATGTCGCTTGGCCGCATTTGCGCGATGATTTTGCCGATTTCGGCATCGAACCATTCCAGATGGCGCGCATAACCCGACACATCGCGGCGATGGCCAAACAAGCTGTCGAATTCGACAAAATTTGCAAAGGTCAGGCTGCCGTCGGCGGCATCTGCGACTAAATCCGACAGATGCCCTATCAGGGTCGCATCCGCACCTTTGCGCACCTCGTCAAAGCCTTGCATCGTGAAGATATCGCCAATCTTGCCAATGCCGTAGACGTGGTGGCCCGCGTTTTGCACCCAATTGCTCAGCACGGGTGCTGGCGGCATGATTGCATAGTCGCGGCGATTGCCGGTCCGTTCAAACGCGCCTTGCTTGCCAACAAACGGACGCGCGATGACGCGGCCCACTTTCATGTCGTGCAACACGGGCGCAACGGTGGCGCAAAGATCCAGCAACCGATCTAGACCAAACGCATCCTCATGCGCTGCGATCTGAAACACACTGTCCGCCGAGGTATAACAAATCGGAAATCCGGTTTCCAAATGCTCTGCTCCAAAGCGCACCAACATATCGGTGCCCGACCCGTGGCAGTTGCCCAAAATCCCGGCCACACCCGCCGCGTCAAAGACAGCCTGCGTCACTTGATCGGGAAATGCGGGGGTCGTTTCTGGAAAATAATGCCAATCCCAAGGCACCGGCAAACCGGCAAGTTCCCAGTGGCCGGACGGGGTATCTTTGCCTTTTGACACTTCGGTTGCAGCGCCCCAACTGCCCGCTAGATCTACCGCGCGATCATTGGCCAACGCCTCTGCGGCCAAAATTCCCAAGCGGGTCAGGTTCGGGATATTCAATGGCCCGCTGCGATCCTGTTCGGCGCGACCCGCAGCGCAAGCCTGCGCAATATGGCCCAACGTATTGGCCCCGACATCAGGCAAATCACCATTGAAATAGGCGTCTGCATCGGGCGCACCGCCGATCCCGACAGAATCCATAACCACCAGAAACGCGCGCGCTTTTGGGTCAGGCATTACCCGATCCTTTCGACAATCAAATCCGGGACCGTCGGCACCGAGGGCCCGATTTTGATCGCGCGGCGCAAAGCGGCTTCGGCTTGATCTGCGCGATCGGGGCGCCCTGCGTGGACCACGCCCAAAGGTTGCCCTTTGGTGACTTTGGCCCCTAATCGCACCACATCCGAAAACCCGACCGCAGGATTGATCCGGTCCGTTTCGACACGACGCCCGCCGCCCATTGCCACAACCGCCAGCCCCAAGGCCTCGCCATCAATTGCTGTGACGTAGCCCGATTGGGTCGCCGTCACTTCACGAATGACGGTGGCCTCTGGCAAGAAACGCGACCAGTTTTCTGTGAACTGCACAGGGCCGCCCATCGCCGCAATCATCTTACCAAACCGCTCAGCCGCGCGGCCATCGCGGATCGCGGCGACGATCGCATGTGCCCCCGCTTGCACGTCATCCGCCAAGCCGCCATTTGCCAGCAGAACACCGCCCAATGCCGCGCAAATGTCGACCAAGGGCCCTTTGGGCGACGAGGTCAGGACGCGCATGACTTCGGCCACTTCCAACGCATTGCCGAGCGATGGCGCCAAGGGTTGGTTCATGTCACTGATGATCGCCGTCGTGCGGCAACCCGCAGCATTTGCGGTTTTGGTCAGCGCCTCGGCCAGCGCCTGCGCGGCCTTGAGATCTTTCATAAACGCGCCGCTGCCGAATTTTACGTCCAGCACCAGACCATCAAGCCCGCCCGCCAATTTCTTGGACAAGATCGAGGCAGTGATCAGATCCATGCTTTCCACTGTCGCGGTCACGTCGCGCACCGCGTAAAGGCGTTTGTCCGCAGGCGCGATGTCACCCGTGGCCCCAACAATCGCGCAACCTGTCGTGCGCACAACATCAGCAAACCGGTCCGCGCTTAGGTGCGTCGACACGCCAGGGATCGCGTCGAGTTTATCAAGCGTTCCGCCCGTATGCCCCAATCCACGCCCCGAAATCATTGGCACAAACGCACCGCAGGCCGCCAACGCAGGTGCCAAAATCAAGCTGACGCAATCGCCCACACCGCCCGTTGAATGTTTGTCCAGAACCGGCCCCGCCAAGTCCCATTTTAACACTGTACCGCTGTCACGCATTGCCATGGTCAACGCCACACGGCCCACATCGCCCAGCCCGTTCAGGCAGACAGCCATGGCAAAGGCACCGGCTTGCGCATCGCTGACGGTTTGATCGGCCAGCCCTTGCGCAAACCATGCCAATTCTTCGCGGCCCGGCGTTTGGCGCTGGCGCAGCTTTGCAATGATGGCTTGGGCGGTGATCTCACTCATTCTGGGGTATCTTCCATATGTCCGGCACCAAAGGCCCCAGGCAGCAGGGCATCCATGCGCATCGTGCTTTCTAGCCCACTGGTCGTCGCCATGTGCACAAGCACGTCGCCGTCGGCAAATTCCGCAAGCTTTTGACGGCACCCGCCGCACGGCGTGATCAGTTTTGATCCACCAGCGGCCACGTAGGCTTCGCTCAGGCGGGTTTCACCTGCGGCAATCATTGCGGCAATAGCCCCCGCTTCGGCGCAGGTTCCCTCGGGGTAGGCTGCATTTTCGACATTGCACCCGACGTAGACAGCGCCTGATTCTGCGCGAATAGCGGCCCCGACGTGGAATTTCGAATAAGGCGCATAAGCGTTATCACGCACCGCAAACGCCGCTTTTTTTAATGACATTTTCGCCCCCAAATACTGCGCAGGCGCTAGGCCCCGATCACCGTTTTAAACGCTGCTGGCAGTGACACCTCGAGCAGTTCCAAATCTGGCGAAGGGTCAGCATAGCGCGTCTTCATGTCGGGTGGAATAACAAACGCGTCGCCGGGCTCAAGAGGATAAGGATCGCGCCCTTCCCCCTCTAGCGTCATGGTGCCGTCCATCACGAAAGTGAACAGAATGTCCGTGCTGTGTTTGGTCCAATCGGGAGCACCATCGCCTGCGCGGATCACATGCACGCCTGCCACGTCATCGGTGTGCGCGGCAATTGTTGTGTCGCGGCTTTGAAAGCCCGGCACCCGAAACGGGGCCCAGGTTGCCTGATCAGCCTTGTGGTGCACAAAGCGTTGCCCGCTAAAGTCGCGCGATGGGTTCGCCGGCCCGTTTGGCAGCTCCATGTCGTGATCAATCGTGGTGACGTGTTCCGCAGGCACGCCAATTTCGATGACCTCGATATTGTCAGAGGCAAACAGCACACGGTGGCGGATTTCGGGGGGTTGGATCACGCAATTGCCGGCGTGCAGACGGAACGGTTCGCCTTGGTCCTCGTAGACCAGATCGACCCAGCCCCGGTAGCAGAAAATCAGTTGAAACCCGACAGTGTGGTAATGCACCATGTCCGGCACCGGGCCGCCGTCAGGGATACGAATGTGGCTGGCGATGATCGTGCCGCCCAAACGATCAGGGATCAAATCGCGGTAATGCATGCCCGCGCGCCCAATGACCCAAGGGGCCTGATCCGCAAGGCGTCGCACGACAAACGAATGCGCTGTCTGCGGCATCACCAGCGGCGGATTCAATTCGGTGACGCCGATTTGTGTGCCGCCGGGCGAAGTCAGATCACGTGCGCCATCAGCAAAAGTGTCAGGTGCTGCGCAGCGAATGTTGATCTGCCCCGGTTCGCCCTTTTGCTCGGCATCCAAACGCACGGCCAGACCATGGCCCGAAAACACCGCGACACAAGGGTCATCCGCAGGATAGATCATATCCATTCGCATCCCCAAAATCTTGGTGAAAAACCCGATGTCGCCGCGCAAATCCATGCTCGGAAAACACACTTCTGCGCGTATATCTGTCATAAACTTGAACCTGATAGGCTCGTGGGACAATAGCAACCCATCAAGGGGCATCTTTTGGGCAAAAACACCAACGCACGGCTAACCTTGTTACGTGGCATTTTACCTGGCATTTTTGTAGCTTGGTCACGGCGATGCAAAATTCCGTGAAACTAAGCCAGTAAAATAAAGGTTATTGGCCAAAATGAAAAAATAGTTTAACGCTAAACTAAATCTGAAATCAGCCGGAGTATACGATGTCCGATACACCAAACCTGCGCCAAGCCGCGCTCGATTATCACGAATTTCCGCGCCCTGGTAAGCTGGAGATTCGCGCAACCAAGCCTCTGGCGAACGGACGTGATCTGGCGCGCGCTTATTCACCGGGTGTTGCAGAGGCTTGTCTCGAAATCCAAAAGGACCCGACGACGGCGGCACGTTACACGTCACGCGCCAATCTGGTTGCGGTCGTGAGCAACGGCACGGCTGTTCTAGGGCTGGGAAACATCGGGGCGCTGGCGTCAAAGCCGGTGATGGAGGGCAAGGCCGTCCTGTTCAAGAAGTTCGCCTCGATCGATTGTTTTGACATCGAAGTCGATGAAACGGACCCGGAAAAACTGGCCGACATCGTCTGCGCGCTGGAACCGTCCTTTGGCGCGATCAACCTTGAAGACATCAAAGCGCCCGACTGTTTCATCGTTGAAAAAATCTGCCGCGAGCGCATGGGCATTCCGGTGTTTCACGATGACCAGCACGGCACAGCGATTGTTGTGGGCGCTGCGGCCACAAACGCCTTGCACGTTGCGGGTAAGAAATTCGAAGACATCAAGATCGTCTCCACCGGTGGCGGGGCTGCGGGTATTGCCTGCCTCAACATGCTACTTAAAATGGGTGTGAAACGCGAAAACATTTGGCTCTGCGACATTCACGGGCTGGTTTACGAGGGCCGCGAGGTCGACATGAACCCTGCCAAGTCTGCCTTTGCCCAAAGCTCGGACAAGCGCACGCTAAATGACGTGATCGACGGCGCTGACATGTTCCTTGGGCTGTCTGGTCCCGGTGTTCTGACCCAAGATCACGTCAAACGCATGACCAAACAACCCATCGTGTTTGCCCTTGCCAATCCGACGCCCGAAATCCTGCCTGACCTTGTGCGTGAGGTAGCCACCGATGCGATCATCGCCACAGGTCGCAGCGATTTCCCCAATCAAGTCAACAACGTACTGTGTTTTCCATTCATCTTTCGTGGGGCTTTGGATGTCGGCGCGACCACCATCAACGACGAAATGCAGCTGGCTTGTATCGACGGTATTGCAGCCCTTGCGCGCGCCACGACCTCGGCCGAAGCCGCCGCTGCGTATCAGGGTGAGCAGATGACATTCGGGGTCGATTATTTGATCCCCAAACCCTTTGATCCGCGTCTTGTTGGCATTGTCAGCTCTGCCGTCGCACGTGCGGCGATGGAAACCGGCGTTGCCACACGACCCATCGAAGACCTTGAGGCGTATAAAACCAAACTCGACGGGTCCGTTTTCAAATCAGCCTTGTTGATGCGCCCCGTTTTCGAGGCCGCCCGCACGACCCCGCGTCGCATCGTGTTTGCCGAGGGCGAAGACGAACGCGTCTTGCGCGCCGCCCAAGCCATGATTGAGGAAACCGCCGAGCGCCCGATTTTGATAGGTCGCCCAGACGTCATTGAGCAGCGGATCGAGCGCGCAGGCCTGACGATCAAACTGGGCGAACAAGTCGATCTGGTGAACCCGCAAAACGATCCGCGCTACCGCGATTACTGGGAAACCTATCATTCGCTGATGGCTCGCCGCGGTGTTACCCCTGACCTGGCCCGCGCCATTATGCGCACCAATACGACTGCAATTGGCGCGGTGATGGTGCACCGAGACGAAGCCGACAGTCTGATCTGCGGCACCTTTGGTGAGTTCCGTTGGCACATGAATTATGCCGCACAAATCCTTGGGCGCGGTGATCTGCACCCTGTGGGCGCGCTGTCGATGATGATCCTAGAAGACGGCCCGCTGTTCATCGCCGACACGCATGTGCACACAGAGCCGACGCCGCAACAGCTTGCTGAAATCGTGATCGGGGCTGCCCGTCACGTTCGCCGCTTTGGTCTAGATCCGCAAATCGCCCTGTGTTCGCATTCGCAATTTGGCAACCAACCAACTGGCACCGGGGCGCAAGCGCGCGCAGCACTCAAAATCCTGGACGCAGGTGGCCACGATTTCACGTATGATGGCGAGATGAACATCGACACCGCACTTGATCCGGAATTGCGCGCCCGCATCATGCCCGAAGGTCGCCTGAACGGGGCTGCAAATGTGCTGGTCTTTGCCCACGCAGATGCCGCATCAGGGGTGCGCAACATTCTGAAAATGAAGGGCGGCGGGCTAGAGGTTGGTCCGATTTTGATGGGCATGGGCAACAAAGTTCACATCGTATCGCCGTCAATTACTGCGCGCGGCCTGCTGAATATGGGGGCCGTCGCAGGCACGCCAGTCGCCCATTACGGTTAACAGCTGTGCAAAGTTTTCAACGCGCAGTCAGGTCGCGTTGAAAACTCCTTCACTACAATGATCGCACTTTGGTCCTACACCCTTGCCCATAGGGTCCTGTCCTCTTAACAGTTTGAGCATAAGTGGAGGAGATTTGAACCATGGGTTATCACGCAGAATACAAGGCGTCTTTGCAAGACCCCGAAGCCTATTGGCTCAATGCAGCGCAGGCAATTGACTGGGACGTTGCCCCCAAACGCGCGCTCTATGATCTGGGGGATGACCTGTATGAATGGTTCGCCGAGGCCAAGGTAAACACCTGCTACAACGCGCTTGATCGACATGTGGCAGCAGGGCGCGGCGATCAGGTGGCCGTCATTCACGACAGTCCAATCACCAATTCGCAAACCAAAATCACCTACGCAGAAATGCAAGCGCGCGTTGCCGCCTTTGCCGGTGGGTTGGTTGCCAAAGGTGTGACCAAAGGCGACCGCGTCATCATCTACATGCCAATGGTGCCCGAAGCCCTCGAAGCCATGCTGGCCTGCGCGCGCATCGGTGCTGTGCACTCGGTCGTGTTTGGCGGTTTTGCGGCCAATGAACTGGCCTTGCGCATCGACGATTGCACCCCCAAAGCGATCATCGCGGCCTCGTGTGGGTTGGAACCGGGGCGTGTGGTTGAATACAAACCGCTGCTGGATGGTGCGATCGAACTGGCGACGCACAAGCCCGACTTCACTGTGATTTTACAGCGCGAACAACACACCTGCGACATGGGCGCAAACGACGTGGACTGGCATGGTTTCCAAAACGGAACTTCCCCCTCGGATTGCGTTTCGGTAGACGGCAACCACCCCGCCTACATCCTCTATACCTCTGGCACGACAGGCGCGCCAAAAGGCGTGGTTCGCCACACTGGCGGTCATTTGGTCGCGCTGAACTGGACAATGAAAAACATCTACAACGTCGATCCTGGCGATGTTTTTTGGGCGGCGTCCGATGTGGGCTGGGTCGTTGGCCACAGCTATATCTGCTACGCGCCGCTGATCCACGGCAACACCACAATTGTGTTTGAGGGCAAACCCGTCGGCACGCCTGATCCCGGCACATTCTGGCGGGTGATTTCCGAACATAACGTGCGCAGCTTTTTCACGGCCCCCACCGCCATTCGCGCCGTTAAGCGCGAAGATCCAAAGGGCGAATTCTGCGCCAAATACGACATCAGCTGCCTACGCGCGCTGTATCTTGCGGGCGAACGGGCCGACCCCGACACAATTGAGTGGGCGCAAAACATCCTGCAAAAGCCCGTCTATGACCACTGGTGGCAGACCGAAACCGGCTACACCATCGCAGGCAATCCAGCAGGGCTAGAGGCACTACCCGTCAAAATCGGATCACCCACCGTGCCGATGCCCGGTTATGACGTGCAGATCTTGGGCGACGACGGACACCCATTGGAACCAAATACATTGGGCGCAATCGCGATCAAATTGCCCTTGCCACCGGGCACATTGCCGACCCTTTGGAATGCTGGCGACCGGTTCAAGAAAAGCTACCTGACCGCCTTTCCTGGCTACTACGAAACCGGCGATGCGGGCATGGTCGACGAAGACGGTTACTTGTACATCATGGCGCGCACGGATGACGTGATCAACGTCGCTGGCCACCGCCTGTCCACAGGTGCAATGGAAGAAGTTCTCGCCGCACATCCCGATGTCGCCGAATGTGCGGTCGTCGGCGTGACCGATCAGCTTAAGGGCCAATTGCCAGTCGGATTTGTCTGCCTGACCAACGGCGTGAACCGCCCGCATTCAGAGATCACCGCTGAATGTGTGAAACTGGTACGCGAGAAAATCGGGCCTGTTGCCGCGTTTAAACTGGCGCTGGTGGTCGATCGTTTGCCAAAGACGCGCTCAGGTAAAATCCTGCGTGGAACCATGGTAAAAATTGCCGACAGCGAAACGTTCAAACTGCCTGCAACCATCGATGACCCAGCCATCCTGGACGAGATCAAAACAGCACTGCAAACCATTGGCTACGCAGCCGAATGACTAAGGCGCGGTACCGTATTTCAGCGGTGCCGCACTTGCCAAAGCCAGCCCATCAATCACGGCCGCGAACGCGTCTGCATAGGCCAACTCCGCATTGACGCAAGCCGTTTGCATAGCACTTTGGATTGGGCGTAACAGGCTGGACCCACCGGCAAAAATGATCCGACTGATTTGCTCTGCTGTGCAGTCCGCTTGCTCAAACGTTGCTAGCGCTGCAGCAACGACATCTTGCACGTGTTCCGCCAAACTGACGGCCAACTGATCGCGACCAAGCGGCGCAAACACGCCTTTTTCAAGGATGCTCAGGTCGATGCGCGCCTCTGCCCCGTCACCGCTATTCGCTTTGATTTTACCAGCCTCAACCGCAAAGGCCACATCATGGCCCAGCTCCATTTCTAGCAAATACGACAGACGTGCTAGGACCGGTGGATCGACAGCCAGGCGCTGCATACGCGCCACATCACGCTTAACGTCGTGCCCGTACATGAACGGAATTTGTTCCCACGTTGCCAGCTGCTGAAACATCGAATTGGGCAAGGTCATGGTGCCGCTGCCCATCTCTTTGCGGATCAATGCGCCGCGCCCTAACAAGGGCATTACGTGATCGACGCTAAGCCGTTTGTCAAAATCTGTACCGCCCACACGCACACCGTGGCTGGCAAGGACCTCGACCCCGTCAGTGCCGCTACGAAACACCGAAAAATCCGACGTCCCACCGCCAATATCGACGATCAGTGACAGCCCCTCGTCGCCGATAGATTGCGTGGCCAAGGCCGCGGCCTCTGGCTCAAACATAAACCGCACATCCTTGAAACCGGCGCGCAAATAACATTCGACCAAATCCGATTGCGCCTTGGCATTGCGATCTGCATCACGCGAATGAAACCGCACCGGACGCCCTGACAACGCATAATCAAACGGCTGATGGCAGGCCGCCTCGGCACGGGTTTTTACCACCGACAAAAACTGACCGATGATGTCATAAAAATCCATCTTTTCGCCAAGGAACGTCCGCTTTTCACCCATCAAAGACGTACCAAGAACGCTTTTGAGCGCCCGCATGTACCGCCCTTCGTCACCGTTGATCAGCGCGCGGTTGGCCATGTTGCCGATAGTCATTTCAGACCGCCCTACCCCAAAGAAAACCGATGTGGGCAAGGTGGTTTCCCCCGGCTCGGAGGGGATCAAAAACGGCCTACCGCCCACACAAACCCCCGCCGCAGAGTTGGACGTGCCAAAGTCGATACCAAGGGTGTTTGCGTCCCATGTCGATGTCATTTGTCGTCTCCTGAAGGCTGCCGAAAGCCCGCAGTATCCGAGCCGTCCACGCGGTTCAAGACGAAGATGTGATCGAAATTGAACTCATTCCATTTGCCACATCTACGCCTCAAGGGTTAGGCTTGATCCAAGCAGAAACGATAGGACTGAAATGAAACGATTTATTCTGGCTCTTGCCGCCTGTATGATGGCGACCCCGCTGTGGGCCGCCGAAGGCACGCGCATCCAAGTCAAAGGCGAAATTATCGACACGTGGTGCTATTATTCTGGCGTCATGGGCGGCCCTGATGCGGTTGTGGGCTCTGCCCATCACACCTGCGCATTGTGGTGCAGCGCGGGCGGTATTCCGGTCGGGTTGCTGGCCGAAGACGGCACCGTTTACATGGTTCTGAAAATCGAAGATGACGCGCAATCCAACGGCGGGGCCACAGCCTTGCGGATGGCGGCCCACACGATCGAGGCCGACGGCATGCACTACGCACGCGACGGGCTGAATTATCTGGTCGTTTCGCAGGTTGTCTCCGATCTGGATATCCAGAACCTCAACCACGAGGACTACGGCAACGTCCCCCCCTTCTCGATCCCGGACCCAAACAAATGAAGCATCTCATCGCACTTCTGGCGCTTGCCGCCAGCCCGCTTGCTGCCCAGGATTTTTCTGAAGGATCCGAAGCTAAATCATGGAACCTCTATGCCGAGGTTCCCGCCACTTTCGAAGCCGAAGTCGTTGATGTGTTGTGCAATTTGACAGGCAATTGCCCGGACAATTGCGGCGATGGCACCCGTCAACTGGGTTTGATCCGCACCGCAGACAACGTCATGGTTTTGCCTTTGAAAAACAACCAGCCAGCGTTCACGGGTGCCGCCACAGACCTTGCGCCATACTGTGGCCAAACCGTGCAAGTCGACGGGTTGTTGATAGAAGACGAGGACCTGAATGCCTCGAATATCTATCTCGTACAGCGCATCAAAACCGCCGGTGGTGAGTGGAGCAAAGCCAGCCAAGCCACCAAAGTTTGGGCCAAGCAATTCCCCGAAGCCAAAGGCAAAGGCGCATGGTTTCGCCGCGATCCACGGATCAAGGAAATCATCGCCCGCGAAGGGTATCTTGGGTTGGGCCTAGAGGCTGACGCAGTCTTTATCGAGGAAAACTTTTGATAAAATCACTTGCTGTATCGCTGACCCTTTGGGCTGGTGCTGCGACCGCACAAAGTGGCCTGCCCTTTGACTTGGGCGGTTCCTATGCGCTGATCAATCAATACGGTGAAACCCGCACCGAAATTGCACCGGACGGGCGCGCCCAGCTGGTGTTTTTCGGCTACGTAAATTGCCCCGACATTTGCACCGCTGCGTTTCCATTGATGGCGGACATTACCACCGCGCTCGAGGCCAAAGGGCACGACATTACGCCCGTGATGATCACCATTGCACCGGACCAAGACACCGTCGACACGATGCAGGCTCCGCTGTCCAAATGGCACCCTGATTTCATAGGCTTAACCGGTGCACCTGCGGCACTGCACGAAGCATACGAAGCCTTTTCAGTAGACATTAAGCCCCTGTTCCAAGATCCAGAATACGGGTGGATTTACGCGCATGGATCGTTCATCCATCTGCTGGATGCCAACGGCAAAGTCATGACCCTGATTCCGCCCATCATCGGGGCCGAACAAGCCACTGATATCGCGTTAAAATACCTTGAACCGGCTAGCTGAATTGCTCTGAAATCAGGCGTTCTTCTAACCCGTGACCCGGATCAAACAGGATACGGTGCACGACGCTGGGTTCGGACCGGATCACCACCGATGTGACGTTCATGACGGACCGCGAATCCGCTTCGGCCATGACGGGGCGCTTTTCCGGTTCGAGCACATCAAATCGCACAGTCGCAGTCTTGGGCAACAGCGCACCACGCCAGCGACGTGGGCGGAATGCAGCGACGGCCGTCAATGCCAAAACGTCAGATCCTATCGGCAACACAGGACCGTGGGCTGAGTAATTGTAGGCGGTCGAGCCTGCGGGCGTTGCAACCAGCGCGCCGTCGCACACCAGTTCTTCCATCCGCAACCGACCATCGACAGTGATGCGCAATTTTGCCGCCTGAGCGGAGGCGCGCAGCAACGACACTTCGTTGATCGCAAGCGCGTCATGCGTCGTGCCATCCACACCTGTCGCGCGCATGGTCAGTGGGTTTACCTCTGCCTCTTCTGCTGCTTCCAAACGTTCGACCAGCGCGCTTTCGCTATACTCGTTCATCAAGAATCCGATCGTGCCACGGTTCATCCCGTACACAGGCGCCGACAATTCCCGAGTGTCATGCAAGGTCTGCAACATAAAACCATCACCGCCCAACGCGACGATAATATCAGCGCTTTCAAGCGGTGCATTCCCGTACCGCCCTACCAAAGCCGCCCGGGCGGTTTGGGCGACAGGCGCAAGGGATGCGGCAAAAGCAATTTTCAGGGGCATGCTGATCTGTTTCCTATCGCGGCCATGTTGTATCCGAAACAAACATATTATTCCTCCCTTGCCCAGCATTGCCGCATATTCTTTGTCCTGCGTCGCTTTAGCCGCTTCCAGATTGGTAGGGTTTCCGATACGAAACCCCAAAATCCTGTCCCTCTCAGCGGAGCACGCGCCATGAGCAACAACGCCTTTTTCACCCAAGACCTCGCAACACGCGATCCTGAAATCTTTGGCTCGATCACAGCCGAATTGGGCCGCCAGCGCGACGAGATCGAATTGATCGCCTCAGAAAACATCGTGTCTGCCGCAGTGATGCAGGCGCAAGGGTCTGTTATGACCAACAAATACGCCGAAGGCTATCCGGGTCGTCGCTATTATGGTGGGTGCCAATATGTTGATGTGGCCGAGAACCTCGCCATTGATCGCGCCAAGCAGTTGTTTGATTGTGGCTTTGCCAACGTGCAGCCGAACTCGGGCTCACAAGCCAACCAAGGTCTGTTCCAAGCGTTGCTGAAACCGGGCGACACCATTCTTGGCATGTCGCTGGACGCCGGAGGTCACCTGACACACGGTGCGGCCCCGAACCAATCGGGCAAATGGTTTAACGCTGTGCAATATGGCGTGAAACGCGAGGACAATCTGCTTGATTACGACCAAGTCGAAGCGCTCGCAAAAGAGCACCAACCGAAAATGATCATCGCTGGTGGCTCTGCCATTCCGCGCCAGATTGATTTCAAACGTATGCGCGAAATTGCCGACATGGTTGGCGCATATCTGCACGTGGACATGGCGCATTTTGCCGGTCTGGTCGCAGCAGGCGAACACCCATCGCCGTTCCCGCATGCGCATGTTGCAACGACGACAACGCACAAAACCCTGCGCGGCCCACGGGGCGGCATGATCCTGACGAATGACGAGGCGCTGGCCAAAAAGTTCAACTCGGCAATCTTTCCGGGCATTCAAGGCGGCCCGCTGATGCACGTGATTGCAGCCAAGGCCGTGGCGTTTGGCGAAGCCTTGCAGCCAGAGTTCAAAACCTACATCCAACAGGTCGTGAAAAACGCCCAAGCCCTGTCAGATCAGCTGATCAAAGGCGGTCTTGATACTGTCACACACGGCACTGACACCCATGTCGTGCTGGTCGATCTGCGCCCCAAAGGCGTGACAGGTAACATCGTGGACAAGGCCTTGGGCCGCGCCCACATCACATGCAACAAAAACGGCGTGCCGTTTGACCCAGAAAAACCAACCGTGACCTCCGGTATCCGTTTGGGGTCTCCAGCTGGAACCACACGCGGATTTGGCGAGACCGAGTTCCGCCAGATTGCCGATTGGATCATCGAAGTTGTCGACGGCTTGGCCGCAAACCGCGAAGACGGCAACGGCGCGGTTGAAGACAAGGTAAAGGCAGAAGTTGCGCAACTGTGCGCGCGTTTCCCAATGTACCAAAACCTGTAAACACTGAAAAGGCGGGCTATCACGGCCCGCCTTACGCTTGCTTTTATGTCCGAATTTACGCCTTCGGATCGCTCACGAAATCTTCCAGAATTTTTTCGTTCTTGGCGTCTTCGATCCGTTGGATCCGGTCCCCGCTCAGCTTCCAATCAAATCGGTACTTGACCACGTTGATCAGGCTGATCGTCAGCAAAACGATGCCCATGCCCCAATAGCCTTTGGTCGACAGCGGCACCTCCGTAGACAGCCATAGTGAGATCGCCAGCAAGACGTAGGCGATCAACACCCCCGCCACGTTAATAAACAAAATCATACCGTTATCTGTATTTTCGTTGTTCATTTTCATTCTCCGTACTTTAAATTCATGCGCATACGCGGCGCGTTTATTTGGTTTTCAAACGGCTCAAGACGTCGCTCGCGGTGGTTTTTGAGCTTGGACCGAAACCCGCAGCGGCCATGCGATCGCCTAGATTTTCATGGCTCAGGCCAGTGTCAATTTCAGCGAGAATTTCGCTTTGCTCCAGCGGGTCATCGCGCCCCATCACACCTTTGATCAGCGCGTCGGCTTCGTCCATTGCGTTGTCTTGGTGCAAGGTGCGCCCCAATCGTGATTGCATGTCTTGTTCGCGGCGCACGGCCTTAGCGGCAATCGCCCCCTGCTTGAGGTCAATGATGCGACGGTTCGCGGTCTCAACAGAGGCCCGAAGCCGCAAAATACGCGTCTCAAGACGGCTGGATGTCTCGCGGCGCAGCGCAATTTCGTTTTCCATATCTGCAATCGCTTGGGCTGCCTCTTGGGCCATGTCTTCGCGTCCGGCGTCCATGGCCTCGGTTGCGCGGGCCAACAAATCGGTCACGCGATTTTCCAACGCTGCAATCTGACGATCTTCTGAACGGGCCCGCTGGATCAATCCCGCAAGCGTGTATTTCGCCGCACGCAGCCCTTCTTGGGCTTCGCGGATTTTCTGCTCGATCAACTCGATTGAATAGACGTCGCGCAGCTGTTCTGTCGCCCGTGCATTTGCACCTGTTACTAAAGTTTTAAGTGTTGAAAACATCTTACTCTCCATTTTTGAACATTGTTCATGAAGTGGATATAGAGACCCAGTTCGGCAATTCAAGAAGAAATTTGAACATTGTTCAATTATTTTCCGATTTGAGAAAGAACCTGTGCAATCATATGTTCGATCTGCGGGCGTGGTACCCCCGAGATGCGCTTTTCAAGCCCCAGTAAAACAATGCCGTGCACCGACGAGAACAAGGCACGTACCATCAAATCCAGCTCGTCCCGTGGCAAATCAGGGAAAAGCCGCGCCAAAGGGTGGGCGATATGCGTGAACAGCTGGGCAAGCTCGGCCAGATACCACTCCGGCACTTTCGATTCCGACGACATTTCCAGATCAAACAATGCGCGCCACAAATCCGTATTCTCGGCTGCGAACCCCAAATACGCCTTGGACATCGCGATCAATTGGTCATTTGGCCCTTCGTCATGCGCGTCTTTTACAGCAGCACTGACCGCCTCGCCCAGCTTGTGAAACGTACGCGCGTTCACGGCCATCACCAGATCGTTAATGTCGTCAAACACGTTGTAAATCGCACCCAGCGCACATTCAGCTTTGCGCGCCAGATCACGGGCTTTGACCGTGCTTAGGCCACCCTCGATGATCTGGGCCTCAGCCACATCTATCAGGCGGTCGTGCAATTTAGCTTTGCGTTCTTGAACTTTGCCCATGATTTGCCCCCACGTTTGAACACTGTTCATTCATAGGCGCGCAGTACAGCATTGCAAAGCGTCAAATAGTGCCAGACCACAACAACCAGATCACAAAACAGACCGCAACGATCAGCACGTTCAAGACGTTCAGACCTGTCCATTTCAACCACCATGACCGTTTGCGCTCTGCGGGATCGATCCCAGCCAGATAGCCTTTGATGTCTTTGAACGCGGCATCGACGGCTTTTTGATCGACCATTCGCATGAGTTTCGGATGGCCGCCCAGTTCTTGTGCTTTGATAATGACGTCCGCCTGCCGCCTGATCCGCCCCGGCAAAAGACGACCCGCACGGCGCACCGCCCCGGCAAAGCTACGCCCCTTAATGCTCAGCTTGCTGTGCATCGCTTTGCGCAACGTTTCTGCCTTGGTGGCAATATCGGCCTCAATATCCATGAGGCTATCTACCCCCAAGTGCCGCATGCTTCAATACATCTGGCGACCCTGCGCGCATTGCGGTAATCACATCTTATGCTGAATTACACTGACATCGGAACCGGCCCTGCCCTGCTGATCGCCCACGGGTTGTTCGGATCTGCACGCAATTGGGGTGTCATCGCCAAACGGTTGTCCGACACCCGCCGCGTTATCAGCGTTGATATGCGCAATCACGGCGACAGTCCGCGATTTGACAGCAACGGCTATGTCGACATGGCCGGCGATCTGGCTGAAATCATCACCCATTTAGGTGCGCCTATGGACGTGCTTGGTCACTCGATGGGTGGAAAGACCGCGATGACACTGGCCGTGACCCAACCCGATCTGGTGCGCAGCCTGATTATCGGCGACATCGCGCCCGTCAACTATGCCCACACGCAAATGCACCTGGTTCAGGCGATGCAGGCGATTGATCTCGGCACTATCACCCGCCGCTCGGATGCTATTGCGCAGATGGATGTGCTAGGTGTCGACCCTGCTGTGCAGCCGTTTCTGCTCCAATCACTGGATGTGAAAAACAATGGCTGGAAGCTAAACTTGGATGTCTTGGGTGCACAAATGCCCGCTATCATCGGCTTTCCTGACCTGAATGGCACATACGGCGGCCCGACCCTGTTTTTGTCTGGCGCGCAGTCAGACTATGTCTTGCCCGAACACCGTGAACTGATCAAACCGCTGTTCCCGCATGCACGCTTTGCCAAAATCCCGGGCGCAGGCCACTGGTTGCACGCCGACAAGCCACGCGAATTCGAAGCGTCAGCGCGCGTATTTCTGGATGCGGTTCAAGCCAAACTGGCATAATCAAAATGGCCGGTTGAAACGCAGAGCACCAACTTGGGGAAACCCCTTGCAACAGCCGCCCCCATGCCTATAACCCACGATAATTTGTAGCGCGCCAATAACGCGACAATTTGCACATCATCGGGGGTTAAAACCATGCCAAAGAGAACCGACATAAAGTCGATTATGATCATTGGTGCGGGGCCTATTGTTATTGGCCAAGCCTGCGAATTTGACTACTCAGGCGCACAGGCCTGCAAGGCGCTGCGCGAAGAGGGTTACCGGATCATTCTGGTTAACTCGAACCCGGCGACAATCATGACCGATCCCGGCATGGCAGACGCCACCTACATCGAGCCGATCACCCCCGAAGTTGTTGCCAAAATCATCGAAAAAGAACGCCCCGATGCGCTGCTGCCAACGATGGGCGGGCAAACCGGTTTGAACACCTCGCTGGCTCTCGAAGAGATGGGTGTGCTGGAAAAATTCAACGTTGAAATGATCGGCGCAAAACGCGAAGCCATTGAAATGGCAGAAGATCGCAAGCTGTTCCGCGAAGCGATGGACCGTCTGGGCATCGAAAACCCCAAGGCGACAATTGTCACAGCCCCCAAAGGCAGCGATGGCAAAAAAGACCTCGCAGCCGGCGTTGCGCTGGCTGTTGAAACGCTCGACTATGTCGGCCTGCCAGCGATCATTCGTCCCGCCTTTACGATGGGTGGAACTGGCGGCGGCATCGCCTACAACCGCGAAGATTACGAACACTTTTGCCGCACCGGAATGGACGCGTCTCCGGTCGGTCAAATCCTTGTGGACGAGAGCCTGCTGGGGTGGAAAGAATACGAAATGGAGGTGGTGCGCGACACTGCCGATAACGCCATTATCGTCTGCTCGATCGAAAACGTAGACCCGATGGGCGTGCACACCGGTGATTCCATCACCGTCGCCCCGGCGCTGACGTTGACCGACAAAGAATATCAAATCATGCGCAACCACTCGATCGCGGTCTTGCGCGAAATCGGCGTGGAAACCGGCGGATCCAACGTGCAGTGGGCCGTTAACCCTGCTGATGGCCGCATGGTTGTGATCGAAATGAACCCACGCGTGTCGCGTTCTTCGGCGCTGGCGTCCAAGGCCACTGGCTTTCCGATTGCCAAGATCGCCGCGAAACTGGCCGTTGGCTATACGCTGGACGAGCTCGACAACGACATCACCGGCATCACGCCTGCGTCTTTTGAACCAACAATCGACTATGTCGTCACAAAAATCCCGAAATTCGCATTTGAAAAATTCCCCGGATCAGAACCCTATCTGACCACAGCGATGAAATCTGTGGGCGAGGCGATGGCCATTGGCCGCACGATCCACGAATCGCTGCAAAAGGCGCTGGCGTCGATGGAATCCGGCCTGACAGGCTTTGACGACATCGACATCCCCGGCGCACCTGACAAAGCGGCGGTGGTCAAGGCGATCAGCAAAACCACGCCCGACCGGATGCGCAGCATCGCCCAAGCTATGCGTCATGGGCTGACGGACGATGAAATTTTTGCCGTCACCTCGTTTGATCCTTGGTTCCTCGCCCGTATTCGCGAAATCATCGAGGCTGAGGCCGAAGTCATCGCAGACGGCCTGCCGATGAATGAGTCCGGCTTGCGCGCCCTCAAAATGCTGGGCTTTACCGATGCGCGCCTCGCCACTTTAGCGGAAATGTCTGAATCCGAGGTCCGCAAAGCACGCCAAGCCGTGAACGTTGTCGCCTCGTTCAAGCGGATCGACACCTGTGCTGCCGAATTTGAAGCGCAAACGCCGTACATGTATTCCACATACGAAGCCCCGATGATGGGTGACGTTGAATGCGAAGCGCGGCCGTCTGATCGCAAAAAGGTCGTCATTTTGGGCGGTGGTCCGAACCGGATCGGCCAAGGAATTGAATTCGATTACTGCTGCTGCCACGCCTGCTACGCGCTGACAGATGCTGGCTATGAAACGATCATGGTCAACTGTAACCCAGAAACCGTTTCGACCGATTATGACACCTCGGACCGTTTGTATTTCGAACCGTTGACGTTCGAACACGTCATGGAAATTCTACGAGTTGAGCTGGAAAACGGAACGCTGCACGGCGTCATCGTTCAGTTTGGCGGGCAAACACCGCTGAAAATTGCCCAAGCCCTGCAAGACGAAGGCATTCCGATCCTTGGCACGACCCCCGACGCCATTGATCTGGCAGAAGACCGTGAGCGTTTTCAAGAGCTTGTGCAAAATCTGGGCCTGAAGCAACCGCACAACGGATTGGCCCATTCGGACGCGGAAGCGATGCAAATTGCGCAAGGGATCGGATTTCCTTTGGTCATTCGCCCCTCTTATGTTTTGGGCGGTCGCGCGATGGAAATCGTGCGCGATCAGGCACAATTAGAGCGCTATATTTCCGAAGCTGTGGTGGTGTCCGGTGACAGCCCTGTGTTGCTCGACAGCTATCTATCCGGCGCGGTTGAATTGGATGTTGATGCGATCTGCGACGGCACAAACGTACACGTTGCCGGCATTATGCAGCACATCGAGGAAGCCGGAGTGCACTCCGGTGACAGCGCCTGTTCGCTGCCACCTTATTCGTTGTCCAAAGAAATCCTCGCGGAAATCGAAAAACAGACCCATGCACTGGCCCACGGGCTGAATGTTGTCGGCTTGATGAACATTCAATTCGCAATCAAAGACAACGAGATTTACCTGATCGAGGTCAACCCACGCGCCTCACGCACTGTACCGTTCGTCGCCAAAGCAACCGACAGCGCCATTGCGTCAATCGCGGCGCGCGTCATGGCAGGTGAGCCACTGACCAACTTCCCGATGCGCGAACCATATGATGCTGACGCTGGGTATGACGACGTTTTGCCATTGGGTGATCCGATGACATTGGCGGATCCAAACATGCCGTGGTTTTCAGTGAAAGAAGCAGTACTTCCGTTCGCTCGTTTCCCTGGTGTCGACACAATTCTCGGACCTGAAATGCGGTCAACCGGCGAAGTGATGGGCTGGGATCGCACGTTCCCGCGCGCATTCCTCAAGGCGCAAATGGGCGCAGGCAACCCATTGCCGCGGTCCGGTTGTGTCTTTATCTCGATCAAAGACGCTGACAAAACCGCGGACATGCTGGACGGCGCGCGCGTTCTTGTTTCGCTTGGCTTTACCTTTGTGGCAACCAGCGGCACGGCGGCTTGGTTAGTTGCGAATGACGTGCCTTGTGGAACAGTAAACAAAGTCTACGAAGGGCGCCCCGACATCACCGACATGATGAAAGATGAACGCATTCATCTGGTCATGAACACCACCGAAGGGGCTCAAGCCGTCGAAGACTCCAAGTCGATCCGCTCCATCGCGCTATACGACAAAATACCGTATTTCACGACTGCTGCAGCCAGTTATGCCGCAGCCCTCGCCATCAAAGAACAAGCCGAGGGCGACGTGGTCGTCAAATCCCTGCAAGGCTAAGCAGAGAGAGCAATTGACTGTCGACCAGCTGGTGTTTTGTCAGCCGGTCGACAACAATTTCGCATATCGGTCCAATATTTTTTTCAGATTATCGGTGATCGCTTCACCATATACAAAGGCCAGTTGAATGTCGGATAGATCCGAGGTTTTGCCGGCAGCCGCAGCTTCGAGATAGGGTTTTATCTTGCTCCACTTGGAAATCACTTTGCCCAGTTCAATCTTGATGTGAATATTGGGCGCTTTAACGATGCCTTCAGCCGCACTGCCCTCTTTTAACACTACAGATCTTGCCTCAAATAGCGCGAGTTTTTCAAGCAACGCGTCCTTGGCACCCGCACCGCTAATATCCAACGTGATAAAGCACAAATCACGCAGCAGTTCTTGGATCAACGCATTTTGCGCATTTGCCCAATGAACGGTTTTGGCCAAATCTCCATTCTGAAAATCAGAGGAATAACGCGCAAACGTATCGGATCGAATATACTCCATTTGGCGCGCGACACCACTATTACGTGTGATCATCAACCCGACGGGCACAGAGTGGAAATCACCCGATGCAATCTGGGCCGAAGAGGCCGTCAACCCAAGTGAAAACTCTTGCGTAAAAAGCAGAGCGGTGCGCAAATCAGGGTCCAACTCTTCCTGAACATTTTGCGCGTCATCACCAGCGATCAACACCTGCATATGCGCTTCGAATTCCTGTGCCGTCGTCAATGCAACCTCTGAATGAACCGTGGCATTCGCCCCCATCATCACCAGACATGCTGATTTCGTCATCCGATGCGCCAACATCGACTGACGTTCGATCATACCCAGACGGGCAAACACCTGCTTGGTATTTCCCGCAAACGCCGGTTGAATGCCAAAAAGGAACCCGAAAAGTCCAATAATACCAGCACTGCAGATGCGCTGCATCATTCTGCGTTCCTCACGTTCTGTGTTCATAACTCTGAATGCCACACGCCGCTTAACATCGAGTTATCGCGCAACAAACGAGCACAATTCGCCAGTAACAGAATTGCACTGACCCTTGACCTTTGCAGTCAGATGCTTGCAAATTAGGCGAACTTCGAAAGGCAAAAAATGCACACTCCTGCGATCACTGGAACCGGGGTCTTCACCCCGCAAAACACAATCAGCAACGCAGAGTTGGTGGTTGCATTCAATGCATATGCCGACAAATTCAACGCCACCCACAAAGACCAGATTGCGGCCGGCGAAATCCAGGGAAAACCACATTCTTCCGAGGATTTTATCTTTAAGGCATCTGGCATTGAGCAGCGTTATGTTGTTGATAAAGAAGGCATTTTAAATCCGGATGTGATGCACCTTACGCTGCCTCAGCGCAGTGATGATGACCCGTCACTTATGGCTGAAATGGCGCTTGATGCAGCTCAAAAAGCCCTTGCTCAGGCCGGGAAAACAGCCGCTGATATCGATGCAGTCATCTGTGCGGCCTCAAATCTGGAACGGGCGTACCCGGCAGTTGCAATCGAAATCCAAGACCTGCTGGGCATCAATGGCTTTGCCTTTGACATGAATGTCGCCTGCTCCTCTGCCACCTTCGGAATCCAAGCGGCCGCAGACATGATCCGTTCTGGCAGCATCAAAAGCGCGCTGGTGGTCAATCCTGAAATTTGCTCAGCCCACTTGGAATGGCGCGACCGCGACTGTCACTTCATCTTTGGTGATGTGGCAACTGCGACCTTGATCGAAAGGGCAGAAAACACGTCAGGGCCATATTTTGAAATCAAATCAACGCGCTGCGCCACAGATTTCTCAAACAACATTCGCAACAACAACGGCTTTTTACGCCGTTCACGCCCGGATGGCACCGCAGACCGACGCGACATGCAATTCATGCAAAACGGGCGCAAAGTCTTCAAAGAAGTCCTACCAATGGTCAGCACACACATCGCCGACCATATGTCAGATGAAGGTGTGCAAGCCTCTGATCTCAAACGCCTTTGGCTGCACCAAGCCAACAAATCCATGAACGAATTTATCGGGAAAAAGGTGCTGGGCCGCAGCCCCGAAGCAGGCGAGCAACCCAATATTCTACAAGATTACGCCAACACGTCCTCAGCGGGATCAATCATCGCCTTTTCGAAATACTCGGACGATCTAATCGACGGTGATGTCGGGCTAATTTGTTCGTTTGGCGCAGGGTATTCAGTCGGATCGGTGATCGTAGAACGGCACGATTAGGGTCGGCGGGTGGGCGCATTTTGCACTCGCAAAACAGACCACCAGACGCTCTATTTTTCGGACACACGCGCATGAACATCAGAAGCGCTTTCAACGCGTTCAGAATAGCGATCTACCAGATAATCCGCGCGTCCACGTACCAGCCACGTAAATTTCACCAACTCTTCCATCACATCCACAATGCGGTTGTACAATGGGCCGTCGGGCAAGCGCCCGTCACTGTCAAACTCTAGCCACGCTTTTGGAATGCTGGATTGGTTCGGGATCGTCACCATCCGCATCCAACGCCCTAAAATACGCATTTGGTTCACCGCGTTAAACGACTGCGACCCACCAGACACCTGCATTACGGCCAAGGTTTTGCCCTGCGTTGGGCGAATTCCGCCTTGCATTGACAATGGCAACCAATCGATTTGGGTTTTCATAACACCTGTCATCGCCCCGTGGCGTTCAGGGCTCGACCAAACCATGCCTTCTGCCCAAACCGCCAGCGCACGCAATTCTGAAACTTTTTCGTGATCCGCCTCGGCATCATCTACCAATGGCAGGCCCGAGGGGTCAAACATGCGCGTTTCGCATCCTAACAACCTTAGGATTCGCGCTGATTCTTCGGCAGCTTTGCGGGAATAACTTTCTGGTCGTAACGACCCGTACAGCAGCAAAATGCGTGGCGGATGATCAGGACCATCCCCGCCGCGCAATGCATCGACATCAATTTCAGGTAACAGATCCGCCTTCAGAGCAGGTGTGTCATGATCCGACATTTTCATCTTCAAGATGCAATTTCATGTCGATCAAAACCTGTTGCAGCATGCTGGTTTCACGCAGCAAACGCTTGGCTTCGTTCACTGTAATTATGCCGTCCTCGATGGATTGCTGGTACTCGGACATCAGCATCGCAAAACGCTGGCTCAGGACAATAACATCGGAATTTACGCCGCTAGAAGGCGTATCGTTGGGCCGACGCTCATCTTTCGAGATCGACATGCCCTGCAATTCAGCCAGCGCGCCGGTGACATGCGGGTAGCCTGCGGACTTCTCAAGATTGACCACAGCGTCGATTGGCATGCACCGATCCGCATGTTCCGGATGATCGGAATAATAGCTGCCAAGGGTCGCTTTTGACTTACCTGTCAACTCGCATGCCGGTTCGATTCCAACATCTTTCAGCAAAGCTTCGGTGTGCTTTTTTAGGTAGCTACCAATTCCGGCCATTGCGATCGTCCCTACTGTTTACGTCCACGTTTGCGTCAGCATTATCGCCTTGTATTGCACCAAGGGGAACCTGTCTGTTCTTTTCCCATTAATCGTTAACAACTTGGATGATTTTGAGTAAATATTCCTAGCTGCCTGAATATCAAGCTTGGGGACTTAACAAGTAGCTGATTTGTGCAAATCAGTTTCAGGGTGAGGACGTAGAAAACTCGGTCGTCAGGATGCGTTACGCTGGTTTCCAGCCTGCACATCTGAACGGGCCCGTCACGAAAAGTGGTATTTGCCTTGCACCCATCCCTCGAGGTTTCGGCCTCAAGCAAGGCAATGAGTAACGAGTATCGACGGTGTCACCACCGATCGTGACGGGTTAAATTTCATCACATGCGCGTCCCCACCCTTTACTTGTGAGAACAACCGCTTGCCCGACAAGCCCGAGCATAATAACACCTTTGCATGGCAAAACTGTACTTCCATTATTCAACGATGAACGCGGGCAAATCGACCGTGTTGCTGCAAGCCGCGCACAACTACCGCGAGGGGCAAATGGAGCCCTACCTGCTTACCGCGCAGTTCGACAACCGCGCAGGCCAAGGCCGGATTGCATCGCGTATCGGCATCGGGTCTGACGCAGATACGTTTGCCCCTGTCGATGATTTGTTCGCCAAAATCCAAGCCCGCCTGACCACCGGTCCGATTGCCTGCGTTTTTATCGACGAAGCCCAGTTTCTGAGCGACGCGCAAGTTTGGCAGTTAGCCCGCGCCGTCGATGATCTGCACGTGCCCGTCATGTGCTACGGTTTGCGCGTTGATTTCCGCGGTAAATTGTTTCCCGGCTCTGCGACCCTGTTGGCCTTGGCGGACGAAATGCGTGAAATCCGCACAATTTGTCAGTGCGGCAAAAAAGCGACGATGGTCGTGCGCAAAGACGATCTGGGCAATGTCTTGACCGGCGGCGCGCAGGTCCAGATCGGCGGCAACGAAACCTACGTGTCCCTCTGCCGCCGTCATTGGCGCGAAGCGGTTGGCAACGACGCTTAATTCACCGCATTTGGCGCAGGCAGGTTATCGACCAGATACGCCTTGAGATTGTCCACAGCCATCAGCCCCATGTCAGTGCGAACCTCTAACGCGGCTGTGCCCAGATGCGGCAACAGCACGACATTTTCCATAGCGATCAACGCATCGGGAACCTTTGGTTCAAATTCATAAACATCCAGCCCAGCGCCCGCGATCTGACCTGCTTCAAGGGCTGTAATCAGTGCGGCCTCGTCAACGACGTCCCCACGCGAAATATTCACCAGATGCCCGCCTTTGCGCATTGCCGCAAACACATCGGCATTGATCAAATGGTGCGTCGTAGGGCCGCCGGGTACGGCCAAAACCACAACATCGACGGCCCCAGCCATCTCGTGCAGATCGCTGAATGCTGTCGCGTCAAAATCCAACTCCTTGGGTGAACGGCTGAAATACGCGACCTTCATTCCAAACCCAAAGTGGCAGCGCCGCGCAATCGCCTGCCCGATACGACCCATGCCAACGATGCCAACGGTCTTACCGCTCAAATGCAGACCCAGAATTTGCGTCGGATGCCAACCTTCCCAGTTGCCAGAGCGGACCAATCGTTCGCCTTCGCCTGCGCGCCGCGCGCTCATCAGCATCAAGGTCATCGCGATGTCTGCTGTTGCGTCGGTCACGGCCCCCGGCGTGTTCGAAACGCCGATGCCTGCGGCCTTCGCTGCCGCCGCATCGATGTGGTTATAACCAACGCCAAAGTTCGCCAAAATTGTGCACCGCGCATCCGGAACATCGGCAAAAACCTGTGCGTCAAACATGTCACCCAAAGTGGGCATGACACCATCGTAATTTTGCAAGGCCGCGCGCATTTCGTCACCGTTTAACGGGGCCGTATTCTCGCGCACATCCACGTCAAAATGCGCGCGGGCTGCGTCAATCACCGCGTCGGGCAACGGGCGCGCAATCAATATCTTTTTCAGCACATCCGTTCTCCTGCTTGCACATCTTGGTCCGGCCCAATCAGCACGATGCCGCCCTGCGTGTCATGCAAGCCCAAAACCAAAACTTCGGACATGAACGGCCCGATTTGGCGAGGCGGGAAATTCACGACCCCCATCACCTGTTTGCCCAGCAACATTTCAGGCGTGTAATGCGCCGTCACCTGGGCCGAAGTTTTGCGTTCGCCAATTTCATCGCCAAAATCAATCCACATCTTGATGGCAGGCTTGCGCGCCTCGGGGAATGCTTCGGCGCGGATAACGCGCCCCACGCGGATGTCAACGTTCATAAAGTCGTCAAAGGTGATTTCAGCCATTTGCCAATTCCTTGGATCGATTTGTCGCTGCAGCGACCGTTTTTGTCATTAACGCAGGCAGCCCGCTTTTGGCATCCATCAGCACCTCAAGCCCGGCTTGCGTGGTGCCGTTCGGGCTGGTCACATTCACGCGCAACTGGCTGGGCGTTTCATCTGCGGCTTCGGCCAACGCCCCAGCACCCGCGACAGTCGCCTTAGCCAGTTGCATTGCCATGGCGGCTGGCAAACCTTGCGCCTCGCCTGCTGCTGCCAGCGTTTCGATCATGTGGAACACGTACGCAGGGCCCGACCCACTGACACCCGTCACAGCGTCAATTTGCGCCTCGTTGTCTAGGCGCACGACTTGACCAACCGCGCTGAGCAAAGCTTCGGCCTCGTCCAGCGCGTCTGCGGGGGCGGCTTTGTTTGCGACAATCGTGCTGATGCCTTTGCCCACGGCCGCGGGCGTGTTGGGCATGGCGCGCACAATCGGGGTCGTCGTGCCCAAGATGGTTTCGAAGGTCGCGATTGTGATGCCTGCTGCGACGCTGACAAACAGCGTGGTTCCGCCGCCCATCGCCTGCAAGGTCGGCAACGCCGCGGCCATCATTTGCGGTTTCACGGCGACCAATACGATAGCGGATTTTGCGGGCAGGTCAGCGTTGATCGCGACGCCCGTCCCCTTCAGCCAATCAGACGGGAAAGGATCAACAACATGCACCGCATCCGCAGGCAGCCCGCGATCCAGCCAGCCCGCCAACATGGCAGAGCCCATCTTGCCACAGCCCAACAGGACAAGCCCCTGCTTAGCAATCCGGCTATTTTTCATGGTAGTCCCCTCGCGCAAAACGTTCAGGGCAAAGTGTTACGCGCGGCCATAGGCCTCTGCAATGGCAACCTGAATCGCGTCCTTGGGCGTGCGATCGCCCCAGACCAACAGCTGCATTGCGGGATAGTAGCGTTCCGCGCTCATGACTGCTGCACCGATCATCGTGTCGATCTGATCAGGCCCTGCGTCTTGGCCACCGGCAAGGACCAATCCATAGCGATACACCATCATTTTTTGTTCTTCCCAGTAGATGAACGACCCGGCCCAGCACTGATCGTTGATCAGGTTCAGCAGCTCGTACAGTTTAGGAAGTTTCTCGGCAGGGGGCTCCATTTCGAACGTACAGACCATGCGCAGCGTTTCGTCATAGCCCGACCACGCCAAGGTGATCGAATAGGTGCGCCACTGTCCTTCAACGGCCATAACAATCTGATCGTCGGCAATACGGTCAAAGTCCCACGCGTGGTGCTCTGCTAAATGTTCAACAATATCAATAGGGTGAAGATCGTCTTCCATCATATGCTCTGAAAGGGCCATGAAACCACCTGTTCTACGATTTAGCGTCCAAGGCGAAATGCGCCCCTATCGCTAGCCAACTGCTCTAAGTGACGAGGCGAACCCTCGTTCATATACTACATATGGTGCGGGTTGACGGACTCTGTGGCAAGCCTTTTTTCGGAAATGTCTGGGGATAAAGTGATTTAGCTGTGGAGAACACGGTCAAAAATGCCGCAAAACGAAAAACACCCCAGCGGTTGCGCTAGGGTGATCATCATCAACTTGCAATAATTTGGACAATGGCGCGGCAGCGCCGCCTTTGGATCAGGCTTTGGTATCAAGCGCGTCCAAACGCGCCTTTAGCGCTTCGTTTTCTTCACGGGCTTTTTGCGCCATGGCGCGCACCGCGTCGAACTCTTCGCGTGTCACAAAATCACGATCCGCCAGCCAACGGTCCATCAGCGACTTCATTGCTGTTTCGGCTTCGTCCTTTGCGCCTTGGGCCACGCCCATCGCATTGGTCATCAGTTGTGAAATATCGTCGAAAATCTTACCGCGTGCTTGCATGTACGTTCACTCCTTCGTGCTTGACCTCTTTATGGGTCGCAACTGTGATCAGCGCAAGGTTGACTTCCCCAATCCTCCAGAGGCATGTGGACGCAGATGAACGCAATGCTCCCCTTTCCCAATATCTCGCCCGAGATATTCACGATCTCTCTCTTTGGGATGGACTTCGCGCTGCGTTGGTATGCGCTGGCGTATATTGCGGGCATTTTGATCGGCTGGCGGTTAGTGGTCATGACCATCAAGACCCCGCGCCTTTGGCCCAACAACACCCCCATCATGACCCCGGCCCAGATCGAAGATTTGCTGACCTGGGTGATCTTGGGCGTCATTTTAGGTGGGCGTCTGGGTTATGTGTTATTTTACCAGCCCAGCTACTATCTGCAAAACCCGCTAGAGATTTTGTACATCTGGCAAGGCGGCATGGCGTTTCACGGCGGTCTTGTGGGCGTGATCGTTGCCGGTTTGCTCTACACGGGTCGCAACAACATCTACAAATTCAGCGCCGCTGATGCGATGGCGCTTGGGGTCCCTGCGGGCTTGCTGCTGGGCCGTATCGCGAACTTTATCAACGCCGAGCTGTGGGGCCGACCGACCGATCTGCCTTGGGGCGTCGCCTTTCCAACCCAAGCCGCGCAATATTGCCCTGACGTGATTGGCCTGTGCGCCCGACACCCCAGCCAGCTTTACGAAGCGGCCCTCGAAGGGTTCGTTCTGGGCGCGCTCCTGCTCTGGCTCGCGTGGCGCAAAAACGCCTACAAAACCCCCGGAGTTATCGCTGGTACCTTCTTTGCCGGATACGGGCTGGCCCGCTTTGCCGTTGAATTTGTACGCCAGCCGGACGCGCAATTCATCTCTGTCGGCAACCCCTTGGGCCTCGCCTTTCAGATCAACGGATACGGCATCACCATGGGTCAAACCCTGTCGCTGCCCATGATCGCTTTGGGCGTGCTTTTGATCCTGCGGGCGCGCCGTTCAGCAGGGGCATGATCCTGAAAGAACATATTCTTGCGCGCATTGCTGCAAACGGCCCGATCAGCGTGGCTAATTATATGGCCGACTGTCTGCTGCATCCAACCCTTGGCTATTACACCACCCAAGACCCGCTTGGTGCCGCTGGTGATTTCACCACAGCGCCCGAGATTTCGCAGATGTTTGGCGAGCTTATTGGTCTGTCGCTGGCCCAAGCCTGGATCGATCAGGGGGCACCCGACCGATTTGTGCTGGCAGAACTTGGCCCCGGTCGCGGCACCCTGATGGCTGACATCCTGCGCGCAACCAAAGGCGTTTCAGGGTTTCATGCCGCTGCCCAAATCCACCTGATCGAAGCTTCCCCCGTCTTGCGCGAGGCCCAAGCTAAAGCGTTGGACCAATACGACCCCACATGGCACGACACCGTGGCGACCCTGCCCGACATGCCCATATTCCTTGTCGCAAACGAATTTTTCGACGCGCTACCAATCCGCCAGTTTGTGCGCGACGGCAGCGGGTGGCGCGAACGGCACGTGGGCGCAAAGGGCGGAAATCTGGTTTTCGGTCTGGCGCAAAATTCACAGCAACCCGCATTGGCGCACCGGGTGGATGATACCAAAGACGGTGATCTGATCGAAGATTGCCCTGCCCTCGCGCCGATCCTTTCGGAAATCACCGCGCGCATCGAGGCCAACAGCGGTGCCGCGCTGATCATCGACTATGGCGACTGGCGCAGCCTTGGCGATACGCTGCAAGCCTTGCAAAAACATGCATCCGTTGACCCGCTCACTGAACCCGGTTGCGCCGACTTAACTGCCCATGTCGATTTCGAAGCGATCTGTAGTGCGCTCGTGTGTGCCCACAGCCGCGTCACCCCCCAAGGCGTGTTCCTGGAGCGCCTCGGCATCACCCAAAGGGCGCAATTTTTGGCACAGACACTATCCGGCACGGCGCTGGATCAACACATTGCGGCACATAGGCGCTTGACCCACCCCGAAGAAATGGGAAACTTGTTCAAAGTTGTTGGCCTTTATCCAAAAGGCAAAACGCCACCACCCGGACTGGACCCATGACGCTTGAAATTATCACGTCTGATGTGCTTGGAACCGTGCGCCACGGTTTTTTTACCCGTCGTGGCGGTGCGTCATCAGGCATTTATGCCGGGCTGAATTGCGGAGCCGGCAGCACCGATCAATCTGAAATCGTCGCGATCAATCGCAGCCGTGTGGCAACAGCACTGCAAGTGCCTGCCGATCATCTGGTCGGCGTACATCAAATCCATTCCGCTGACGTTTTGACGCTGACCAAAGCCTCAATCGATCGGCCAAAAGCAGACGCCATGGTCACAGCCACCAAAGGCATCGCGTTGTCGGTTTTGTCGGCCGACTGCCAGCCTGTGCTGTTTCACGACGCATCCGCCGGAGTCATCGGGGCTGCACACGCAGGATGGCGCGGCGCATTGGACGGGGTTTTGGACGCAACAATCGATGCGATGATCGCGCTCAGGGCAACCCGCGACGCCATCAACGCGGCCATCGGGCCATGCATCAGTCAACGCGCCTACGAAGTCGGGCCGGAATTCATGGACGAATTCATCGACCTGGACCGGGAAAACGCGCGCTTTTTCGTGGGCGGTGCCGGGGATCGCATGCACTTTGATTTGCCCGGCTTCGGGCTGCATCGACTGCGCCAAGCCGGTGTCGGCGTCGCGGAATGGACCCGCCATTGCACCTACAGTGATCCGGATCGATTCTATTCCTACCGGCGCAGCGTGCACAACAAAGAGGCCGACTACGGCCGTTTGATTGCGGCCATCACGCTTTAGATCAAGGCAGGACTTGGGCACATTGTGCCGCATGCATGTCCAATTTGAACCAATTCGATGTGATTTTTCCCACGTCAAAACGGCCTATCGCCCTTGTTTGCATAGCCCGGCGCAGTCCACACGCACTGCCACAAAGTTCGGCAATATGGTTGATCATTTCCTAAAGTTTTTCGCGACCTGTCAAAAACCGGCCGCAAAGGTTCGTCATATTGTGATCAACAAAGGGCAAAACGCCCACATCGCAATCGAGCAGGAGACCAGAAATGAAAACCAACACACGCTTTATCAAATCCGTGACCAAAACCGCAGCAGACGCAAATGTTGTTATGCCTTGGACACGTGGCGCAAACCGCGCGGCATTTGTAGCAAAGCGCAAAGGCGTCACTGAAACACGCAAAGCAGCGTAAAACCAAGTGCGCGGCACAACAAAACGGGCACCTTTAACCTAAACGGCTTTCCCCTCGCGATTCGATGGGTGGGCCAATGCCTCGCCTTGTAATTGTGGCAACCGCACACAATTCAGCCGACACAATTGCGCGAAATTCGCCTCATTGGTGCGTTTTTGGCCATCAATGTCGCTTTCTTTTTGACAATAACACTGAATGCACCGGATCAATGTCTTATTAAGACACTTTAATCCTTTGCGTCTGTTGTTGTCGGTGGGGGCCGGCTTCAGATGCGACAACCGCAAAAGGTTATGCGCAATGACATTGACTGCCACGGCTACACGCCAACCCTATCATCCGATCCGCAGCGTACCGGCGCGCCAGGCGACACCGCGTTCAGCACTGCCAGCCACACGCAGCTTTGAGGTCGCATCCTTGCGCGCTGATGACTCGTTGCACATTTCACAACACAAAGCACCGGCGCTGCCGCTGTTTGATTCTGCCTTTTCCGCCTTTGCGCGTGGCACTTTGATCAACACAGTGAACGGCCAAATGGCAATCGAAGACCTGCAACCGGGTGACATGGTGCACACATCCACAGGCGAGGCCGCCAAAATCATGTGGATCGGGTCCAGCACCTTTGTGCCCTCTGACGTTGCCCGCCGCATGCCAATCATCCGGATTATGGCCGACACATTTGGTCAGGGGCGCCCTGCGTCATTTCTGACCGTTGGCCCCTCTGCCCGTTTGCTGCAAACGCCTGACTATCTGCGCGGCGAAGCAGGTGACACGCGCATGTTCACCCCTGCGCGCAGTTTTGTGGACGGTGTGAATGTTATTGAAATTTGCCCGCCGACGCCGGTGCGCATGTTCCACCTGTGCTTGTCGCGTCACGCGGCGATCAATGTCGGCGGATTAGAAATGGAAACGTTCCATCCCGGTTCGGCGGCCACACGCAGTGTCAGCCACGCCGTGCGCGATCTGTTCTTGTCGATGTTTCCGCATATTTCGCATCTCAGCGATTTTGGACCTTTGGCACACCCGCGCGCACCTGACGATCACGAAACTGTCGCGATCTAAGCGTCCTTGGCGAGCCGCGCCTCTAACACGTCAAAAGGCACACCCGGCTCGTCTTTTTCACCGCGAATAACCAGTGATGTTTTAACGCTGGCCACATTTGGCGTGGTCAACAATTCGCCGGTCAGAAATGATTGAAAGCTGGACAAATCGGGTGCGACGCATTTCAAAATGAAATCCACCTCGCCGTTCAGCATGTGACATTCGCGGACCAGCGGCCATGATTTGCACTTGGCTTCAAACGTGCTCAGGTCGCTTTCCGCTTGGGACGCAAGGCCGACCATTGCGAACACCTGCACCTCGAACCCCAGTTCTTTGGCGTCGACTTCGGCGTGGTAGCCTTTGATATAGCCGCTTTCCTCAAGCGTGCGCACGCGGCGCAAGCAAGGTGGCGCTGAAATTCCGACCCGTTTGGCAAGTTCAACGTTGGTCATACGACCATCCGCCTGCAGTTCCGCCAGAATCTTGCGATCAATCGGATCGAGCCGCGTGCTTGCCATTTTGAAACCCTATCCAGAACTCATCGTCGAATTTTCGCTTGTTATAACAGCGCAGCACTTGTGCGCAATAATATTACGCCAGCACGCAAGAATATTACCGATCTGCCCATCACGACAATATGTAGGCGCTCACGCTCCGTCATGAATTTGCGGGGTTTAAGCGCCGCGCCTGCATCGCTATATCAGGGGCCGCTGCACTATTTTCAAATGGGGGTCCTGATGGGCGAGACACGTAAAACCAAAGTTTTGATCATCGGATCTGGTCCTGCGGGCTATACCGCAGGCGTTTATGCCAGCCGCGCGATGCTGGAACCCATCCTGGTCCAAGGGATTGAACCGGGCGGGCAGCTGACCACAACAACCGAAGTCGAAAACTGGCCCGGCGATACCGAGGTTCAAGGCCCCGATCTGATGATCCGCATGCAGGATCACGCAAAAGCCATGGGCTGCGAAATCATTGGCGACATCATTTCGTCCGTCGATTTCAGCAAACGTCCGTTTGTGGCGCAATCTGACAGCGGCACAGAATACGTGGCGGATGCGATCATCCTTGCGACCGGTGCGCGCGCCAAATGGCTGGGCCTTGAAACCGAAGAGAAGTTCAAAGGCTTTGGTGTGTCAGCCTGTGCCACCTGCGACGGATTTTTCTACCGCGGCCAAGAGATCGTCGTGATCGGCGGCGGCAATACAGCCGTCGAAGAAGCGCTGTTCCTGACCAACTTTGCGTCAAAAGTCACGCTGGTCCACCGCCGCGACGAACTGCGGGCCGAGAAAATCTTGATCGACCGTTTGGAAAAGAACCCGAAAATCGTACCGCTTTGGTTCAACCAGCTCGAAGAAGTCTACGGCACCGATGCCCCCTTGGGCGTCGAAGGGATCAAAGTAAAGCACACCAAAACCGGCGAAATCACCGACATTCCGTGCAAAGGTGTGTTTGTTGCGATCGGCCACGCGCCCGCAAACGAACTGGTCAAAGACGTGATGGAAACCCACATGGGTGGCTACGCTGTGACCAAACCCGACAGCACCGAAACATCCATTCCAGGCGTGTTCGCGGCGGGCGATTTGACCGATCACAAATACCGCCAAGCAGTGACCTCTGCCGGCATGGGGTGCATGGCCGCCCTCGAAGCCGAACGCTGGATCGCCGAAAACGATTAAAAATGCGGCTACGGCCCTAGGGTCAGGACCCATTAACTGATTGAGCCTGTCGTGTTGTTATGATTCACGACCCCTAGTTGTAGGGGGATATGATGAGCAATTTGTATTGGCTGACTGAGGCGCAGATGCAGC
>JAQXDI010000069.1 GCA_029251465.1 Ascidiaceihabitans sp.
CAAACGACCCCATAGTGCTTTGGGCTACCGCCCACCTGCGCCAGAAGCCATCGTTCCGATGGACCAAAGGCCAATCATGCACTAACTTTCAATTTGGACCACTCAAGTGGGGCTGCTCAAACCTGATTGATCACGCTGAATTGCAGGATCAGTTCTTTGATCAAGTGCTGGACGGCTTGCAGCTGTAAAACAACAAAGAGAGGCGGGTCAGAAAAGGCCCGCCTCTTTTGCAATCATGGCCGCGTGAGTGCGGTTTTTGGCCTCAAGTTTGCGACACAAGGTTTTGACGTGCAGCTTGACCGTAACTTCTTGCAGCTCGATTTCACGGGCGATTTCTTTGTTGGCGAGGCCGCGGGTCAAACAAGAGAGAACCTGGAATTCGCGATCTGTCAGCAGATTTTTCAACGGGTGATCTGGTGCTTCTGCCTCTTGCGTCATGAAATCGATTGGCGCGTATTTTTCGCCCATCGCCATGAATTTGATTGCGTTTACCAGCGATTTTGCCGCCATGCTTTTGGGAAGAAAACCCGCGGCACCCCGTTCAAGTGCTTGTTCTACAATGTCTTTGTTAGCCGATCCCGAGATAAGGGCCACAGGGCGCGGTCGCGTGGCCTCTAGGATTTTGTCCAACCCCTCTAGGCCATTCATGCCCGGCATTTCATAATCCAGCAGCACCAAATCAAACGGGTCATGCGCCATCAGTGCTTTTTCAACACTTGGTAAATCGGGGGATTGAACCACTTGAAACGTGCCATCACTTTCAAGAAATGCAGCGATCGTTTCGCGAACCAAATCGTGGTCGTCAGCTAATAGAATTCTCACATGTTCCCCACTGAGTTGTTACGCAACAATTATCACTTTGGGTCTGCGATGGGAACCATTTTGCGCGTGGGGGCGTTCGGTCAGATGGAATGTAGGCTCTTGTTTTGCTCAACCGCATCGACGGCGGCGATCACAATGATGCGAACGAAACCGCCGCCAGTAAAACCGTAGACCTTTTTGGCCGCATTTATTGCCCCGGTGGGGGTGGAAGGATTTCGCGCAGGCGGCTTTCGGATACACTGAGGGTTTTCGCAGCTTTGGCAAGGTCGGGGCGGCCGCCTTGCGGGTTCTCCAGCGCGCGCATCAACTCTTCGGTGGTGACGCCAAGGGTGGCGGCGGCCTCATCAAAACCGGGGGGGATCCCGCGTGGTCCGCCATTGTCCGGACGCCGCTGTTCACTGCCCGTGTCGTCGGCAATCCGTACTGCGCCAATGCCGGTCTGCGCAGTGGTCGAAAAATTATCCTGCGCCTGAACGCCAACAAGACAGGGCGGCAAATTCGGAAAGCCCTCGGAGGCATGATAGTGATAAATCGTACCCAAAATTGTCTGCCCGACATGACCACCACAGGCGTCCAGATTGGTCGGAATCGCGCCACCCATTTCGCGGCTGCCAAACATCGGAAACCCGTCGAACGCGTACCCGAATTGAGCAGAGCTATCTTGGGTCAATGCGCAATCCGCGATCACGTTTTCCTTGGCGAAAACGGTTTCAATGTCGGTGGATGTGGCATGCCAATGATACCAGCCGCCTGGGTCAATATGCCCGCCACAGGTGTCTAGCGCTGGCATGTGTCCGGTGTCTTGGATGCTGGGCGCATCGGAAAATATCGGCGCGCCGTCCAGCGCTACGCCGATTTTACTCACGACAACAAGGTCGCTCGGCGTTTCTGCCACAAGCGGCGTCACCGGAAGGCGCATCGTAATTTTGACCGTGTCGTCGGGGGACACATTGATGCACGCGTGATCCGCCGCTGGTCGTTCTGTTGCGATGTCGACCGTATGAACCGCTCCGTCGTCATCGAAAAACCGATAGCCAAGATCGGCCAGCATCCGCAGAAATGTTTCGTCAACGCGGTACAGCTTGGAGTTCTCTCCGGTCCAGTCCCAAATACCGCCTTTGTCTGCCACAGTTGTGGGGCAAAACGGCCCGATGTTCACGCCTGCGGGTTGATAGTTTACCTCGATCTCGTAGCAGACCGCCGCGGTGCCATTTTCGAGCGTGCAATCGACGGTGACTGGTTGCTCGGCAAATGTGTTCGGGTGGAAAACCTCCAGATCCGGATGTGCGAAACCGATCGCAGGCGCGACCAGTGCACTGACCAAAGTAAGCGGGGAAATCATGTGTTTCGATTTGGACATTTTGGGTTCCTACCAACGGGGGCAATGATGCCCCTGCACCTATTTGCCTTGCTGTAACTACAACGTGAGAGGTGCGGGTTTCCGTCGCTTTCGCGACAAAACAGGCCAGATCGTGCAACGTGAAAGACGACGTTTGGCAAAGACGACAGTGCGGCCCGAGGCCTGTTGCGGATCGGCCTTAGGGTTTTGATTGAGCAAATCAACGTTTGTCAGAATCTTAATTCAGATTTAAGTGACACCTCCAAACGGTCCCAGAGACCCAATTCATACCCCAGCAAAGAAAGGGCAAAACATGACTATTTATCGCAACGCCCTTCAGGGGCAGATCACCGCCTAAGCCGTAAAACGGCCGAGTGGGATCTTATGCGCTGACACTGTGGTCAGCATTTCTACACTATGAAAATTGGGTATTATTCCATGGGCAATTCTGTCTTGGATGGTCGTTCGTCTGCTGTGCGCAGCGACGGCACCATCACTAAATTCTACACATCTACAGCTTGGGTCGAAGGCCGCGCTGAACAACAACTTGAACAGGTCGCCGGATGGCCTGGGGTTCGTCAAATCGCGGCATTTCCTGACCTGCACCCCGGTAAATACGGGCCGGTCGGTTGCGCCGTTTTGGCGGATCGCATCTATCCGCAGTTGATCGGAAACGACATCGGCTGCGGCATGTCCTTGTTCCGGTTGGATTTGCCTGTGCGCAAATTCAAAATGGAAAAAGCGGTGCGCCGGATGCGTGTACTAAGCGCGCCTTTTTCGGGCAACACGCGCCATCGGTCCGAACAAGCTGGCCTCGAACCGGATCAATTCGCGACATCCCTTGGTACGATCGGCGGCGGCAATCACTTTTGCGAAATTCAAACCTTGGCTGAATGTGACGCTGACCTCGATCTGGATAAATCCGCGCTGTATCTGCTGGTGCATTCGGGATCGCGGGGTTTGGGCAACGCGGTTCTAGGGTCTGTCCCGACAGGCGCGTTTTCCGGGATGGATCCAGACAAGGTCGCCACGCAGGACTATGTGCGCCACCACGACACGGCCGTTCTTTGGGCCAGCCTCAACCGTCAAATCATTGCTGAGCGGGCGGGCAAAGCACTGCGGACAGATCTGGAATTGATCGTCGATGCGCCGCACAACCTGCTGACCCAAGAATGCGGCGGTTGGTTGCACCGAAAGGGGGCAGCGCGTGCGGTTTCTGGTCTGGTGCCCTTGGCCGGATCGCGCGCAACACCCAGCTATCTGTTGCGGCCAACGGGACATCCAGACGCCTTGCTGTCGACAGCACATGGGGCGGGCCAGCGGTATGACCGATCCTCGATGCATGGTCGGGTTCGGGCAAAACGATCCGACATCGAGGCGATGCAACGCACGTCTTTTGGTGGCCGCATCATTTGTGAAGATCGCGATTTACTGATCGAAGAAGCACCGCTGGCTTACAAATCATCGCTCAGTGTGGTGGCGGATTTGGACACAATGGGCGCGGCAAAATCAGTCGCGCAGTTCAATCCACTTTTGACCTTTAAGAAAACCCGAGAAGGAGGCCAGTCATGAAACAGGATCTGTCCATTTCCCTTCTGATCAGCAGTGGCAACGGGCCAGCAGAATGCACGCAAGCGGTGGTGGGTATTTTGCAGCTGATGCAAGGCGAGGCTGAAACGATCGGCCTTAATCTAGATGTCAGTGCCACATGGTCAAAACACGGCGTGAAGTCTGCTGTGATTGTGGTGCACGGCGCAGGCGGTGACGGGTTTGCCAAGCGTTGGTGTGGGGCGATCCGGTGGCGGTCCAAAAGCACGATCCGTCCGCACCACAAACGCGCAAACTGGTTTGTCGGGGTCTTTCAGCTGACGCACAGCGCGGTCGCGACCACCACAGTGCAGCCCGTCGATGTCGTGTTCGAAAGATTCCGCGCGGGCGGCCCCGGTGGGCAACACCAGAACACAACTGACAGCGCAGTGCGCGCAACGCATCGACCAACCGGATTGACGGCTGTTGCGCGCGAAAGGCGGTCACAACATAGCAACAAATCCTTGGCACTTGAGCGTCTTCAGATTCTGATGAATGCCCAAGCCACCGCAGACTACGAGGCGCAAAAAAGCGATCAAAACCAGCTTCATACCACGTTGGAACGCGGCAATCCGATCCGTAGTTTTAGGGGTGCGACCTTTCGTGAGGAACGATGTCGATGATGGATATGTTCGATAGTTTTCTGACGGATGCCGTTCAGAGCGACTTTTTCGCCGGAGGTCTGGCGTTGGGTGCATTTGGAATTGCAGCGGCCGCATTGCGCGTTGCTGCAATTGCGTTTTATCAACTGATCGTGCGCCGCGTTTGGGTCAGTTTGACGCTTGATAATCGCAGCGTGGCGTACCGCCATTTTTGCATCTGGATGGAACACAATAATGTGCTGTCTAAATCGCGTCACGTGCGGATGACCGATGGACGATGGGCCAGTGGCACAAAGGGGTATGCGCCGGCACCGGGGCGCCATTGGTTTCTGACACACGGCAGAATTTGTTGCCTTGAACGACAGATCAACGACAGGTCCAAAGTCGGGGCGTCTCACAATCAACGTCCGATGGAAACGCTGCATGTCACAGTGCTGTTCGGCCATGTCTCGACGCTGCTTGGGTGGATCGAAACCGGACGACAAATCGCGATGTCCAAAGATCGCATCGGTCCGGGGTTGCACATTCTGAAGGGGGACTACTGGGATAACGCTGGTGATATTTCGCGCCGGTCGATGGACACTGTCGTTGTCGATGACAACCGCGTCCAGCGCGTTCTCGATGACATGCGATGGTTCTATTCTGCCAGCGATTGGTACGCAGAACGTGGTGTGCCGTGGCGACGTGGCTACCTGTTTCACGGCCCACCCGGCACCGGAAAATCCAGCCTGATCCGCGCACTCGCATCTGAACTATCGTTGGACATTGCCAATTTGGACGTTAGCAAGGCAGCACTGTCGGATGATGATCTTCGAGAGGCAATGATGTGCACGCCGCAACGTTCGCTGATCGCCATTGAAGATGTCGATGCTGTGTTTACGCAACGCTCGGTCGGAGAAAAGCGTTCAGGCATCAGCTTTTCCGGGCTCCTGAATGCTATTGACGGCGTTGCCGCGCAAGAGGGGCGCGCGTTGATCATGACGACGAACCATAAGGACAGATTGGACCCGGCGTTGATCCGACCTGGCCGCGCGGATGTGCACACCGAATTGGGGTCGGTGAATTCTGCGACAGCTAAACTGTTGTTTGATCGGCTTTTCCCGAACGAGGCGTTGCTCGCCAAACAATTCCAAACGCGATTGGGATCACAGAAAACTAGCCCTGCTGAAATTCAGGGCTGGTTGTTGGCAAACAGTTCTGATCCATCCGAGGCGGCACTCGCGACAGGCTTGTTGCCTAAATGTGTCGACGTTGCCGCCGAGTAAATGGGAGATGTCTGCGCCAGATCAATCGGCGGTTCCGATGAACGCTGTCGCTTCGATTTCAAGCAAGGCGTCGTCTTCGATCAGATCGGCGACAACCAGCATCGACATTGCAGGAAAATGGCGGCCTAGAACGCGGCGGTACACCTCTCCGACTTCGCGTTGACGTGCGACATATTCTGCTTTGTTGATCACAAACCAAGTCAGGCGCGTGATGTCGGTGACTGTACCGCCCGCCGCTTGGACAACGGCAACAATGTTGCGCAGGGCCTGTTCCATCTGACCAATGAAATCATGGGATTCAAATGCTTGATCCGCTGTCCACCCGATTTGGCCACCAATGTATAGCGTTCCATCACGTGCAAGCATTCCGTTGGCATAGCCCTTGGCAGGTGCCCAATCGTTGGGTTGGATTGTTTTGGCGGTCATGGGTGTCTCCGAAAATTGGATCGAAAGTGGGGCGTGGAAGGTGGGGCTGCGGTGGGCGCGAATGCGCGGGCAGAACGCTTGTGCTTAATGCTGCACATGCGCCGGTTTGAGCAAGAAACGCTGGATTTTCCCGGTTTGCGTTTTGGGCAGGGCATCACAGAATTTTACACTGCGCGGATATTTATACGGGGCGATTACGGCTTTGACGTGGTCTTGTAACGTTTTGACCATCTCGGGCGACGGGCTGCCCGATGCCAGCACAACATGCGCTTGGACGATCATGCCGCGCGCGTCATCCGGCGCACCAACAACCGCACATTCAGTCACAGATGGGTGGGACAAAAGCGCCGCCTCGACCTCTGGTCCGGCAATGTTGTAGCCGGAGCTGATGATCATATCGTCATTGCGTGCAGTGAAATGCAGGTACCCGTCGGCGTCCATCACAAAGGCATCGCCGGTGACGTTCCACCCCTTGTCCACATACCCGATCTGGCGATCATCGTTCAGGTAGCGACATCCAGTTGGGCCACGCACGGCCAGCCTGCCAACAGTGCCACGCGGAACCTCGTCACCGTTTTCATCAATGATCTTGGCCTCATAGCCCGTGACCACACGGCCGGTGCACGCCGGTTTATGATCGTCAAACCGGTTCGAGATAAAGATATGCAGCATTTCGGTGGCGCCAATCCCGTCCAGCATCGGCTTGCCGGTTTTTGAAATCCAATCGTCATACACCGGCGAGGGCAGGGTTTCACCCGCCGAGACAGCCGCCCGCAAACTAGACAGATCGGCGCCTTGATCCATTGCAGCCAACATCGCGCGGTAGGCGGTTGGGGCGGTAAAGCAAACCGTGGCTTTGTATTTCTGAATTATCTCGATCATGTTTGGCGGTGATGCGTGTTCCAACAACGTTGCCGTCGCCCCAAACCGAAGCGGAAATATCGCAAGACCACCCAAGCCAAAGGTAAAGGCCAAGGGCGGCGAGCCGACAAAAACATCTTGGGCCGTCACACCAAGGACTTCTTTGGCGTAGCCGTCGGCGATGATCAACAGATCGCGATGATAGTGCATTGTCGCTTTGGGTGAACCAGTGGTGCCAGAGGTGAACCCCAACAAGGCAACATCATCCTGCGCCGTCTGCACCGCGCCAAATTGCACAGGTTTTTCCAAGGCCAAACGGTCAAGTTCAGCGTCGTGATTGGATGTGCCATCAAACCCGGTCACGTGGGTCAAATGTGCGCTCCCGTTTGCGCAAGCGACCATTTCCTCCATCAGGCGTGTATCGCACAAGGCGTGGCTGATTTGGGCCTTTTCGACAATTTCGGCCAATTCGCCGGCGCGTAACATCGGCATCGTGTTGACGACCACGGCACCTGCCTTGGTTGCCGCCAGCCAACACGCCACCATCGCAGGGTTGTTGGCAGAGCGGATCAAAACGCGATTGCCCGGTTTCAGATCAAGGTCATCCACCAGCACGTGGGCCAACCTGTTGGTCCAATCCGAAAGCTCTTTGTAGGTGCGCCGTCTGCCATTCCCAATCAAAGCAGTTTTATCGCCGTGACCTTTTTCAACCATGGCATCGGTCAATTCGTAACCCGCATTCAAGCGATCAGAATATTCAAACCCATCCAGCAGGAAATCGGGCATTTGATCCTTGGGCGGAAGGTTGTCGCGCGCAAAGGTATCTACGTTTGCAGTTGGCTCGAACATGTGATCTCCTTGGGATGCATTAGTCGGGTGAATGGGCGCCAAGAGTTTGGCGCGCAATGATGACACGCTGCACATCCGAGGCCCCCTCATAGATGCGCAAAGCTCTGATTTCACGGTATAGTTTTTCTACGGTCTCGCCTGAACGCACACCATCGCCACCGTGCAATTGCACTGCTTTGTCGATGACGTTTTGGGCTTGATCGGTTGAGAATAGTTTGGCCATCGCCGCCTCGCGACTGATGCGCGGCGCCCCTGAATCTTTGGTCCATGCCGCGCGATAAATCAGCAACGCACTGGCATCGACGTCTACTGCCATGTCAGCGATGTGACCCTGAACCATTTGCAAATCAAACAACGGTGCGCCTTGCACATGTCGCGTGGTGCAACGGGTCAATGCCTCGTCCAATGCGCGGCGTGCAAACCCGAGGGCTGCGGCGGCAACTGTTGATCGAAAGACGTCCAGAACGGCCATCGCAATTTTGAAACCATCGCCGCTTTGGGCGAGCATCGCATGCGCAGGCACGCGGCAATCGGTGAAGCGTAACGTTGCAAGCGGGTGGGGGGCGATTGTATCTAGGCGTTCCGCGATTTCTAATCCGGGCGTGGTCGCGGGCACGATAAACGCGGACAACCCCTTTGCGCCCGGTGCATCGGCAGTGCGCGCAAAGGTCGTGTAAATATCCGCGATTCCGCCGTTCGAGATCCAGGTCTTTTCGCCGTTCAGCACGTAGTGATCACCGTCCGGCGTGGCGGTCATGGTCGAATTGGCGACGTCTGATCCTGACTGCGGTTCGGTCAGAGCAAAGGCAGAAATAGCCTCGCCCTTGCGGATTTTTGGCAACCATTCGTGTTTCTGATCATTGGTCCCGAACAAGGATATCGCGCCAGTTCCCAACCCCTGCATCGCGAAGGCAAAATCGGCCAGCCCGTCATGGCGGGCCAATGTTTCGCGGATCAAACACAGGGATCGCACGTCAAGCGGGGCGTCACCGGTAGGGTCGACTGCGGCGTGTTCCAACCAACCCCCACGCCCCAAGGCGGCAACCAAAGACTTGCAGGCGGCGTCCGTGTCACTGTGATCGATGTGGGTCAATTCGCGAGCCGCCCAAGCATCAAGGCGCTGGGTTAAGTCACGGTGTATTTCGTCGAAAAACGGCCAGGTCAGGAATGTTTTATCCGCCATCAGTTGCCCTCGAACACGGGTTTTTCTTTGGCAACAAAGGCGTTGTAGGCCCGTTCAAAATCGGCAGTTTGCATGCAGATTGCTTGCGCTTGTGCTTCGGCCTCGATCGCTTGTTCGATGGACATTGACCATTCTTGGGCCAGCATCGTTTTGGTCATCATGTTCGCAAAATTCGGCCCCGACGCGATCCGGGTTGCAAGGCTGAAAGCTTCTGCTTCCAGTGCGTTTGCGTCGACAACTTTGTTGTAAAAACCCCATGCTGCGCCTTCATCCGCGCTCATCGAGCGGCCAGTGTACAGCAGTTCTGCAGCGCGGCCTTGGCCGATGATGCGCGGTAGGATCGCACAGGCCCCCATGTCACATCCCGCAAGGCCGACGCGGGTGAACAGGAACGCGCATTTGGCCGCAGGGGTCGCGATCCGCAGATCAGAGGCCATCGCAATAATCGCACCAGCGCCAACGCACACGCCATCAACCGCAGCAATGACGGGCTTGCCGCAATTGACGATAGCTTTGACCAGATCACCGGTCATTCTGGTGAACGTCAGCAACTCTTTCATCGACATTTTGGTCAGCGGACCAATGATGTCATGCACGTCCCCACCTGAGCTGAAATTGCCACCATTTGAGGCAAAGACAACCGCGTTCACATCGTCGGTATAGACCAGATCACGGAACCAGTCGCGCAGTTCGGCGTAACTGTCGAACGTCAGCGGGTTTTTGCGGTCAGGACGGTCCAGTTTGACGGTCGCGATGCCGTCTTGGATGACGCAGCTAAAGTGCTTTACGTCTGTGCGCGTGCTCATGGGGTTTTCTCCTGTAAATTGGCGTCAAGCTGTTCAAGCCGGGCCGCCAGATTGTTTGCCTCGCTGGGCGAGAAATCGATCAACATTTCGTTTATCCATGTCTCGTGCGCGGCGGCTTGGGTGGCGAACTCTTCGCGTCCGCGGTTGGTCATGCGCACAAGGCTCGCGCGGCGATCACCAGGGACAGGGACGCGCACGATCATGCCGTCCTCGGCCAAACGGTCGACGATGCCGGTGACGTTGCCATTCGACACTTTTAGGACACCGGAAAGCTGGCTCATTTTTAGCCCGTCTTCAAAGCGGCACAGCGCTGCCATCACATCAAAACGGGGCAAGGTCGACGCGAATTCGACACGCAAATTTTCACGCAATTGGGCTTCGATCGCGCGGCTGGCCTTAAGAAAACGCAGCCACAACCGCAGCCGTTCTTTTGACACCGGTTCGCGCGTGGCATTTGTTTGTGTTTCGGTCATATTTCACCCCCTGATAGGCTAAGTGCGTGGCCGTTGATGGATCGCGCCGCATCTGAACAAAGCCACAGCGCTGCCCCCGCGACCTCGTCCGTTTCGATAAATCGGCGTTGCGGGTTGCCCTTGGTCAACGATTTTGTGGCGTCCTTGGTAGACATGCCCGTTTTGGCGACAATGTTCTGGATCGACCGATCTAGCATGGGGGTTTCAACGAAGCCCGGGCAAATTGCGTTCACAGTGATGCCGGTTGTTGCCAGTTCCAGCGCCAGTGCCCGTGTCAATCCGACGACGCCATGTTTGGCCGCGCAATACCCTGCAACGTAAGGGTACCCTTTCAGACCGGCAGTCGATGCGATTGCGATCATCCGCCCCGCACCGGCAGCCTTCATATCCGGCAATGCGGCTTGCCAAACGTTGAACACACCTGCGAGGTTCACATCAGTCATCGCTGTCAGATCGCGCATCGTCATTTTGGCGAAAGGCATGCTGGTCGCAGCACCCGCATTTGCGACGACAATCGTAATGGGTCCGTGTTCGGCGCGGGCTTTTTCAAACGCTGTTTTCACGGCTTCGGGGTCGGTCACGTCGCACAGTTGATAGGGCAAATTTTGTGCCTTCAGCGGCGCCTCTGAGCGGCCCATAATTGTGACGGTCATACCGGCCTTGGCAAAGCTTTGCGCGATGTCTGCACCCACGCCGGTGCCACCGCCCGTGACGACCGCATGTGCTGAGGCCAGATTTGCCAAGGGCGGGCTCATATTTTGCCCGCCATTTCAGTGGCGCGTTCGGCCAAACGCCGTGCCTGATCGCGTCCAGCTTCATAAGGTAGCGGCCAGTGTTCATGATGATCGCCTAGCTCGATTGCGGCACGCAGGGTCCAGTAGGGATCCGCCAGATGCGGGCGCGCAAGGCACACAAGGTCTGCGCGTCCTGCCATCAGGATCGAATTCACGTGATCGGCTTCGTAAATGTTGCCCACGGCCATGGTTTTGATCCCGGCCTCGTTACGGATGCGGTCAGAGAACGGCGTTTGGAACATGCGTCCATAAACTGGTGTGCCCACGGTCGAGGTTTGCCCCGCAGAAACATCGATGATGTCAGCGCCTGCCGCCTCAAACATGCGGGCGATTTCGACGGCGTCTTGCGGGGTGACACCGTCATCTCCGGCCCAATCGTTCGCGGAAATGCGCACAGACATGGGTTTTCCAATTGGCCAGACGCTGCGCATGGCATGAAATACTTCTAACGGATACCGCATCCGGTTTTCGAGGCTGCCGCCGTAGTCATCAGTGCGAATGTTCGACAGAGGTGAGATGAACGAGGAGATCAGATAGCCGTGGGCCGCGTGCAATTCGATCATGTCAAAACCGGCGCGGTGGGCCATTTCGGTGGCAGATGCGAATTCTGCTTTGATCACATCCATGTCATCGCGCGTCATCGCCTTTGGGGTCGCGTTGGCGTCTGACCACGGGATCGCGGATGCGGACAACAGTGGCCAGTTGTCGGATTCCAACGGCGAATCCATCCCTTCCCAACCAATGTTTGTCGATCCCTTGCGCCCCGCGTGGCCGATTTGGCAGCAGATTTTGGCGCTGGTTTGTGAATGTACAAAATCGACAAGGCGCGACCATTCCGCTTGGTGTTCAGGCGCGTAAAGACCGGTGCATCCGGGGGTGATGCGACCGCCTGCAGAGGTACAGGTCATCTCGGTATAGATCAGCCCTGCGCCGCCTTTTGCGCGCTCGCCGTAGTGGATCAGATGCCAGTCCGTCGGGGCACCATCGACGGCTTTGTACTGCGCCATCGGGGACACAACGATCCGGTTTTTCAACCGCATGTCGCGCAGTTGGAATGGCGCAAACATCGGTGCGCGGGCAGGGCCGTCTGTGTCAGCGCCAGCCTGATCCGCGAACCACTTTTCTGCCGAAGCTAGCCAGTTTGGATCACGCGCGCGCAGGTTTTCGTGGCTGATCCGCTGACTGCGCGTGAGCAAAGAGTAATTCAATTGCACAGGGTCCAGATGCAAATAACGTTCTACATCCTCGAACCACTCTACTGAATTGCGCGCGGCTGATTGCAGGCGCAAAACTTCGAGGCGGCGGGAGTCTTCGTAGGCCGCAAATGCTTTGGGGAGGGTTTCGCTTTGGTCTAAATGCTCGGCCAGTGAAAGAGCACTTTCGAGCGCAAGTTTGGTTCCGGACCCGATCGAAAAATGTGCGGTGGCCGCAGCATCGCCCATCAGCACGACGTTTTCGTGGCTCCATTTTTCGCACAGCACCCGCGGGAATTTGATCCACGCCGATCCGCGCACGTGATTGGCATTTGTCATCAACGGGTGACCGCCAAGGTGATCTTTGAAAATGTCTTCGCAAATGGCGATACTGTCTTGTTGGGACAGGTCCGCAAAACCGTAGGCGTCAAAGGTTTCTTGGCTGCATTCGACAATGAATGTCGCGGTGTCATTGTCGAACTGATAGGCGTGCGCCCAGATCCAGCCTTTGTCGGTTTCCTCAAAGATAAACGTGAACGCATCATCGAATTTTTGATGCGTCCCGAGCCAGACAAAAGGGCACAAACGGGTGTCGATGTCTGGCTTGAACGTGTCTGCAAATTCCATGCGGGTTTTGGAATTCAGACCATCGCAGGCCACGACCACGTCAAAATCATTCATGTAGTCCGAGGCGGTGCCAACTTCGGTTTCAAACCGCAGATCAACACCTAATTCATGGGCACGGGCCTGCAAAACCATCAACAGCCGCTTGCGCCCGATGCCGCAAAATCCATGGCCTGTCGATAACATTTTTTGACCTTTGTGAAAGGTCGCGACATCGTCCCAATAGGCGAAATGCTGGCGAATACTGGCAGCACTTTGCGCGTCATTGATCTCTAGGTTGCCAAGGGTTTCATCAGACAAAACAACGCCCCAACCAAAGGTATCGTCCGCGCGGTTCCGCTCAAAAACAATGACCTCGGATGATGGATCACGCAGTTTCATTGAGATTGCGAAATATAGGCCAGCCGGTCCGCCACCTAAGCAAGCGATGCGCATGTGATGTCACTTTCTACTGTTGCAGTTCGGTGCTCTTTGGAGGTTAGGAAAGTCGTTCATAAATTTCAAGCACAAATATTTTAGGTTTAAAATATATTGACAAATTTCGCGACTAGAATCGGGGTGTCCTGACCTAAAGTACAGTCGCAGGACCCAAGAAATTTGCCTTACTTTTGGTACTGACGCCCATCGATTATCAGTAAATTTCAAGCCGATGCTGGATTGGCTGGTCGTGGCTGTTGCTCTGCGCACAGATGCCGCTGTTCTTCAAAACAGGTCTTGACCTATAGTTGCTCTAACCCGCTAGAGTCAGGACCCATTAACTGATTGAGCCTGTCGTGTTGTTATGATTCACGACCCCTAGTTGTAGGGGGATATGATGAGCAATTTGTATTGGCTGACTGAGGCGCAGATGCAGCGTCT
>JAQXDI010000072.1 GCA_029251465.1 Ascidiaceihabitans sp.
ACGACCCCATAGTGCTTTGGGCTACCGCCCACCTGCGCCAGAAGCCATCGTTCCGATGGACCAAAGGCCAATCATGCACTAACTTTCAATTTGGACCACTCAAGTGGGGCTGCTCAGAAGCATTGAAAACAAAGAGAAAAAATTGCGCAGAAAGTCAGATTTATGTGTCATCTCACACTCCGCTACCACAAGAAAAAAGCCTCGTTTGCGAACGGGGCTTTTGTCGTTAAAATGCCCCAAAACAATAACATAAAACGGGCAGTGGTATGAGCATTACAAGACGGAATTTTGGATTTGGGGCCTTGGCTCTTGTGTTAGCGGCGTGCAGTTCGACGGCGCAAAAAGGGGCCCCGCGTGGTGCTGCGCGCCCGTCAGGGTTGGCCGCCGACCTGCGCCCCGTCCCGAACAGCAGCTATGACGCGTGGGTCAAAGCCTTTCGCGGGCGCGCTGCTGGCAAAGGGATATCCGAGGACACCCTGCGTACAGCCTTTCGCGGCACCGGATATTTGCCCGGCGTGGTAAAACGCGACCGCAACCAAACCGAATTCAAACGCAGCCTCGAAGATTATCTCTCCATCGCCGCGTCAGATGAACGGATCAGCAAGGGGCGTGCCGCCTTTGCGCAGCACCGCGCCACGCTCAGCACACTTGAGGGCAAGTACGGTGTTCATGCGGAAATCATCGCGGCGATTTGGGGATTAGAGAGCTTCTTTGGCGAGCGTCGCGGCGACGTGCCGGTGATCTCGGCGACCTCGACCTTGGCCTTTGATGGGCGGCGCGGTGCGTTCTTTGAAAAGCAGCTGATCGCAGCGCTTAAGATCATTCAAAACGGTGACATTTCAGCGGCGCAAATGACTGGCAGCTGGGCGGGGGCGATGGGCCACACACAGTTCATCCCGACGTCGTACCAGGCCTTTGCGGTCGATTTCACTGGCGACGGGCGGCGCGACATTTGGTCGGATGACCCTACAGATGCCTTGGCGTCAACGGCTGCGTACCTGCAACGCAGTGGTTGGACACGCGGCACACGCTGGGGGGCTGAAACCGGGCCAAACGCACCCGCGGGCAGCATCCTTCAGCCGCAGCCGGGCGGGCCGAAATTCTCGGTCACGGGAAACTTTCGCGCGATCAAGCGCTACAATAATTCTGATGCTTACGCGATCGGTGTTGGCCATTTGGCGGACCGAATTGGGGGCGCAGGACCGCTGCGTGGATCGTTCCCGCCAGATGCTTATGGGTTGACCAAAAAGGATCGGGTGAAGCTGCAAGAACGCCTGACGGCCAAAGGCTTTGACACTGATGGTTCGGACGGCGTGATCGGACCGAACAGTCGCAAAGCTATCAGCGCGTATCAAAGCAGCATCGGGCAGGCGGCGACTGGCGATCCGTCCGTCGCATTGCTGCGCAGTCTGGGCTAAGACGCAACACCTTGGCAAAATCCGAAACACTCGTTTGAAATCCCTAGTCACCCTGAGCCGTACGCGCTAAGAAAAAGCCGCTCGGGGGGGCATTTCAGACGGGGTTTTTCCTGATGTTTCGCCGAATTGCAGTCGCACTTAGTGCGCTGATCCTCTTGTCCAGTGCGGCCGACGCAGAACGAGCACGCCTCGGATTTGGATTGCTTTTGACCAATGATTTTGTTGGCGACGGCGAAGACCGCTGGCGCACGGGGTCTGTGACGTCCTCGCGGATCTGGGGGCCTGAATGGACGGGCGAGCTGCCCAACAATTTTGGTGAGATTATCGAATTGCGGATCGGTGGTGAAATCATCGCCCCTGCCAATTTGCGCACGCCCGCCGCGGGTGATCGCCTCTACGCGGGGGCACTTTCGATCGGCGCGCATACGCATTTTCAAAAGAAAAACACCGAATTCGCACTCGGGGCTGATTTGGTTCTGGTGGGCTCATCGACCGGGCTGGGCCGCTTTCAAGACGCACTGCATGATTTGGGTGGCATCGCGCGCCCGTCCAGCGGCGTGCTGGCAAACCAGATCGGCAATCAGGTGCGCCCGACATTCGTGATGGAGACGGGGCGTTCCGTTGACCTAAGCCCGACAGCCAATTTGCGCCCGTTCATCGAGGCGCGGGCAGGGGCAGAAACGCTGCTGCGTGCAGGGTTCGATCTTAGTTTTGGACAGGTCGGCAAAGGCGAATTGCTGGTGCGTGATCCGGTCACAGGGCAACGTTACCGGACGATCAAAAATGACGGCTGGTCCGGTGCCAGCTTTGTCGTTGGCGCAGACATGGCCTATGTTGAATCCTCGATTTACTTGCCGACAGACCGCGGATTTTCGACTACCGACAGCCGTGATCGCGTGCGCGCAGGGCTCCACTTTCAAAACAAGAACGGTGCAGGTGGTTTTTACGGGGTCACGTGGTTGGGCGAAGAATTCGAAGGTCAAGGCGGCAGTCAGGTCGTAGGTTCAGCTCAGTTCAACCTTAGGTTCTAAAAGACACAGTTTCGCGACTGACACAAAACCGGTCTTTTAGAAGTGATTTGTGTTTGTTAACGACTGATTAATAGAAGCGGAAAACCGCTCAATATCGAAGAGGCAGGCAATTAAGATATGAAAACGGGCTTTAAAGGCACGTTTGTTATCTCTTGGTCGCAAACAGAAGTTGATGGTCTTGATGGCGCGCCAGTGCATTCGCTGAGTGTGGGTGCCGCGTGGTCATGGAGAGGGGACGCAGTCCGCGTGGACGGTCCGGCTGATGTATTGCGATTGGATGGGGCAAACGGTTCGGAAAATTTGCGCAAACGAGCGGCACTTATGGTGCACCGCTTGGTTGGTGCAGCAGTTGAAAACAAACCATTGGCAGCAGTTGTCGAGGACGACAGTCCTTTGATGGACAGCAGTTTTGTGGTCACAGACGGGGCGCAAAGCTATACGGTAACCTTGATCGAAGTGGGGCGCGGATCGCAGCCTTTGCTGATGTTCATGGACCAGATGCCGCCGCGCAACAGTGATCTGTGGATCGTGCATCACACGCTAGGAACAGCGTCGGTGAACCCGATGGTGCCGGCCAGTGGGGGTGTGATTTGCTTTACGCCGAACACGCGGATCGAAACGCCGGATGGCCCGCGTTTGATCCAGGATTTGCGTGAAGGCGACAAGGTTCAAACCAAGGACAACGGCGCACAAGACATTTTGTGGATCGGCAGTCGGCGCATGACGGGCGCACGTCTGTTCGCCATGCCGCATCTGCGCCCAATTCGGATCAAGGCCGGTGCTTTGGGCGTCGAACGTCCGGACGAAGAACTGCTGGTGTCGCCGGAACATCGCATGGTTATCCAAGGCGACGAGGCGCGCGCGCTGTTCAACACCCCGGAAATTCTGGTCGCGGCCAAGGATTTGATCAACGGGTCGTCCATCACTGTCGATCTGAACGTCCCACAAGTCACGTACGTGCACTTATTGCTGCCAGATCATCAGGTTCTGTGGGCGAATGGTGTCGAAACCGAAAGCTTCCACCCTGCGAACACTTCGCTCAAGACTCTTGAGGACAGCGATCGCACGCGGTTGCTCGCGCAGTTCCCGGATCTGGAATACGACCCGCACACGTATGGCGGATACGCACGCCGTAACCTGTCAGCGTCCGAGGCAGCAATTCTGAACCACGCGGCGTAAAGACCGCCGGGTGGTTCGCCGTCTATTCCTCTGAAATCAGTTTTGCGATGATCGCCTTGGCGCTATCGCTGGCCCAGTCCGCATCGCCGCGCAGACGTGCGATCTCGCGCCCTTCGGGGTCTAAAATCACAGTGATCGGCAGGCCAAAAATACCCATCTGGCTTGCCAGCTTTTGTTTCGGGTCCTGATGGCGGGGCAAGTTGGAGATGCCGGTGTCCGCAAAGAACTTGGTGATGCCCTCAGGTGAATTGCGCCCGGTTGCGATGGTCAGTACTTCGAAATCATCGCCGCCAAATTGGTCCTGCAATTCCGACAGCATTGGCATTTCTTTGCGGCACGGCGCACACCACGTCGCCCAGAAATTCAGCAAAACATATTTGCCCTGATACGCCGCAAGCGTTTGATCACCTTCGCCATCCGCCATTTCGAACGCCGCGTTTGAAACGCTTTCGGGCGTGCCATGAAACACCAGTTTTTTCATATCACCCGTGCGCAGAGCTGCAGCGTCGGACGTACCCGCCATCGCAGCGTTTGCGCCCAAGGCCAGCGCCGTATACATGATCGCAGCAACAATACGTTTCATCTTGTCTCCAAAGGCTCGTTTCATGACTGACAACTCTTCCAATACCATGTGGGGCGGCCGTTTTGCCGCTGGACCAGACGCCATCATGGAGGCAATTAACGCATCCATCGGGTTTGACCAGCGCATGGCTGCACAAGATATCGCAGGGTCGCGCGCCCATGCCGCTATGTTAGGCGCCACAGATATTCTGACAGATACCGACGTTGCGGCCATTCGTGAAGGGCTGCTCACGGTGTTGTCAGAAATCGAGGGCGGAACGTTTCAGTTTTCGACCGCATTAGAAGACATCCACATGAATGTGGAAAGCCGTCTCAAAGAAATCATCGGTGAACCGGCGGGGCGTTTGCACACCGGCCGGTCGCGCAATGACCAAGTGGCGACAGATTTCAAACTGTGGGTTCGTGACCAGTTTGATGCGGCCGAGGCTGGGTTGCTGGCATTGATCAACGCGCTGCTGGGGCAAGCAGAGGCAGGGGCCGACTGGGTCATGCCCGGTTTTACCCACCTGCAAGTTGCCCAACCTGTGACGTGGGGCCACCACATGTTGGCTTATGTCGAAATGTTTGGCCGTGATTTGTCGCGGGTGCGTGATGCGCGCAAACGCATGAATGAATCGCCGTTGGGTGCTGCGGCTTTGGCCGGCACGTCGTTTCCGATTGATCGTCACATGACCGCCGAGGCGCTTGGTTTTGATCGACCATCTGCCAATTCGCTGGACGCGGTTAGTGATCGCGATTTCGCGCTCGATTTCCTAAGCGTCGCGTCCATCAGCGCCATGCACTTGTCCCGTTTTGCCGAAGAACTGGTGATCTGGTCCTCGGCGCAATTCCGCTTTGTAACCCTGTCGGATCGATTTTCGACGGGCTCATCCATCATGCCGCAAAAGAAAAACCCTGATGCGGCTGAGTTGATCCGCGCCAAAGTGGGCCGCATTTACGGGGCGAACACCGGCTTGATGATGGTGATGAAGGGGCTGCCGCTGACCTATTCCAAGGACATGCAGGAAGACAAAGAACAGGTGTTCGATGCCGCCGATTCATGGATGCTGGCAATGGCCGCGATGGAGGGGATGGTCAAAGACATGACCGCCAATCGCGACGAATTGGCTGTGGCTGCGGCCTCTGGCTTTTCCACGGCAACCGATTTGGCCGACTGGCTGGTGCGCGTTTTGGGCATGCCGTTCCGCGACGCCCATCACATTACCGGCACACTGGTCGCCATTGCCGAAAGCAAAAATTGCGATTTGCCAGATCTGACACTCGCAGACATGCAATCGGTGCACGCGCAGATCACAGTCGAAGTATTTGACGTCTTGGGCGTGCAAAACTCGGTCAATTCGCGTATGTCTTACGGTGGAACCGCGCCTGCACAAGTGCGCGCGCAGGTACAACGCTGGAAGGACAAACTGGCATGAAATACGCAGTGACTTTGATTTTGGCGCTGGGCCTTGCTGGGTGCGGCGCAGATGGCGAACCCATTACGCCGAACCTGAATGCGGGTGTCAGTGTCGGACCAAACGAGCTGAACACGAACGCCGGTGTCAGTGTGCAAAAAGGACCGTTTAGCTTGGGGTGGAACATCTTTTGAAAGCGGTATTCGCAATATGTAGCGTTCTTGCCTTGGCCGCGTGCGATCCTAACCGCTTTCCCGCACCTGATCCGACGACACATCAAAGACAAGAACCATCGACAACCGAACCGGGCGTCACTGTCTCAGGCTCGGTCGAAGTCGGCGTGATGAAAACGTTCTGAGATGTCTCCGTTGCGCATAATTTATTTGAGCCTTGCTATTTGGGGTACAATCCACCCGATGTACTATTTTATCCAATGGTTTCAGGCAAATGGCTATGACATCACGGCGATGGTTGATGCGTGGCACACAAATGCCGCCTCTAGCGGACTGGTTTGGGATCTGACAATCGCCGCCATCGCGCTGACCGTTTGGATCATCGCCGAAGTCGCCACACGCCGCAATTTCATCGCGCTAATCGCGATCCCTGCAACATTTTGCATCGGCGTAAGCTGCGGTTTGCCATTGTATCTGTTCCTGCGCACGCGTCCTGTGGTCTGATCACAGCCCTTTTGGCTAAAATTGGAAACCTTGATGCCCAATTTGCGCCATTATTTCCATTTATCCCTGCTGCAAAGGTAAAAAAACCGAGCAGGACATTTGGCATGACAACAGCAACACTCGACAACACCCTTCTGGAAAAAACGGCCCCCGCAGCGGTGGCATCGTCACCCGCAATCGTACAGGTGGCCAAAGAATTCGGCGTCAGCCCGATCAAACAATTGCGCCAATCTCTGGCCTTGCGATTGGGCAAGAACAAGCTGACGGCCAAGGATTATTATGCATACGGCCTGTATGATCCAGCAATGTCCGCCGAGGCGCGCCGCGAATATGTCGGGATCACCTCCAACATCGCATTAAACGCTCGTTTGTCGCCTCGTGCAGCGGTTCCAACAGCCGCATTTGTGGGCAACAAAGTGCTCTACACATCGATGCTGCGTCAGTTGGGAATTGCCACCACTGAAACATTGGCTGTTGCCTCAACACACCGCCATTTCGGGACTTTACCAACGTTACGTGACGCGGAAGCAATCAAAACGTTTCTGAAAGACGCATCCAACTATCCGGTCTTTGGTAAACCCGCGCATGGGTCCGAATCTGTGGGGTCTGTCTTGTTGATTAGCTGTAACGGAACGACGCTGACTTTGGGCAATGGCAAGACCGTTGACCTGGAAGGTTTTTGCAAAGAAGTGACCGCGAAATATGCCGGTGGCTATTTGTTCCAAAAAGCGCTGGTCCAACACGAAACGCTGGCGAATATCACCGGCAAAGCCATTGGGTGCGTGCGCATCGTGACGGCTATGGACGGTGAGGCACCGCGCCCAGTCTACAGCGTCTGGAAAATCCCGGCAGCGAACGCAATGTCTGACAATTTCTGGCAAGACGGCAGTATGTTGGCACATATCGATCTGGACAGCGGCGTTGTTCAGGCCTGCCGTCAAGGCTCTGGCCTCGACACCGTTGAGATCAAGCAACATCCGAAATCGGGCGCGGCAGTTGTGGGAACGCAAATGCCGGATTGGCAAGCCGCCATTGATCTGGCGCGACAAGCGCATGCGATTTTTCCGGAATTTGGTGTCTGCGGCTGGGACATCGCGATGACGGATGAGGGTCCTAAAATAGTGGAATGCAACGACAATCCGTCCCATTCGCTTTACCAATTAGCCGCCCGTCGCGGCGTTTTGCACACCGGCTTCTCGCCGATCTGGGATGCGGTTTCCGAGCGCCAACAGGCCAAAATTGCCTGCATGAAAAAAATCGCGAAGTAAAAACCAGGCGTATCAACATTGACCTGCCCCGCATTTCATGGCTGATGCGGGGCATGGATCATTTCTTGAACAAAGATGGCGCACTTCACGCCGAAGACGTGCCGGTGGCTGAAATTGCAGCCGCTGTTGGCACTCCGTTTTACGTCTATTCCACAGCGACGCTGTTGCGCCATTTTCATCTGTTCGATGAGGCACTTGCGGGCATGGACCACTTGGTCTGCTACGCGATGAAGGCGGCCAGCAACCAAGCGATCCTCAAGACGTTGGGTGATGCGGGCGCTGGCATGGATGTCGTGTCTGGCGGCGAGTATTTGCGCGCCAAAGCTGCTGGTATTCTCGGCGAGCGGATCGTATTTTCCGGCGTTGGCAAAACTCGCGATGAAATTCACCTCGCGCTGTCTGGTGGTATTCGCCAATTCAACGTCGAATCTGAACCCGAGATGGAAGTGTTAAACGCCGTCGCATTGGAACTGGGCAAGGTCGCCCCGATCACGATCCGCGTGAACCCGGACGTTGACGCCAAAACCCACGCTAAAATTGCGACCGGAAAATCTGAGAACAAATTCGGCATTCCGATTTCGCGCGCGATCGAAGTCTACGCGATGGCCGGCGCGATGCAGGGCTTGGACGTGATGGGCATCGATGTGCACATCGGCAGCCAGTTGACCGATCTCACGCCCTACGAATTGGCCTATCAAAAGGTCGCGGAACTAACCGAAGAATTGCGCGCCCAAGGTCACAACATTCGCCGCCTTGATCTTGGTGGTGGGCTTGGCATTCCGTACGAACGTTCAAACGAGGCACCGCCGCTGCCGTCTGATTACGGCGCGTTGGTCAAGCGCACATTGGGCCATCTGGGCTGCGAAATCGAAATCGAACCGGGGCGTTTGATCGCGGGCAACGCGGGCCTGATGGTATCCGAAGTCATTTACGTCAAAGAGGGTGAAGATCGCGAATTTCTGATCATCGACGGGGCCATGAACGATTTGATCCGCCCTGCGATGTACGACGCGCACCACGACATCATTCCTGTGGTCGAACCAGCCCCCGGGGCTGAGCCTGCGAAGTACGATATCGTCGGTCCGGTCTGCGAATCCGGCGACACATTTGCCAAACATCGCACCATGACGCCGATGCACGCCGGCGATCTGGTCGCCTTTCGCAGTGCCGGTGCCTATGGCGCGGTGATGAGCAGCGAATACAATTCGCGCCCTCTGATCCCCGAAGTTTTGGTGAAAGGCGATCAATTCGCGGTTATCCGCCGACGTCCGACCTTTGACGAAATGATAAATCGCGATACCATTCCTGAATGGTTGTGAACGCAGTTGCGCGTTTGACGGCTCGGAGAACGCAATATGGCCTCGAATTTTTCCCGACATGACATTCGCCGCGGGCTAGACGCGCTGCGTTGGCCTTTGCGCTGGACGTGGGCGGGTATGCTGGCCGAAGCGATCGCAAATGCGCTTTGGCCGTTGATGACAATTGTGCTGCTGGTTTTGGCGGTTTTGATGCTGGGCCTACACGAATTGGTCGCGATCGAAGCCGTTTGGATTGGCGCGGTGGTGGCAGCTGTGGCGGGGATTGCCGCACTCATCTATGCATTCATGCGGTTTCGAATTCCGACAGGTTTTGCGGCGATGGAACGGCTGGATGCCAGTCTGCCCGACCGCCCGATCAAAGCGTTGATGGACACCCAAGCGATCGGTGCCACCGATGATGCATCGACTGCTGTTTGGCGCGCGCATCAGCAACGCATGGCGACCCGCGCCGCTGCGGCGGAAGCCGTGCCAGCCGACTTGCGTATCGCACGACGCGATCCCTATGCGGTGCGTTATGTTGCGGCAATTGCCTTTGCGATCGCGTTGTTGTTTGGATCGATTTTCAAGGTCGCATCCGTCAGTGACATGACCCCCGGTGGGCAAGCGCTCGCGCAGGGCCCGGTTTGGGAAGGTTGGGTCGAAAGCCCGCGCTACACAGGACGGCTGACCCTGTACCTGAACGACATTGCTGAGGGTCCATTGCAAGTGCCCGAAGGCAGCCTGATCACGCTGCGCATGTACGGCCAGGTTGGTGCGTTGACGTTATCCGAAACTGTATCAGGGCGGATTGATGTGCCGCCAGCGTCAGACTCGGCCCAGGATTTCATCGTGCTACAGGATGGCGAAATTGCGATCAACGGTCCCGGCGGGCGCACATGGAACATCGAAATTATCGAAGATGCAGCGCCAGTGGTCAGCATCCTTGAACCGCCCGAAGCCGGCACCTTAGGCGAAATGACGTTGCCGTTTGCCGCGGCAGATGATTACGGCGTTGAGGCAGGCGAGGCGCGCATTAGTCTGGATCTGAGTGAGGTCACGCGCCGCCATGGATTGACCGCGGCCCCCGAAGCCCGTCCAGAACTGATCATGCCCTTGCCTATGCCGATCGTTGGCACACGCACGGAGTTTGAGGAAAACCTGATCGAGGATTTCTCGGAACATCCGTGGGCGAATTTACCGGTTCAAGTGCGCCTAAGCGTTCTGGATGCCGCCGAACAGCAAACCGAATCCGACGTGCACACAATGATGCTGCCGGGTCGTAGGTTCTTTGATCCGATGGCCGCAGCCGTAATCGAACAGCGCCGTGATCTGTTGTGGTCGCGTGAAAATTCGACCCGTGTTTCGCAAATTCTGCGCGCAGTGTCGCATCGCCCGGATGATGTTTTCCGCAAGCAAGTGACTTATCTGCGCCTGCGCAAACTGGTCAAACGGCTCGAGACGTTGGTGCGGTTGGATCAGTTGGATGCGGACACGCGTGATGAAATTGCCGAAGACCTGTGGGGCTTGGCCATCGAACTAGAAGAAGGCGATTTGGCCGACGCGTTGGACCGCATGCGCCGGGCGCAAGAACGTCTTGAACAAGCGATGCGTGACGGGGCATCCAACGCCGAAATTGCCGAATTGATGCAGGAATTGCGCCAAGCCACCGAGGATTACATGCGCCAGTTGGCCCAGCAACAGTCCCAAGAAAACCAACAAGCGGATGAAGACGGTCAAGAACAGGGCGGCGAACGTATGCAGCTGTCGCAGGATGACCTGCAAGCGATGATGGACCGCATTCAGGAGTTGATGGAACAAGGCCGGATGGCCGAGGCTGAACAGGCGCTGAAAGAGTTCCAAGAGATGATGGAAAACATGCGCGTCACCCAAGGTGAAGGCGGCGAGGGCCAGTCTGAAGGTCAACAAGCGATGGAGGGCCTGTCTGAGTCCCTGCGCGAGCAACAAGGTCTGAGCGATCAAGCATTCCGTGACCTGCAAGAACAGTTCAACCCGAACGCACAAGCAGGCGAAAGCGACGGCAATCGTGGCCGCAATGGCGGCCAAGGCGAAGGCCAAAGCCACGAGGGTCAAGGCGGCCAAGGTGACGGCGAAGGTGAAGGTCAATCCGGCGATCAAGCTCAGTCCGGTGACCAGCAAGGGCAGGGATCACTTGCCGATCGCCAACAAGCATTGCGCGAGGAATTGCGCCGCCAGCAGGGCGCTTTGCCCGGCGCTGGAACCCCCGAGGGGGACGCTGCACGCGACGCATTGGACCGTGCGGGCGAGGCGATGGACAACGCAGAACAAGCGCTGCGCAACGATGACATGGCCGGTGCCATCGACAATCAAGCCCAGGCGATGGAAGCGCTGCGTGAAGGTTTGCAATCTTTGGGCGAGGCCCTTGCGCAAGAGCAAAACCAACAGCAGGGGCAAGGCCAGCAACAGGCCGATCGCCAAGGACCGTCTAGCGATCCGTTGGGTCGTGACCAGAACGGTTCGGGATCGTCTGAAAATGCAGATGGCAACATCGGGGACGAAGATGTCTATCGTCGCGCCCGTGATTTGTTGGCTGAAATCCGTCGCCGCTCGGCGCAGGGCGAGCGACCAGAGCAAGAGTTGGACTACCTTAAACGGCTGCTCGACCGGTTCTAGACGTTAGCCTTTTGTGGTCGATGCGGCCGTGTCATCCAGCCATTTGAGCAGGGATTGCACGTGCCCGTCCAGCCAGCTGCGGCCTTGATCGATCCATCCGACATAGCCCGACAGATACGGGTCAACCTGAGGGACAGCTTTGGCAATCGCGGGCGCAAAAATATAAAGCACGGCCATGATAATCGCGATCAAGACAACCAGCATGAACCCACGGCGGAACCCGCGTTTTTTGCGGACACGACCGGGGGCCTGTGCGGACACATCATCCCCTGCGATCTGGCGATCACTGGTCGATCTCAAGGTTGAGTTGATTTCTTCGATGTCGGGCAACAGATCACGGCGCGACCCAACGGCTGCAGCTGTGGCAGAGGTTTCAACAACCGGATCTTCGCCGCGCATTCGGGCCATGCGATCACGGGCTTCGCGGGCACGACGGGCAGATTCGTCTTGGGCGTCATCTAGGCCCAAATCAGGTTGGCTTTCCAACCCGCCGGCCTCTTGTTCGCGTAACTGCGTTTCGTGTTCGGCCTCTTGGCGCAGAATGTCGGCAACTGCCGGATCAATCTCTCGACGTTGTGGTTCCGGGGGGGCTGTCACACGTTCTTCAGTGTCATCCACAGCGGCTGCCTGCACAACGTCGTCTGGATCGGGTTCATGATCTGGATGGTTCTGAAACCACGTTTGACCGCAATTTGAACACTGTACGTCGCGCCCTTCTGTCGGGACCACGTCCACGGGCACCTCATATTGCGCATCGCAATTCGGACAAATCAGTCGCATATTTTTGTCATGACCCCCGTCAATTACATGTTGGCCACCATATGGTGTGTTGTTTGGGCAGAAAAGTGCTATTTGCGACCAGTGCGTGCTTGCTGGCGGATTGCAACGCAAGTGCTGCTCAGGCACAACATAAATATAAGAAAAATTGGGGATCCCACGTGATCGAGCTTGAAAATGTGGCCTATAGCTATGGCGGAGGCGAATTGTTGTCGGACGTCTCGGTCAAGCTGGCACCGGGATCGTTTTACTTTTTGACGGGTCCTTCGGGTGCTGGCAAAACGACGCTTTTGAAATTGTGCTACGGCGCATTGCTGCCGACTGCGGGCCATGTGCGCCTGTTTGACAATGACGTGCGGGGGTTGAACCGTGATGACATTGCGATGGTGCGCCGCAAAGTTGGCGTGGTGCATCAAGACGTGCAGTTTCTTGACCACCTGCCTGTGGCGGACAACGTCGCCCTGCCGCTGACGGTTTCAGGGCGTCACGCCGAAGCCGCTGGGCCGGACTTGGGCGAATTGCTGTCATGGGTCGGACTGACCAATCGCGCGCATGCCTTGCCGCCGGAACTGTCTGGTGGTGAACGTCAACGCGCGGCCCTTGCGCGCGCAGTTATCATGTCGCCTGACGTTGTGTTGGCGGATGAACCGACCGGCAACGTCGACTGGGAAATGTCGCAACGCCTGCTGAGGTTGCTGTTGGAGCTGAACAAAATGGGCAAAACCGTTTTGATTGCGACCCACGATTTGTCGCTGATCCGTACTGCCAAATCCGAAGTCCAAGCCCGCGTCCTGCGGATCTCAAACCGTCGCGTTCAATTGGCGGGGGCAGACCTATGAGGCAGCTGCGTACGCTTTTGCAAAACCTGTTTGCTGGCGACAAACAAGCTGACCGCATTGTCCCGCCCTCTGGGTTTACCGCGCAATTGACGTTGTTTGCAGCGGCAGCGATGGCATTTCTGGCAGTGTTTGCGCTGGCGCTTTCGCTGGCATCTGGCCGATTGGCGACGCGCTGGGGCGACGAGTTGGCGCGCACATCAACCATTAGGATTGTTGCACCTGACGGCCAGCGCGCGACCCAGACTGAAGCGGCCCTGCGCGTGCTTCAAACCACAGCAGGCGTGCAAAGTGCACGGGCGCTTACGGACGATGAACAACAGGCGCTGCTGACGCCGTGGTTTGGTGGCAACATCAGCCTTGATGATTTGCCAGTGCCGCGTTTGATCGAAGTGATCGAGGCCGAAAACGGGTTCGATGCGGCAGGCTTGCGACTGCGTTTGTCAGCCGAAGTGCCTGCTGCATTTTTAGATGACCACACCCGCTGGCGCGCGCCTTTGGTTCAAGCCGCCAACCGACTTCGGTTGTTGGGTTGGGTCGCAATTGTGCTGATCGCCGCCGCAGTTGCCGCGATCATAACGTTGGCTGCGAATGCGGCCTTGTCTGCCAACGCACAGGTCATTGCCGTCCTGCGACTGGTCGGCGCGACCGACCACTACATCGCGGATGCGTTCATTCGCCGTTTTACAATCCGTGCATTTTTGGGTGCCACGACCGGTATGATCGCAGGCCTTTTGGCAGTGCTATTGTTGCCGTCCGCAGCGGACGAAGCAGGGTTTCTAACAGGGCTCGGATTTCAAGGTGCCAGCTGGCTGGTGCCGTTGTTGATCCCAATTCTGGCCGCCGGTGTTGCGTTGATCGCAACCCGCTTTGCCGCCCGTAAAGCGTTGGAGGCGCTGCGTTAAATGTTTCAGTGGATTAAGTCGCTGGTCTTTATGACCCAAGCCTACATCATGATGCTGGTCATCGGATTGGCCTATGCGCCGTATGCAATTTTTAGCAGACACGGCGCACGGGCTGCCTGCAAATGCTACTGCGTTTGGATCTTTTGGACCGCGCGTTGGATGATCGGGTTGCGCACTGAATTTCGCGGCACGCCACCTTCGGGCGAAGTCATTATCGCTGCCAAGCACCAATCGTTTCTGGACATTATGATGATTTTCTACGCCTCTCCGGCGGCAAAATTCATCATGAAACGCGAGATTTTGTGGACGCCAGTGATTGGGCTGTACGCCAAACGGCTTGGCTGCGTGCCAGTGGTCCGGGGCAAGCGGGGGGCGGCCATTTCCAAGATGGTGAGGGACGTCGAAGCAGGTCACACCGAAGCAGGGCAATTGATCATTTATTCACAAGGCACACGTGTCGCGCCCGGCGCGAAGCTGCCCTACAAAGTGGGTACGGGTGTTCTGTACAAACAGCTGAACCAGCCTTGTGCGCCCGTGGCGACCAACTGCGGTGTGTTTTGGCCCCGCACCGGCGTCATTCGCAGGCCGGGTTTGGCGGTGGTCGAATTTCTTCCTCACATCGAGCAGGGCTTGGACCGTGACGTGTTCATGGTGCAGTTGGAAGACGTCGTTGAGACAAACTCAAACCGCTTGATGCGCGATGCGGGGTTTGATGTGTCATGAATTGGATCGCTGATATCGACGCGTTAGAGACGTTGTATGGCACGCCGGGGCAACCGTCGTTGCGCAAGGTGGCAGGTCAGATGACTCCGCTGTATCGCAAATGGATTATGGCGTCGCGCTTGTGCATTCTCAGCACTGTTGGTCCGCAAGGGACAGACGGCAGTCCGCGCGGGGATGACGGACCTGTGGTGGTCGAACTGGACCCTTCAACATTGGCGATGCCTGATTGGCGCGGCAACAACCGGTTGGATTCGCTACGCAATGTCGTTTCAGACGGGAGGGTATCGTTGATGTTCATGATCCCCGGTTCAAACACCGTCGTGCGCGTGAACGGGATGGCACAATTGACCGATGATGCGGATTTACGCGCTCGCTTTGAGCGAAAATCGCGTTTGCCTGCAACAGTAATTGTGATCAGCATTTCCGAAATCTATACGCAATGTGCGCGTGCGCTGATGCGTGCCGGAACTTGGGCGCGTGATGATTCCGAAGGGTTGCCGACAGCTGGCGAAATCCTAGCTGAAATGACAGACGGGGTTGAGGGCGGCGCTGCTTATGACGCCGAGTGGGCCCCGCGTGCAGCCAAAACCATGTGGTGAAGGCATCGGTGCGTCAAGACGCACCTTACGGAACCTGTATTATAGTGTTTTCAGGGTGAAAAAGGCGAGGGGATAGCCCGCCTTTCAAAAACAACCAAGCCGCAAAATTAGGCGTGAATTGCGCCGTCCCCACATGCCAATGCGGCCTCGCGAACCGCTTCGGAATAGGTCGGGTGGGCGTGACAGGTCATTGCCAAATCTTCGGCAGAAGCCCCAAACTCCATTGCGACGCAAACCTCGTGGATGAGATCGCCCGCGGCTGGCCCAATGATATGCGCGCCCAAAATACGATCGGTGTCTTTGTCGGCGAGAATTTTCACAAATCCGTCCCCGGCAAAATTCGCCTTTGCACGACCATTGCCCATAAAGCTGAATTTACCGACCTTGTACGCACGGCCGTCGTCCTTGAGCTGTTGTTCGGTCGCGCCGACATTTGCGACCTCGGGGTGGGTGTAGATCACGCCCGGAATGACGCCGTAGTTTAAGTGGCCATGTTTACCAGCGACCTGTGCGGCGGCTGCCATGCCTTCGTCTTCGGCTTTGTGCGCCAACATCGGTCCTTCGATTACGTCGCCGATGGCGTAAATGCCTTGGACGTTGGTTTGCCAATCGGCACCCACTGCGATCTGCCCACGTTTGGTCATCTCAATCCCAAGCGCGTCTAACCCCAAGCCATCGATAAACGGTTTGCGGCCTGTCGCAACCAAAACAGTGTCCGCATCGATCACGTGCTCAGAGTCATCTTTGCGCAGTTTGTAATGCACTTTGGCTTTGGTTTTCGTGGCCTCGGTTTTTTGCACCGCCGCGCCCATCACAAAGGTGATACCTTGTTTTTTCAGCGTCCGTTGGAACGTTTTTTGAATTTCGGCGTCCATGCCCGGGGTTACGGCGTCAAGGAATTCAACGACGGTCACCTCGGACCCCAAACGCGCATAAACGCTGCCCAGTTCGAGGCCGATGACGCCTGCGCCGATAACAACCATCTTTTTGGGGACTTTGCCCAGTTCGAGCGCGCCTGTGGACGTCACCACGACCTTTTCGTCAATTTCGACACCGGGCAATGAAGACGGCTCAGAGCCGGACGCGATGATGATATTTTTGGCTTGATGGACCTCGTCACAGACTTTGACCTGACCTGCAGCAGGGATACTGCCCCAGCCCTTTAGCCAGTCTACCTTGTTCTTTTTGAACAAGAATTCGATGCCTTTGGTGTTTTGGCCGATGGTGTCGTCTTTGTACGACAACATCTGTTTCCAATCGACCGAAGGGCTTTTGCCCTTTAGACCCATGGCGGCGAAATTATGTTCTGCTTCGTGCAGCATGTGGCTGGCGTGCAGCAATGCTTTGGACGGGATGCAGCCGACGTTCAGGCACGTGCCACCCAAAGTGTCGCGCCCTTCGGCCACGGCCGTTTTCAGGCCCAATTGCGCGCAGCGGATCGCGCAGACATAGCCGCCGGGGCCGGAGCCGATGATGATCACGTCATAATTTGCCATGGATGTAGTCCTTTTTGTCTGGTGGGGTTGGGACGTTGCCCTCGGCGATGTGCGCCTCCCCTTGGATTTTTTAGAACAGAAAAGTCAAAGAAGCGCTGCAATGAGCATAAACGTGGTCGTCAAAAGGCCGATCAGCCAGATGATTGAGCGCCAAGGCACCCAGCCAAACACATAGGCGGGCACATAAAGCAGACGCGCACCTAGGTAAACGTAGGCGCAAGTGGCGGTGAAGCCTGTTGATTGTCCGGAAATGCTGGTGACGGCGCAGGCGATCCCAAAGAGGATCAGTGCTTCGAAGTGGTTATTCATTGCTCGTTGCAGGCGCCCAGCGGTGCCGGTCAACTCCATCGGGGTATCACGAGAGCCCGCTGCTTTCTTTTTGCCGACTTGGGCCACTGATGTTGCGGAATACATGCTGAATTGGATGACCTGCAAAAGGGCTGCGAGGGTGAGAACGGTGAGTTCGGGGGTCATGCGAGGTTTGCCTTTTTGCCGGATTGGTTGGTCCAGACGATCGTACCATCGTTTGGGCAGGTGAGCGTGCCGTTTTGGAGTCCATCTGCGGTGAGGCCGATGTTGAAGCCACCTGCCTTGCGAAAGCGGCGATAGGGAATATCGCCTTTGGCGCTGCTTGGTCCAACGCCAATGACCAGCCCGATTTCATCGCTGAAATCACATGTCGGGCAGGTCAGGTGTTTGGGGCGCAGGTAGGCCATGGGCGGTGCCTTGTTTTATAGATCCATCAACAAGCGACGTGGATCTTCCAGCGCTTCTTTCACCCGCACAAGGAAGGTCACGGCCCCTTTGCCGTCAACGATACGGTGGTCATATGACAGCGCCAGATACATCATCGGGCGGATCACAACCTGCCCGTTGATCGCCATTGGGCGGTCCTGGATTTTGTGCATGCCAAGGATACCTGACTGCGGTGGGTTCAGGATGGGCGAGGACATGAGCGAACCGTAAACGCCACCGTTCGAGATCGTGAACGTGCCGCCTTGCATCTCTGCCATGGACAGCTTGCCGTCACGCGCGCGTGCACCTTTTTCGGCAATCGCTTTTTCAATGCCTGCAAAGCTCATGGCGTCGGCGTCGCGGATCACAGGCACAACTAGACCTTGGGGCGTGCCAGCTGCGATGCCCATGTGGACGAAGTTTTTGTAAACCACATCCGTGCCGTCGATCTCTGCGTTGACCTCGGGCACTTCGTTTAGGGCGTGCACACAGGCCTTGGTAAAGAACGACATAAAGCCAAGTTTTACGCCGTGCTTCTTGAGAAACAGGTCTTTGTATTCGTTGCGCAGGGCCATCACCTCGGTCATGTCGACCTCATTGTAGGTGGTCAGCATCGCGGCGGTGTTTTGGCTGTCTTTCAGGCGTTTGGCGATGGTCTGACGCAGGCGGGTCATTTTCACCCGTTCTTCGCGTGATGCATCGTCGGCGGATGTGGGTGCGCGCGGCGCAGCGGCAGCGGGCGTTGGTGCAGAAGCCGCGGCAGCTACTGCGCGCGCAACATCGTCTTTCATCACGCGGCCATCACGGCCCGAACCTGTGACTTGATCGCGCGATACGCCTGCTTCGGCCATGGCTTTTTTGGCGGATGGTGCGTCTTCGACGTCTTTGCCACCGGCGCTGGGGGCGGGTGCAGCTTCGGCTTTTGCCGGTGCTGCAGTCACGGCACCAGACGCCGAGATGACGGCCAACTTGGCGGATGCATCAACAGTTGTGCCTTCTGCGGCGGTAATTTCAGCCAAGACACCTGCGGCAGGTGCCGGGACTTCAACGCTGACTTTGTCAGTTTCCAGTTCGCAGAGCATTTCGTCTTGGGCCACGCTGTCGCCGACAGCCTTGAACCATGTTGAAACAGTCGCCTCTGTGACGCTTTCGCCCAATGTCGGAACCATGACATCGACGGAATCGTTGCCTGTGTCTTTGGGTGCTGCGGCGGGTGGGTCGGCTTTGGCGGGGGCTGCGGTTGCTGCGCCCGCGTCTGCAATCGTTGCAAGCAACGCGTCGACACCGACAGTTTCGCCTTCGGCAGCGATAATGTCGCCCATGGATCCTGCCACTGGGCTCGGCACTTCGACCGTGACTTTGTCAGTTTCCAGTTCGCAGAGCATTTCGTCCACAGCAACCGGATCACCCGGTTTTTTGAACCACGTGGCAACGGTGGCTTCGGTGACGCTTTCGCCCAAGGTGGGCACCCGTACTTCAGTTGTCATGGCTCAATTTCCTTTGATCGTCAGCGCTTCGTCTACGAGAGCTGCTTGTTGTGCTTTATGATTTGATGCGAGGCCCGTGGCAGGGGACGCCGCCGTTGCGCGACCCACAAAAACGGGACGCGTGTGTTTGGCTTTGATGCGTCCCAAAACCCATTCAATGTTAGGTTCAATAAAGGTCCAGGCACCTTGGTTTTTGGGCTCTTCCTGACACCAGACGACTTCGGCGTTTTTGAACCGCTCCAGTTCCTGCACCGCAGACTGGGCGGGGAAGGGGTAGAATTGTTCAACCCGCAGCAAGTAAACATCGTCGATGCCACGCGCGTCCCGTTCTTCGAGCAGGTCGTAGTAAACCTTGCCAGAGCACATCACGACGCGCTTGATGTTCTTGTCAGCGACCAGTTTTGTATCTGAATTGCCGTGCTGGGCGTCATCCCACATCAAGCGGTGAAAGGACGAACCAGTTGTGAATTCTTCGGTCTTGGACACGGCCAATTTGTGACGAAGCAACGACTTTGGCGTCATCAAGATCAGAGGCTTGCGGAAGGAGCGATGCAGCTGGCGCCTTAAAATATGGAAGTAGTTGGCAGGGGTTGTGCAATTCGCGACAATCCAATTGTCCTGCCCACACATCTGCAAAAACCGCTCAAGACGGGCAGAGGAGTGTTCCGGCCCTTGCCCTTCATATCCATGCGGCAACAACACGACCAGACCGGACATGCGCAACCATTTGCTTTCGCCAGAACTGATGAACTGGTCGAACATGATCTGTGCGCCATTGGCAAAATCGCCAAACTGGGCTTCCCACAATGTCAGCGCGTTTGGTTCGGCCATCGAGTAACCATACTCAAACCCAAGCACGGCATATTCGGACAGCATTGAATCGATGACCTCGTATTGGGCCTGACCTTTGCGCACGTTGTTCAGCGGATAGTAACGTTCTTCGGTGTCTTGATTGACCAAACCCGAATGGCGCTGGCTGAAGGTGCCGCGCGTTGAATCTTGGCCCGCCAGACGCACAGGATAGCCTTCGGTCAACAAGGAACCAAAGGCCAATGCTTCGCCGGTTGCCCAGTCGATTCCCTCGCCGGATTTAAACATTTCAGCCTTGGAGGCCAGAAGGCGTCCCACAGTTTTGTGCAGCGGAACGCCGTCGGGCGCGGTGGATAGCGCCTTGCCCACGTCGGCAAATGTTTCGGGCGCAATGGCTGTGTCGCCGCGCACGTAGTCCTCTTTGTTGCGATCCAGATGGGACCACTTGCCGTCAAGCCAGTCAGCCTTATTGGGTTTGTAATCTTTGCCGGCTTCGAATTCTTCGTTCAAGCGGGCCTGAAACGCGGCCTTCATGTCCTCGATCTCGCCCTCAGGAAGCAATCCGTCGCGCACAAGGCGTTCGGTGTACAAGGACAGCGACGTTTTCTGCGTCTTGATCTTTTTGTACATGACCGGGTTGGTGAACATCGGCTCGTCGCCTTCGTTGTGACCAAAACGGCGGTAGCAGAAGATGTCGATCACCACGTCTTTGTGGAATTTCTGACGGAATTCAGTCGCGACCTTGGCCGCGTGCACAACCGCCTCTGGGTCATCACCGTTGACGTGGAAAATCGGCGCTTCGACGACCAGTGCATTGTCTGTCGGGTACGGAGAAGAGCGCGAGAAATGCGGCGCGGTGGTAAAGCCGATCTGGTTGTTCACCACGATGTGCATCGTGCCGCCGGCTTTGTGCCCTTTCAGGCCGGACAGGGCGAAACATTCTGCAACCACACCTTGACCAGCAAACGCGGCATCGCCGTGCAGCAAAATTGGCATGACAGTCGTGCGTTCGTCGTCTTTGTACTGGTCCTGTTTAGCGCGCACCTTGCCCAAAACAACCGGGTTCACGGCTTCTAGGTGGGATGGGTTCGCCGTCAGCGAAAGGTGCACGGTGTTGTCGTCAAAAACGCGGTCCGAAGAGGCACCGAGGTGGTACTTCACATCGCCCGATCCATCCACATCTTCGGGCTTGGAAGAGCCGCCTTGAAATTCGTTAAAAATCGCGCGGTAGGGTTTTTGCATCACATTCGCGAGGACAGACAAACGCCCACGGTGCGGCATGCCGATGACGATATCGCGCACGCCAAGTGACCCGCCGCGTTTGATAATTTGTTCCATCGCCGGGATCAGGCTTTCGCCACCATCAAGGCCGAACCGTTTGGTGCCCATGTATTTGACGTGCAAGAATTTCTCGAACCCTTCGGCCTCAACCATCTTGTTGAGGATCGCCTTGCGCCCTTCACGGGTAAACTGGATTTCTTTGCCCAAACCCTCGATACGCTCTTTCAGCCAAGACGCCTCTTCGGGGTTGGAAATATGCATGTATTGCAGGGCAAATGTACCGCAATAAGTGCGTTTCACGATGGCGATGATTTCGCGCATCGACGCGACCTGAAGGCCCAGAACATTATCGATGAAGATCGGGCGATCCATGTCCGCTTCGGTAAAGCCGTAAGACTTCGGTTCAAGCTCTGGATGCGGGGTGGTTTCCCGCATGCCCAGCGGGTCCAGATCAGCGACCAAATGACCACGAATACGGTAGGCGCGGATGATCATCAGCGCACGGATACTATCAAGTACAGCGCGTTTGATTTGCTCGTCATTGACGGCAACACCGGTGGCTGCAGCCTTGGCTTTGATCTTGTCGCCAGCCCCTTTGACTTCTGGTTCGGGGGCCCATTCGCCGGTCAGCGCAGCCGTTAAATCATCACCTGGCATTGGCGGCCAATCGGCGCGCGCCCAAGACGGTCCGGCAGCCTCGTGTTTGACTGACACATCGTCGTCACCCATGGCCTTGAAGAATGCTTGCCATGCATCATCAACCGCATTCGGGTCGTTGGCATAGCGCGCATACATTTGTTCCAGATATTCCGCGTTGTGCCCCTGCATAAAGCTGGAGGCGTGGAATTGGTCGTTGGCTGGGTGGTCTGTCATTGGGACACCTCAAGGGGGTTGGGACCGTATTTGTTGGCGTTAGGGTCAGAAGAAACGAGCAATTCGCCAATTCGCTCGCCGATGGATTGCGACGCGAAAAGACGAAAGAAAAAAGCGGGAAAAACGGCACATGCACAAATGACAAGGACAATAGCGACAGGGTCTTTGGACCCGAGCGTCAAAGGCCCTTCGCTCATGAAAATCACAAAAAGGCAGGACATCGCGCAGGCTATCGGGGCCAAGGGATAAATCCCGTAGATTCCAGATATTCCGACATCTTGAAAACGTCGCCAGACTGCGGACCAAACAGGAATGCTGAACAATGCCGCAACAATCAGAACTGGAATGCCCATTGCGTTTGACGGAAACAGCAACCGTAAACCCACCAGTAGGGCTGTGCACAAAGCCGCCCAAATTGGCGCAAACGCCCAAAATTCTTTGCGGCTCATTCTCCCCGAGAAATTCAAGCCGCTCAGAAATCCGTTTTTCAAGGCACTGATCATCTAGTGGTCCACTATCCGTCTTATTCCGCCTGCGCGGTCTGTGCATGGTGCGCCGGAACAGCGCACCATGATGTTTAACCGATCGCTTCGATGACAGCTTCGCCCAAGGTTGCAGGGCTGTCTGCCACAACGATACCGGCCAGTTTCATCGCTTCGATCTTGTCTTCAGCACCACCTTTGCCGCCTGCGACGATCGCGCCTGCGTGGCCCATGCGACGACCCGGAGGGGCTGTGCGACCCGCAATGAAACCGGCTGTTGGCTTCCAACGGCCTTTCTTTTTCTCATCTGCAAGGAACTGTGCTGCTTCTTCTTCGGCAGAACCACCGATTTCGCCGATCATGATGATCGATTGCGTTTCGGGATCGGCCAAGAACATCTCTAGGATGTCGATGTGCTCTGATCCTTTGATGGGGTCGCCGCCGATGCCAACGGCAGACGATTGGCCAAGGCCCAGATCAGTGGTCTGCTTGACCGCTTCGTATGTCAGCGTGCCGGAACGGGACACAACACCACAGGTGCCGCGCTTGTGAATGTGGCCAGGCATAATGCCGATTTTACACGCATCTGGCGTGATCACACCGGGGCAGTTTGGCCCGATCAGGCGGGATTTAGACCCATCCAGCGCGCGCTGAACTTTCATCATGTCGAGCACAGGAATGCCTTCGGTGATGCAGACGATCAGCGGCATTTCGGCATCGATTGCCTCAAGGATGGAATCGGCAGCAAACGGCGGAGGAACGTAGATGACGGACGCATTTGCTTCGGTCATGGCCATGGCTTCGTGCACGGAATTGTAGACCGGCAGATCCAGATGCGATTGACCACCTTTGCCCGGGGTGACACCGCCAACCATTTTCGTGCCGTAAGCAATCGCTTGTTCCGTGTGGAACGTGCCCTGCGAGCCGGTCAGCCCCTGGCAAATCACTTTGGTGTTTTCGTCGATAAGTACGGCCATTTTGCTTCCTTCGCGTGATAATTCTTTACCGCTGATGCGGCGTATTTGATAAGATTAGGGGTTACGGGACTGCGGACTTGCGCAGCAAAACCGAGATGTTGTCATCCACATGGCGGGTGAAAGTGTTGACGAGAATTGTTTCAAAACCGGCACGCTTTGCAATTCCGGTAAGCGTCGCCAGAGTGAAATAATTCACGTGGTCGGGATAGCGAAAACCACACCATTTGGCCCCAATCACCCAACGGTTCACAGAGCCAAAGTTTGGCACGCGAATAAACACGGCACCGTCAGGCTTGAGTGCGCGATGGGCCCCTTTGAGCACATCCATCACGTGGGTTTCGTGTTCGAGGTAGGAAAACATGACGATGCCGTCAAACTGCGCTTCGCCGAATTCCCAGATTGCCTCGGCACCGGCACCGTGCAGGCAATAACCATTGCGCTCGCGCATGGCGGCATCCGAAATCTTGTGCAGCTCGGTGGACAGTTCGATCCCGTAAGGTGTCATCGGGGCCAAAATGCGCTGCCCCCAACCACACCCGATGTCCAAGACGTGACCGTCATTAAACCAGTGGCGGAACTCTTGTGTCTTGTCGCGGTACATATTCAACACCCCGCGCAATTTGCGCACAAAGGGGCTGAATACAGTCGAGCCTTTGGATTTGGCGTTCTTCGCTGCGTAGGTTTTTTCCCAAGCGAAGTCTTCTTTTAGCGCGTCATGGCCGGGCGGGTTTCGCAAGTAGGTAAGATCACACGAGACGCAAGCCACAACTTGCCAGTCATCTTGCGAATACCGGACCCAAGGGGTGAACGAGGTCGTTTCACAACTGGGGCATGAGCGATATGTCGGCGTGTCTAGCATGTGTTATCCTTCCACTTGCTCAGGCAAAAGTCGCTCTACGGACATGAATGTATCAATGCCGTTTTCGCCTACGCGGGTGCCCACATGAACAACCGCGACGCGACGCGGGTTCAGACGGCGGGCAGCCAGCAATGTAGTATCTGGGGTGCGTATGAAGTGCGCGGGCAGGTCAGCGGCAGTGCGCAAACCCTCTGCTTCGAGCGCCGCGGTGGCCGTTTCGGCGGCTTGCGCGGCAAAGGAGCCTTGGAAGCTGATTTCACAGCGTCGATCTGTGCCCTGCGTCACCGCGCGCTCATTGGCGGGCGAAAGGGCGACAGCGGAAAATGGGGCAAGATCGTAGAAATCGTGCCTACGACCTAAAACACTAAATATCCGCTCAGCGCTTTGGCCGGTGAGGAATGGGGAAAAGCAGTTCGCAGCAAAAAGACGCAATCCAGAGAGCGCAACTGTTTGAGGGCCACTCACGTGGGCATAGGGTTGTGAGCTTTTGAACGTGTCAGATACAGGTGCTGCAATAGCACAGGAAACACTAACGCTTCCTGCTAACAGAGCGATCCCAAGTCCGCCAAAAATGCACCAAATCCGTTGCAATTGAACCTACCGTTTATAAAGCGAGATTGTCGCCCCTTGCGATTTGCGTTTTTGATTGTTGGTCACGACGACAGTACCTTTGGCCGTTTTCATCGTGACTTGGCCTCCGCCTTTTTTGCCGCCAAAACCGGTTGGCTTGACCTGAGGGATCACCTGCACAATTGCTTCTTTGGCGGCAGTTTCCGGGGCTGCGCCCGAATCAAAGGACACGGCGCAATTGCCGTCACTGACACTGACAAGCGATATTGCTTTTGAAGAATGGCGCGCGAGAATGAACCCTTCTACGCCACCTTTGTCGGTTATGTTTTTGTCTGCTGCAATCGCACGTTTCATGCCCGATTGTGTGGCTCCGGGGCGAAAGCATGCTTTCATGAACAGTGCGACAGCTTCTGGCGCTTGCACAACTGCGCGCCCTTCATTGTCGACTGTGCGTGGCCCGGCTGGCGTGGTGTCACACCCAGCTAAAAGCAGGGCCGTAACCGCGATCACGGCCCCTTTATAAACGTGGTTCATTCGACTTACCCTTTAACCGCTTTCACGATTTTCTGAGCGCCGTCTTTCAGATCGTCCGCTGCAATTACGTCTAGGCCAGAGTTGTTGATGATCGCCTTGCCTTCGGTCACGTTTGTGCCCTCGAGACGCACGACCAGTGGTACTTTCAAACCGACTTCCTTGACGGCCGCAACCACACCTTCGGCGATGACATCGCAACGCATGATGCCACCAAAGATGTTCACGAGAATACCTTTGACGTTCGGATCAGAGGTGATAATTTTGAACGCTTCGGTGACTTTTTCTTTAGTCGCGCCGCCGCCAACATCGAGGAAGTTCGCAGGCTCGGCACCGTACAATTTGATGATGTCCATCGTTGCCATGGCTAGGCCCGCACCGTTCACCATGCAGCCGATTTCACCGTCCAGCGTGATGTAGTTGAGGTCGTATTTGGACGCCTCAAGCTCTTTCGCGTCTTCTTCGGTTTCGTCGCGCAATTCGTTGATGTCTGGGTGGCGGTACATGGCGTTACCATCAAAGCTGACCTTGGCATCCAGAACCTTGAGATCACCACCATCCGTGACGATCAGCGGGTTGATTTCCAGCATCTCCATGTCTTTTTCCATGAACGCTTTGTACAATAGGCCCATCAGGCCAACGCACTGTTTGACTTGCTTGCCTTCCAGGCCCAACGCAAATGCGATGCGACGGCCGTGGAATGCTTGGTAGCCCGATGCCGGATCAACCGAGAAGGACAGAATTTTTTCAGGCGTTTCGGCTGCGACTTCTTCGATGTCCATGCCACCCTCGGTCGAGCAAACAAACGATACGCGCGACGTTTGGCGATCAACCAGCAAAGCCAAATACAATTCGGTTTCAATGCCAGCGCCGTCTTCGATGTAGATGCGATTCACTTGCTTGCCAGCAGGGCCAGTCTGATGTGTGACCAACGTGCGGCCCAACATTTTCTTAGCTTCATTTGCCGCCTCTTCGACCGATTTCGTCAAACGTACGCCGCCGGCGTCACCTGCGTCTGCTTCTTTGAATTTACCTTTGCCGCGTCCACCTGCGTGAATTTGCGCTTTGACCACCCACAACGGGCCATCCATTTCGCCCGCCGCAGATTTCGCATCTTCCGCTTTTAGCACAACGCGACCGTCCGAAACTGGTGCCCCATACGTGCGCAACAGTGCTTTGGCTTGGTATTCATGAATGTTCATAAGTTTGGTCCCGTGTAAGTGCGTTGGCGAATTTGCGTTTGGTTAGCTCTATACGAACATGTCTAAAGGGTCCGTAAGTGGGAAAATGCTGATTTTAGACGATTATACGGAGTTTTCGGGATTTTGTGATCACAGTGAAAAAACTTGTGATCACAATGCGCGCGAGTGTGTAGAATTTGCATGAAATCGGTTGATTCTTAAGGATTATCAGTTTCGCAATAATATTGCCGATAACATGCGCTGCGGGCCCAAATTACTTTGGCGGCAATTTACGCCATTTTACAAAGACAGAAATAGCAATGGCCGCGATTCCAAACGCGGGCCAGCTTGGCCCGGCCCCATTGACCAGATCGATCAGGAACAAGCCACCGCCACCCAAACCGGCGCGCCATTTGGTGCGTTTGAATTTGGCGTGGGCGTCTTGCTCAAGGCTGGGCACTGCACGATTTGGGCGAACGGCGGCCAAGTCGGACGGGCTTTTGATGCCATCTGCCAAAACGGCGTAAATCGCGACTTCTTCGGTGAAATTCTTTGGCAATGCGGGGCCAAGAGGCCGAAATTCCGCCTCCAGGCGCCCTTTGGCTTGATCGACCACTTGGCGCGAGACAAAAATGCCGCCCTCAGGGGCAGCTTCTTGCAGGCGGGCTGCGAGATTTACCCCATCGCCAAGCAAATCCGGGCCTTCAACGATCACGTCGCCCAAGTGCAGGCCAATGCGAAACGGCAGCAGGTTTTCAGCAGCGCAGAGATGTCTTTGGATAGTGATGGCAGCGGCGACCGCTTCGACCACAGACGGAAATTCGGCGATCAGCCCGTCGCCCGCAGTGTTTGCAATCCGGCCACCACGATTGGCGATGCTTGTTTCAAAAATGGCGCGGGATTTGCGCAAGGCTTGAACCGTTGCAACCTCATCCTGGGCCATTCGACCCGAGAAATTCGCAGCATCGGCCGCCAGAATGGTCGTCAATTTGCGTTTGATAGCAGGGGGCTGGGTCATGTCGTTAGATTAGCGTAGAAAATTGCGGGCATGAATAGAAAACTGACCTGAATAGAAAAAGGCCGGACGCGTGATGCATCCGGCCTTTTTGTGAACTTCAGTGCTAAAAAGCTTTACGTCAGCGAGCTGTCGATGGCTTTGCAGGCGTCAACCAAACCGTTCACCGCAGTGACCGAGCTGTCGAACATGGCTTGCTCGTCTTTGGTCATTTGGATGTCGAGAACGCGTTCTACGCCGCCTTTGCCGATGACAGTTGGCACGCCAACATACATGCCTTTCAGACCCAATGCGCCGTCAACCCAAGCTGCACATGGCAGCACGCGTTTCTGATCTTTGAGGTAAGCTTCGGCCATTTCGATGCCGGCCGTGGCAGGGGCGTAAAACGCGGACCCTGTTTTTAACAAGCCAACGATTTCGGCACCGCCATCACGAGTGCGCTGAACGATTGCATCCAGTTTTTCCTGCGTGGTCCAGCCCATTTTGACCATGTCGGCCAATGGGATGCCTGCAACTGTCGAATAGCGCGTCAAAGGCACCATCGTGTCGCCGTGACCGCCCAGAACGAAGGCTGTGACGTCGCGCATGGAAACTTCGAATTCTTCGGCCAAGAAGTGGCGGAAGCGCGCAGAATCAAGAACGCCAGCCATGCCGCAGACTTTTTCGTGGGGCAGACCAGAGAATTCGCGCAGCGCCCAAACCATCGCATCAAGCGGGTTGGTGATGCAGATCACAAAGGCGTTTGGCGCGTGGTCACGGATGCCTTCGCCGACAGATTTCATGACTTTCAGGTTGATGCCCAACAGATCATCACGGCTCATGCCTGGCTTGCGTGGAACGCCGGCTGTGACGATGCAAACGTCGGCGCCTGCGATGTCTTCGTAAGACTGCGTGCCGGACATCGAGGCGTCAAACCCTTCGGACGGGCCGGATTCGGCGATGTCCAATGCTTTGCCTTCCGGCGTGCCGGGTGCGATGTCGAACATGACGACGTCGCCCAATTCTTTGATCGCTGCGAGGTGGGCAAGAGTGCCGCCGATTTGACCAGCGCCGATAAGGGCAATCTTGGGTCGAGCCATGAGTGTTCTCCGAAATAAGGTTGAATTTCGCGCCGTGCCTAGTCCCAAATGCGCGGTTTAGCAAGGGTGCTGCGTTGCAGCGTTGCCGCGCAATGCGGGTGGGCGGGCGCGGCAATTGGTTGTAAACCACAAGGGAGGATCAGTTTTTCAGCAGGTTTCGCGTGCTCACACTCGACTTCAATTTCTTCGTGATCGCGGCTCCGGCGGTGATTTTTGCAGGTATTTCCAAGGGCGGTTTTGGATCAGGCGCTGCATTTGCGGGCGCATCGATTCTGGCACTGGTGGTCCCGCCGGTGTTAGCCTTGGGCGTGATGTTGCCGCTGTTGATGTTGGTCGATGTCGCCAGTTTGCGTCCGTACTGGGGCAAATGGTGCTGGGGCGAGGCGCGTTTGCTGATGATAAGCGGTGTGCCGGGCGTGGCCTTTGGGGCGCTTTTGTACCGATTGGTCGATGATGATTTTTTGCGGGTTTTGATTGGCGCAATTTCAGTAGGCTTTGTGGTCTGGCGACTGGTGCTGCGATTGGGGTGGGTGAAAATCGGGAGCCAACCGATGGGCAATTACGCGGGCGCAGTGGCCGGATTTACGGGGGGCTTCACAAGCTTTGTCAGTCACGCTGGCGGACCACCCGTCGCGGTTTATTTGCTATCCAAAGGCATTACAAAGACCCAATACCAAGCGACAACTGTCTTGGTGTTCTGGATGATAAATGTCGCAAAGTTTGTGCCCTATGCGTTTTTAGGGATGTTCACGCTGCAAACAGGGATGGCTAATTTGCTACTTGCCCCTTTTGCCCTGTTCGGGGCGTGGGTGGGGGTCAAAGCGCATCATTTGGTGTCTGAGCGTGTGTTCTTTGGTCTCACATATGTGATTTTGGCGATCACCGGATGCAAATTAATATGGGATGAGCTGTCGTAAGGCGGATGGTGGGCGACACGCCCACCTTACTCATCCTGTTGTGATTAAAGTATGGTGCAGCTGGCTGCGCGGCCCAGTATGCAAAAAAAAGGCGGATGATCCCATCCGCCTTACGCGTCAAATGTTATGTTTTGTAAGGTGGACGTGTCGCCCACTACCATGATCAGGCGTCGTTTCCTTTGGCGGGCAGCGCCTCGACCAATTCTTCAAACGATTGACCGGATGCAACAAGACATGTGGTCCCGTTTGCAGATGTGACCGTGATCGTCCAGGTGCCTGTGTCGTCAGAGGCGAACACCTCTACTACGGCATTGTTAGCACCCAACCCCATCGATTGACGGGTTTCGCCGTAGCCATTTGCAAGACGATCCACCACCATCTCGCGTGGTCCACAGTTGCGTGCATTTTGCGCCACAACATCTGTCGCCAGCGCCAAATACATCCCGGCGCCAACTGTCAGCGCGCTCAGATGCAGTATTTTGTTTCTGCGTTTCATTTCGTGTCAGCCTTTATTCAAAGGCGTCGCACAATCATTCTACACTGCCTTTCGGCCCGCCAAATTTTTCGGCGACACTGTGCAAAAGACCAAGCGGCCCCGGTTCCAGTCCTATGTCTGATCCGCCTCCGTCCTTGGTTAGGGTCAGGACACATAATCAAAAGATAACGGTTGCTGCGAGAGCTATTGCGGAGAGAAAGACGGTTGGGGATCTGTCGTAGCGTGTAGCTACGCGTCGCCAATCTTTGAGCCTGCCG
>JAQXDI010000077.1 GCA_029251465.1 Ascidiaceihabitans sp.
CCAAAGTACTTGGTGATCGCCGCTGTCAGCGTCGTTTTACCGTGGTCAACGTGGCCAATCGTGCCGATGTTAACGTGCGGTTTATTACGTTCAAACTTTTCCTTAGCCATAGTGCAGGCGCCCTTTGATTGAGGGACCGCACGCTGCGGCCCGAAGTTCATCTGCCGCGCGATTTATTGCCATTCGGGACATAAATCAAGCACCTCTTGACGCTTGATGCGCGCCTGTCACCTACATGACGCGGTTATACGCAGAAATCTGCATGATTTGAGGGCTTTACTGGACGCCGCCAAACCATCCTTGTTCTTTTTGCTGCTTGACCAAATAACGTTCAATCGCTTTGGCCGCATTCTGGGACAGGTTTTTCAACTGCTCTTGGGCGGACATCGTATAGCCAGACCCCACAAGTGTCCCGCTGCCAAACGACTCAAGCACTGTAATCTGGTGAGGCTCGTCGTTCATCTTTTTGCCTGCTGCATCGTCCCAAACCGTGAAGTTGATGATCAGGATTGATTTGGGTGACAAAACCAATGGCACGCCGGGCTGCGCAAGAACGTAGCCTTCGACGCTCACGCCGAAATGGTAACGTTTGCTGCCCTCATACCGGTCAAACCGTTCTGCAATTGCTGCCTTCATCGCAGCGGACAATTCGTCTTTGCTAACCTTGCGGCTCAGCGGTCCACCTTTGACTGCCTTTGGGGCCACAACGATGTTGTGCACAAGATTAAAGTCACCAAGCGGCACAGGCGCGTCCGTTAAATCCGCCGCCCCGTTACAGGCCGCGACACTTAGAACCAACAAAACACCAGCAATCCAACGCAGCATCCGCACACTCCCCAACGGTACGATAACCGCGATACCCGAGGTCGGACGTTTGCGCAATTGGCCGCAGGCGATTGTCAGAACCGGTGCGGCACTTATATCATCAGGTATACAAACAGGAGCGACGCGATGCCTGACACTGTTCTGCCAACCACCCTACCTGTGCGTGTGCCGTTGGTACGCGAACCTTGGGGCATCTTCAAAAGCCTGAACGAAGCCCGCAAAAATGTGCTCAGCATCATTCCCGATATCGCCACGAAACAGCCAATGGTGTCGGGCAAAACCGGCAAGCGGTGGCATATGGTCATGGACCCCGCCACAATCCGCGAGATGTTGCTTGATAAGGTCGGCGACTACCCCAAGTCTTTGGTCACAAAGAACCTTTTGAAGCCCGCGATTGGCGAATCCCTGTTTTTGGCCGAAGGTGCGCATTGGCGCTGGCAACGGCGCGCGGCCTCGCCCGTGTTTACTCATCGCAACATGTTGAACCTCGCCCCGATCATGACCAGTGCCGCAGAACGCGCGGCCCAGCGCATCACGGACGCAGGGCCGCGGGCGGTAAATCTGCTGGATGAAATGGTCACCACGACCTTTGATGTGATCGCCGATGTCACGTTTTCGGGTGGTGATACTTTTGATCGCGACGGTGTTCACAACGCAATCGATGACTATTTGGCCGAGGCTGGCAAGATTTCTTTTTTTGACATTCTGGGGGCTCCTGATTGGGTTCCGCGCCCCGGTCGGATCATGTCAGGCAAGGCGCTCAAAGAAATGAAGGCAATGGCCGACGGCGCGATTGATGCCCGCGCGGCACGTGGACACGAGGGGGTGCCTGATCTGCTCGATCTGCTGCTGGCGGGCGTTGACCCCAAGACAAAACGCACGATGAACACGGCTGAACTGCGTGACAATTTGCTTACCTTCATCGTTGCCGGTCACGAAACCACCGCCCTAACTTTGGCCTGGTCGATGTACCTGATGGCCTTTGATCAAGACGCCCAAACCCGTGCGCGCACAGAGGCACAATCGGTTTTGCAAGGTCGTGCGGCCACCGGTGATGACGTCGAAAACCTGCCCTTTATCCGCCAGATCGTCGACGAAGCCCTGCGCCTCTATCCACCCGCAGGTGTCGTGTCTCGCACCGCGATGAAAAACGACACCCTGTGCGAACGCGAGATCAAAAAGGGCGACACGGTTATCATTCCGATCTACGCGCTGCACCGCAATGAATTGCTGTGGGATGATCCGGATGCGTTCCGTCCTGAACGGTTCGAGGATCGCAAAGCCATTCCGCGCTACGCCTATTTGCCGTTTGGCGACGGGCCACGCATCTGCATCGGCGCGTCATTCGCCCTGCAAGAAGCCGTGATTATTTTGGCGACCATGCTGTCAAAATTCAAATTCAAACCGGTCAAAGGACGTGATCCTGAACCGGTGATGATCCTGACCTTGCGCCCTCAGGGCGGCGTCTGGTTAACGGCAGAACCTGTCTAGTTAAACTTGTTGTCCCGCGGAAAGCCACGCGGGGCCATACGGCCATTCCCTGCCCGTTTGCCCGTCCATTCGTCCAGCGCAGTTTCGGTGCGGGTGCGCCCTGCGGGGTCAAGCCAGCTAAGGCCCAGTTCGCGCACAAACGTGGTTGCATCCGACAGTCCGCCGTCTTTGTATTTTTGCAAACGCACACCTTTGCCGCGACCTAGCTCAGGCAGTTCTTCCATTGGGAACAACAGCACTTTGCGGTTCTCGCCGACAACGGCAACAAAATCGCCCTGCACGGGTTTACACACCAGCGCGCGGGTTTCGCCGCGCACATTCAGCACCTGTTTGCCGGTACGAGTCTGCGCCACAACGTCGGATTCGGGCACAACAAATCCATCCCCCGCCGAGGACGCGACCAGCAGTCGACGCTCTGGCTTGTGGATGAAAATGTCGAGAATCTCAGCCTCGTTCGGCAGATCGACCATCAGGCGCAGCGGTTCCCCCATGCCCCGCCCACCGGGCAGGTTCGACGCGCTCATCGTGTAGAAACGACCATTCGCACCAAAGACCAACAGGCGGTCCGTGGTTTCCGCATGGAAGGTAAACCGAGGCCCGTCACCGTCTTTGAATTTCAGCTCGCGGGTCAAATCGATGTGGCCCGTCATCGCGCGAATCCAGCCCATCTGGCTACACACAACCGTAATCGGTTCGCGGTCGATCATCGCCTCGAGCGGCACGTCGGCAACTTCGCCAGCTTCGGCAAAAGTCGTCAGGCGTTGACCACGATTGACGTCGTCGATCACCCAGTCTTTGCCAAACTTCTTTTTGGTTTCTTTTAGCTGCGCAGTAATGCTGTCCCACTGGATGGCTTCGCTTTCCAGCAAATCCTCTAAGCCGGCGCGTTCCTCCATCAAGGCGGACTGTTCGCGCAGCAATTCGATTTCTTCAAGACGACGCAACGACCGCAAGCGCATGTTCAGGATCGCATCGGCCTGCACCTCGGACAATTCACCATCCGATGGGCCGGGCGAAACATAGTCTGCCTCGTTCATGGCCCGCACGTGATCCTTGGACCAGTCTTCGCGCATCAACCCTGCCTTGGGGTCGTCGTCGTAACGGATAATGTCGATCACGCGGTCAAGGTTCAGGAAGGCGACGATGAAGCCTTCGAGCACTTCCAGACGGTGGTCGATCTTTTCCATGCGGTGCGTGGACCGGCGGATCAGAACTTCGCGGCGGTGATCAAGGAAGGCGCGCAGCACTTCCTTCATCGAGCAAACCTTGGGCGTCAAACCGTCGATCAGCACGTTCATGTTCAGCGAAAACCGCACCTCAAGATCAGAGTTGCGATACATCATGCCCATCAGCACATCGGGGTCGACGTTTTTGGAACGCGGTTCCAGCACCAGCCGGATGTCATCAGCAGATTCGTCGCGCACGTCACCCAGAATCGGGATCTTTTTGGTCTGGATCAGTTCCGCGATCTTTTCGATCAGCTTGGATTTCTGAACCTGATAAGGAATTTCGGTGACAACGATCTGCCACTGGCCACGGCCCAAATCTTCGATCTCGTAACGGCAACGCAGACGGAACCCACCTTTACCGGTGCGGTAGGCCGTCGCAATATTTTCAGGGCTTTCAACAATGATGCCGCCGGTCGGAAAATCCGGCCCCGGCACATAGTTCAGCAGTGTGTCATCGCGCACATCCGGTACTTTGATCATGTGGATGCAGGCATCACACAGTTCGGCAATGTTGTGCGGCGGAATGTTCGTGGCCATGCCCACGGCGATACCCGTAGATCCATTGGCCAACAGGTTCGGGAACTGCGCCGGCAGCACGACAGGTTCCGTCAGCGTGCCATCGTAGTTTTCGCGAAAATCAACGGCGTTTTCATTCAGCCCCTCAAGCATCGCCTCGGCCACAGCCGTCATGCGCGCCTCAGTGTAACGCGAGGCAGCAGGGTTATCGCCGTCGATATTGCCAAAGTTGCCTTGGCCATCAACCAACGGATAGCGCACGTTGAAATCTTGGGCCAAACGCGCCATCGCGTCGTAAATCGCAGCGTCCCCATGCGGGTGATAGTTGCCCATCACGTCGCCGGAAATCTTGGCCGATTTACGGAAGCCGCCGTTTGACGCCAATCGCAATTCGCGCATCGCATACAAAATACGACGGTGCACAGGCTTTAGCCCATCGCGCGCATCCGGCAGGGCACGGTGCATAATTGTGGACAGGGCATAGGTCAGATACCGATCGCCCAACGCTCGGCGCAGCGGTTCGCTTAGGTCCATGTTGGGGGTATCTGTAGTGTCAGCCATAGATGGTGTGTAGCCGCGTGGCGCAAAACGAACAAGACGGCAATCGCGCCTTATGCTCGGCTTTTGCACCATCGCGCCAAAATGCCCGCGCATCGACGTTGCATCCAAGCCACGTGTGCCGCTTACGGGGAAAAATTCGTGACCTTGCCCCTGAACGTGACCTCTGAATGTGTTAACTTCCACCAACTCGCAAGAGTCGTGAAGAGTTTGTGATCTGGGGGGTCACTGTTATGAAATCGTTTATCCTGATTACCTTTGGCCTGCTTGGCTTTACATTTTATGAAATGAGCGATGGCGCTGATTTCGATCCAAATGCCCTGCGCATCAGCCGCGTTGACGCAGCCCCTGCGATTGCAGAAACTCAACTGGCCAACGTTCCAGTCGACACGCCAGTTGTGGTGGCCGAAGCAAAACTGGACGCAGGTGAAGTGACCCGCAACGTTGTGACCTTGGCCTCGCTTGAAACGACATCCAACGACACACGCGTCAGCGCGACATTGATTCCGTCTGTGACAGCAGATGTGACAAGCACGGATGACCAAGCGCCAAAGATCATCCTGCCAAGCCTGATCGCGGCCAGCGACCAGCCGACAGTGGCCGCAACTCAAACGTCGCTTGAGGCTGAAACCCAAGCGATCATTCGCACAATTTCAGGCAACCGCGTGAATGTACGCGGCGGTCCGGGCACCAACTATGACGTCGTGAGCCGCATGGTCAAAGGCCAAGCGGTCGAAATCCTATCTGACCCAGGTCAGGGTTGGGTCAAAATGCGCCCCGTTGACGGTGGCTCTGAAGGCTGGTTGGCCGATTTCCTACTGAACGAGAGTTGAGAGCAACCAGATTCAGCCTATGGTATATGCTGACTTCATTTTAGAAATGCGTGTATGACCCAAAAATCAATTTTGATCACCGGATGCTCTTCAGGAATTGGTCTCGCCTCGGCCATGGGGTTGCGTGAACGCGGCTGGCGGGTGTTTGCATCGTGCAAGCAGCAAGTCGATTGCGACCGCCTGCGCGCCATGGGTTTTGACAGTCCGCGCATCGATTACACCGACACGGCCAGCATCCACAGCGGCCTGAACGAAGTCCTTGAGACCACAGGCGGGACGCTGGATGCGCTGTTTAACAACGGTGCCCACGCAATTCCGGGTGCAGTCGAGGACATGCCAACAGATGCGTTACGCTCGATTTTCGAATCGAATTTCTTTGGCTGGCACGAACTGACGCGTTGTCTGTTGCCGATCATGCGCGCCCAGGGTTACGGGCGAATTGTCCAATGTTCCTCGGTGCTTGGGTTTGTGACGATGCCGTGGCGCGGGGCGTATAATTCCACAAAATTCGCGCTCGAAGGGTTAACCGACACGTTGCGCATCGAAATGCGTGACACTGACATCAAGATCATTTTGATCGAACCAGGTCCTGTGACCTCAAAAATTCGGGTCAATTCTATCCCGCATTTTGAACGCTGGATCGACTGGGAAAACGCCCCCCGCGCTGAACAGTACAAGACCAAACTGCGTCAGCGGTTGTACCATTCCAGCGGGCCGGACACGTTTGAATTACCGCCCGAAGCGGTGGTGAAAAAACTGGTGCACGCGCTTGAATCCAAACGCCCGCGCCCGCGCTATTTCGTCACGACTCCGACATATCTGATGGCCACGCTGCGCCGTTTGCTGCCAACACGGGCCCTAGATTGGGTGCTGTCGCGCTGATTGGATAAAATTCCTTCGCTTTTGCGCGCACGCCCTCTACATCAAATTCAAACGCGCAACGGAAAGCCTGAATTCATGTCTGATCCCCTATTTGCCCTAGTTGTCATTGCTGTGCTGATTGTCGTTGGCATCCTCGTTCTGGGGCTGACGGGATTTGGCAAAGGCAGTGGAAAATTGCACAGCAACTCTAACCGGCTGATGCGTTACCGGATTATCGGGCAGGCTGTCGCTGTTGGGCTGATCGTGATTTACGTCTACCTCAAACGCCAAGGGGGCTAACAACAATGGTTGTTTTAAACAAAATTTACACAAAAACCGGTGATGCTGGTGAAACAGCGCTTGGCAACGGCACGCGCGTTGCAAAACACGCGATGCGGGTCACGGCCTATGGCACCTCGGACGAACTGAATTGCTTTGTTGGGGTCGCACGCCTTGAGGCAGGTGACGCCGTTGATGACGCGCTAAGCCGTATTCAAAACGACCTCTTCGATCTGGGCGCTGACATGTGTCGCCCCGACATGGAAAAGGACGCCAAATCCGAGTACCCGCCGTTGCGCATGGCCGACGCCCAAGTCACGCGTCTGGAAAACGAAATCGACGCGATGAACGAAATTCTGGATCCTCTGCGCAGCTTTATCCTGCCGGGTGGATCAAAATTGTCGGCCCATTTGCACGTGTGCCGTACCGTTGCACGTCGCGCCGAACGCCTGTCTGTAGAACTGGCGACACTGGAATCCGTGAACCCCGCAGCCATCAAATATCTCAACCGCCTCAGCGATTGGTTCTTTGTGGCCGCACGCATTGCCAATGATGGCGGCAAAGCAGATGTGCTCTGGGTTCCGGGCGCAAATCGCTAGAAACTGGCAAATCAAACGAAACGCGGCGTCCGTTTGCGCCAACATGACGATTTTGCACTGTCTACGCGGCCACGGCTTCGCTAAGAAATGTTCAAACTGTGATGATTGCCCATTCGGGTGAGTCGAATATCTAAAGGAGAAACGCTCATGAAGGTGCTAGTACCTGTAAAACGCGTGATCGATTATAACGTGAAGGTTCGTGTCAAAGCGGACGGTTCAGGTGTTGATCTCGCCAACGTGAAAATGTCGATGAACCCGTTTGACGAGATTTCCGTCGAACAGGCCATCCGCCTCAAAGAAGCGGGCCAAGCGGACGAAGTGATCGCCGTTTCCGTTGGCGTCAAGCAATCCCAAGAAACGCTGCGCACCGCGTTGGCGATGGGTGCAGACCGCGCCATTCTGGTGATTGCAGCGGATGATGTGCACCAAGACATCGAACCACTGGCTGTTGCCAAGATCCTGAAAGCGATCGTGGACGAAGAACAGCCCGGTCTGGTTCTGTGCGGCAAACAAGCCATCGACAACGACATGAACGCCACTGGCCAAATGTTGTCCGCCTTGATGGGGTGGTCACAAGCGACGTTCGCCTCCGAGCTTGAGATTGCTGGCGACAAAGCCAAAGTGACACGCGAAGTCGACGGCGGTTTGCAAACCATCGAAGTGTCCATGCCAACGGTTGTTACGGTTGATTTGCGTTTGAACGAGCCGCGTTATGCGTCCCTGCCAAACATTATGAAAGCCAAGAAAAAGCCGATGGATGAAAAGACAGCGGCGGACTACGGCGTTGACGTGACCCCTCGTTTAGAAGTTGTCAAAACAGTTGAACCAGCAGCACGTGCCGCCGGTATCAAAGTTGCATCAGTTGAAGAATTGATCGCGAAACTTAAAGAAGCGGGGACTGTATAATGGCTGTACTTCTTCTGGCAGAAGTCAACGACGGCGAACTGGCAATGGACGCCACAGCAAAAGCTGTAACTGCCGCGGGTTCCCTTGGCGACGTGACTGTTCTTTGCACAGGTGCCACATGCGCCGCTGCTGCAACCGAGGCTGCAACAATTTCTGGCGTTGCAAAAGTGCTGTGCGCCGAAGACGCGATCTACGGCAAACGTTTGGCAGAGCCAGTCGCTGATTTGCTAGTGTCTTTGTCTGGCGATTACGAACACATCGTAGCACCTGCGACAACTGACGCAAAAAACATCATGCCGCGCGTTGCTGCACTGCTGGACGCGATGGTCATCTCTGATGCGACAGCCGTGATCGATGCGAACACGTTCGAGCGTCCGATCTATGCGGGCAACGCCATGCAAACGGTTAAATCGTCTGACGCGAAAAAGGTTATCACCTTCCGCGGTGCGACGTTTGATGCTGCTGCAACCGGTGGTTCTGCCGCGGTCGAAAACATTGGCGCTGCTGGCAACCCTGGCCTGTCATCATGGGTCGAGGACAAAGTTGCTGCCTCTGATCGTCCAGAACTGACATCTGCGGGTGTGGTTGTGTCCGGTGGTCGTGGTGTCGGGTCCGAAGAGGATTTTGCTCTGATCGAAAAACTGGCTGACAAACTGGGTGCCGCTGTTGGCGCATCCCGTGCAGCGGTCGATTCTGGTTACGCACCAAACGACTGGCAAGTTGGCCAAACAGGCAAGGTCGTCGCACCTGAGTTGTACGTGGCTGTCGGTATCTCCGGTGCAATCCAGCACTTGGCAGGTATGAAAGATTCCAAAGTCATCGTGGCGATCAACAAAGACGAAGAAGCACCGATCTTTCAGGTCGCCGACTACGGCTTGGTTGCAGACTTGTTCGACGCTGTACCAGAGCTGATCGAAAAGCTGTAAGGCTGCTCAGGATAAAAACATGGGCCCGCTGGTTACTCAGCGGGCCTTTTTCGTTTTTACATGATCTCGCGTAATTTGGCGGCGACTGCTTCTGCTGCTTCTTGATGCGCTGCGGGGCCCATCAAATTGTTGGCAGCCGGTGTTTCCATCTGGCTGAACACCATACCTTCCGTCCCTAGTGCAAGAGCCGTGTCCGAGGCGACCACCTCAACCACATCCGTCACTTCGGAGCCCAGCTGCTCAATCATGGCGCGTGTCACGTACCACGGATCACGTTCGTCATCTGGTGCTAGATCGTCCTCAGGCGCATGATCTGCAAACCATAACAGAACCGTTTTACCGCTGATCCCTCGCAGCATACCGCGCATGCGCCCAACCCATGCCTCGCGCAATTCATCAACTACCGTTTGGAACCGGTCCGGTGACAAGGTCAGTAAACGCCCCAACATGTGTTTGTTGAAATTGAACTCCGCAAAATCCACCTCACGGTAGATTGCCTGCAACAAGCTAGAGGCCTGCAAGAATCTATCGTTGCGGCGTGGATGTACCGAATAGAACCGGTTGGACATGTTGTGTGCGCCCATGACCTGCACAACTGTCACAGCGGCATCGTTCGTCATCTCGGCGATTTGCATGTCTTTCGAAAATACATCAATGCCCGCATTCACGCAGCCAAGATTCACGCAAGTCATCGAAATATGCTGTTCAACCAAACTCGGGAACGGATTTTCGATGAATTTTCCGTAGGTTTCCGTGCCGCCTAAAAACGCGACATAGGGCACCGTCAAAGTCCGACGCGGCCCGCGAAACAGCAATTTGGACGTGCCATAGCGGCACGATAAATAATCTAGGGCACCTGTCCCCAATGCATCAAAACTCATGCGGTCCACCTCTCATCTCACCCAAGGGCAGTTATGGCAGCGATATCCTGACAAACCCCTAAACAAATGTGGCGATACCGTGTCGCTGATGCCGCCTTGCTCTTGCGCACATCTGACCGCTATGGTGCGGCAGTGCAGCATCCGCTGGAAAGGTATCGTTATGGACATTCAGAAAATTGGCATCGTGGGTGCAGGGCAAATGGGCAACGGGATTGCGCATGTGATGTCGCTGGCCGGATATGATGTTTTGTTGAACGATATCAGCGCCGAGGCCCTTGCCGCCGCTGTCGCTTTGATCGACCAAAACATGGAACGCCAAGTTAGCCGCGACAAGATTAGTGCTGACGACAAAGCCATCGCCATGGCCCGCATTTCAACGACCCAAGAGCTGTCAGAAATCGGCCCCAGTGATTTGATCATCGAAGCTGCGACTGAAAAAGAACCGATCAAGCAGCAGATCTTTGATGCTTTGCTGCCACATCTGGAACCGCACACGATTCTGACGTCCAATACCTCTTCTATTTCGATCACGCGACTGGCCAGCCGGACGGATCGTCCCGAAAAATTCATGGGATTCCATTTTATGAATCCGGTGCCAATCATGCAACTGGTCGAATTGATCCGCGGTATTGCGACCGATGCGCCGACCTATGATGCGTGCAAGAAGGTCGTTGATAAGCTGGGCAAAACCGCCGCCTCTGCCGAAGATTTTCCGGCCTTTATCGTGAACCGTATACTGATGCCGATGATTAACGAGGCGGTCTATACATTGTATGAAGGCGTGGGAAACGTGCAGTCCATCGACAGCTCAATGAAGCTGGGCGCGAACCATCCGATGGGCCCACTAGAACTGGCGGACTTCATCGGATTGGACACCTGTTTGGCGATCATGAACGTGCTGCACGACGGGTTGGCGGATACAAAATACCGCCCCTGCCCGTTGCTGACCAAATATGTAGAAGCCGGCTGGTTGGGCCGCAAAACCCAGCGTGGATTTTATGATTATCGCGGCGACGTGCCAATCCCGACCAGATAAATTCCGGCCCGTTTTTGGCCAGCCCGATTGCGGAATCTCCTGCGCTTAGTCTCTGAGCGCCAGGGTGTGATCGCGCAGCCAAGCCATAAAGCCACGTGGATCGTCTTTCCACTTGGTGATCTCATCATCGCTCAGCGGATCCCCGACCACAGGCCCCTGTGGTTTGTTCAGCGAATACACGATTTCATGCAGCAGCAAACCCTGACGCAGAATCGGTGAAATCTTGTTTGCGATCTGATAGATACGGCTATTTTGGCCCGGAAAATGCATTGGCACAACCGCCGCGCCGGACCGACGGATCAGTTGGGCCGTAAACACGTTCCACTCGTCCTCGACAGCAGGGCCAAACCACGTTTCGGAATGGGCAACGCCGCCGGATGGAAACAGCGCAACGACGCCGCCTTCCTTGAGATGCTTCATTGCTGCGGCGCGCATTGCGACGCCTTTGGTCAGCGCCTCTGGGTCATGGGCAAACGGCACCGCGATCATGTAACTGCCAGCGACTTCGTCAATCGCGGTCAGCAGTGAACGGGTCAGAATACGATAGTCCGGACGCACGCGACCAATCAGGTCGGCAAAAATCATGCCATCGACCATCCCGTGCGGATGGTTGGCAACGACGATCACAGGGCCGGTTTTCGGAATACGATCCAATTGCGACTGCGGGGTCGTCAGTTCGATCCCCATCACATTGAGCGCCGCGCGCCAAAAGCCTTGGCCTGACGGCGCTTCTTGTTGCTCGAATTTTTTAACAAGGCGCAGTACGGTCAACTTGCCCGTCAGTGCCTCCATGATCCGGATCACGGTGGATTTCCACGGATCGTCAAACGTCGATGCATACGACAGGCTGCGCCGGTCATATTTTTTGAAGCTCGCCGCTTCTACTTGCCCTTCGGCATCTGCATCGTGAACGCTATCGACCAACGTGTTCAAACCTTTATTTTATCGCATGGATAGACCTAAACTAGGCCCCTTCGCCAAACTTGTCAGCAACAAGAGCCGTCAATGCGTCTGACAACGCGTCTGCATCCGGCCCCGTAGTTTCAATTTCAATAATACTTCCCTTTGATGCTGCCAACATCAAAAGCCCCATAATACTGTCGCCTGATGCAGACATGCCATCTTTGCTGACTTCAGCCTGAGCGTCAAAAGCCTCGACGACCTCGACCAATTTGGCCGACGCACGGGCATGCAGACCTTTTTCATTAACGATTGTAAGGGAGCAATTGGTCATAATGCGGTATTAACTTTCAGCGCTGACGTTTTGACTGTCGATATATTTACGGCCTGCGTCTAATGCAGCCCGCACGGCATCACCCACGGGCTTGTGGCGGGATTTGGCTAATTTGATCAACATGGGCAAATTTGCGCCATACAAAATACGCCGCCCCTGTGGTTGGCACGCCATAAGGCTGAGGTTCGATGGTGATCCGCCAAATAAATCGGTCACAACCACAACGCCATTGCCGTCATCAACCGCATCGGCGGCTTGGCAAATTTCGGTCTGTTTGTCTGTGCGGTCATGGTTCGCTTCAATAGAGATGGCCCGGATGCCAGTCTGTGATCCGACAACATGTTCGATGGCCGCAAGGTATTCGCGCGCCAATCCCCCATGTGCAACGATCACAATGCCTATCACGTGCTAGCCTCTTCTCTCTTTCGTCGATCAAGTTCGCGATGCCTGAGCGACACCTGCCATCCCGCTTGGGTCAAAAACCAGTTCAAAGACTCAGCCATGGCAACGGACCTGTGTTGCCCGCCTGTGCAGCCAAATGCAATGGACAGATGCGATTTGCCCTCATCTAAGTAGGCCGGCAGCAACCACATGGCGAGGTCTTGCACCTTTTGGCGGAACGTCGCGTAACGCGGATCTTTGTCGATGTAATCGGCCACGGCTTTGTCCTGCCCTGTGCCGCTGCGAAGCGAGGGTTCCCAATACGGATTGTTCAAAAACCGGCAATCGAACACCATGTCGACGCTGCGGGGCAAACCGCGTTTGTACGAAAATGACTGAACCGAAACGGACAGCCGATCCTGCGAACCGGTCGCGAACCATTCCTCGACCTCGGCGCGCAATTCATGAACGTTCAAAGCAGAGGTATCGATCAGCACATCCGCGCGTTCACGCAGCGGGCCAAGCATCTCTAACTCGCGCGTGATGCCCGCCGCAGGCCTATCGCCCAACGGGTGACGGCGGCGCGTTTCGGAAAACCGACGCAACAGCACATCCGTGGCGCAATCCAGATACAGCAACTCAGGCGTAAATCCGGGCAACCCTGCCATTTGTCCCAAAGCGTTCATGACAGCCGTCGTCGAAAAATCACGGTTGCGCGGGTCAATTCCCAAAGCCATTGGTTTACCCGCAGCAGGATCGCTCAGCAAAGCTGGGATCAGACGCAGCGGCATGTTGTCGATTGCCTCAAACCCTAAATCCTCTAGCACCCGAATAGCGCTGGAGCGACCAGCACCGGACGGGCCAGTAACCAAGACGACGCGGCGCGGGTTTGGGTCAGATGTGCTCATGTGGTATCCTGCCGTCCTGCCTTGATAAATTGCAAGAGTGATGCGGCAAATGAGGGGTTCCCAATCTTGTGAAGCAATGGAATTTCGAGGCCCAAAAGGGTGTAATTTCGCGGCTCAGGCAAACGTTTTGTTTCGATTTGATCCATGTCGACAACACAATGAATTGTCGACTGTGCGATACCTGCGGCGTTCAATAGGCCAATCCCACGTGCCTCAATCATATTGGCGATATTCGCAGGGGCGGTTGCAACGATACTCGCGCCTGTTCGCGTTAAGTTTGTGCGGTCATCCGCGACCAAATCCGCGCCGTACGCCATCAGTTCAAGCGTCAAGGACGACTTACCAGATCCGGACGGCCCTACAATCAAAACGCCCCTGCCCTGAACGGCGACGCAGCTGGCATGTAGGGTGACACATTTCATCCAGCTGCCTTTTAGACAGGTAAACCCACGACGAAGCGCGCGCCCAGCGGATCAGACGTGATGTCCGCATTTGTCGGGCGAATATTTTCTGCCCAGATCACGCCGCCATGCGCCTCAACGATTTGCTTCGAGATCGCCAGACCAAGACCGGAGTTATTGCCAAAGTGCTCTTCGGGGCGTTGCGAATAAAATCGTTTAAAGATTTTAGACAAGGCTTGATCGGGAATGCCGGGGCCTGTGTCTTCGACAACAACAAGAATACGGTTTTCACGTTTGCGCGCCCAAATGCGGATAGCATCGCCATCTTCGCAGAACGAAATCGCGTTGGTGATCAGATTCACAAAAACTTGCGCAAGGCGTGCCTCAAGTCCATGAAGCTCGATCGGGTTCGGGGGTAGATCAGTGATGAAATCGATACCTTTTGATTTCGCATCTTCACCCAAGTATTGCCCAAGGTTATTCAGCATATTCAGAATGTTGAACGGTTCTTCTTCTTCTTTGACCAACTCGCTGTCGAGGCGCGAAGCGTTTGAAATGTCGCTAACCAAACGGTCCAAACGACGCACGTCGTGATCAATCACATCCAGCAGTTTGTTGCGTTGATCCTCGCGTTTGATCATCCGCAGCGTGCCAACGGCAGAACGCAAAGACGCTAGCGGATTTTTAATCTCATGCGCGACATCCGCCGCGAATTGTTCATTGCCGTCGATACGATTGTAGAGTGCGGCAATCATCCCACGCAACGCACCGCTCAGGCGCCCAATCTCGTCCGGGCGCGCTGTCAAATCAGGAATACGGATGCGACCCAGGTTCACTTTGCGTGCATTTTTATCGCGACCCAATTCGGCTGCGGCGGCCAAGTCAGAAAGCGGGTTCGCAATCGTTGAGGCCAAAACGAGGCTGAGCCCAATGGACACGAGAGTGGCAATGATGAACATTTGCAGCATGCGTTCGCGTTCACCCCGCACCAGCGTATCGATTTCGCCACTGGCGCTGGTCACAGCCACCGCACCCACCGCAACAGAACCCTGCCGGATCGGAGTGACGACGCTAAACAATGCACCACCGCTGGCATCTTTTGCATCACCGATTTGCGTGCCATCGGTCAAGCTAAGCGCCACACGTGTGGCCAATTGTTCCTGGATCGGCGCAATTTGTTCTTCGGTATTGCTGGTAAAGGGGGATGAAATTTTGGACCACAACCAATTTAGACCATCGGTCAAAATCGTGGTGCCGCCACCCGCTTGTTGGTCCGCGCCGGGAATGGCCACGCTACCGCTGATGTTGGCGATCAAAGCTTCGGTAGGGTCAAAGATGAAAACTTCGATCCCGTTGCGCAGATCTAGGCCATCCAAAGACGCATCAACGTCAATGCCATCGCCCGTGGCCAAATTAACCGGCGCACCTGTTGGCAATTGCGCCTCAAGGACATCGGCGATCAGCTCTGCTTCGCTGACCAGTGAAACGGCGCGCTGTACAGCCAAACTGTCACGAGAAGAGTTGAGGTAAAGAATACCCGCAACCAAAACGTTCAACGCAATCAGGTTGAAGGTGATGATTTTGCGGGTGAGAGCCGAAGCGCGCAACGAAAATAGCCCCCGCCGTTCACGGCGAGCGCGCATTTCTGAAGGTGCTGTTGCGTCCGGGGCGACCCAATCGTCGCCCAAAACCACATCACCGTCCCGCGATGGAGTTGGTGCCATGTCCCGCACAAACGTCCTTTCGGCCAAAGCCAGAGGTTACACTTACGTTATCAATCTTCGTTGTATCTGTAACCGATACCGTACAGCGTCTCAATCGCTGAGAATTCATCATCTGCCGTACGCATCTTTTTGCGCAAGCGTTTGATGTGGCTGTCGATCGTGCGGTCATCAACGTAAACTTGGTCGTCATAGGCAACGCCCATCAACTGGTCACGCGATTTCACGAAACCCGGGCGTTGCGCCAATGCCTGCAACAGCAAGAATTCGGTGACTGTCAGGGACACATCGTTTCCCTTCCAGCTGACCGCGTGACGTAGCGGATCCATCCGCAATTCGCCGCGTTCCATGACCTCGGTTTCTTCGCTATCTGCAACGATTTCACCGGCTTGCGCTTCTTGACGGCGCAATAGTGCGCGAATGCGTTCTACCAGCAGGCGCTGGGAAAACGGCTTTTTGACGTAGTCATCAGCCCCCATACGCAGGCCCAAAACCTCGTCAATTTCATCATCCTTAGAAGTCAGGAAGATCACAGGCATCGTCGTCTTTTGACGCAAGCGCTGCAACAAATCCATTCCGTCCATGCGTGGCATCTTAATGTCCAGCACGGCCATGTCAGGCAGCTTTTTGTTGAATGCGTCAAGCGCTGCCTGTCCGTCGTTATATGTCTCTACTTCAAAACCTTCGGCTTCGAGAGTCATTGAAACCGACGTCAGGATATTCCTGTCGTCGTCTACCAATGCAATCTTGTTCATTGCCTGTTTCCTTGTACTGCTACTGCCACACTATTTTTTTCTGTCACTCTTTGCGTTTTGGCCGGTCGAATCAATCCAAAAGTGCGAATCGGTCTGTAGGCACGCCACATTAAGGCCACAAACAGGTTAGGAATGGCTAAATTGCCGCACTTTCGCGTCAGGCGGGTATGAATTCGCCTGCGACGAGCCGCCAAAGTGCAAATTGGTGGCGCTAACTGCGTCAAAGCTGCCTGTTCATCCTTTCAGACGCCATGCTAAGACGCCCTCATCACACGAGGGCCACACCAGTGTTGCACCTCATTTTGATCATCCGCCCAGCATCTAGACTGGCGGAAACAGGAGACGACATATGACATTTGGACGGGTAAACCCGCAATTCCAGCTCGCAGATCAAGGCATCAAAGGGCTGGGCAATGTCTATTATAACCAGATCGAGCCTGCGCTGATCGAAGCCGCCCTTAAGCGCGGCGAAGGCACACTGGGCAAAGGTGGCGCGTTCCTTGTTACTACAGGAAAATTCACAGGGCGGTCCCCAAAGGACAAGCACGTCGTGAAAACCGCCAGTGTTGTTGATACCATCTGGTGGGAAAACAACGCCGAAATGTCCGAAGCCGGGTTTGACGCGCTGTACGCCGACATGCTTGAGCACATGAAGGGCAAAGACTATTACGTGCAGGATTTGGTTGGCGGCTCTGACCCCGCCTATTCGATTAACGTACGTATGGTGACAGAGATGGCATGGCACGGCCTGTTTATTCGCCACATGCTGCGCCGCCCAGAGCGTGAAGACCTGGATGATTTCCTTGCGGATTTCACCGTCATCAACTGCCCGAGCTTCCAAGCCAATCCAGCCAAGCACAATTGCCGGTCCGAAACCGTCATTGCGATGAACTTTGACAAAAAGCTGATCCTGATCGGCGGCACCGAATACGCCGGCGAGAACAAAAAATCTGTTTTCTCGCTGTTGAACTACTTGCTGCCCGAAAAAGGCGTCATGCCGATGCACTGCTCGGCCAACCACGCGACGGGTAACCCTGTTGATACGGCTGTGTTTTTTGGCCTGTCCGGCACCGGAAAAACCACGCTGTCTGCTGACCCTGCCCGCACGTTGATTGGTGACGACGAACATGGCTGGTCCGATCGCGGCACCTTCAATTTTGAGGGTGGTTGCTATGCCAAGACAATCAACCTCAGCGCCGAAGCCGAACCAGAGATTTACGCAACGACCGAGAAGTTCGGCACCGTGATCGAAAACATGGTCTACGACGAAGAAACCAAAGAACTGGATTTCGACGACGACAGCCTGACGGCGAACATGCGTTGCGCCTATCCGCTGCACTATATCTCTAACGCGAGCGCAAATGCGCAAGGCGGCCACCCCAAGAACATCATCATGCTGACCTGTGATGCATTTGGCGTTCTGCCCCCCATCGCGCGCCTGACACCTGCACAGGCGATGTACCACTTTTTGTCCGGCTTTACGTCCAAGGTTGCTGGCACAGAGCGCGGCGTGACCGAACCAGAGCCGACGTTCTCAACCTGCTTTGGTGCGCCGTTCATGCCCCGTCGCCCAGAAGTCTACGGCAACCTGTTGCGTGAAAAAATCGCCCAGCATGGCGCGACCTGCTGGTTGGTTAACACAGGGTGGACCGGTGGTGCCTATGGGACGGGCTCGCGCATGCCGATCCGTGCCACACGCGCACTGCTGACATCTGCCCTGGACGGGTCGTTGGCCGGTGCCGAATTCCGCAAGGATCCGAACTTTGGATTTGACGTGCCAGTCTCGGTTAACGGCGTGGCAGATATTCTGCTCGATCCGCGCCGCACGTGGGACAATCCTGAATCCTACGATCGCCAAGCCACAAAACTGATCGGGATGTTTTCAGATAACTTTAAACAGTATTTGCCGCACATTGATGATGACGTGAAATCTGCCGCAATCGGCTGATCAGGCACCAAATCGACAAAAAAAGAGTGCGGCATCAAATCTGATTGCCGCACTTTTTGTTTCTAACGATTTGCGATTTAGGCTGCCTCAAGCAAAGCCGCCTGTAGCGGGATGTCCAGCAAGTAAGGCAAATCTTCGCGGTGCAGGTACGACAGAAATCCGTTGATCACTTTGTCACTGCCCTTGGGGCACATCATGACCGCATTTGGTTCGGTATGCATCATGCCTGTGCGCTCCACAAATCCTTTAAACGCATTGGTTTGCGCGATAAATCCGATGATGTGATCCGGGTCCCAATGCTCCATCGCCTGCCACAACGCATAGCGGCTAAGGATACACGACAGACCGGTGCCACGGAATTGACCCGGCGCTCCACCGATCCAATATTCACCGTGATAGGCGATCCGACCATCCATTCGTTTGGCACCGGGGCCGGCACGATAGCTGCTGCGCGTCATGTCCAATTCCACGCCTGCCGGTGCAAATTCGTGAAATCGCAATGTCAGAAAATCAGCGAGATTACGCGGGCCCATTTTTAGCATACGCATGGCCTGAGTGTGTACAATTGTACCATCTTGGGAGTGGCCAATGATCCAAAAAGCACTTCCGTCGTCCAGATCGTGCGAATCACAATCAAACGGCGTCCCTATCTTACGTTCAGGAAACGACTTTTTCAGCATGTCGCGATAAACGCTAAAATCATACCCAACGGTCAGATACACACCGTGTGTATTCAATAACTTAGTAACTGAGTTAACAAACTGGTCGCCATTATGGATGTGTTGAAAAGTCATTTTCTGTGCCTAGTGAGTTTGCTTCACTAGGGAGTGCAGCGCACTTGGGCGGGAAACACTCAGAAATTGGTTAATCAGATCAAAATTCTAGCACTACATCATCCGGTATCCGTTCTAAAATTGCGCTGTCCAGGTCGGCAATCATAAGTTGATTAGCCCTATCGACGACTACAACCAGAACGTCGCTACCATCGGGCAGTCGTGCGGCCATAAGAAGTCGGTTAAAAACGATTGTCGTTGGGGCACCATCTTCGCCCCGTGGCAGCAAGGTCGCGACCTGATCAAGACGAATGCCTTTGGTGGTTTGCACCTCAACAAATGGCAATTTCATGATTGCTGCAACTTCTGGTCCGCCAGGGAATTGGTCCAATGGGCGACCAACGCTTGATAACGCTTTGGTCCGGCCCCACCATTTGCGAAAGAATGAATTCTCCCCCACTTCACTGCACAACCAGCCAGCGGGCGTGTCGCGGTACACCAACACAAAGGGGCGCACGACATTCATCGCGTCGCTTTCCAGCTCACCTTTGGACGCAGCCCACGCCTGAACCGCCGCAGGAAGCAGACCTGAACCACAATCCCAAACGCTGCTAATCTTTTGCTTTTGAATGTAAAAATACCAACCTTCGCCGTCTTCATAGGCCATGCGCATCATGCCGTCGACTTCGCCAAGATCACCGCGCAGAAACAGTCGGCCTTGTGCCTGAATGGACTGCGCGGAAGGCAGCATTTGCTCGCCCGCATGGGTCAATTGATAGCGTCGGTCTTTGACTTCGAACAAAGGCGCGCCCATTGCAGATTCCAGCGCCTCAATATGACGGCGTACAGTTTGGCGCGTGCTCTTTAATTCTTCGACTGCATGCGACAAATTTAAAGTCCGCGCCAATGTTACGAATGACCGGATCATTTCAAAAAGTAAGGGCTGATTAACGCTCGTCATATTATCCAAGAGCTCTTAGAGATTCGGAGAGAATTCGGGCAGAACGGATGATCAATACACCGTCGATGGTAACCTTTTGTAACCCTATAGGTAAATTTTTAATACATCAATGCATTATCTATGGTTGCATTATGTAAAAAGTTACTCAATTGCCTGACGTGACAAATTTTACGATTAAAGTAATCAGTTCAACCGGAGATAAATAAAAATGCCACATGCAGTAGACATCCACGTCGGGCGCCAATTGAAGCAAGCCCGCACTCAGCGCCGCTTGTCTCAGACAGATGTTGCCCGTCGCCTAAAACTTTCTTTTCAACAAATTCAAAAATACGAAATCGGTTCTAACCGAATCGCAGCAAGCCGTTTGTTTGAGCTTTCCAATATTCTGGAAGTGCCAACATCCTATTTCTTTGAAGGCCTCGACGAAGATGCGAACACGCAAAAAGATAGCGCGATGGATATCGTCAGCGCTGTTGCTTCGATCAAGGACGAACAAATGAAGGCGCGCATCGTGACCTTCATCCAAGACGTCGCCGGTACAACAGTCGCTCGGCGCGCCTAATACTTTTGAATTTTTAACCAGTGTTTTGGTAAATGGGTCTGGCCAGTTGGTCAGGCCCATTCTTCTTTGCCGCGTCAGGTTTCAACCCATAACGGCACGCCGCAGCAGATTTAGGCCAGCGACAAGCAACACCACAAGTATTGCACGTTTGAACATCGCCTGATCGATACGGTCTAATACTTGCCCGCCGATCCACATGCCCAAAACCGCCGTTGGCACCATTGCGATACCCAACGGCCACGTTTGCGCCCGCAAAACGCCCGACCCCATATGTGCCAGCGTCAACGCCACAGCGCCCAAACCATAGATCACGCCTTGGACGCGCATAAAGTCGTTTTTGCCGATGTTCAACGCCGTCAAATACGCGACCGTTGGTGGCCCCCAGATGCCCGACAATCCACCCATGAAGCCGGTGAATGCGCCAACGCCAACTGCGACCTTGTTCGAAGCACTGGGCAATGTCGGGGCCCAACCAACTAGCTGCATGCAGGCGAATGCCACCACTGGCACGCCGATCACCAGCAGCATGGTGGCGGGTTCCAAAACGCGCACCATTTGCGCCCCGAGCACCAGTGTCACCAATCCGACACCCAAAAAGACACGGAATCGTTTAACCGATTCCCATGCAGCACGCGGCCCTTGGCGCATCGATTGCATCACATTCGTCACCAAAGTTGGCAGAATCAGCCCCGCCAAAGCCAACTCGGGCGCGAGAAAGGTGCTGAGGCCAGATATAAAAACCATCGGCATTGCGAATCCGACGACTCCTTTGACGAATCCCGCCAACAACGCGATGCAGCACGCAAAAATGAATTGAGGGAGCGTCATGATTTCGAACAAAATATCCATGTGCCCGCTATAGCACCTAGTGCTAGTGCTGCACCGCAAAAAATCAACGCGCAATTTTCGAACAAGATGCCGCACTCAAATGTATTTTTGTTGCGCTGCACCTGCGAAAGGATTAGACCCTGACCCAAGCAAAAAGGAAGTGATGCATGGCCCATGATGGACAAGACCTTACGATGACACATTCGGTTATCCTCGACGATCTGCTTTCCCTCACAGGTGCGGCAATCGCCCCTGTCGAGAGCATCTTGGACGTTTCCAAGACCCACCTGCGTGGTTTGGTGTCTGAGGATGGTCGTGTGTCCGCGCGCCTTTTAGAACAGCACCAAACGGCCACACACGGGCTCGCTTGGTTGGCAACTTACGCCCAATCTTTGCGCCAAATGCACGCGTGGGCCAAAGCGCTAAATGCGGACGGAAAATTTGGCGAAGTCGAACAATTGATCCTGCAAATCACCTTTGGTGAATACCTTTGGCAGGTCTACGGCGGCATTCAGATGAACCAGGGCGAAATGCTGCGACTGCAAGATATGGGTCTGGACCAGTCCGAGATGCGCGGCATGATGGAGCCTGCGGTTCAAACCCTGACCCAAGGCGGCAACACCCAAGCGGCCCGCGTCCGTCTGGTTGATCTGATGCAAGAACAATCGGCAAATGTGACCGTCGGGGCCACAGGCTTGGATGAAGAACTGGAAATGATCCGCGAGCAGTTCCGCCGTTACGCTGTGGAAAAGGTCGAACCCTTTGCCCATGAATGGCACCTCAAGGATGAACTGATCCCGATGGAAATCATCGACGATCTTGCTGAAATGGGCGTCTTTGGCCTGACGATTCCCGAAGAATACGGTGGTTTTGGCCTGTCCAAAGCATCCATGTGCGTGGTGTCCGAAGAATTGTCGCGCGGCTACATCGGCGTTGGCTCCCTCGGGACCCGCTCTGAAATCGCGGCCGAACTGATTATCGCAGGCGGCACTGACGAGCAAAAACAAAAGTGGCTGCCAAGAATCGCCTCAGCAGAGACACTGCCAACCGCCGTGTTCACCGAACCGAACACTGGCTCGGATCTGGGCGCATTGCGTACCCGCGCGGTCAAAGGCGACGCTGGCGATTACACCGTGACCGGCAACAAAACATGGATCACGCACGCATCGCGCACCCACGTGATGACCTTGCTGGCCCGCACCGACCCCGACACGACCAACTACAAAGGCCTGTCGATGTTCTTGGCCGAAAAGACCCCGGGCACCGACGAAAACCCGTTTCCGACGGACGGTATGACCGGCGGCGAAATCGAAGTGCTGGGCTATCGCGGCATGAAAGAATACGAGCTGGCGTTCGATGGCTTTCACGTCAAAGGCGAAAACCTGTTGGGCGGCGAAGAGGGCAAAGGCTTTAAACAGCTGATGGAGACGTTCGAATCCGCACGCATCCAAACGGCCGCACGTGCGATTGGGGTGGCGCAATCCGCGCTAGATATCTCGATGCAGTACGCAATTGACCGCAAACAATTTGGCAAATCCCTGATCGAATTCCCGCGCGTTGCAAACAAGCTCGCGATGATGGCCGTCGAAATCATGGTGGCCCGTCAGCTGACCTATTTCAGCGCGTTTGAAAAAGACGAAGGCCGGCGCTGCGACGTCGAGGCGGGCATGGCGAAACTGCTGGGCGCACGAGTTGCTTGGGCAGCAGCCGACAACGGTTTGCAAATCCATGGCGGCAACGGTTTCGCGCTGGAATACAAAATCAGCCGCGTGCTATGCGACGCCCGCATCCTTAACATCTTTGAAGGGGCCGCGGAAATTCAAGCGCAAGTCATCGCGCGACGCATCCTAGGTTAACACCACGACGCCTAAAAACCAAAAGGGTCAGCCAGGTCACTGCGCTGGCCCTTTTTCTATCCTGAGTCCAAATTTCTCAAATATTTTTCGCTAAATTGTCGATCCGGCTCTGCTGCGTTCGTCATGTTCATGAAAGCACCAATTGCTTTTGATCATGGCACCAAGGAGAGACATCATGACCCTCACACAAACCTTCGTCGTTGCTGCGGCCGGCATTGGCGGGCTGACTGCAGCGACGTATTTGCTGCCCCGCAATGTCGTCGTTGAACGCACAGCACTGGTCCAAGCCGCACCGGCAGATATCATTGCACGGGCCGCGTCCAACATGGGCTATCAAAGCTTTAACCCCTATGCCTCTGCGGACCCTGACCTGAAAATCAGTCATTTTGGTCCTGACCACGGCGTTGGATCAGGGTTTCAGTTCGAGGGCAAAGACGGCAAAGGCCAACAGACAGTTTCGGCCATCACCGACACCTCGGTGACCTATGCAATTGACCTCGGTGCGATGGGGCAGCCTATCCAAATTCTCACGGTCTTGGCCAAAGCAGGTGGCACAGAAGTGACATGGACCATGCAGGCCGACATGGGCTTGAACCCGATCAAACGCACATTTGGTCTGTTCATGGACAAAATGATCGGCAAGACTTTGGAACAGGGTCTCAGCAACCTCAACACGGCCAGCTAAGGAACAAAAACATGCGTTATACATTTTTACTATACACCGATCCCGCCAATCTGGCCCATCTGACGGCCGATGACTGGGACAAGGAAAAACAACTGTACGGGGCCTATATTCAGGACTTGAACGAGGCTGGCGTTTTTGTGGATACCGACAGGTTACACGCCACGCACACGGCCACGACCCTGTCATTGTTGGGGGGTACAGAGCGTATCCAAGATGGCCCCTTTGCCGACACCAAAGAAACGCTGGGCGGGTATTTTGTGGTCGATGTTCCAGACCTTGATGCCGCGATGGAGTGGGCGCGCAAATGTCCGGCAGCGCGGCGCGGCAAGGTCGAAATTCGCGCGTCGATGATGGGGTGACGAACGCGACAGCACATGCAGCCGAAGCCGCTGCGCGTGCGTGTTACGGGCGGCTGGTGGCGATCCTTGCCAGCCGTGGCCGTGACATTGCCGCCGCCGAAGATGCGCTATCGGATGCTTTTGCCAAGGCGTTGACAACATGGCCGGCCAATGGTGTTCCGGCCATTCCCGAAGCATGGCTTTTGACCACTGCGCGCAATCGGCTGACAGATGTTCAGCGTCGGGATGCCCGTCTGGTTCCTGAAACGGATATTCCCGATATGGCCAACCTTGATCCCGCAGATTTCCCTGACGAGCGGCTTAAGCTGATGTTCGTGTGTGCCCATCCCGCGATCGACCGCGCTATGCACACGCCTTTGATGTTGCAAACCGTGCTTGGTGTTCAAGCGTCCGACATCGCCCGTGCCTTTGCTTTGCCGCCAGCGGCGATGGCCCAGCGGTTGGTGCGCGCAAAATCCAAGATCAAAGATAGCGGTATCACCTTTTCAATTCCTGACAGTACGGACCTGCCTGTCCGTTTGTCCGCCGTGACCGAAGCTATCTACGGTGCCTACGCCCTCGATTGGTTGCAGGGCGGCGACGCATTAGCGGGCGAAGCGCTATATCTCGCGTCTCTGCTCACTCAACTGCATCCGAACGATCCTGAGCCCTTCGGCCTCGCGGCACTCATTGCTTTTTCGCAATCGCGTAGCAGTGCGCGCATCCTGAACGGGGTCCTGGTGCCAACGCACTTGCAAGACCCGCAAAACTGGGACCACCAGTTGATCGATTACGCCACCAAAATGCTCGGACACGCACAGTCCATTAGGCAGATCGGGCGGTTCCAGATCGAGGCTGCAATCCAGTCTGTCCATGCGCATCGTGCCAACACAAGTGAAACCGATTGGCAGGCAATCGCACAACTGACGACGGCATTGCACCGATTGTATCCGACGCTGGGCAGTGCCGTGGCCCAAGCCGCAGCCATTGGCCGCGCGCAAAATGCCAAGACCGGATTGGCCCTACTTGGTCAGATGTCTGCCAAGCAGATTAAGAATTTTCAGCCGTTTCATGCGACACAAGCGCATCTTTTGGCGATGGACGATCAACCCCAAGCAGCCCACGTGGCCTATCAATGTGCTTTGGAATTGTGCGGCGATGCCCCCTCACGGTCATACCTCGCGCAACAAATCGCCAATCTGGCAAAAATCTAGAGACACCGCTTGTGCGGCGGCATACGTCACCGTATGGCGTTTATATGAAAACACAACGCCACAGCATCGACACGTGGACCGCAGCAGGTCTGGCGGCTCTGATAACCAAAGGGCCCGACGCATTGCGCGCCGAACCTTTGGCGCGGGCGATCGGCACCACAAAGGGGTCGTTCTACTGGCATTTTGCCGATGTCCCTGCGTTCCATCAGGCGGTTCTTGCACGCTGGCAAAGTGACGCTTTTGCAGATGTCGTTGACCAGCTTTCTGCGACAGGCAGTGCTGATGCTCGGTTGCGCGACTTCGCCGCTCAGATCATGACGTCCAAGGCTGACCCTGCGATCCGCGCTTGGGCACAGTCGAATGCCAATGCCGCACAGGCTGTTGCGCAAGTTGACGAACAGCGTCTGGCGCATATTGCCCGCCTTTTGGGGCAGTTGGGTCTCAAGAATCCGGCCTTTGCTTTGTCTTGCTATGCCACGCTGATCGGCGCTGCGAACATCACATCGGACACCACACCGCAGATGGCGTTTGACGCGCTCATCGATCTGGTACTTGCCCTGCAATAGGAGCCATCATGCGCTTTGTCATTCTCGCCCTTGTCCTGCTGATTTCTGCCTGCCGCGGGGACGAAACCTTGCGCGCCTATGGGGCCGCTGATCGGGTTTGGACACTAACCGAACTTGACGGCAAACGGTTTGCGGCGCGTGCCACTATTGAGTTCCCCGAAGAAGGACGCATCAGCGGACAAGCCCCCTGCAATCACTATTTTGCCGACCTGACCGTGCCTTATCCGTGGTTTGAAACCGGTCCGATCGGAGCCACTAAAATGGCCTGCTCTAATCTAGATGCCGAGGCGCAGTTTTTCAAAGCGCTCGATGCGATGTCCTTGTCCGAAGTGCTGAACAACACGCTAATCCTAAGCACCCCTGAAGGGCGCGAGATGGTGTTCAAATCTGGCGGTTAAACGCATCGACAAATCGCGCACGCGCTTCTGGCAAGGCACGGTTGCCTTGATTTGCGGCCAAATGCGCGCTTAGAAAATGGCCGGTTGTGCGAAATCCCTCGGCGATTTCTGCATCCCCCGCAGCCCCAATTCCGCGCAAAACATCAGGCAACGGCAACAATCGACTGGCCCATTCACCCGCAGCCCCGCGCGACACAGCGCGGCCAGTTTTCGGCGACACATACGCCAGATCATCCTGCGTTCCGGTGACGGCACAGGTATCAAGCTGCAGCGCATAACCCATCTCTTCGAGCAGCGCCAATTCCCACCGCAAATAGGCCAGTGGCCACAAATCAGGCTGATCCAGCAAGTCCAACAGCGTCTCGGTTCGACGATAAAGCGGCGCGTGGACTTCGCGTTCCGGCAGACAAAACGTCAGCAACCCCGTGACCGTATTCAGCCCGGCCAGCATCAAACGATCCGACATGGCAGCGACCGCGCGCGAGCGCACAGGTTCGACCGTAAAGCTGCCGATGTGCCCCTCCAGCCGCGCCCGCCACGCAACATCCAGCTGCGCGCCGGGTTGTAGAATCGGGGCAATCTTGCGGCTGGTGCCACCGCGCACGACGCCCGCATGACGACCGTGCGTTTCGGTAAAAACCTCAATGATAGCAGAGCTTTCGCCATGTCGGCGCACCCCCAGCAATATGCCCGTGCCGCGCCACTCCATGCTATTCTAGCCCGTCCTGATCTAGCAGATGGCGGCCCTGACGGTCCTCAACTTCGATCACCCAAAGGTCGGGATCAAATTCACGTTGTCGGGCAATTGCGGCGTCCACGTCACGTTCGGAACCAGCAGTCAGTTCTATCCACGCCCGCGTGCCAGTTAGCAAATCGAAGGATCGCTGATGCAGTACTGCTTGGCCATCCAGCGTCGAAAGTTTGACCAAAACCGCCCCGCCCGTGTCATCGCCGTGGGCGACAACAAACGCGTCAATGTCCAACACCCGCAACCGTGCGCGATACGCATCGACCCAAAACCGAGAGGTCAGACGCGTCATAAGATCATCTCATTCAATTGTGGTTCACGCATTTCCATCTTTGAAATTCAGGCCCATTTCAGAATAGCGTTCTGCCTCGTCCAGCCAACCACTGCGTACCTTGACCTGCAAAAACAGGTGTACGCGGCGCCCCAAGAATTCCTCGAGCTCTTTGCGAGATTCCTTGCCGACAGCTTTGATCGTCTCGCCTTTGTGACCCAGCAGAATGCCTTTGTGACCGTCACGCACGACGTAGACGACCTGATCGATTTTAGCGGATCCGTCTTTGCGGTCCTCCCAATTTTCGGTCTCGACAGTCATTTGATAGGGCAATTCTTGGTGCAAGCGCAGGGTCAGCTTTTCGCGAGTCATTTCGGCGGCAATCATGCGCATCGGCAGATCGGCAATCTGATCCTCGGGGTACAGCCACGGGCCTTCGGGCAGTTCGCCAGCCAGCCATTCGCGCAGTGCATCAACGCCGTGGCCGCGTTCAGCCGAGATCATGAACGTCTCAACAAACGGGTAGCGTTCGTTCAAATCCTTGGTCAGCCCTAGCAAGACAGGGGCTTCGACGCGGTCAATTTTATTCATCGCCAGCGCCACTTTGCGCCCCTTACCGATGTCGGCCAATCCCTCAAGGATGCTTTCGACACCTTCAGTCACACCACGGTTTGCCTCAACCATCAGTACGACAACATCCGCGTCCGCAGCGCCGCCCCACGCGGCAGCCACCATCGCACGGTCCAGCCGGCGACGCGGCGCAAATAGGCCCGGCGTGTCGACAAACACGATCTGGGTTTCGCCTTCCATCGCCACACCACGAATACGGGTGCGGGTCGTCTGGACCTTGTGGGTGACGATCGAAACCTTGGCCCCGACCATGCGGTTCAGCAAGGTGGATTTGCCGGCGTTCGGCTCTCCGATCAAGGCGACAAAACCTGCGCGAGTGGTCATTGTGTGCTTTCCAATTCTGCCAAAAGGGCTTTGGCTGCGGCCTGTTCGGCCTGACGTTTTGATCCGGCGGTTGCCGTGGCAGAGGTGCCATTGTCCAGTTGCGCGGCGATCGTGAAAACCGGTGCGTGATCCGGCCCGCTGCGCGCAGTTTCAACGTATTTCGGTGGGGCCAGCTTACGCGCTTGCGCCCATTCCTGCAAAGCCGTCTTTGGATCACGCGCGTCATCATCGACGGTCTCGATGCGGGTTTTCCAAAGGCGCAAAATCATCGTGCGGGCCGCGTCGTATCCTGCGTCCAGATAGACAGCGGCGATCACGGCTTCCATGGCGTCACCCAGCAAGGCTTGTTTGCGGCGCCCACCCGAAATCATCTCGGAGCGACCAAGGCGCAAAACCTCGCCCAAACCAATATCGCGCGCGATATCTGCGCAAGTTTCCTTGCGCACGAGGGCATTGAAACGCGGGGCCAACTGACCTTCGGCGGCATCGGTGTCGGCCTGATACAGGGCCTCTGACATCACTAATCCCAAAACGCGGTCACCAAGGAATTCCATCCGCTGGTTGTCGCTGCGCGTGGGCGAGGACATCGATGAATGGGTGACCGCGCGTGTCAACAAAACAGGCGCTCCGAAGTGATGCGCGATGCGGTCTTCAAAGGCTTTGAGTTCGGCGCTGAGCTTCACAAGGCACCCACCTGAAAGGGATTTGTGAGGTCAAAAATCAATCGACAGCCTTAAAGAAGCGATCGCCCCGCCATGTCCAAACAAACAACATTGAACGGCCGGCAGACGAGAACATAATGCGATCAGCCCGACCAATCAGGTTTTCGTATGGGACAAACCCGACGCCGCGACTTAGCTGCGAGACGCGGCTGTCATTAGAGTTGTCGCGGTTGTCGCCCATGAAGAAATAATGGCCTTCGGGAACAGCAAATACCTTGGTGTTGTCGGGTGACCCTGGTTGGTTAAAGGTGTTCAAAACGACGTGTGTGTTACCTTCGGGAAAGGTTTCTTGGTAGCGCTCTTTTTCGCAAACGCCACCTGCACCGACCGGTCCATTTGCACAGCGCGGGCTAAGCTGGTGAGGCCCTTGAGGTGCTTGTTTTTCGGTGAAATTGCCAACTGGAACCTGCGGGACAGGCACGCCATTCAAGTTGATAATGCCATTCGTGACTTGTACCTTGTCGCCCGGCAGACCAACCAAACGTTTGATGTAATCAGTGCCATTTGTCGGATGGCGGAACACTACCACGTCGCCGCGATCAGGTTCGCCCGCCCAGAAACGGCCGTTGTCGCCATCAAAAACGCCACACAGTTTTTGCCCGTCCAGATCAATGCCCAAACGCTGGATTTTGATGCTGGGGCAAGAGGCGTAGGAATAGCCGTAGGCCATTTTGTTTACGAACAGAAAATCGCCGATCAAAAGCGTTTCTTTCATCGACCCTGACGGGATCCAAAACGGTTGAAAAAAGAGCGTGCGGAAGACACCGGCAATCAAAAGCGCGTAAACCACGGTTTTAATCGTCTCAATAATCGAATTGCCTTCTTTTTTTTCGGCTTTGGCCATCTTCGAAATTCCCTGCTCAAGTGTTGCAAGCTACATGCGGTTCCACTGGGCGCAAGTCAAGCCATGGGGTGTGCGCCACGCACACCTTACCGGTCAGATATCAGGCGGTTGGGACTATAGCGGGCGGGCTTCGATCACGACAAACGCCTGTGCCCAAGGGTGATCGTCGGTCAACGTGACATGGATGATTGCGTCATGCCCGTCCGGTGTCATGCTTTTCAGGCGCTCGGCCGCCCATCCCGTTACCGCCATCACCGGTTGACCGGTGTCCAGATTACTGACGGCCATGTCTTTCCACGAAATGCCCATGCGCAGGCCTGTGCCCAGCGCCTTTGAGCACGCCTCTTTTGCGGCCCAGCGTTTGGCATAGGTTCCAGCCACGTCCTTGCGCCGCGCAGCTTTGGCTTGTTCGATGTCTGTGAACACCCGATTGCGAAACCGGTCGCCATGCCGATCCAACACGCCCTGAATGCGTTCGATGTTGGCCAGGTCTGTGCCGATACCAAGGATCATTCGAAATCCTTGGTCACGTCTTTACTAACCAATTTCATTTCGTTTCCCGCACCCATGCCGACGAACATCCAAGCCATGAAAAAGAAGATTGCGATCATGAACAGGATCAATCCCATCAGCACCGCAGGCCCCAGTGTCGACATCAAAACCACGCCGATTTGTGGCGCAAACAGAACCGTCACAAACACCAACACACTGGTCCATGCGATCGCGATGCAGGTCAACATCCGCGCGATCAAAAGCCGTTCCTTGCCACTGGGCGCACGTTTTGTGCCACGTGCAAATTGCACACCTTCTTGCATCGAGGCGACGATCATCGGGATGATCGTACCCGCAAATTGGCCAAGCTCGACACCCGTCGCCGCCTTAAGCGCAAACGAGACCGCAGGGATCGCAATCGACAGGCCTAAAAACCACGCGCTAAAGCGCCAGTATCCGATTTTGTAACCCTCGGTCATTTGCCTGCTCGCGCTTCATCCATAAGGCGGCGCATTTCTGCCATTGCCGGGTCCAACCCGCGAAAAATCGCCTCGCCGATCAGGAAATGCCCGATGTTCAGTTCCATCACTTCTGGAAAGGTCGCAACCGGTTTCACCGTTTCGTAGGTCAAACCGTGACCCACGTGCACCTCGAGGCCCAGTGAATGAGCATAAGTGCTCATCTCGCACAGCGCTATTAATTCGCGGTCGCGATCCTCAAAACGTCCCTCGTGGTGGGCATCGCAATAGGCCCCCGAATGCAATTCGATCACTTGTGCGCCGATGCGGTGCGCGGCGTCGATCTGACGTTGATCTGCGGCGATAAAGATCGACACGCGGCAGCCAGCCTCGCGCAACGGCGCGATAAAATGCGCCAGCTTGTTTTCCTCGCGCGCAACTTCTAGCCCGCCTTCGGTTGTGCGTTCTTCGCGTTTCTCAGGAACGATGCAAACCGCATGTGGTTTGTGACGCAACGCGATGGCCTGCATTTCGTCCGTTGCGGCCATTTCAAAATTCAGCGGGATGGTCAAAATGTCCATCAACCCTTCGATGTCCGCATCCGAGATGTGACGGCGGTCTTCGCGCAAATGTGCAGTGATCCCGTCTGCGCCGCATTCTTGTGCGATACGTGCAGCGCGCAACGGATCAGGCGTGTCACCACCGCGTGCGTTGCGCACAGTTGCCACGTGGTCGATGTTCACGCCGAGGCGCAGCTTGCTGGAATAGGTCATGCAGATCCCCTGATAAGAGTCGCTAAAACGATTTATGGCACTCTAATCAGTTTGGCGCATAGGGGGAAAGACGTGCGCCCAAGAGAATTGTACCGACACAAGAGGACGTCTGATTTCGTTCGACAAACCACGCCTAGATCAATCAGCAGATAGCGCCTAACCCTGATCCTCGACCTTGCGCTTTGCTTCTGCTTTGGCGGCGGCCTTGGCTTTCAGCGCTTCGAATTTGGCTTTTATCAGACCTTTGCGCCGGTGCTGGTAGGCGCGGATCAACGGAACGCTGACATAATAAACGATTGTGGCCGCAACGATGCCCGGAACGATGCCGCCAACCAAATAGGGGTAGAACACTTCGTCATAGAACACCGACAAACCGTGCCAATCGGTTGGCTGCCCCATAAAGACAGCCTTGAGGTTGTACCAAAGATCAGCGCCCGCATCCCAGAATTTGCCGGTAAAGGAGCGATGCGCGCCTTCTTCCATTTCGGTGCCAAGCATCCAATGGCCAGTTTTCAATGCTGTCAAGCCAATCGGAAAATAGGTCAAAGGATTGCCAAAAAACGTGCCCATCAAGGACGCCAGCATGTTGCCACGCATCACGCGCGCCATCACGACCGCAACCACAAAGTGCAAACCATAAAACGGCGTGAACGCAGCGAAAACACCCGCCCACATGCCGCGTGCAATACGCTCAGGGCTGTCGGGTAGACGGCGCAAACGGTGGCGGACATAGTGAAACGCGCGCGCCCATCCGCCGCGTGGCCAAACGAATTCGACCACCGCGCGCAGATATGTTTTTGGATCGCGGCGTTTGAATATCAACGCTTAGCCCTTTGTTTAATGGGGACGCGATTGCGTACCGTCCGGTTCAGAAGTTGCCGTATCTCTGTAACGTTCAATTGTTGCAACTTCGTTTTCTGCTTCTAGAACGCGCATCAGCGAATGCAAATGCGACGCGTCTCGTAATTCCACATAGATCAGCAAACGGTAAAAGTCAGGTTTGCGGTCCACAAAATGTAGATCTGAGATATTTGCGCCGGTCTCGCCGATCAAGGTGCAGATACGACCAAGCACACCTGCGTCATTGCCAATCGTCATTTGCAACGTGGCACTGTACTCGGCGGCGTGGGTGCCGTCGTGCCAATGCAGATCGATCCACCGCTCTGGCGATTCCTCGAACGAGGCGAGGCGCGCACAGTCGATGGCGTGCACCATAACGCCCTGACCGCGAAACGTGATGCCGATGATCCGTTCTCCGGGCAAAGGTTCGCAACATGCAGCCCGTTTGAACGACTGCCCTTTGCCCAGGCCGATCACGGCGCGGCGCGAATCCACCGCCTTGCCCTCTTTTGGTGACAGGTCCGGATAAATCGCGGTGACAACTTCGCGCCCCGTCAGTTCGGCACTGCCAAGACGGGCCAGTACTTCGTCTGCGTCCGTCAGGCGCAAATGTTTAGCAGCCGTCGACAGTGCCTTGTCCGTCGCCTTTTTACCAAGCTGCCCAAACGCGGATCGGGCCAGTTCGCGCCCGAGTTTGATAAACCGGTCACGATCAGCTTCGCGCAGGCTGCGCCGAATTGCAGTTCTGGCTTTGCCCGTTGTGGCAATTTCCAGCCAAGTCGTCTGCGGCGTTTGCCCCTCGGCAGTGATGACCTCGACCGATTGACCGTTTTTCACACGGGTCCACAGCGGTACGCGCATGCCGTCGATCTTGGCACCCACGCAGGCGTTGCCGATCCGCGTGTGGATCGCATAGGCGAAATCGATTGGCGTGGCACCGCGCGGCAGCTTGACCACCTCGCCCTTGGGCGTAAAGCAAAACACCTGATCGGAATACATTTCCAGTTTGACCGCCTCGAGGAAATCCTCGTGGTTTTCTTCTGAATCAAATTGCTCGGTCAGCTGCGCAATCCATTTGGATGGATCAACTGCAAACGGGTTTTGCGACCGTTTCCCGTCGCGATAGGACCAGTGTGCAGCAACGCCGGTTTCGGCGACATCGTGCATCTGGCGGGTCCTGATCTGAACCTCGACCCGCTTGCCATCGCGCCCTGAAACCGTGGTGTGGATTGAACGATACCCGTTGGTTTTGGGCTGGCTAACGTAGTCCTTAAAACGGCCCGGAACCGCGAACCAGCGCTGATGGATCGTACCAAGCGTGCGATAAACGTCATCCTCGGAGTCGGTGATGACACGGAACCCGTAAATGTCGGAAAGACGACTGAACGACAGCTCTTTTTCCTGCATCTTGCGCCAGATCGAATAGGGTTTTTTGGCACGCCCATACACTTCGGCTTTGATGCCCGCCTTTTTCAGCTCGGCCCGCATGTCGCCGGTGATCTTTTGGATCACATCACCGGTTTCGCGTTGCAGCAACACAAAACGGCGCATGATCGATGACCGCCCCTCGGGGTTGAGGACGCGAAAGGCCAGATCCTCCAGCTCTTCGCGCATCCACTGCATCCCCATGCGACCGGCGAGCGGCGCAAAGATGTCCATCGTTTCACGCGCCTTTTGGACCTGCTTGTCGGGGCGCATGGATTTGATCGTGCGCATGTTGTGCAGACGGTCCGCCAGCTTGACCAAAATGACGCGCATGTCCTTGGACATGGCCATGAACAGCTTGCGAAAATTCTCGGCCTGCTTGGTTTCAGTGCTGTTCAGCTGCAGGTTGGTCAGCTTGGTGACACTGTCGACCAGCATCGCGATCTCTGTCCCGAACATTTCAGAAACGGACGAGAACGACGCCTTGGTGTCCTCGATCGTGTCGTGCAGCAATGCGGTGATGATCGTGGCGTCATCCAGTTGCTGTTCGGTCAGAATCGCCGCAACCGTGACAGGATGACTAAAATAGGGCTCGCCCGAATGACGGAACTGGCCCTCGTGCATAAGGCCGCCATAGTCATAGGCGGCCTTGATAAGCTGTTCATTGGTTTTCGGGTTATAGGTGCGGACCAGAGCGATCAGATCGTCGGCAGATATCATGTGGTCCGCGTCCTAAAGCGTTGTGCTTAGCCTTGGCCCTGAGCGGCCATCAGCTGACGCAGCAACATTTCTTCGTTCATGCTGTCTTCGTCAGGTTTGTCCTGCTCGGCACCCATAAGAAGCGCCATGGCGTCTTCTTCGGCTTCATCAACTTCGATCTGGGTCTGGTTGCTTTCGATCAGACGCTCGCGCAGATCATCAGCGCTCTGAGTTTCTTCGGCGATTTCGCGCAAGGAAACGACAGGGTTTTTGTCGTTGTCGCGGTCAACGGTCACGGCAGAACCGGCCGAAATTTCGCGGGCACGATGTGACGCCAACATAACCAGTTCAAACCGGTTAGGGACTTTGTCTACGCAATCTTCGACGGTGACGCGGGCCATGAGCAAGCTCCAGTAACATAAATGATCAGTGTTAGAGGCCGTTATCTATTGCCCTTTGGCTGGATTTACAAGCGCATTTTGAACGGTTTTCGTGAGGTTTTATAGGGCCACAACCAGGTCTTTTTCGTCCTGCGGCAACTGCGCCAACATCTGTTTTACACTGAGGCCGGACACAGGATGCACCCAATCGGGGGCCACATCGGCCATCGGAACCAAAACAAACGCACGGTCTTGTAGACGAGGATGCGGCAGAATCAGTTGATCCGGCGCGCGCATCTTTTGCGTTTCAATGTGCAGATCACGCCAGTGCTGGTAGGTTTCCAGATCAGGTGCCACAACATCGTCGTATGCGATCAGATCCAGATCCAACGTACGCTGGCCCCAACGCTGAACACGCGCACGGCCAAAATCCTGCTCGATACGGTGCAAGATTGCCAAGGCTTGGGTCGCCGTCCAGTCTGCTTGGATCAAAACCGCGGCATTCAAATAGTCCGGCCCGGCCCCCGCAGGAAAGCAGGGCGTCTGGTAAAATCGGCTGGTTGCGCGAATCACCGCCTCATTTTCGCCTATGGATTGAATTGCCTGCCCTAGGGTAACCTTAAGGGATTTTTCCAACGTGGGTTGGTTTGCCCCTAGGGCAACGATCATATTTGAGGTACCCATAGGCGAAATTCCCCCCTTTTGCGCAGAATGGTGACTTGCAGCATCAGCATAAACCCCTATTTTACCCAGTGTGCGTTGCCATATTTCATTTCCTCGCCTCACACCACTCACACTCGGGCGCACAAGGTTCTTCGGAAGGACACTTAATGTTTTATAAAGATGAGCGTTTGGCTCTGTTCATCGATGGATCAAATTTGTACGCGGCTGCGAAATCGCTCGGTTTTGATATCGACTACAAACTGCTTCGCACAGAATTTATGCGCCGTGGCAAATTGCTGCGCGCGTTCTACTACACAGCTTTGCTGGAAAATGACGAATATTCGCCGATCCGCCCATTGGTTGACTGGCTGAACTACAACGGCTTCACCATGGTGACCAAGCCGGCCAAAGAACACACCGACTCGATGGGTCGGCGTAAGGTCAAAGGCAACATGGACATCGAATTGGCCGTGGATGCGATGGAACTGGCACCGCGCGTTGACCACATCGTGCTTTTCTCGGGCGACGGTGATTTCCGTCCACTGGTCGAAAGCCTGCAACGCCAAGGCGTGCGCGTCTCTGTTGTGTCAACGATCCGCAGCCAGCCCCCGATGATTTCAGATGAATTGCGCCGCCAAGCGGACAACTTCATCGAGCTGGATGAACTCAAGGACGTCATCGGCCGCCCGCCACGTGAATTCACGCCAGAGCAGCGCGAAACTATGGTTGCAGCACAAGACTAACGTGATCCAAAGCATTGAATGAAACGCCGGCAGGGAAACTTGGCCGGCGTTTTGCATTTTCGCCACTTTTGTGACACTGGACGCTTGAGCGTACGCGCACTACGTAAGACGCATGACACTGCCGGAGACGTCCATGACACAATCCCCCCTCACGCTATACCTTGCCGCGCCGCGGGGCTTTTGTGCTGGCGTTGACCGCGCCATCAAGATCGTCGAGATGGCTTTGGAAAAGTGGGGCGCGCCGGTCTTTGTGCGCCACGAAATCGTGCACAACAAATTTGTGGTCGACGGGCTGCGCGACAAAGGGGCGGTGTTTGTCGAAGACTTGTCCCAATGCCCTGATGACCGGCCGGTGATTTTCTCGGCGCACGGGGTGCCAAAATCCGTGCCCAACGCGGCCCTTGCCCGCAATATGGTCTATGTCGACGCCACCTGCCCGCTAGTCAGCAAGGTCCACATCGAGGCCCAGCGCCATTCCGACAATGGCCTGCAAATGATCATGATCGGGCACGAAGGACACCCTGAAACCGTCGGCACCATGGGGCAACTGCCCGAGGGCGAAGTGCTGCTGGTCGAAACCCCGGACGATGTGGCGACCCTAGCTGTGCGTGACCCGGAGAACCTGGCCTACGTGACGCAAACCACGCTAAGCGTCGATGACACCGCAGATATCGTAAGCGCGCTGCAAACGCGGTTTCCCAAGATCGTCGGCCCGCACAAAGAAGACATTTGCTACGCCACGACCAACCGCCAAGAAGCGGTCAAAGCCATGGCACCCAAATGCGACGCGATGTTGGTGGTTGGCGCGCCCAACTCTTCCAACTCCAAACGACTGGTCGAAGTCGGCGCACGCGCAGGATGCGGCTATGCACAACTGGTGCAAAGGGCTACAGACATCGACTGGCGTAGCTTGGATGGGATCACGTCTATCGGGATCACCGCTGGGGCCTCTGCCCCGGAAGTGCTGATCAACGAAGTCATCGACGCATTCAAATCACGTTATGACGTGACCACCGAAATGGTCGAAACCGCTATCGAAAACGTTGAATTCAAAGTCCCACGTGTGCTGCGTGAACCTGCCTAGGCCTGTGGTGCATCAAGATGCACCTTACCCGTGTTCATTTTCATTTCGCTCTCATCTTGGCCCCGTAAGGGATGCGTGTCGCGTACCATCCACAACAGACAGGACAGCGCAATGATCTCAATTCAGTTCCTCCTGACAGCCTTTGTCGTCGTCATCGCACCGGGCACAGGCGTGCTCTACACTCTTGCCCTTGGACTGGGCCAAGGCCCGCGCGCTGCCATTTGGGCGGCCCTTGGCTGTACCTTCGGAATATTGCCGCATTTGATGGCAGCGACGCTTGGCCTTGCCGCAATCCTGCACACCTCAGCGTTGCTCTTTACAGTCGTCAAAATCGCTGGCGTCGCCTACTTGCTCTACCTTGCCTATCTCAGTCTGCGCAGCGGCGGCGCACTGTCGATTGACCCTAATCGTAAAGCGGAATCCGGCTGGCGCATCGCCCGCCGCGGTGCTCTCATCAATATCTTGAACCCAAAGCTATCGATCTTTTTCCTTGCCCTTTTGCCACCGTTCCTATCCGGCCAATCTGACACCGCCAGCCTTGAAATGAGCGTGCTCGGCGCGATTTTCATGGCTCTCACGTTAGTGGTGTTTGTTGGTTACGGGCTCTTTGCCTCAACGGCCCGAAACTTCATCCTTGGATCGGCGACAATCATGCGCTGGCTCAATCGCGGATTCGCTGCCGTCTTTGCAGCCCTCGCTGCACGCCTTGCATTGGAACAAGCATGACCGCGATCCCGCGCGCACCTCTGCTGCTTGGACTTGCTGGCCTGATCCCGTTTCTGTGGGGGGCCGCAACTTACTTAATTGACCCGCTTGCGGATTGGAGCATCACCTATCTGGGGTCACAGTTCACCGGTCCCTACATCCAACTGTTCTACGGCGCGATCATCCTGTCGTTCATGTCTGGCGTGCTGTGGGGGTTTGCGACCAAAACCAAAGGCACCCAAGCCGCGATTTGCTACACTCTTGCCACGCTTCCGGCCCTGTGGGCGTTTTTTATGACCGGCGGCGGGCCCACCAGTGCGGCGATGAACCTGATCACCGGCTTTCTGGGGCTGCTTTTGCTTGATTTCGCCTTTTCCAAATGGCACCTCACTCCGGATTGGTGGCTGCCGTTGCGGCTGCTGTTAACCGGCATTGTCTTGGTCTGCCTCAGCATCGGAGCCTTCTTATGAGTGATCCTGAAACCTTGAGTGTGTACGCACAACAAGCCGACAAATACGCGCGCATGACCCATGATGCGAACACCGCTGATCCGATCCTACATGCCTTTGTCCAATGCCTGCCCGAGGGCGGACATGTGTTGGATCTGGGCTGTGGTCCGGGGGATTCAGCCGCCAAGATGGCCGCAAACGGGTTTCGCGTCACCGCAACTGACGCCGTTGCTGAAATGGTTGAATTGGCCAGCAAACACGATGGTGTCACAGCAAAACAAGCGACCTTTGACGACATTAGCGGCACCGATATCTACGATGGCATCTGGGCCAATTTCAGCCTGCTGCATTCATCAAAATCCGACATGCCCCGCCACCTTGCGGCGCTGAGCCAAGCGTTGAAACCCGGTGGCGTTCTGCACATTGCGTTGGAAATCGGCACCGGCGAGCGGCGCGACAAAATCGGGCGGCACTACAGTTATTACACCCAAGACGAGCTGACAGGCCTGCTCGGCGCTGCGGGGCTAAAGGTGCAGGACGTTGTAACGGGGTCAGGCACGGGCCTGGACGGATCAATTTCAGAATGGATGGCAGTACGCGCGCATGACTAAATTATTTGCATACACAGACGGTGCCTGTAGCGGCAATCCCGGCCCTGGCGGTTGGGGGGCTTTGATGCAGGCGATGGACGGCACCAAGGTCGTAAAAGAGCGTGAGTTGAAGGGCGGCGAGCCCCACACCACCAACAACCGTATGGAACTGCTGGGCGCGATCAACGCGCTTGAATCGCTTACGCGGAAAACCGAAATCACGATCATTACGGATTCCAACTACGTCAAAAACGGGATCACGGCGTGGATTTTTGGCTGGAAGAAAAACGGTTGGAAGAACGCGGCGAAAAAGCCTGTCGCCAACGCCGAACTGTGGCAGCGTTTGGACATAGCGAACGCAGCACATGATGTGACGTGGAAGTGGGTCAAAGGACACGCAGGCCATCCCGAAAACGAACGCGCAGATGAACTCGCGCGCGCTGGCATGGCCCCGTTCAAAGGCAAATGAGCTGGCTGGTTTTCCTCGACTACGGATCGGTTTTGGTCTTTGCGCTGACCGGTGCATTGGTCGCAAGCCGAGCACAGCTTGACCCCATTGGATTTTTGTTTTTCGCCTGCCTGACAGCGGTCGGCGGGGGCACTGTGCGTGATGTTCTGCTAGACCGAAATCCGATATTCTGGATCGAACAACCCGCCTACATCGGTGTTGCATGCCTCGCGGCAGGTATCGTATTTTTCACAGCCCACTTGGTAGAAAGCCGTTACCGTGTGCTGATTTGGCTCGATAGTTTTGCTTTGGCGATTGCAGTGGCCGCAGGCGTCGGTGTCGCGATTTCACTAGATCAACACAGTGCAATTGTTGTCCTGATGGGCGTCATCACCGGCTGCATGGGCGGGCTCATGCGTGATGTCGTCGTCGACGAGGTGCCGATGGTTTTAAAACAAGGCGAGCTTTACGTGTCGGCCGCATTGGCTGGCAGTGCCGCCGCGTGGATCACGCATGCTTACGTCGCCGAAGGTCCGATACCGCTTGTCATGGCCGCCGCCGTCACGTGGGGCCTGCGCGCCGGTTCACTGGCATTTGGCTGGCAATTGCCCACGTACAAAGCACGCCCACCAGCAAACTGATTTTGCGCACTGAACTGGTCGCAAAACCTGGATTGTTCCGACGCGCGATGTGCTACATCCTACAAGCAACACCATGGCCAGAGGACCACCAACCATGCTCACCAATTCAGATTTGGTTGAACTGACCCAGTTTCGCCGTAACCTGCACCGCATGCCCGAAGTGTCCGGCGAAGAGGTTCAAACCGCCCGCACGATTTTCAAAGCGTTAGGCCCTCTCGCCCCCACAGAAATCATCACCGGTTTGGGTGGCCACGGCGTCGCCGCGATCTTTGACAGCGGAGCCAAAGGGCCAACGGTTCTATTTCGCGCCGAGTTGGACGCACTGCCGATTCAAGAAATGTCTGACGCCGATTGGGTTTCGCAGACGCTTGGCAAAGGGCATCTTTGCGGGCACGACGGGCACATGACGATGTTGTTGGCCTTGGGCCGTTTGATCACCCGCAAACCGGCCAAGACTGGGCGCATTGTGTTAATGTTCCAACCCGCAGAAGAAGACGGAAGCGGCGCGCGCGCGGTTGTCGCCGACCCTGCGTTTCAAGCGATCAAGCCGGACTGGGCCTTTGCCATTCACAACGAACCGGGTCGCGCTTTCGGGTTCGTGTCGACCCGTGCAGGGCTGATCAATTGCGCCTCTCTTGGGCTGGCGATCACGTTGACCGGCAAAACTGCGCACGCAGCGGACCCTCAAGACGGCGTTTCCCCTGCCCCAACGATCGCCAAACTGATCCCGGCCTTGGGGGCCATGGGCACCGGTGGCGCGTTGGACGATGCGTTTCGATTGGTCACTGTAACCCACGTCAACATCGGCGAACCGACCTTTGGCATCGCGCCCGGCGACGGCGTTGTCTACGCGACGTTGCGCACAGCCCAAGACGCCGCGATGTCGGATTTGAAAAGCGATGCGTGCGCGCTGGCCGAAGCCCTATCGGCAGAGGCAGGATTGCAGGTCAGCTTTGAGATTTTTGATGAATTTTCCGCCTCAATCAACGACGCACACGCAACCGATGTGGCCGTCGCCGCGATGAACGCGATCAATGTCCCAAACGGTGATGCCGGTTTGCCCATGCGCGCATCAGAAGATTTCGGCGTGTTTGGGTGGGGCGCAAAAGCCGCAATGCTGTGTCTTGGACCCGGCGAAAACCACGCCGCATTGCACAATCCGGATTACGATTTTCCCGACGATTTGATCCCCATCGGAGCCGCCATCTTTGAGCAGATCGCCCGCGATCTTTTGGGCTAGACCCTATTTGCGCCAGTGGGTTGGCACGATGATCAACGCGCCAACAGATGATGCAATCGCGTTCAGGCCCGCGCTGCCAAATCCGATCCCGAACATCAGGCGAACAAAGTAAAACAGGAACGCGCCGCCGACGCAGATGATGATGGATTGCAGAATGCCATTGTGCGTGAAATTCGAGCGCTCGGCCAGATATCCAACGATCCCTGCAATCACAACCGTCCCGATCATCGTTGGAAACATCCGAGGTTTCTCCTACAATTGCGTGCCTTTGGGCACTGGATTTCCACGCAAGAAAACATCTGCGTCCTGCGCACCCTTGCCCGCGCGCTGCAACTTGGTCAAGCGCACAGCGCCATCGCCACAGGCCACGCACAGCGCGTCGTCCAAGGTGACACCGGCAGTGCCTTGCGCGTCAACAAGCGTCGATCCAAGGGCTTTGACACGGGTGCCATCCAGTTCAAACCACGCGCCGGGAAACGGTGAAAGACCACGAATTTGGCGGTCAATGTCGAGGGCAGAACGCGACCAAACGATTGCTGCCTCGGACTTGTCAATCTTGGCCGCATACGTCACGCCATCACTTGATTGCGCTTGGGGCGTCACGGTGCCCAGTTGATCCAACGCCTCAACAATTGCCGTGGCCCCCAGTGCGCTCAGGCGGTCATGCAATTGCGCGGTTGTCTCTTGCGAACCAATTTCCAACGGCTTGCGGGATAGAACCGGACCGGTGTCCAAGCCTGCCTCCATCTGCATAATGCACACGCCGGTCTGCGCATCGCCTGCCATAATTGAGCGGTGAATGGGCGCAGCACCGCGCCAACGGGGCAAAAGGCTGGCGTGGATATTCAAACACCCACGCGACGGTGCATCCAAAACCGACTGCGGCAGGATCAAACCATAGGCAACTACGACGGCCACATCCGCGTTCAAGGCTTGAAACTGCGCTAACGCCTCATCCGTTTTCAGTGAAACAGGATGGCGTACTTCTAGGCCCAATTCCAAAGCGCGGGCATGCACTGGCGTCAGGCGGTCCTTCTTGCCGCGCCCAGCTGGTCGCGGAGGCTGCGAATAGACGCAAATGATATCATGCCCTGCGTCCACCAATGCGTTCAGAACAGGCACCGAGAACTCCGGCGTTCCCATAAAAATAATTCGCATTTTGCCCCCTGCCGTGGTGTGCGACACGCACACCTTACCCGCATTCATTGTATCTTGATCCAGGGAGCCTCGTAAGGTGTGCGTGTCGCACACCACCCTCGCTGAATCCTCAAACTTTTCGCGCTTTGCGCAATAACATATCCCGTTTTACGCGCCCTAACCTATCAAAGAACATCCGCCCCTGCAGATGATCAATTTGATGTTGAACACTGGTCGCTTCCAAGCCGTCAAAATCTGTCCGCGTGATCATGCCATTCGCATCCAGATAGCGCACTGTCACCACCTTTGGCCGGCTGATTTGGGCAGACACACCGGGCAAGTTCGGGCTGGCTTCGTCATAGACGTTCATCTCGGGTGACGATTGCAAGACGACTGGATTGGCCAACAAAATCCGACGCGAACGATCCGGCGTAGCATCGACCACTGCCAATTGAAGCATCACGCCAATCTGCGGGGCCGCAAGCCCAACGCCAGGCATCGCGTCCATCGTTTCGACCATATCGGCCCAAATTGCGCGGATGCCATCTGTGATCTCGGACACTTCGGGGACAGCCGTGCGCAAACGTTTGTCCGGCCACGACACGAACGGGCGGATCGTCATGCGACGTCCTCGTATTCAGCCTCAACAGCCGCGCGTGTTTCAGCATCAAGGTGGTCGAATGTGATGATCCCGTCCAAGTGATCAATCTCGTGTTGAACACATGCGGCGGCAAACCCGTCAAAGCTTTGAACGCAGCGGCCACCGTCTAGCGTGGTCCACACCATTTGCACTTGGGACGGGCGGCTGACGGATGCCAACACGCCGGGGATCGACAGACAGCCCTCTTCGCGGCTAACCCGTTCTTCGCCGATCTCTTGCAGCATCGGGTTGATGCACACCAACGGGTCTGAGCGTTTCTCTTTCCAGCCCGCATCCATCACAAACACGCGGTGCGTCGCGCCGACTTGTGACGCGGCCAAACCGCGCCCTTGGGCCGCATACATCGTGTCCAACATATCTGCGGCCAAGGCCCGAACATCGTCGGTAATTTCGGCCACAGGAACACAGGTTTCCGTCAGGCGCACATCAGGCCAGCGGACAATCGGCAGCACGCTCATCCGCGGGCCAATTCACGTTTTAACTTCACCATCTTGCGGGTGATCATCTGACGTTTCAGCGGTTTGAGGTAGTCTAGAAACAGTTTGCCATCGAGGTGATCGATTTCGTGCTGCACACAGGTCGCCCACAGCCCATCCATTTCCTCGGATTGCGCGTTGCCGTCACGGTCCATCCAACGAACCTGCACCATCGCGGGGCGGGTCACGTCAGCGAAATGTTCGGGGATCGACAGGCAGCCTTCTTCATAGACGTTGGTTTCGTCTGACGATGCAATCACTTCGGGGTTGAACATGATCAACGGGCGCGCGGCGGCACCCTCTTCTTTGACGCAATCCAGCACAACCAAACGGTGCAACACCCCGACCTGCGGTGCGGCCAAACCAACACCGGGGGCGTCATACATCGTTTCCAACATATCGTCCGCCAAAGCGCGCAGGTCATCCGTCAGATCCGGCACAGCGGCGCAGGTCTTTTTCAGGCGGGGATCGGGGTGCAAAAGGATCGATCTTTTCATGCCAGTGATGTAGGACACCCGACCGACATGCGCAACGCCTCTTGCGTCCGGCGCGTATCCAAGTAGCCTGCGCGCAAACCTAAAACCGGAGACGACCCCATGAGCTTTGACGACATCATCGACCGACGCGGCAGCCATTGTGTGAAATGGGACATGATGGAGCAGCTCTACGGCGTGCCGACAGATACGGGCCTTGCGATGTGGGTCGCCGACATGGATTTCAAACCACCGCAGTGCATTCTGGATGCGGTGCAGGCCCAAATCGATCACGGGGTGATGGGTTACTTCGGGGATGACAGCAAATACAAGGCCGCGATCAGCTGGTGGATGCAAACGCGCCATGGCTGGACAGTTGAACCGGAGTGGGTGTTTACCACGCACGGGCTGGTGAACGGCACGGCCATGTGCGTCGATGCCTTCACAAATCCGGGCGACGGCGTGGTACTGTTCACGCCAGTCTATCACGCGTTTGCCAAAGTGATTAACGCGGCCGGGCGCAAAGTAGTCGAATGCGAATTGGTGAACAAAGACGGGCGTTACGCCATGGATTTTGATGCCTACGAGGCACAAATGACCGGCAACGAAAAGATGGTCATCCTGTGCTCGCCCCACAATCCGGGCGGCACCGTCTGGACCAAATCAGAATTACAAGCGGTCGCACATTTTGCCAAGCGGCACGACCTGATCTTGGTTTCGGATGAAATCCATCACGATCTGGTGATGCCGGGACATACGCACACCCCGATGAGCCTGATCGAAGGGATCACCGAACGCTTGGTGATGATGACCGCGACAACAAAGACGTTCAACATTGCGGGATCCCATTCTGGCAATGTGATCATCGAAGATCCTGATTTGCGCGCACGCTTTGGGGCGCGGATGGCCGCACTTGGCTTGTCTGCAAATTCGTTCGGACTGTTCATGGCGACGGCTGCCTATTCACCCGAAGGCGCGGCGTGGGTTGATGAGTTGGTCGAATACCTAGATGGCAATCGCAAACTGTTTGACGACGGGATCAACGCGATACCGGGTCTGGCATCGATGAACCTGGAGGCGACCTATCTGTCTTGGGTGGATTTTGACGGAACCGGCATGAGCCGCGAAGATTTCACCAAGCGGGTGGAGCAAGACGCGCAAATCGCGGTGAACCATGGGCCAACGTTTGGCACTGGCGGCGATACGTTCTTGCGGTTCAACATCGCGACACCGCGCGCACGTGTTCAAGAGGCGGTGGAACGGCTCGCAAAAGCCTTTGGCGATTTACAGTAAGAGGCCGCGCGCATCAAAAGGTGGAGGACACCTCCACCTTACATGATCAACGTGCGTCGGCGAGCAAAGCAACCGGCGCATTTGTCCGTTTTTCAAAATCAAGCGCGGGCGCATTGGCGACAGCTGTCAGGCGTTTGAATTCAAATCGAATCTCGCCCTCTGCCTTTTCGTGGGCGACAATCAGGCATTGAAACAGATGCACCGCACCGTCGTACAGATCAACATAACCACGCAAATGCGGGGCCGTTGCCGCATCGATGGAAAACCCTGTCTTCCACATCCGCAATACTGAATAGAGCACGCCATCGGCATCCAGACGCAAACGCGACGCCTTTTTCAAACCGGCCAAGCGGGCACGATCCAGACCGTCTTGTACTTCTTTTGGAACATACGTTGACATAGTGCGACTCCATTTCCCCTACGATCAAAGATGACCCTATCTGTAGGACCTGCAAGTTAAATTTCAGTGACAGTGCCGCGGCCTGCCCGCGTGTGTTGCAGATTTGTGCATTTGTGCAGACCACCTGCGCGAGCACACGGCTGGTCACATCAGCACCCTCACCCTACGTTTGATCCAACGCATCAAGGGAGAACGCGCATGGGCCTACTGGTTGACGGCATCTGGCATGACACATGGTACGACACAAAATCGTCCGGTGGAAAATTTGAACGCGCGGCGGCGAAATTTCGCAACTGGATTACGGCAGATGGCACCGCAGGGCCCTCAGGCCAAGACGGATTCAAAGCAGAATCGGGTCGCTACCACCTGTACGTCAGCTATGCCTGCCCTTGGGCACACCGTGCATTGATCTTTCGCGCGCTAAAAGGGCTGACTGCGCACATCGCCGTCTCTGCGGTTCACCCCGACATGCTGACTGACGGCTGGACGTTTGAGACGGACAACAACGGTGCCACAGGCGATGTTCTATTTGGCCTGCCTTTTGCCCGCGACATCTACACCAAAGCCGATCCGCAATTTTCCGGTCGCGTGACTGTGCCAATCCTGTGGGACACGCAGCGTCAAACGATTGTCAGCAACGAAAGTTCCGAGATTATTCGCATGTTCAATTCCGCCTTTGACGCAATCACGGGCAACACGGATGATCTTTGGCCCCAAGCCATGCGCGACGACATCGAAATAGTTAACGAACGCATCTACAACACGTTCAACAACGGGGTGTATCGCTGTGGGTTTGCAACGACACAGGCCGCCTACGACGACGCTGTAACCCCGTTGTTCGACACGCTGGACTGGCTTGAGGACCGGCTAAGCACCCGTCGATATTTGATGGGGGATCAACTGACCGAAGCCGATTGGCGGCTGTTCACGACGCTTGTGCGATTTGATCCGGTCTATCATTTGCATTTCAAATGTAACCGGAAACGGATCGTAGATTGCCCAAACCTGTGGGCCTACACGCGCGAGTTATTTCAGATGGAAGGCGTGGCAGAGACGGTGAATATGAACCACATCGTGCGCCACTATCACTACAGTCACGACAGCATCAATCCGCACCGGATCATCCCGATCAATCCTGCGATTGATTTCCTTGAACCGCATGGGCGCTCAGCGATCTAGATTTTGCGTTTAACGCACGGATGCATAGTGTTCGACCATCGCCGCCAGGTCTTCTGGCGGCGTCTCGCTTTGTACGTAGGCGCAAGCATTCTGGACATGGGCAAAGATTGACCCATCCGAGAAAAAGCTGGTGTTGGTGACGAATATCACCCGCGCATCGGGCCGACGGAAGCTTGCGAAATCAGAGATCGTAAGCGAACTGCCTTCCTCTAATACGAGGTCCAGAATGATGATGTCAGGAGAGTTATCCCGCAAATGTTCGATTGCATCTGTTTGCCCATGAACCAGTGTCACGCTTGCTGCGAGACGTTCCAGATGGCGTTGCCAAAGCACACCAAGATCATGTCGGCTTTCAACAATCAGAACATTTATAGGACCTCCGAAGCCGTTTCACTGAGCTTAATAAATTATTACCTGACATAAACGCTGGAACACTTAACAAACTATTAATAAGTTCTGGAAAAACTTAACAATCCGGGGCGCACTTGCAAGTCTGGCCGGTTTCCGCTTTCTCAAGCTGGAAGTCAGGCGGAAAGTCGCCTTTTGGTCGCGCGAAAGCAAAAACAGTTGATAAAAGCACACACAGGTACTCCCAAAGATCATGGGGGCGGTTTGGACGCTGCGGCCCGTACATTTGGTGGCACGCGCGCTGAGTGGATGGATTTGTCCACCGGCATTAACCCTTTGCCCTACGATGCAGGCGCTGTTCCGCCGGATGCGTGGACTGCCTTGCCAGATGCAGGCGCGCATGACGCATTGATTGCTGCCGCGCGCAGTTTTTGGAATGTTCCGGATGGGGCCGCGATACTTGCAGCACCCGGTGCCTCGTGCCTGATTGCAAACATGCCCCGATTGGCCGACAAAGGCACCGTTTCGATCCACGGCCCCACATACAACGAACATGCGGCCGCCTTTGATGCAGCTGGGTGGGCGGTAAATGGCGCGCGACCAGATGCCACTGTTGTGGTTAATCCAAACAATCCTGACGGGCGGATTTGGCACCCAAAAGAGTTAACAACCAAGCTGCGCATCATCGACGAAAGCTTTTGTGACGTGACGCCTGACGCCACACACATGGCCGACGCAGCAACATCCGGCACGGTGATCCTAAAGAGCTTTGGTAAATTCTGGGGGCTTGCAGGTTTGCGATTGGGCTTTGCCATTGGTGATCCCGAATTGATCAACGCGCTGAAACAGATGCTCGGGCCATGGCCGGTATCCGGCCCCGCGCAACACATCGGGGCGATGGCCTTGCGCGATCAGGCGTGGGCCAAAAATACCCGTGACCGGTTGACCAAAGACGCCACACGTTTGGACAACCTGATGACCGGCAACGGCGCAAGTGTTGTTGGCGGCACGACGCTGTTTCGCTTGTATGACGTCGGCGACGCAGCGGCGTACCAAACCCGCCTTGCGCAATCCCAAATCTGGTCGCGTATTTTTCCATATTCCGATCGCTGGTTACGCCTAGGCCTGCCGCATCCCCTTGATTGGGCACGGCTGGAGAACGCGGTATGAGCCTCGCCTTTTTGTTGTTTTTGGCAATGCTGTTGGACGCTGTGATGGGCGAACCAAAATGGCTTTGGACCACACTGCCGCACCCCGCAGTACTGATAGGCCGCGCCGTGGGGTATTGTGATACGCGGTTCAACACGGGCACGCAAAAACGCCGGAACGGTATCCTAGTCCTGATCGGTTTGGTGCTGGCTGCTGGGCTGCTCGGATACATCATCAGCCTGTTTGGCGGCATTGTCACAGTCATCGTCGCCGCGATCCTGCTCGCTCAGAAATCACTAGCCCAGCATGTTGGCAACGTTGCTCAGGGGCTGCGCATGTCGTTGGCCGAAGGGCGTCGCCAAGTCGCCATGATCGTTGGTCGTGACACCCGCAACATGGATCAAAATGCCGTTACACGCAGTGCCATAGAAAGCGGTGCAGAAAACCTGAGCGACGGTGTCATTGCGCCTGCGTTCTGGTTTTTGATCGGCGGCTTGCCCGGATTGCTAATTTACAAAATCGTGAACACGGCTGACAGCATGATTGGCTATCGCACCGAACGGCACGAGGAATTCGGCTGGGCGGCTGCGCGTTTTGACGATCTGCTGAACTGGATCCCTGCGCGGCTGACAGCCGTGCTCATCGCCTTGCCTGCCGGTGTCATCGGACAGATGAAACTGATCCAACAGGATGCCAAGCTGCACCGTTCGCCAAACGCAGGCTGGCCAGAATCCGCAATGGCGCGCGCGCTGAATGTCGCGCTGTCGGGGCCTCGATCCTACGACGGCACCCTCCAGGATTTCCCGTGGGTGCACGCAGATGGCAACCATACCCCCGACCAAACGGCCATTGACGCGGCCTGCGCAATGCTGTGGAAAGCATGGGCCGTCCTGCTTATGGTCGTGTTTGTGATCGCTTTGTTTTAATTGATTGGACCCCCATGCGCCTTCTCGCTCTTGCCACCGCACTTCTCATTCCGACCCTTGGACAGGCTCAATGCGGCGGATCGTTCAGCAGCTTTAAGGCAGGGATCAAATCCGAGGCTGTTTCGGCAGGCATTCCGGCCGCAAAAGCAGACGCCTTTCTGGCAGGCACCCGCCAAGACAACAAAGTGCTCAAGGCTGACCGTGCCCAAGGCGTGTTTCAAAAACCCTTCATCGAATTTTCGCGACGCTTGATATCGAACAGCCGGATCAATGCAGGGCGCAGCAACGCCAAACGCTATAATTCAGTATTCAAAAATATCGAAAACACCTACGGCGTGAACCGCAATGTGCTGCTGGCTTTTTGGGCATTTGAAACCGATTACGGCGCGTTTCAAGGCGATTTCAACACCGCCAACGCCTTGCTTACTCTGGCGCATGATTGCCGCCGCCCCGACCTGTTCCGCCCACAAGTGATTGCGGCGATGACCCTGTACGCACGCGGCCAATTTGATCCAGCGCGCACGACAGGTGCGTGGGCCGGCGAAATCGGCATGGTGCAAATGCTGCCTCGTGACATCATCGAAAACGGTGTGGATGCAGATGGTGACGGGCGTGTGTCGCTGAAAACTTCCGCCCCCGACGCGCTGACATCAGGCGGAAAAATGCTGCAACATCTTGGCTGGCAGGCGGGGCAACCCTGGCTGCAAGAAGTCAGCGTGCCCGGCAATATGGATTGGTCTGCGTCTGGCTTGAACACTGTAAAATCTGCTGGCGAATGGCAAAAACTGGGCGTCCAAGCCCGTGGCGGCAAGCTTACAAATCTGCCTGCCTCACTGATTTTACCACAAGGACACAAAGGACCAGCATTCCTCGCTTATCCAAACTTCAGCGTTTATTTCGAGTGGAACCAATCGTTTACGTATGTTTTGACGGCGGCCTACTTTGCGACCCGCCTGCAAGGTGCCCCTGTCTACGATGCAGGAAACCCTGACACCGGCCTGTCGGGCGGCCAGATGAAACAGCTGCAATCCAAGCTGCAAAAACGTGGCTACAACGTGGGCAAAGTCGACGGAATTCTGGGCGCGCGCACGCGCGATGCTGTTCAAAAGGAACAACAGCGGCTTAGCTTGCCTGCTGATGCTTGGCCAACGCCCAGATTGTTGCAAAACCTCTGAGGCGCGAAACAGGCCGCGCGACTTTAGTTGACCATTGCTGCCGCTTTTTTCAGATCAACGGACACCAACTGGCTGACCCCTTGCTCGGCCATCGTCACACCAAACAACCGGTCCATCCGCGCCATCGTCACCGCGTGGTGCGTGATGATCAGAAAACGCGTATCCGTCTGGCGGCACATCTCGTCCAGAAGATCACAGAACCGCGTGACGTTGGCGTCATCCAAAGGCGCGTCGACCTCGTCTAGCACACAGATCGGTGCGGGGTTCGCAAGGAACACAGCGAAAATCAGCGCCATCGCCGTTAACGTTTGCTCGCCCCCCGACAGCAAGCTGAGCGTGCTCAGTTTTTTGCCCGGCGGTTGGCACATGATCTCAAGCCCGGCCTCCAGCGGATCTTCGCTTTCTACCATCACAAGGTTCGCTTCGCCGCCACCAAACAAGTGCGTGAACAGCAACGCGAAATTGGTGTTCACTTGCTCAAACGCGGTCAAAAGCCGTTCGCGGCCTTCGCGGTTCAGGCTGGCAATGCCACTGCGCAACGTCTTGATCGCTTCTTCGAGGTCCAGCTTTTCGTTAACCAAACTATCGTGCTCGATCTGAACTTCTTTGGCGTCTTCTTCGGCCCGCAGGTTCACCGCGCCCAAGGCATCGCGTTGCCGTTTCAAGCGGTTCACATCAGCATCCAGACCTTCGACCCCGGGGATATTTTCGGGTGTCACATCCAACGATGTCAGCAGCTGGTTTGGCGTCTTTTGTTGCTCTTCTGCGATCCGTTCTGCTGCGGCTGTCACGGTTTCTCGGGCGGCCTCAGCGCGCGCTTCGGAACGCGCCCGCGCCTCACGGGCCTCGGATGCCAAACGCTCTGCGTCACGTTCATTCATCGTCACATCACGCAACGCGCCTTCGGCCACGCTGAGTGCATCAGAGGACGCCGCCTTGCGCGTCTCGGCCTCTGCGATTGCCAAGCCCAATTCGTCACGTTTTGCGGCCAATTCAGCCGGTGCTGCCTGCGCAGTTTTCAGTTCAGCCTGCGAGGTGTCCTTGCGTTCAACCAGCTCGGCCGTCCGCTTTTCCGCTGTTTCCAAGCGGTGACGCCAGCCGCTGATTTCTTTGGTCACTTCTTGGCCACGTTTGGTGCGCGCCTCTCCTTCGCGGCGCACCTCATCGTGGCCAGAACGGCGCGACATCATCGTGATGCGCGCGGCCTCAACCGTCATGCGCAGGTCCTCGACTGCAGCGCGTTCTGCTTCAACGTCACCCAAATCTGCAAGCGCGCGTTCGGCTTCAAGCACCCGCCCCCGTGCGCCCATCGCCTCTTCTTCGTGGCGCTTTACCGCCAAACCAAGCGATTCCAATCGCCCTTGCGCCAGATTGCGATCCGCCTCGGCACGGCTAAGGGCACGGCCCGCATCGGCAACCATCTGATCCGCATTGCGACGGGCGGCACGGGCTGCGCGATCTGCTTCGGTTTGCTCGCCCAACAAGGCGGTCAGGGCTTCGTGTGCGCCACGTGCACCTTCGGCCCGCTGACTGGCCTGTTCCAGCGTTTGTTTCAATTCTTCAAGCCGGTTTAGCTGTTGCAACCGCAACGCCGCCGCACTTGGCGCGTCTTCGGCCCACGCGCGATATCCGTCCCAGCGCCACAAATCCCCCTCGGGCGACACAAGGCGTTGGCCGGGTTTCAACAGCGGTTGCAACCGCAGCGCATCGTCACTGTCAACCAGCCCGATTTGCGACATCCGGCGCACCAGAACCTCGGGGACCGACACGTGTTCGGTCAAGGCAGTCACCCCGTCCGGCAAGGGCTGGTCAACGTCGTAGGGGGGCAAAACGGCCCAACCAGATGGGCCGTCTACCTCGACCTCTGGCGCGCGCAAATCATCGGCCAAAGCAGCGCCCAAAGCCTTTTCAAAACCCTGTTGCACCTGCAAGCGATCAAGGATTTGCCCGCCCTCAGCCGTGTCGCGTCTCACCAAATTCGCCAAGGCGCCCGTCTCTGCGCCCAAGGCATTCATTTCGCCCTCGGCCTCAGAGCGTTCGCCGCGCGCGTCCGCCTCACGCGACTGCGTTTCAGCCCGCGCGGTTTCAGCAGCAATCAACGCTTCATCTGCTTGGCTCGCCGATGTTTCCGCCTGAACTGACGCGCCTTGTGCCGCTTCAAAATCAACACCCGCTTTGGCCAGTGCCGCCTGACTTTGGCTTACTGCTTCACGGGCTTTGGCCGCCTCGGATTCGGATTTTTCCTCGGTTTTTCGGCTGTCTTGCAACAGGCGTTGTGCAGATCCGTGACGGGCGGCCAAGCGCGCGACATCTTCAGTTTTCTCACCCAGATCGGACTCGCGGGATTGCAACACCTGGGCCGCTTCACGCGATGCCTCACCAGCGTCATTCAAGCGCGCCTCGTGCCCTTCGCCGGCCTTCGCCAACTCCCGTGCTTCCCATTCCAAACGCTCAATTGTTTCGCCCGCGTCACGGTTTAGACCGCCCTCGCGCTCGATGTCTTTGATCAACTGATCGATGCGATTGCTTAAGGTTTGAATGGTCTGCTCGGCTTGGGTTTCCTGGTCGGACAACGTGTCACGCTGAACGGCCAAACGTTGCAGAACCGCGGCTGCAATCGCTTCTTCTTCGCGCAGCGGTGGCAAGGACGTTTCCGCCGCCCCCCGCGCTTTGATGGCCGCCTGAACCAGACCTTCGGCTTGCGCCGCTTCTGTCACCCGCCCTCGCAGCGTGTCATCCGCGGATGCGCGCGCATCGTCCGCCTCACGCCAGCGCCGATACAACAGCATGCCTTCGGTGCGGCGCAATTCTTCGCCGATTTCACGGTATCGCGCGGCCTGACGGGCTTGTCGTGCCAACTGCGCCAATTGATTGGCAAGCTGTTCAATTACGTCATCGACGCGCGACAGGTTTGTCTCGGCACCTTTTAATTTCAACTCAGCCTCGTGGCGGCGCTGATACAGACCCGAAATACCGGCAGCTTCTTCCAAAATCCGGCGGCGATTTTTGGGTTTCGCGTTGATCAGTTCAGCGATTTGACCCTGACGGACCAGCGCTGGCGAGTGTGATCCGGTTGAGGCATCCGCGAACAACATTTGCACGTCGCGGGCGCGCACATCCTTGCCAGCCGCCTTGTAGGCGCTGCCGACGTCACGCGTAATGCGGCGCACGATTTCAAGCGCGTCCATGTCGTTGAACCCGGCCGGGGCAAGACGTTCGGAGTTGTCGATGTGCAGCGACACTTCGGCAAAGTTGCGGGCGGGGCGGGTCGCAGCGCCCGCAAAAATCACGTCTTCCATGCCACCACCGCGCATCGCAGTCGGGCGGTTTTCCCCCATGACCCAGCGCAACGCTTCGAGCAAATTCGATTTACCACAGCCGTTCGGACCCACAACGCCGGTCAGACCATCTGCGATGATCAAATCCGTGGGGTCCACAAAGCTTTTAAAGCCCGTCAGTCTGAGTTTCGAAAAGCGCAAAGGCGTCTCATTTGCTGATTCCGCATGAAGGAACAGCGTGACGGGACGCATGGGGCTCTGTCAATCGTCTCGTACTACAAACAGCGCAATCGGCGGAGTTATCCACAACATATCGCGGTCTGCGTGTTAAAACTGAAGGGGGACAGGATCGCAGTTGAGGATGTAATCGGGCTCGCTGGACGCACGATCAGGAAAGCCTTCGACTTTACGACACTCAAAATACTTCGCGCCGCGCTTTTTAGGTGGAAGACCACTGCCGCAATCAAGGCGTGCCTGAATCACCGCTTGATCCCCGGAAATATCATGCACACGACAGCCGCTCACCTGTTCCATCGCGATTGCCGCGCGTCCGCCAATTGGACCCATGCGCGGCGCATACTGGGCGTTTATGCGCAGCGCTTCTGCGTATAGATCCTTGATCCGGACATCAAAGGTCGAACCGTCAACCGTAACAGTGCGAACAGGCGCATCGCGAAAGGCTTGGCTCGGTGTATTGCATGCTGCCAAAAGCAACATCAGAGGGATAAAACGCATCATCGTTGAACTGTGTCAGCCCATGGTTAACACTTTCTGAATTCGGGCAGAAAACTGGTCACGTTCAGAACAAATTGCCCCCTTGGCTATTTGGTTATATAATTTGACCAATCGAGGAAACCGCCCATGCCCTTCCAAACTGTCCAACCCGAAAAACTGTCTGGTGCCGTCGTGCGTCAGGTCGAAGAATTGATCTTGCGTGGCGTGCTGCGCCCCGGCGAACGTCTGCCGGCCGAACGCGAATTGGCGGATCGTTTGGGCGTGTCACGGCCGTCGTTGCGCGATGCGATTGGCATGTTGCAAGACTCAGGCCTGCTGACCGCCCGCCCCGGCGCCGGCGTCTTTGTCGCTGATGTTTTGGGATCCGCCTTTGCGCCTGCCCTAACCCAGTTGTTTTCGCGCCACGAAGAGGCGGTTTTTGACTACCTGTCTTTCCGGCGCGACATGGAGGGGTTGGCAGCTGAGCGCTCAGCGCGGCTTGCCTCGGACACCGATTTGAAAGTTGTGCAGGCAGTGTTCGACAAGATGGAAGCGGCCCATTCCAAACGCAATGCCGAGGATGAGGCGCAACTGGATGCGCAATTCCACATGGCAATTATCGAGGCCAGCCACAACGTAGTAATGCTGCACATGATGCGGTCAATGTACCAGCTGCTGCGCGAAGGCGTGTTTTACAACCGTCAAGTCATGTTCAAACAACGGACCACGCGGCAGTTGTTGCTGGACCAGCACCGCGCGATCAACGCAGCCTTGCAGGTCCGGGATGCAGAGGCTGCAAAGGCCGCAGTTCACGCACATCTGGACTACGTCGAGGACAGCTTGCGTGATCAGCAAAAGGCACAGAAAAACGAGAAAATCGCCCAGCTCCGGCTGGACCACGAAACCGGTGCCTAGCCCGACGGACCCAGCCCCAACGCGTTAATGCGCGTTTTGATACGCCAAAACGTCCCACCGGGATGGGGGCACAGCAAACGGCGGGTTAAACCGCGAATGCGTAAACGTCCCCATGTTGATCCCTAAACCAATCGTCGCGCTGATCCCTCCGCCTTTGAATTCAAACATTTCGCGTTCCCACGTATCCTTGACCACAAATTCATTACCTGCAATTTCCGCGACGCCACCCGTGACGCCAAAGGCAATTTCGTTCATCGTCGCCCCTTTGATCTGTTTGGCAGCAAAGGGGCGCGTGATGGTCAGATGGTCGTCCACACTGCCGCCCGCAGAACTGGCCAAGGCCGCGCTGATCGACTCGCCGTCGATGTCCAATTCGGCCCCCACCGTCAATCCGACGCCAAGACCGGTTGACAGACTGGCACAACACAGATTTAGGCTAGGGCTCTAGAACCGCCAAAGCGCGGCATTCGCACGCAAAACGGCACCAATATTTCCACTGACAACGATGTCGATGCGCCAATCGCGCGTGGGCGTGGTGTACGCAGGATGGTCCATAAATTTGCTCCTAAAAATGCAGATAGGATAGACCCATTTCCAAACGCATTTCCAGAAATTGATAGTATAAATGGAAATCCGCTTGTTTTGCGGGGCCAAGCAGATGTGACTTTGGCCTGTGCGGGATCAAAAATAGTGCAGCCCCAAACGCAAAAGACCCCGCAGATGACTGCGAGGTCTTTAAAATCTTCTCGAACCAAACCTTAGTGCAGTTTGGCGTCGACCTGTGCGATTGCATCGTCAATCAGAGAATTGCCGCTGGCGGCTGTCATCTGTTTGACGATCACGTCACGTGCAACGGCCACAGCGATGATCACCGATTGATCACGCACTTCTTTCACAGCCGAGTTTTGAGCAGAAGCGATTTGATCTTCTGCTGCGGCCAAGCGGCGCTCGATGGATTTGCCAAGCTCGGCGCGGGCCTGTTCGGCTGCGGCGGTTGCTTCTTCTTTGGCCGATGCCACGATGCGGTCCGCTTGCGCTTGTACTTCTTGCTGCTTGCGCTCGTAAGAAGCCAACAAAGTTTGTGCATCTTCACGCAGCGCGCGGGCTTCGTTGATTTCGGATTGGATACCGTCTGCACGGCTGTCCAACATACCGCCCAACATCGAAGGCACTTTGAAATAGAACAAAACACCGATGAAAACGATAAAGCCGAGGGTCACAACAAAGTCAGTGTTGCCCAGCGAAAAGAATGGACCCGAGGCTGCGAATGCCGGTGTTGCCAACAGGGATGCTGTTGCACCTGCGAGGGTGATTTTGCTCATACGCATTTCAAATTACCCTTTCATCCGTGCAGTCACAGCAGCAGTGATGGATTTTGCATCCGCCTTGCCGCCCATGGCTGTCACGATTTCTTTGGCCGTATCTTTGGCAACAACTTTGACGCTGTTCAAAGCATTGGCACGAATGTCTGCGATGACCTTTTCGCCTTCGGCTGCTTTCACAGCGATCTGCGCGTCGGCCTTTTCGATGGCTGCGTCCAGATCGGCTTGGATGCCGGCCTTGGTTTCAGCCACGATTTTCTGAGCTTCAGCACGCGCATCAACCAAAGCTTTGTCATAGGCGACTTCTGCTGCCTGTGCTTTGGCTTTCAAGTCTTCCGCTGCTGCGATGTCATTTGAAATTGTGCCCTGACGTTCCGCCAGAACAGACGCGATGCGCGGCAACGCAATACGCGACAGAACGAAATAGATCACGATCAGGGTAAGAACCAACCAAAAGATCTGGTTGCCCCATGTCGAGAAATCCAACTGTGGCATGCCGGGGCCTGCTGCCTCTGCTGCACTGTGTGTTTCGGTAGCCATCTTGGTCTCCGTTCAAACGCCTCAAAAAGGCGGTCATTACATCGGGCGGGATGCATCTGCGCAAACCGCCCGACCGTAAGGAACTTGTCACCTGCGAACATATCGCAGGCAACGCTGTTGTTCGAGCAGTCTTAGACGGCGAACATCAGCAGCAGGGCGACGAGGAACGAAAAGATCCCCAAAGCTTCTGCAAATGCGATACCGATAAACAGTGTCGCTGTTTGTGATGCGGCGGCAGATGGGTTGCGCAATGCGCCTGCCAAGTAGTTGCCTGCAACGTTACCAACACCGATGGCGGCTGCGCCGGAACCGATTGCTGCGAGACCTGCGCCGATGTGTGCGAGTTCACCTTCCATGAGAATTCTCCTTACGATTGGAAGTTAGATAGATAAGTGGACGGATTGCCCACCGTTTTTAAGATAAGTCGTGTTTAGTGAGACGGGTGAAGCGCGTCTTTTAAGTAAACGCACGTCAGAATTGTAAATACGTAGGCCTGGATAAAGGACACCAGGATTTCCAAGGCGTACATCGCTGTGATGCCCAGAATTGCGACAGGGCTAACCACTGCGATTGCAGCAAAGCCTGCGAACACTTTGATCACCGCGTGACCCGCCATGACGTTCCCAGCCAAACGAATGGAGTGGCTGACGGGGCGTACAAAATACGAGATGATCTCGATGATCGCCAGAACCGGGCGCAGGGCCAGTGGGGCAGATGCCACCCAGAACAGGCCCAGAAACTTTGCGCCGTTCTTAACAAAGCCCAAAATGGTCACGGTCAAGAATACCGCCATCGCCAGCACAACCGTCACAGCAAAATGGGATGTTGGAGTGAAAGAGCCCGGAATCAGACCAAGAAAGTTGGCGCAAACGATGAACATGAACAGCGTCATAATGTAGGGGAAGAACACCAGACCGTCTTTGCCTGTCACGTCTTCAACCATTTTGTAGACGAAACCGTAGGCCAGCTCTGCAACAGATTGGCCACGTGATGGCACAATTGCGCGTTTGGACGTGGTCAGCACCATCAAGGCAACAACCGCTACAATCGCAAGGCCCATCCAGACAGATGCGTTTGTGATCGTGTACCAAGAAATCTCAGCGCCGCCGAAAACATCCTTGATGTTGAACTGGTCCATCGGGTGGAATTCTAGACCGCCAGATTTTGCTGCGTCGTCTGCCATTCTCAGCTTCCCTCATCTTTAGCGGAAATGTCCGCTGCATCTTTTTCGGCCAATTCGGCCAGTTGTTTCTCTTGCATCTCTTGCGCGCTGCGGATCATCGTTTTGACCCCGGCCACAAGACCCAAGATGGTAAAGATCAGCATGAAAATCGGGAGCGTCCCGAACAGGTAATCCAACCCGTATCCAATGCCGAACCCGATGCCCAAACCGGCCACCAGCTCTATCACCATCCGCCAGGCATGTTGCGCCTGAGAATAATGCTCTTCTTGAACGGGGCCGCGATCTTGCGACTTTTTCACCGCTGCGATCTTGGCCTCAAGCTGCTCCATTTGCTGCTTTTGATCTGGCCCAGTCACGTGCGGATTCCCCTCTCGAAGACTTGCACGCTTGCTATGATGTGAGGGGGCTTGAGTCAACTGCCTGCTTGAGGTCGCGGAAATGGCCTTAAGCTGCTGTTTTATTGAGTATTTTTGATCAGAACAAATGGGAGCGTTGTTCTGCCGCAGCCCCGGACAGCCTGTTTTGACGGGTTTGTGGATATTCAACCATTTGGTTGATCTTGCGAACGGGTAGCTGGGCCGCGTATGTAGTGCGCCATGGCACATTCGCTTGATACAATTTTTGCAGCACTCGCTGATCCTACCCGCCGCGCCATCCTTGCGATGTTGCTGGAGGATGACATGGCCGTCACAGACGTCGCCGAGCCGTTCCAGATGTCACTGGCTGCGATTTCCAAGCACCTGATGATCCTGTCGCGCGCCGGGCTGATTGCGCAGGAAAAACGTGGGCGGGTCAAATGGTGTAAACTGGAACCCGACGCGATGCGCGATGCCACTGTCTGGATGCAGGGGTTCGGGCAGTTCGAACCTGTGAACCTAGATGCATTCGAGCGGTTTCTGGAAGTCGAGTTGGAAAACCCGCGCCCTGCGCCGGATCCAGAATAGGCCATTAGGTCAAAACATGCGCAGGGTGCTGCATTTGGAAATAGCGGGTGCTTTAGGCAATGCCAGCCAGACGCAGCACCGCCAAAACAACCACAACCAGCCCTATCAGGTAGATAACGTTTTTCATGTCTTTGTCCTTTCGTTATTCAGGTCTTAGATCGTCCATGAAGCCCCCAAGCGGCTATTGCAAATTGCGTGCGCCGGGCAGTTTCATGCGTCGCGCAGCAACATCAGAAGTGCGACAACCGTAAGAGATATGCCAATAGCCACCCAAGGCAAGGGCAAGCCGTTGCCCAGCCCCGCTTCCCACAAAATCACCCAAGAGGGCACCAGATAGGTGTAGGCCATCACCTTGGCCGACGGCAGGCGCATCGCGGCGAATTGGGTCAGCACAAACGTACTCGCGCTGGCGAATATCGACACGTAGATGATCGTGATCCAGACGATGCGCGGCAGACCCAGCCAATCCGTAGCCCGTATGTCAGACCAGCTAAAGATCGTGATAATCACACAGCCCGCGATCAGGACGCCCAGCGAAAAGACCCGCGCACTTTCGCCTCGGTTCAATTTGCGCACCAGCGGGGTGTAGGCCGCGTGACAAACACAGCCCACAAAATAAACCATCTCGCCGCGACCGATTTCAAAGGCCAGTGCGGCCCCAAAATCCGCGCGAAAGATCACCCACAACGCGCCCAAGCCGCCGATCAAAAGCGCCAGCGCCATGCGCGGCGTCAAAATCTGGCGCAGCAGTAACCAGCCGAACCCTGCGGTCAAAACCGGTGTCAGCGTGAACACCGCAGCCGCACTGACGGGGGGCGCTGTTTTGAGCCCCTCGAACATCAGCACAAAGTACATTCCAAAGATTGCGCCCAGCACGCAATACCGCCATGGGGCTGTCCAAGACCCTTTGGGCACGCCGCCGCTCGCCATCACAAACACCCAGATCACCACCGCCGCGATACCAAATCGGATGGCATTCAGCGCGCCCGGTGCGATTTCGTTCGCAGCCATCGATCCCAGCGAAAACGACCCCGCCACAAGGGCTGAGAATAACAACATCGCCAGATGGCCTTGCAGTGCAGGCGTCAATCGCCCCATGATTTAGACCGATCCTTCAGGAAATTCAGAAACACCTGCACCTTGTGGGTGCGGTGTAAATCCACATGTGTGACCAGCCACAACGGGGCTGACCAGTCTTCTTGATGCGGGAACACCTCGACCAGATCAGGGTTCACCTGCGCCTCTGCCATTGCCATAAACCCGATGCCGGCCCCCGCCAGAACCGCCTGTTCCAGTGCACGCACGTCATTGCTGCGAAAGGTCAGCGCCGCCTCTGGTACTTTTTCACGCAGCCAGCGGTTAAACGGTGCGCGGCTGTCATCATTGTCCTGCCCCACGAACCGGTGCTTGGCGTAATCCGCGACATCCTTTGGCATGCCGTATGATTCAACATAAGACCGCGCAGCAAACAGCCCCATCTTTGAGCGCGCAAATGGTTGCACCACATTGTCCGGTTGCTCAGGGGCTGACCCCGCACGCACCGCCACATGCGCCTCGCCGTATTCAAGGCGAAACAGTCGTTCACCCGTCAGGTAGCGTACAATCAGGTCAGGGTGTTCCAGCTGAAACGCCGTCAGAACCGGCGCCATCAACGGGGCCAGCGACACCAGCGACGTCACGACCAATTCGCCGGACACGTCCGTGCCGCGCCCTTTGATACGACCGACCAGCTGACTGAACTGATCGTCGGTGGCTTGGGCGACACGAAACAAGTCATCCCCCGCTTCGGTCGAGGTATACCCCCGTGCATGTCGTTGAAACAGCTTAACGCCCAGCCGTCCTTCGAGCGCGTCAATGTGGCGGATCACGGTGGCATGGTGCACGCCTAGAACCTCGGCAGCCCCACTGACCGTGCCCAAACGTGCCACTTGATAAGCGGTTTTAATCTCGTCCCAGTTGTCCATTCGACCCCTCATGTGCGAAATTGAACATATACCCGCAACTTTGATTGTGATCGTTCAAAAATGCAAGGTAGATATGCCGCGCCCTTTGACAAGCCGATTGCCCAGCAAATAAACATCAGGCATGAAAGTCACCCGCACCACCCCGACCCTTTTGATTGTCGAAAACACGCCTTGGCTGTTTGCACTGCTGATCAGCATCATGGCCTTGATCGCCGTGACGGTCGGCATCATCGCCTTGACCACAGGATCCGTCATCGGCGGCATCGTAGTCCTCTGCGTCAGTGCGCTGATCTTTCCGGTGTTCCTGTATTTCATAGTCCAACGCGTGCAGATCATCCTGAACACTACCCAAAACACCATGACGATCCGCAAACGCACCCTGCTTGGCTACACCAATGTCACGCACGACCTGCACGACCTTAGCCACGCGGAACTCGACACCAATTACGATGATGATGACGGCTCCCAAACCCATTGCCCGATCTTTGTGCTGAACGGTGGGATGAGTGCCGGCAAACACAAGATGACCGCCACACATCAAAGCGGTCATGGCCCCGGACAGATCGTGGATGGTGTAAATGAATGGCTGACCGCGGCCCGGTGCGACGGGCACCTGCGCACACCTGTTGACTCTGCGCGCCCAGACGCCTAAATCCCCACCAGCATCCGGAAGCATCAAACCTTCCGGTCCTTGGCTGTTCAAGGATCGCCCCCCACCAGCGAGTTTCGCCCGTGGGGGTAAAACTGTATTTTGTTGCGCCATTTGGGTGCCAGCATTTGTGAACTGAACCGCCCCTTCCTATCTTGGGGCAAAGATTAACCGGCTCCGAAAGGCCTTGGCATGTTTGAAAACCTATCCGAACGCCTCTCTGGCGTCTTTGACCGGCTCACAAAACAAGGCGCGTTGTCCGAGGACGACGTCAAAACCGCCCTGCACGAAGTGCGCGTTGCCCTGCTAGAGGCCGACGTTTCGCTGCCCGTTGCGCGCGATTTCGTTAAGGCCGTTCAGGACAAAGCCACCGGCCAATCGGTCACCAAATCCGTCACACCGGGCCAACAGGTCGTCAAGATCGTGCACGACGCGCTGATCGACACCTTGCGCGGTGAAGGCGAACCGGGCCACCTGAAAATCGACAGCCCCCCTGCCCCGATCCTGATGGTCGGCTTGCAAGGCGGCGGTAAAACCACGACGACCGCGAAACTGGCCAAACGTTTGAAAGAACGCGAGGGCAAAAAGGTCTTGATGGCCTCGCTCGATGTGAACCGTCCGGCGGCGATGGAACAGCTGGCGATTTTGGGCAAACAGATCGGCGTCGACACGCTGCCGATCGTTGCTGGCGAACAACCTGTTTCGATTGCCAAACGTGCAAAAACCCAAGCAGCGATGGGCGGCTACGACGTCTACATGCTGGACACTGCCGGTCGCCTGTCCATCGACGAAGAGCTGATGGAACAAGTCAAAGCTGTACGCGATGTCGCCGACCCGCGCGAAACGCTATTGGTTGTCGACGGCCTGACCGGCCAAGACGCCGTTCACACGGCAGAAAATTTCGACGAACGCATCGGCATTACCGGCGTGGTCCTGACCCGAATGGACGGCGACGGGCGCGGCGGTGCTGCACTGTCCATGCGCGCTGTCACCCGCAAGCCGATCAAATTCGTTGGCCTTGGCGAAAAGCTCGACGCAATCGAGACGTTCGAACCAGAACGCATCGCCGGCCGCATCCTTGGCATGGGCGACATCGTCAGCCTTGTTGAAAAAGCCCAAGAAACCATCGAGGCCGAACAAGCCGAGCGCATGATGAAGCGCATGGCCAAAGGTCAGTTCAACATGAACGACCTGAAAATGCAGCTCGAACAGATGCTTAAAATGGGCGGCATGCAAGGCATGATGGGCATGATGCCCGGCATGGGCAAAATGGCCAAACAGGTTGAGGCCGCAGGTTTTGACGACAAAGTCCTGAAACAGCAAATCGCGCTGATCCAGTCAATGACCAAACGCGAACGTGCCAATCCACAACTGCTACAAGCATCACGCAAAAAGCGGATCGCCAAGGGTTCGGGCATGGAAGTGTCTGACCTGAACAAGCTGATGAAAATGCAGCGCCAGATGTCCGACATGATGAAAAAGATGGGCAAAATGGGCAAGGGCGGCATGCTCAAACAAGCGATGAAGGGCATGATGGGCAAAGGCGGCATGGATCCGTCACAAATGGATCCTGCAGCGCTCGAGGCCGCGGCCAAACAAATGGGCGGCAAACTGCCCGGCATGGGCGGCGGCATGGGCCTGCCCTCTGGTCTGTCCGGTTTTGGAAAGAAGAAATAAGTGTTTGTTCTGATTAAAAATACTCATACCGCATCAAAAGGGATCGCAGCATGACTGACACAGTCACCCGCGCCGCTGAGGTCCTGAAAGGGCACCGCGAAAGCATCGATCGTCTTGATGCGATCCTGATTTACACGCTCGGTGAGCGGTTCAAACACACGCAAGCTGTGGGGAAACTCAAGGCTGAACACGACCTTCCCCCGTCCGATCCGGCCCGCGAGGCCACCCAGATCGCACGTCTAGAAGATTTGGCAAGCAGGGCCGATCTCGATCCTAATTTTGCCAAGAAGTTACTCAACTTCATCATCGCTGAAGTCATTCAGCATCACAAAAAACACCAAAAATAAAACCGAAGGAATACAATCTCATGGCTATGAAAATCCGTCTCGCCCGTGGTGGCTCCAAGAAACGTCCATTTTACCGCATCGTGGCTGCCGACAGCCGCATGCCACGCGATGGTCGCTTTATTGAAAAATTGGGCACATACAACCCATTGTTGGCCAAAGACAGCGAAGAGCGCGTGCAAATGAACATGGAGCGCGTTCAGTACTGGTTGGGTCAAGGCGCACAGCCAACAGACCGTATCGCACGCATGTTAGAGGCTGCTGGCGTTCGTGAAAAAGCTGAGCGCAACAACCCGAAAAAGGGTACACCGCACAAGAAAGCTCAAGAGCGCGTCGAAGAGAAAGCCGCCAAGGCCGCCGCAGCAGCCGAAGCCGCAGCAGCTCCGGTTGAGGCACCTGCTGAAGACGCAGCAGCCGAGTAAATTTGGGGATGGAGGCGTTCTCGAACAGCTTCCGATCCGATCTATCGCAGTTGATGCGATGGCGGCGCGATGTGCGCCGTTTCTCGACCAAACCCGTGGACGAGGCGTTGCTGATGCAATGCCTCGACACATTCAGGCTGGCCCCATCCGTGGGTCTGTCCGAACCCTGGCGCATCGTGCGGGTGACCAGCCCCGATGCCCGCGCCAAAGCAATCGAAAATTACCAAACAGCCAACGCCGAAGCCCTCGAAGGTTACGATGGTGAAAAAGCCGCGATGTATTCCGGCCTCAAACTGTCTGGCATGCAAGAAGCCCCTGAACACATTGCGGTTTTCTGCGATGACGAAACGACGCAAGGCTCTGGTCTTGGGGCCACGACCATGCCCGAAATGCGCCGGTATTCCGTCGTTGGCGCGATCAATCTGATGTGGCTACACGCCCGCGCGAACGGGCTGGGTATGGGTTGGGTTTCGATCCTTGATGCCCCGCGATTGTGCGGTGATCTGGATGTCCCGCCCAGTTGGTCCTTGATCGCCTATCTGTGCATCGGCTGGCCAGAAACCAATTCGACCACCCCTGAACTGGAAACCGCCGGATGGGAGCACCGCCACCCCGACCTGCATATCGAAAGCCGCTAGATGTTCCGATTGATCCGCACGATATTCGTTGTTGCAATCGCATTTGTCGCTGGCATTTTGTACGAACGGTTCGGTGCCTCGGACAACTGCGACACGCGAGGCGGCGAATTCATCAACGGCCTATGCGAAGGAACAAACAATTGAGCGATGAATTCATCTGTGTGGGCAGCATTGGCGGCTCTTATGGCGTTAACGGCGAACTGCGCATCAAAAGCTATTGCGCGATCCCCGAAGACATCGAAACCTACAGCCCGCTGACCCGCGAAGACGGGAGCGACGCGTTCACCCTCGCCATCATCCGGCAGATCAAAAACGGGTACGCGGTCCGCATCGCCGAGGTCGCAACCAAAGAGCAGGCTGATGCGCTGAAAGGCGTGCAACTGTACGCCCGTCGCGACCAATTGCCGAGCCTGCCTGACGACGAATACTACCACTCTGACCTCACCGGGTTACAGGTACTGGACACCGGCGGCGAGACATTGGGCACTGTCAAATCGGTACAAAACCACGGCGCGTCCGACCTGTTAGAAGTACAGCTGCCCGACAGTTCAGCCTCCGTGCTTTTGCCCTTTACCCTCTCCGTGATCCCGACCGTTGATCTGGACACCGGCCGCATTATCGCGGATCCGCCCGAAGGTGTGTTCTAGGCATGCCCAAACGTGTCGTGATCCATGCTGGATTTCACAAGGCTGGCACGACTTCTGTTCAGCAAACATTGCGCGCCAATCGCAAGCTGTTGATGCCCGCGGTGGCCATGCGTCTCAAGGGGCAGATGACCAAATTGATGCACGCCACGCGCGGCTATTCGGCCCGGCGCGACGCGTTGACATTGGCCAAGGTCAAGCATCGGTTTGACGTGCTATTGGACCGCATGCCACCGATGCCGCACCGGTATTTGGTGATCTCGGCCGAAGAACTGTCAGGCCAGATGCCGGGGCGTGGTGATCTGATGGATTACTCTGCGACACCAATCCTGATGGACGCATTGTCACGCAAGATCACCGAGCTGTTTCCAAAGACCGAACACGTTATTTATTTTTCGACCCGTAGGCCGGAAGCCTGGTTAAAAAGCGCCTATTGGGAACATGTGGCTTCATCTGGAATGACGCTGGATTTCGATGAATTTGCCACGAAATATTCTGCGGCAGCCAACTTTGATCAGATCATCGCGCAGACCAAAGATGCCGTTCCTTGCCCTGTGCACCACACAACGCTGGAAGACTGCGCTGACCTTAGGCTGGGCCCAACTGATCCGGTGTTGGATTTATGTGATGTGCCGGATGATCTGCGCGCTCAGATCGTTCCGCAGGCCAAGGTGAGCACACCCGATAGTGACGCAGTGCTGCTTGCGCTGCTAGAGGCAAACCGTGCATACGCAGACAGCGATACACGCAAGGCCGCCAAGCAGGAAATCTTGGCACAAGGGGCGCAAAAATGAGCAAAACACCAAAGTCATTTGGGCGCAAATCGATCAGCGCCAGCGTGCAACCTCGCAGCTTGATGGAGACCACACCGGAACTGGCAGGCGTGTGGCAAGCGCGCGTGTTGACCTTGTTTCCTGACGCCTTTCCCGGTGTCCTTGGCACCAGCCTGACCGGACGCGCGTTGCAGGACGGCAAATGGCAATTGCACACTCATAATATCCGCGATTACGGGCTGACCAAACACCGCAATGTTGATGACACCCCAGCGGGCGGTGGCGCGGGCATGGTGTTACGCGCTGACGTTGTTGGCCCCGCAATCGAGGCCGCGATTGCCCGTCAAAAGGGCCAATCCCCAATCGTTTACATGTCACCGCGCGGACAGCGCTTTGATCAGAATATGGCCCGCACGTGGGCGCGCTGCGATGGCGTCACGATCCTGTGTGGGCGCTTTGAAGGTGTCGATGAACGCGTGCTGGAACACTATAATGTCCAAGAAGTATCGCTGGGTGATTTTGTCATGACGGGGGGCGAATTGGCCGCGCAGGCGATGATCGACGCCACTGTTCGCCTGCTACCCGGTGTGCTGGGAAATGCCGACAGCGCGGTTGAGGAAAGCCACTCAAACGGGATGCTGGAACACCCGCAATTCACCAAACCTGCGGACTGGAACGGGCGCGCGATCCCTGACGTTTTGATGTCGGGCAATCACGCGAAAATCGCTGAGTGGCGGCGCGAGATGTCAGAAGCGCTGACCCAAGCCCGCCGCCCGGATTTATGGGCACAGCACACGCCAATCGCTCCCAAGAAAAAGCGGACTTGATCCATGGCGACTTGGGTCGATCTGGATGCAGAATTACAGCTGTGGAAAGACGCGGGTCGTAGCCCGACGTTTTGGTGGCGCGATGATGACACGCAGGCCCCGACGGATGACTTGGACCGGTTGATTGCCCTTGCCGAACGCTATGCGGCACCTTTGCATCTGGCCGTTATTCCGGTTGGAACCGACCCAGCGCTGGCACCGCGACTAAGTGCATCGCCCCTCGTTTACGCCATGCAGCACGGGTTTGCGCATGTTAATCACGAACCCAAAGGCACCCGTGCATCCGAGATAGGCGATCTGCGTGCTGTCGCCCTGCAAATTGCGGATTTGCGCGCGGGCTGGCAGAAATTGGCAATGGCCGAGTTGCCCAATTTACTGCCCGTGCTAGTCCCGCCATGGAACCGCGTAGCGCAAAAAACATTGCCGCATTTGCCTGCCCTTGGCTTTCGAATGTTGTCAGCGTTTGATGGTGGCGCATCGGCTGCTGACGTCGCAGGTTTGCAGCAGATCAACGCTCATGTTGATCCTGTCCGATGGAAGAACGGAGCCGAATTTCGTGGCACAGAAAAGACGTTGGCCCAAGTGGTCGAACATCTTTGTGCCCGCCGTTTGGGGCAGGCAAATGAGCCAACCGGGTTCCTGACCCATCACTTGCAAACCGACGCTGCCACATGGGATTTCATCGACGCTTTGCTAGATCGTTTGCAAGGCTTTGAGTGGATATGCCTGTCGTCAGTGATCGAAACGCCGTAGGCTGCGGGCATGGTTCAAATCGCCTACGCACCACCCGAAGACCGCGAAGAAATTGCGCAGTTCATGTGTGCCGCTTTTCCCAAGGCCAAGTGGGATATCGACGGTTGGCGACGTTTGCTGGATGGGCGCTGGGGCGGGGATGCACCCTATGCCGTAGCGGCACGTGACGCTGGCGTTTTGGTTGGCGTGCTCGGATTGGTCAGCGCGGTTCGGATGACGGATGCAGGGCCTCGACGCACGATGAACATGACCTCTTGGTATGTGCTGAAATCCCATCGTGGTATGGGCTTGGGCGATCAAATGCTGTCGCTGATCACGGCGGACCCAAGCGTTACTGTGACCAACTATTCATCCGCCAAAGGTGCGGTTCCAGTTGTCGAACGCGCAGGGTTAAAACCGCTGGATACACATCGGCATATCTGGCGCGCACGCGACATTGCAGGCGGGTTATCCGTCATCGATGACCCTTTGGCACAAGATGCAGAAATCTCTATCAAAGACCGTCAAATTCTAACCGATCATGCTGGTCTAAATCTGCACCCACGGTTTGTCCAAACGCCAGATGGGCCCTGTTTGATCCTGCTGATGATCAAACAAAAACACGATGCATATGTGACGCATGAAACGATGTACTTAAGCGACCCCAAAACCTTTGCGCGCCACGCCCGCGCAATCGCCGACAGCATCCTGCCTCGGGAAACCGCCGTTTTGGCCGTGGACAGCCGGTTCGTTGCAAATGAGGTGACAGCGGATGCGATAGAACCTTTTGCGGTTCCAAGATTCTATTCAAAAGGCGCGATGGCGCCTGTCGACGTGGATCATCTGTATTCAGAAATCGTTCTGCTGGACATGAAGATGTACTAAAGCGCGGCTGAATCTGTCGTGCATTTTGCGCGAAACCGCACCTTTGCAATTTTGTCGAAACTTTTCAGTTTCAAATTCACGGATTGGCAAGAGATTGGCTATTAAAACAGCCCCATGAAAAATCGACGTGACACAATTACAAATCGGATTCCTAATGTGCGTGAGCATCACAATGCTCGCAATGCCCATGATGGTGCAAGGTGCCACAGCACCACGGCTTGGCGTTCCAATCATCGTTTTGGCCAGTCCCTGGCACGATCCGACAGACACGATCATAGCGGCGGGCGGTGATCCAATTGGACCTACACGCGCGTTATTTGGGGTTTTTGCGACGTCGCATTACCCCGAGTTTCGCGAAACGCTTTGGGCCGCCGGACATGTTTCATTTGGCAGTCACGCCTTGGCGACGTTATTTTGTGGAGATTGGTAAATAAAAAACTCAAAACAGTTTAAAGCAGTGCGCGCAGGCGGACGTCGTATGGTTTTGGGCGTTATTTACTCCGGTGCGATTGGTGCAGTGATTACTGCTTGGGCTGCGGGAAATGATATCCTGATGACCGCACAGATCGCATTTGCCTTCTGTGTTTTGTCGTTTTTTGCGAAACGTTTTGTTCCATCGCTTACTGATTATGTCCTTGTTTTAGCGACCATCGGGCAAACTGCTTTGATCACGGCAGCATTCGCAGGTCACGCGTGGCAAATGGACAGTCACATGTTGTACTATGCTGTTCTTGCAGTTCTGTTTTTGCTGCTGAACCCCAATGCATTGCTTGCCGCCGCAGGGCTAATTGCTCTGCATCATGCCGCTCTAAGTATCGCTTTGCCCGCCCTAGTTTATCCAGATTCAGACGTAGGTGCCGCGCTTTGGCGAACGGCCTTTCACGGTGGGGTTATCGTTATGGAAACTGCGTTGCTGTATTTCGCTGTCCGCAAACGCGTCTACATGATGAAAAAATCTGCCGAAGACAATGCAGAGCTGCGCCTTGCACAGGTGAAAGCCGAAAAATCATTAGCCGAAGCTTCTGAAGCTCGAGATGCCGCACGAACAGCCCAGGTGGAGGCCGAAAAACAGACCCAACGCGCACAACAAGCCCTCGCTGAAACGAAGGCGCAAATTGAACGAACGCACACTGCGGATGCTGCTGCCCAGGCCGCCACGATCAAGTTGCAAACGGAGCAACAAAAATCGCACGAAGCAGTGGAAAACGTTGTTTCCGCGCTGTCAGCCGCATTGGCGTCACTTGCTGCGAATGATCTGAACGCGCCAATTCTAACGCCCTTTTCAAATGAGTATGAAAGTATTCGTTCAAATTACAACGATGCCGTCGCATCTTTGACGACCACAATTGAGAACGTCACCCAGCAGATCGGTCAAATCAGGGCAACTGCCTCGGAAATCGCATCGGCGGCCAAAAATCATGCCAAACGATCTGAAGGTCGGGCGCAATCAATGTCGGATTTTACTGTTTCGTTGCAATCCTTGGGTCACTCAATCGATATCGCGGCGCAAAGTGCCGCGACCGCCAACAAAACAGTGGCCACATCACAGCATTTCGCTGACGACGGGGCAAAAGTTGTCGAAAAATGCGTTACGGCGATGCAAGAAATCGAAGAATCAGCCGGTGAAATCTCCCACATTGTGAATTTAATCGAGGACATCGCATTTCAAACGAACCTGCTTGCCTTGAATGCCGGGGTCGAGGCTGCCCGCGCCGAAGACGCAGGCCGAGGATTTGCAGTGGTTGCAACCGAGGTACTTGCGCTTGCTCAACGCTCATCGGACTCCGCCAATGAGATAAAATCGCTCATTACAAAGAGCGAAGAACAAGTTCAAAACGGCGTATCTTTGGTCGAAAAGTCTGGTGTCGCATTGACTAGAATTTTGGAAACTGTTCAAAAAACCAACCACGAAGTTACATACATCAATCAAAGCAACCAAGAGCAAAACCAAAGCCTGTCTGACATCACAACCGTGCTGGAAGGGTTAGATCGCGCAGCACAAGAAGACGCCGAAATGATCGAAGAAACATCTGTGACAAGTGTCGTTTTGGACAATTCGACGAATAGCCTCTCAAAAGCTGTTTCAGTGTTCGCAATTGGAACGGCACCAAGTATCAAATCGGTTGCTTGATCACGGCAGCATGATGCGCGCGCGCCCCTTGACCTAAAGGCTTTCCGATCCTAAACAACGCAGGATCGGATTCGATATTTATCGCCCGGTCCTTTTGCGCCGTGCCGCCTTCTTCGTTGGCAAGATAACGACACAAAAGCACTCAAAGGAAAGATGACGTTACCCTCTGGCGGGCACCTCGGTGGACCCGGTGAAGACACAGAGCTCTGACATCGCTCAAAATCAGTGGGAAAACCACGTTACATAGGAGAAGCGTCAGATGAACCTGATCGCACAACTGGAGGCGGAACAAATCGCCTCTCTGGGCAAAAACATCCCAGATTTCAAAGCCGGCGATACTATCCGCGTAGGTTTCAAAGTAACTGAGGGTACGCGTACCCGTGTTCAAAACTATGAAGGTGTGTGCATCGCACGCAACAACGGCAAAGGTATTGCCGGGTCTTTCACAGTTCGCAAAATTTCATTTGGTGAAGGCGTTGAACGTGTGTTCCCGTTGTTCTCAACGAACATCGACGAAATCACAGTTGTCCGTCGTGGCCGTGTGCGCCGCGCCAAACTGTACTATCTGCGCGCACGTCGCGGTAAATCCGCACGTATCGCCGAAGACACAAACTACAAGCCTCTCAAAGCGTAAGGACTGGGTAGATGAAATCAGATACACATCCCGAATATCACACGATCAACGTCAAAATGACTGACGGTACGATCTTTCAAATGAAATCCACTTGGGGTGCCGAGGGCGATCAATTGTCCTTGGACATCGATCCAACTGTGCACCCGGCATGGACAGGCGGCAACAGCCGTTTGATGGATACAGGTGGACGCGTTTCCAAGTTCAAAAACAAATATGCAGGTTTGGGCTTCTAAATCCAAATCGGATTTTCCAATGCATGGGCATCACCGTTATCGGTGGTGCCTTTTTTCGTTTTACCTCCATTTTTCTACAAAGCTTTGATGCTTTGGTAATCTTTTGCGCACAGGTTCTTGATGTTGACACAGCAAGGAATGCGCAAAGATGGACATGCAGCCAGTTATCCGACAAAGCCGCTCGGAAATCTTTGGGCTTTGGCGACGACGGGTTCCACTTGATCCTGATGTTTTGGCGCGCATGGGGCAGGCTCGCGTTTACCTTAAACAAGGCCAAACTGATCGCGCGAGGGCTGCTGTTGATGCTCTTCAACCTTTGGCCCCTCTTGACCCACGGCTGCTAAAATTAAGAGCAGAATGCGCATTAGCATGTGACGCCTATAGCGATGCAGTTTCATTGTTTGAACGTGCGCTAACACAGTCGGATCAGGCTACATTATGGGCGGGAAAAGGTGCTGCTTTGCAGGCATTAAATCGCCAGCGCCAGGCAGCCGCTTGTTTCCAAAGGGCACGTGCGCTGAGTCCTGAAGAGACACTCTACCATCGCAAGGCCGCCGAATGTTTGTTGACTGCAGGGCAACCACAAGACGCCTTAGACGAACTAAGCGTTAACTCGTCAAATGCGGCTACGGCCCTAGGGTCAGGACCCATTAACTGATTGAGCCTGTCGTGTTGTTATGATTCACGACCCCTAGTTGTAGGGGGATATG
>JAQXDI010000019.1 GCA_029251465.1 Ascidiaceihabitans sp.
CTTCCTGTTCCTTGATCATCGCAATGATCTGTTCGTCCGTAAATCGTGCCTTCATTTGTCCGTCCTTTTGTTGGGCGGACTCTACACAATTCTGGAGGAGTTTTAGGGGCGCAGGTCAAACCCAACCAGTCAAACTATTGAAGCGTTATTGTCTATCGCAGATGATGGCATCATTGTCGAAATCGGGAGGTACGCGCTGGCAAACCCGCCTCATCAGACCCTCATCGCAGATGAACTTGAAGCCCTGGACACATCCAAGGCTCGAATGCTGGCACAACGTATCAACGATCAAATACAACAGCGTTGATGTTTACCACTGAGTTGCCTTTGAAATGGCATGTGTTTCTAATAGCGCTCCGTTTAAGTCGTCTGAAATAAATCTATTCAACTCTAGCAAGAACACGTGATCATTGTCACGATCATTCATAAGGTGATCTGCAAGCGCCGTTGCACCCGCACGTTGCGAGCCTTTGAGGATCATGATTTCACTCCCAAAGCCTGCATTAATGTTGCCCGCATCCACGCCACTTCGGCCACGGCGCATTTCAAATCTTCTTCCAATTCAGGATCGAGGATCAACGTGCCTTGGTTCAGATGCTTGGCAATCTGATTGAGATTGTTGGCTTGCCGCGTTTGGGCCAGACGGGCGAGAACCTCAGCCAAAAGCTGTTGCTCCGCAACAGGTGGTTTGCGCCGCTTCCGATATTTAGGAGCTTCAGCGGCAAAAACCACGGACTTGATATATGAGGACAACGGCATCGCCCCAGCTTGGGCCTCAAGCTGAGATCGTTCCTCGGGGGTCAATCTTAGTGAAAACGGTGCAAGGCGGCTCATGGGCGAGGCCCCCCCAACTCATTTTTGTGGTGCTTGAGAACTTCGTTCCAGTTCTCCAAATCTTCAAATAGGGTGTTCGAACAAAGTTGCTCTCTGTCCGCCACTTTCTACCGCTTCGGTGATGTGTGACCGCAAGCTGTGTGCGGTTCATGATCTAGGAATTGTGAAACACAGCAAACCCGATCCGTTGGTCTGCTTTGATCCGGTCAAACAGGTCCGTGTGCAGGACGCCCGAGGCAAGGCCAAAACCTTGTACAAAAGCAGGTTCCGCCAACCGCGTCTGTGCGGACAGGTTCGGGTGCTGCGCGCCGACTTCGCCGTGCCAGCGCCATTTTCCGTGACCGACAAGCATTAGATCATCGCCGCGCAGTGCCACGACAATGTCCAGTCGATCTGCTAGCCCAGCCGTGCCATGCCTCAAACGCAGCGGCACCGGGGCATCAGGTGCAAGGCCAGGAATATCCATGATCGGAGCATGCATCAGCGTGATGCTTGCGGACGCAAAACCATTCCGCACCAGCATCTGACGCAAACTTTCGCACAGCGGAAAATACCCGTCGATGATGTCCTCAAACATCACAGCTTTTTCGTGATCCGCTTTGGATTTTGAAAAGCGTCTGATCATGTCAAAACAGGTTAAAGTATTCGGCGTGTTCCCACTCTGACACGGTCATCAGATAGCGCTGCCATTCGGCGCGCTTGATGTGGGCCAGATACTGAACAAACCCGTCGCCAAGCGTGTCTTTGAACAGCTGACTTGTCTCGAATGCATCGATTGCAGAACTTAGATTGTCGGGCAAATGCGCAGCGGTGTCTGCATAGGGTGTCTGGTTGGGCGCAGGTGCCGTTTTTGTACCGGTAATCCCGGAAAGCCCGCCCAGAATTTGCGAGGCAAAAGCGTAATACGGGTTTGCAGTGGTATCCGCGACGCGGTTTTCGATACGGCTGGCGGTGTCCTCGGGATACATCAGCGCGCGGATCATTGCCCCACGATTGTCCGTCCCCCACGTGATGCGGTTTGGCGCCAGCTGAAATTCGGTAAAGCGCTTGTAGCCATTCACTGTCGGTGTCGTCAAAAGACACGACGCGGCGGCGTGCTCTAGCAGCCCCGCGATCCAGCCAGACGCCTGCGGTGTTAGCCCGGTGTCTTTGGGCATAAACACGTTTTCGCCAGTTTTGATGTCCAGCAATGATTGGTGAATATGCCAACCGTTTGCTGCTGCATTTGCCAGTTTCGGTTTGGCCATGAATGTCGCGTGCAATCCACGTTGTGCGCAGACCTCTTTGACCATCTTGCGGAACAACACAAAGCGGTCCGCTTGGATCATCGGGCCGGACGGATCGAAGGTAAATTCAAATTGGCTTGGGCCCATTTCGACCTCTACCGTGCGCGGTGCCAGCCCCATCGCCTCAGCGTGTCGGCGCAAAGTATCCAGAATATCTTCGGCCTCGCTATAGCGCGTGTCCGTCAGATATTGCCACCCTTGGGTCAGGTTGCGCGTCTCGAACGGCGCAGGCGGCATCGACGCTTGATCGTGGGCCAACCCGTCATCCGTTTTTTGAAAAATCTGGAATTCGACTTCTAGCCCAAAGACGGCGTCATAACCTGCCTCGTGCAATTGCGCTTCGGCTTTTGCCAAAACTGTGCGCGAGGCAAAGCTGATGTCACTGCCGGATCGGTCAATTACATCGCACATCAAAATCGCCGACTGCGGTGACCATGGCAACGGGTAAAAACAAGTGGGGTCCGGCACCAACAAAACATCACTTGCCCCGCCAACCAGCACATCAACGCAAGCGCCCGTGCCATTCCAAACGTCAAACACCGTCCGGTTTGATGTGTCTTTTAACAGCAACGTCGAGGGCACGTTTATGCCTGATGTGAACGCAGACGCAAGCATGCGCGCCGTGATGGTTTTGCCCCGCAAAATGCCGTGTTGATCCGCAAACACCAAACGCACAGTTTCGATGTTTTTGGCCTCGACCTGATCGACCACATTTTGGGCGCGCTTTGCTGTTTCGTTGTCCCAGCGGCCAAGCTTAGCAAGCCCACCAAATTTGATCATTTTAACCACAGCACCATTCACCCCAAATCGTTAGACAGTTGCATCCCACGGACACGCGGCACGGCGCGCCATATCAGCTTGTTGGCTCGCGTTTTGCCAATCGTCGCTGTTTGTAATGGCATCGTTAGACAGTGGCCCCACGATACCCGACGCCAGCGGATCATTCAGCATTGGCAAATCCCCCTCGCCGCTTTCTAGCGCCGTGATCGCAGCGCGCAGCATCCGCCGGTAGCGGATAATAGCAGCGTCAGACCGGCCAAGGTGTTCTTGCGTGCGGTCCTGAATGCAGCCCATCCCCTCGACCGCCCATTGATCATGAACGTTGATATCAAGCCCCATACCGGTATACGTCGCGCTCGCCTGTTCGGCCGGATCATAGTGGTAATCGTTGGCCCGGTTTTTCAGCGGCGCATAGTCCGGCAAACGATGTTCCTTCAGCCGCTGTTCGCGCATCAATGCCTTGTTGACCGGGTTCTGAAAGCTGGTGAACATCGTGTACCAATAACAGTTTTTATCGTCGATCGGCACGTGCCATTGCGTGATCGTCATCTCGCGCGACATCGGAATGCAGATCGCCTCGGGAAAGATTTGGTTGGTCACACGCACATGCGTCAGCCCGTTGTCCAAATTACGCAACGCGGTGATTTTCAGCCCGAATTCGGTTTCTTGAACATCAATGTCCGGACGCGGGTATTCGCGCAGAATCTGCGTCATCGGCATGTCCGTGTGCGCCGCCTTGTCGCGGAACTGTTTGCCGTAACCCTCGGAGGTGTCTTCGTCCTCAAGAAACCTGTGCAGGAACGACGCATGTGCGGGATCAATCCCGATTTCCAACGCTTGCAGCCAATTGCATTCCCACAAGCCTTTGAAGGCAAAGACGTGACTGTCGGGGGCGCGAAAACAGTCAAAGTTGGGAAAGTCAGGCGGCGTGCCCGGCCCCATGTAGGCAAAATACAGGCCTTTGCGGTTTTCAACAGGATAGACCGGACCCTGCGGGTCGATCGCGATATCTTTTGCATCGGGGTAAAACGCCGGTGGTTCGTCAGGTGTCGCAACCCGTGTCGCCAGCACCAAATCCTTGGCGTCATTGCGCGTCAAAACCAAACGCTCCCCAAGCAGGTTTACAGCAACTTGGTCGCCCTGCGCCAATTCCTCGGCAAGGGCGGCGGGTTGCCAATATCTGCGCAACACGGCCCCGGCAGGCGCATCCGGTCCAATCCGCGTAATCCTGTCGTTCAGATCCTGACTGATCATAACGTCCCACCTTTCTTGTGCAGCATTTCAGTTTGCGGCTGCCCTTTGCCGACATAGGCAAGTATCACACCGCCGCGTTCAACAACCGCGATCATCGGCACCTTGATCTGCTGATACATTTGCGATCCTACAGGTTCTGCAGGCTGTTCGACACATTGCCCCGTGCGATCAAAGTGCCAGCCGTGAAACGGACAGCGCAAACCGTTATCCTCGAGCCTACCAAAGCAGAGATCAGCACCGCGATGCGGACAGTTCCGCCCGATCAACCCCAGCTGGCCGTCATCATCGCGAAACAACACCAGACGCTGCCCGTTCAATGTTACAGGAAGGACCGGTCGGGGAATGTCCAACGCAGCGCTCTGCGCCACAACCACCCATAGGCTTGTGTCGTCAAACTGTTCCGGTCCAGACGTGCCGTCGGTTTCAAGCAATTGGTTTGACCTCATTCAAATATGTGCGATAATCGCACAAACAGTCACATAACGAACATATTGAAATCGGAAAAACCTGTCAACATGACCAACAAAAACAATGCCTCAACCTTTGCCAAAGGCCTAAGGGTTTTATCGTGCTTCGAAACCGGCAGGCGCGACCTGACAATGGCCGAGGTGTCGCGGTTGACCGGATTTGACCGTGCCACAACGCGCAGGCTGTGCATGACGCTGCAGGATGATGGGTATTTGCACAAAGCAGATCGGGTCTTGCGCCTTGCGCCAAAGATTTTAGCAATCGCGGGTGGCTACCTCACTTCCAACGATTTTGGGCATCGGGTGCAACCTGTGCTGAACCAATACGCCGAGGAATTCGAGGGCGAAATCGCCTTGGCCATGCAGGACGGTGACCGCGCGATCTATGTCGCGCGATCGGCCATTTCATCGGCGCGGGTTTCGTTTGGTTTTTCGGTGGGCAGCACGTTGCCGTTGCTGCCGACGGCAGTGGGCCGCATGCTGCTGGCACATGGTTCAGATGCAGATCAAGCGACGGCACTCTCCGGACTGACCCCTGAACGGTACACGCCAGAAACGGACATGGATGTTGGTTCTGTGCGCAGCAAAATCGAAACCGCAGCCAAACAGGGATACGCGTTTGTGCGCAACGAATTCGAAATGGGCGCGGCCGGAATCGCAGTGCCGATCGGGCCCATCGGCGCGTCCCCGGCAGTGCTGGCGACAACCGCATCGGTCAACCAATTCGACAAGCCCGCAGAGTTCGATCGCGCTCTGGATGTTTTGCGTCGTGCGGCGATCAGCTTGCGCGCGTAACATCTGATCTCGATGGGATTTCCCGTCAGAATTCGACCTACGCCAGCTCGCTTTTCCACGGAGGATTTGCGCCCGGCCGCGACACAGTCACCGCAGCAACTTTGGTTCCGTATTCAAGCGCCCGCCGCAAATCAGCTGCGTTCAAATTGTTGATCCGATTGCGATCAAGCAACCCGTCTTCTGCCAGTTTGGCAAGGAAACTGGCGTTGAATGTGTCACCTGCCCCGACGGTGTCTGCGACGGTGACGGTCTGCGCTGCGACATCAACGATTTCGCCCTCGCCAAACAACGCACAGGCACCTGCACTGCCTTTGGTCAAAACCACGATTTCAGGCCCTCGTTCGCGTAAAACACCGGCTTTCTCAAGCAGCGACAATGGGCCCGGTACAATCCAATCCAGGTCTTCGTCAGATACTTTGAGGATATCAACATGGGCGATCAGCTTGTCCAAACGGGCGCGGTAAGATACCTCGTCTTGGATGAAAGACACCCGAATATTCGGATCAACAACAATAACCCGCCGCAATGCTTCGCGCATGGCAAGTGCCAGATAAAAATCGGCCGCCGGTTCGCTGATCAGACTAATTCCACCAAAATACATCGCATTGGCCGCGTCAGGAATGCTCGGCAATTCCTGCGGATCAAGCAGTCTGCCAGCCGTGTTTTCATCGTAGAAAACATAGCTAGCGTGCCCATCAGTCAGTTCGACAAACGCGAGCGTCGTCGGGCGATCAGAACGCACAACAAGGTCGGTCACCACATTGCTTTTGTGCAGTTCGTCCAACAAGATTTTGCCGAACAAATCTGTCGAAATCCCCGACACAAAATGCGACTGCGCCCCGAGCCGCCCCAGCGCAATCGCCGTATTGAAAATAGCGCCACCAGCATGCGGCGTGAAACTGCGCGCACCGGAACTATCCGTCGTCGGGATCATATCAATCAGCGCTTCGCCGCAACACACAATCATTGAAAACCGCCTGTTGATTTACGCGCTGCGGCATCGCCAAAAAAGTCAGCAGTCATGGGCCGGCTCCTTAAATGCGCAAGCCGCTTTCGGCGCCAAAATAGTGGGCAAGTTCGGGCTTGATCGTAAAGCCGATCGTGTCGCCTTTTTCCGCCTCTGGTGGTTTTTCCGTCTTGGCAATGAATTCCACGCCTGTGGATGAAATCAAGTAAACCAACGCGTATTCCCCAAGGTTTTCAATCAGATCCAGGCGCCCCTCGACAACCGCACTGGCTGTGTCCGTGACGACCAAATGTTCTGGACGCAGACCAACTTGCTCTGTCGTTGGCAATTCACGGCCCAACGTTTTGCCCGCGTTTGGTGACAGATCACCCGCAGAGAAAAAGTTCATCTTTGGGCTGCCGATAAACTGCGCAACAAAGGCGTTTGCAGGGCGTTCATACAGCTCGATCGGAGAACCAACCTGCTCGATCCGCCCGTCGCGCAACACGACGATTTTATCCGCCAGCGTCATCGCTTCGACCTGATCGTGGGTCACGTAAATCATCGTGGTTTTAAGACGCTGATGCAGGCGCGCGATTTCAAGGCGGGTTTGCACACGCAAAGCGGCATCCAGATTGGACAGCGGTTCGTCAAACAAAAACACTTTGGGATCACGCACAATCGCACGGCCAATTGCCACCCGCTGACGCTGCCCACCAGACAGGTTGCGCGGGCTGCGTTCCAGATAATCGGTGATCTGCAAAATTTTGGCGGCAGCCGTCACGCGGCTGTGAATTTCCTTGGGGTCAGTCTTGGCCTGTTTTTGCCCAAACGCCATATTTTTATAGACGGTCATGTGTGGATAAAGCGCGTAGGATTGGAACACCATCGCCACGCCACGCTTGGATGCGGCGACGTCATTCACCACCTGATCGCCAATCCCGACGGTCTCATCCGAGATTTCCTCGAGCCCGGCAATCATGCGCAACAACGTGGATTTACCGCAGCCTGAAGGACCGACAAACACGACAAATTCGCCGTCTTCAATATCGAGGTCGACGCCATGCATAACTCGCGTTTCGCCATAGATTTTGCGCACATCGCGCAGAGTTAGACCGGACATTTTAGCTCCAATTCATTAATCTCACGTCGCAGGGTGTCTACGAATTCAGGATAGGTTTCAGGTAGATCGCCCCACAGTTGGCGATTGGTCAAAAAGGCATCCGACCCCAGCAGCGCCTCTAGGTCGGTCCAGCTGGGTTCGACGTATTTAAACGGAATTTTTCCGGCGGCGACGTGACGGGCAAAAACATACCAACTGGCGATGCTTTTGATCGCAAAGACCGGCACGATGCCCTGTTCAAAGCACCCAAACAGCGTCGGTCGGATGAAAATCGGGAACTTTGCCATGCCATCCGCACAGATGCGCGCCACCGTATCACCGATGGCCTGATTGCCAAAACGCCGCGCGATGTCAGCAAGGTAGTCTTCTTTGCTGAACGGCAGATCAATGGTGATTGCTGGCAGAACTTCTTTTGTTTCAGAGTTTTGGAAGTGTTTGTTCAAGTGATCTACGCGCATCGCGGCGTCAAACGTTTCGACCCCGTCAAGGGCGGCCATGTAGGCCAGCGCGGTGTGTCCACCGTTTAACACGCGGATTTTGGTTTCCTCGTAAGGATCAACATCTGGCGTTACAGTCACGCCGGATTGCGCCAGGTCAGGCATTGGTGCGACCGCGCTGTCTTGCAAAACCCACTGAATGAAATCTTCTGCCATGATCGGCGATGTGACGTCTTTGCCCACGAGAATGGACAATTCAGGGCCAAGTTCAGCCGGGCTGCGCGGTGTAATCCGGTCAACCATCGAACATGGAAACGCCACGTTCGTATCCACCCAAGTCGCGAGCGATTGATCGCCGCATGCCTCAAGGTAGGCCTGCAAATTTCGACGCAACATCTTGCCGTTCTGACGAATATTATCGCAACACGCGATGGTCAGCGGCGCCCCTGTGCTTGCAACACGCCCGCGCAAAGCGGCGCGCAGATATCCATAAACACTATGCGCGGTGCCGCCTGCAACCTCGGCGTCGATCGTCGGATCCGTCAGGCTTAGATCGCCATTGGGATCGGTATAATAGCCGCTTTCGGTCACGGTGATCGTCACCAAATGCACCGAAGCCTTGGACAACAGCGCCTCGGAACTGGCGCGCGCAACGCTCCAATCGGCAAAGTGCACATGCGGGCGCACACGGCGCAACGCAACTTCACCTTCAGCGGAATAAGACTTGAGATAGTAGCCGTCATGGCGGTTGATATCTGCCTCGGTAGAGACAAATTGATCAGCCTCAGATCCACGCAAATTGACGGCAGCAATGCCCCAGCGCAAATCACCGGACACATCCATGTAATCGTCGATGTAAACCGCCTGATGCGCACGGTGGAACGCGCCAAAGCCCAAGTGGACAACGCCAATATCACACGCGGACCGGTCATAGCGGGTTGCGAACACGGGTGTGTGCGTCACACTGTTCATGAGGTAGGCTCCATTTGCGGTGCGAGATCCTTGCGCGCGGTATCGCGGTATTCGGAAGGAGTCATGCCCTTCACCTTCAAGAAATGTCGGTTGAAGTTAGCAAGGTTTTTGAACCCCGCCATTTGCGAAATTGTTATGATCTGATCGTCAGAGGCATACAGCATGCCGCAGGCCTCGCCGATGCGAATGCGGTTCAGAAACTCGACAAAGCTGTGCCCTGTCACCGCCTGAAAATTGCGACTGAAAGTAATTTCGGTCATACGCGCCATGTCAGCGGCTTGGCCAACTGAAATCACGTCGCTGAAGTTCTTGACAATAAAATCAACCACTTCGGCGATGCGCGCCTGTTTGCTGCCGCCTTCGGGTTGGATCAGTTTGGCCGCCGACAGGGTCTTTTTCTCGGCATGTTCATTGAGCCGCACAAGAAAGCGCACGAAGGCCAGAATACGTTCAGCGCCCTTGTTGTCGCGGATCGATTCCATGTGTCCACGCGCAAAAGTCGGGTTGAACCCCTCAAACAGAATGCCAGACTGGGCCAGTTGTAGCAGTTGCAAAACCTGCGCGAATTCAGGAAAGCCTTCGGCGAGTTTGCCAACACTTTCGTGGCTGAATTGAACCAGCATATCGCGCGTTGGGGCAGGTTCGGTCCAGACCTTGTCGGTGATCCAGTTGTGCGGCAGGTTCGGCCCCGTCATGAACAAATCGCCAGCTTTGAAATCACCGATGTAGTCGCCCACAAACGCCTTGCCGCGTGTCGCTGTGATCAAATGCAGCTCGTATTCTTCGTGCGCATGCCAGCGGCACAATTTATTTGGCCACCCGTGTTCAAGGTAGCGAATGGACCGCGTGCTGCGATCAACCATTTCAATTTCAGGGGCGATTATTGACATGCATTCACCTCAGCACGTTGCCGCCATCGACACCGATGGTCTGCGCGGTCATGTAGGATGATTGATCGGATGCAAGAAAGACCGCGGCGCGTGCCACATCATCTGGCGCGCCCATGTGGCCAAGCGGTACGGCGGCACCAACCTCGCGTTTTTTTTGCCCCAGTTCCTTGCCCTCGAATTTTGCGAATAATGCGTCAACCGATGCCCACATCGGCGTGTCGATCACGCCTGGGCTGATGGCATTTACGCGGATTTTGTGCAGCGCAAGCGCGAGTGCTGCGGATTGGGTGTAGCTGATCACGGCAGCCTTGGTGGCGCAATAATGCGCGACTAGCGCTTCGCCGCGGTGCCCTGCTTGGGACGCGAGATTGATAATCGAACCACCCTGCCCGCGCGCGACCATCGATTTGGCCGTGGCCTGCATCACCGCGTAAAACGCCCGCACGTTGACGCCAAACAAGCGGTCAAACTGCGCAAGATCTGCGTCCAGCACACTGCCCATGTCGAAGACTGCAGCGTTGTTGAACAACACGTCGGATTTGATGTCTGCGATCCAGTTGGTGCAGCCAGTCAGCCCGTTGTCGTCCAGTAAGTTGAACGGCGCATACGTGGCGGGCCCGTCAAATCCATCTGCAATATCAGTCGCATAAACCGTTCCACCGAGGGCTGCAAAATGCGCAACCGCACTGGCCCCGATGC
>JAQXDI010000041.1 GCA_029251465.1 Ascidiaceihabitans sp.
CCTGCCCGAATTCGAGCGCTTGGGCCCATGCAAGCGCCGTTAAGGGCCCAAAACGCTTGATCAATAAGCGAAATCAGGCGATCTTGACGTCAAACGGCATGCCACTTGGGGAATGTCGGTCAAATGCTGTTTAAGGATAACCTATGGGTGAACCTGCTGCATGTGTTTTCTCGCATTCGTTATAAAGGCAGCGTGTTCGAGCTGTTTTTTGCTCAATTTTGAACGATATTTTTGGAGAAAATCATGTTTAAAAAACCAAACCGAAAAGTTGATCGCGTATTCTTGCACTGTTCTGCCTCTGATGTTGCATCACACGACAATGTGGCAACGATGCGCAGGTGGCATACAGATCCCAAACCGCAAGGACGTGGCTGGTCGGATGTCGGGTATCATCTGTTTATTCGCAAAAGCGGTCAGCTTGAATCTGGTCGACCATTGGAAAAAATACCAGCCGCACAGGCCGGTCATAACACCGGCACAATTGCGATTTGTTTGCATGGTCTGGATGAACCTAATTTCACCAACGCCCAGTACAACACGCTGACGGCCTTGTGTGTCGAAATCAACAACGCGTACAGCGGTAACCTGACGTTTCATGGCCACAAAGAAGTCGCGGCCAAAGCGTGTAAGGTATATTTTTACAAAGATATCCTGAAATTGGATCAATTCGGTCGTTTGGGTCTGAGCGGTGCCAGCACGCGTCCCTTGGCGCATGCCGCGCACAACGAACGGGTACCTGATGCATGGCCGACAATTCGTCGTGGCGATCGTGGCGAGGCTGTCGCGTTGCTGCAGCGGTTTCTGATGATCAAAGACGACGGTATTTTCGGGCCAAAAACCGACAGCGAAGTGCGCAATTTCCAATCTGCGAACGGCTTGTCTCGTGACGGGGTTGTTGGTCAAATGACGTGGACGGCATTGATCGGAACCGATCGTATCGAGCACTTTGGCGAATAGTTTGGCGGATGTTGAATAGGTCAATCCTAACCACGCCTGAACCGATTTGGGCGTGGGCATTTGAAATTAAATCCAATCGTTGCATCATCCGCTGGGGGCCGTTGCAAGTGATGCTTTGATCCACAAACAAGGACGATGAAACGGCACTGGCAGGGCTGTTTTCGAAATTTGAAAGCCGAGCCCTTTGTCAAAGCGACGTTGATAACATTGCTCGGCTGAAATGGCATCTTCGATGCGATTATAGAGCATGAGATCGAACCAACACATTGCTTGATATTCCGCGAGCTGCGCACGCATCGTTAACACCGCGTTCACCATAGCGCTTTAGGTGCAGTTCAGGTGTGTCATTTCATCTGGGTAGATTCGTATCGACGTGGTCGCAATAAATCGGATGTTGTCTGATCGTTTAGCGCATGCGCCCCCTTGCAGCCCTCTGTTCGGGACACTAAGATTCAAGTAACGTCTGGCTGGGTATGGTCCTCGCAGACAAGAGTGCAGGCAGACATTTTATGAACGATTCAATTGACACGTATATGAACCTCGTCCCGATGGTGGTTGAACAAACCAGCCGCGGCGAACGCGCATATGACATCTTTTCACGCCTCCTAAAGGAGCGGATCATTTTCTTGAATGGTCCAGTGCACGATGGCATGAGCCAACTTGTTGTGGCCCAGCTGTTGCACCTTGAGGCTGAAAATCCGAACAAAGAAATCTCAATGTATATCAATTCGCCGGGCGGTGTCGTGACCGCTGGCCTGTCGATCTACGACACGATGCAATACATCAAACCCAAAGTGTCCACGTTGGTTGTGGGCCAAGCGGCATCTATGGGCTCTGTCCTTGCGGTCGCAGGCGAAAAAGGCATGCGGTTCTCGCTGCCCAATTCGCGCATCATGGTGCACCAGCCGTCTGGCGGGTATCAGGGGCAAGCCACCGATATCATGATCCACGCTGCAGAAACGCAAAAGATCAAAGATCAGATCAACAAAATTTACGTTAAACACACCGGTCAAACATTAAGTGCCGTTGAAAAAGCGCTTGAGCGGGACAACTTTATGTCCGCTGAAGAGGCGTTGGCATGGGGCCATCTCGATGAAATCGTTGAGAACCGTAACAAAGAAGACGACGCTAAAGAGTAAATTGTCGTCCCCTGCGCGTCGCGATCGCTGTCATTTTGCGATTGTGGCCGCGGGGGGGCTGACTTAAGCTAAGCCAAATCAGTTATTTTCGCGCAAAATGCGCAAAGCGAAACATTAAAACCTGAAAGGGTTGTCATGGCATCGAATACCGGCGGCGACAGCAAAAATACGCTTTACTGCAGCTTTTGTGGAAAAAGCCAGCATGAGGTGCGCAAGCTGATTGCGGGCCCAACCGTGTTCATCTGTGATGAATGCGTTGAGCTGTGCATGGATATCATCCGCGAGGAAACCAAAGCCTCGGGGTTGAAAGCGACGGACGGTGTGCCGACTCCGAAAGATATTTGCGAAGTTCTGGACGACTACGTTATCGGTCAAGCGATGGCCAAACGTGTGCTGTCTGTGGCCGTGCATAACCACTATAAGCGTCTGAACCATGCCCAAAAAGGCGGCGATATCGAGCTGGCGAAATCCAACATTTTGCTGATGGGTCCCACGGGCTGCGGTAAAACTCTGCTCGCCCAAACGCTGGCGCGTATTCTTGATGTGCCTTTCACGATGGCTGATGCGACCACCTTGACCGAAGCCGGCTATGTCGGCGAAGACGTCGAAAACATCATTCTCAAGCTTTTGCAGTCTTCCGAATACAATGTTGAACGTGCCCAACGCGGCATCGTTTATATTGATGAAGTCGACAAAATTACGCGCAAGTCTGAAAATCCATCCATTACCCGTGACGTATCGGGTGAAGGCGTGCAGCAAGCGCTGCTAAAGTTGATGGAAGGCACGGTTGCTTCGGTTCCTCCGCAAGGTGGCCGCAAGCATCCGCAACAAGAATTCCTGCAAGTGGATACGACCAACATTTTGTTCATTTGTGGCGGTGCATTTGCTGGGCTGGACAATATTATTGCAGCGCGTGGCAAAGGTTCGGCGATGGGCTTTGGTGCGGACGTGCGTGACAATGATGATCGCGGTGTGGGCGAAATCTTTACGGATCTTGAACCAGAAGATCTGCTAAAATTCGGCCTGATCCCTGAATTTGTTGGCCGCTTGCCCGTTTTGGCAACTCTGGAAGACTTGGACGAAGATGCGTTGGTTACGATTTTGACCCAGCCTAAAAACGCGCTGGTAAAGCAGTATCAACGGCTATTCGAATTGGAAGACACAGCACTGACGTTTACCGAAGATGCGTTGAGCGCTATCGCCAAACGCGCCATCGAACGTAAAACAGGTGCACGTGGTCTGCGCTCAATTCTGGAAGAAATCCTTTTGGACACAATGTTCGATTTGCCAGGCCAGGACAGCGTAACCGAGGTGGTTGTCAATGAAGAAGCCGTGATGTCGGACGCGCAACCGCTGATGATCCACGCAGACACGGCCAAAGAACCGGCAAGTGCAGGGTAATCTACCCGACGGTGTTTGCATTCGAAACAAAAGGCGTGCCTCTGGCGCGCCTTTTCTGTTTAAACTGACCAGATACGAACACCATCGGGAAACAGAGGGCAAAGATGACAATCAAACGCATACATTCCGGCGGCCCGTTTGAGGCAAAAATTGGATACTGCCGCGCAGTTGTTGCCGGCGGGTTCGTGCACGTGGCAGGAACTGTCGGACAGGGCGACACAGTTCAGGCTCAATGCCAATCTGCTTTGGATGTGATCGCGTCAGCACTCAAAGAGGCTGGCAGTGATTTTTCCCATGCTGTGCGCGTGACATACATGTTGCCTGAACCTGGCGACTTTGAAGCATGCTGGCCAATTCTTTCGGCGACATTTGGTGACAACCCACCCGCCGCGACGATGATTTTATGCGCGTTAATCGATCCGAAATACAAAATTGAGATTGAAGTAACAGCGCTTTTGGCAAGCTGATTTGCGCCGCTTGTCACTGGACGCGAGGTTTGGGATACGCCATACTAGACTTGAATCGCCGGAGGCTAATTTATGGGCATTCTGAACACATTGCTGCGTTCTGTTACTTGGTGGAACGGTCAAACTCTGAATACGCAATTGTTCACGTGGCGCAAAGGCGTGCGTGTGGGCGAAGATGCGCAAGGCAACATCTTTTACAACAACGCGGATGATTCCAAACGTTGGGTGATCTTTAATGGCGAAGCCGAGGCAACGCGGATTGATCCCGAATGGCACGGCTGGTTGCACCGCACTTGGGATGAACCACCCACCGAGAAGCCACTAAAACATCAGTCTTGGGAAAAGCCGCATCAGGAAAACCTGACCGGTACGGCCATGGCATATGCCCCATCGGGGTCAATTCGTCGCAATGATCCTGCTCCTCGTGCGGATTACGAGGCGTGGACTCCGGAATAGGGGCGCTCAAAATGGCTGAAAGCACTACAGAAGTAATCGTGGGCGGGGTCGTTCTCGCAGGGGCCTTGGCCTTTGGCATCTACGCAGCCCAAGTCGCGGGCCTATCGGGCGGGGGCAGCGATGCATATTCGCTAAATGCCAGTTTCCGCAGCCTTGAAGGTGTCAGCGTTGGCACTGATGTGCGCCTTGCTGGCGTCAAGGTTGGCACGGTCACGGACATTGCGCTGAACCAAGAAACCTTCCGCGCCGACACGACAGTCAACGTCAAGCAAGGTATCGAAATCCCTGACGATAGTGCAATCGTGATTGCATCTGAGGGCTTGTTGGGCGGCAATTTCGTGGAAATCGTGCCCGGTGGATCGCCGTTTAGTTTTGCCGCAGGTGATGAAATCACCGATACGCAAGGTGCGGTCAGCCTGATCTCGCTCTTGTTAAAATTCGTGTCTGGCGGCTCGGGCGAATGATTGCTCGGGTTGCAGCCGCTTTTGTGCTTTGCGCCGCATCTTTGGCCACCACACTTGCTGCTCAGCCAAAGGTAAGTTCGGGGTCCGGCGCAGTTTTACGCGGTTTGGACAAGTTCAGCGGCATGTCGATCGATATTGAAATCGGTGCGGGTGAAATTGCCAGATTTGGCCGCTTAAACATCACATTGATGGAATGCCGCTATCCCGCTGGCAACAAATCCGGCAATGCCTACGCAGCATTAGAAATCAGTGAAATTGGCAAAGCTGGCACAGTATTTTCCGGCTGGATGATCGCATCTGCCCCAGCGCTTAGCGCAATGGATCACGCCCGCTACGACGTTTGGGTCATCCGCTGCATGACGTCCTGAGGGCTGCGAGGCGCTAAAAATCGCGCAGGTTGCGCCTTTGCAGTGTCCAGCAATTGATGATAGTGCGCACGGGATATTTCGACACCGCCAAGGCTTGCCAAATGTTCAGTGATGAACTGGGTATCAAACAGTTTGAATCCCCCACGCCCGAGCAATTCTACCAAACAAGCCAGAGCGATTTTTGATGCATCGGTTCGCCGTGAAAACATGCTTTCGCCAAAAAATGCAGCCCCCAGAGTGACACCATAGACGCCACCAACAAGAGCGTCGCCTTCCCAAACCTCTAGAGAATGGGCGCGATTTTTTTTGTGCAAGACACTGTAAAGATGTCGAATTTCAGGATTGATCCAGGTTTCGACCCGGTCCGCACATCCATCGACAACAGCGTCGAAATCTTGATCAACGGTAACTGTCATCGTTGTCGTTCGCATTCGTTTCGCTAACGATCGTGAGATGTGAAGCCCATCCAGCGGCATGACGCCGCGCATTTTAGGATCGACCCAGAAAATTTCTGGATCGTCCCGGTTTTCAGCCATCGGAAAGATGCCGATGGAATAGCCGTGCAACAAAAGCTCCGCACTGAGGGCCATGACAGGTTTACTCGGACGCTAGATTGCTTTCCAGCCAATGTTCCAACCAGTGGATATTGTAACTGCCATCCAGAACATCAGGTTCCTGCAACAGAGCATGAAACAACGGCACAGTGGTGTCGACACCGTCAACGATCAGCTCACCCAATGCGCGGTTTAGACGCGCCAAAGCTTCGGGGCGGTCACGCCCATGCACGATCAATTTGCCGATCAGACTGTCGTAAAATGGCGGGATAGAATAGCCGTCATAAAGGGCGGAATCCATGCGCACCCCAAGACCACCGGGCGCGTGATACTGGCTGATTTTACCGGGGCAGGGCGTAAAGTTCGGCAGCTTTTCTGCGTTGATCCGAACTTCGATTGCGGCGCCGTTGATCACCAAATCGTCTTGGGTGAACGACATCGGCAGCCCTTCGGCGATGCGAATTTGTTCGCGCACCAGATCGACACCAAAGATGGCTTCGGTCACGGGGTGTTCGACCTGCAAGCGCGTGTTCATCTCGATGAAATAGAATTCGCCGTTTTCGTACAGGAATTCAATTGTGCCCGCGCCGATGTAGTTGATATCAGCCATCGCATCCGCGCAAACTTTGCCGATACGGGCGCGTTCTTCGGGCGAGATGCTCGGACCGGGGGCTTCTTCGAATACTTTTTGGTGCCGGCGTTGCAAGGAACAATCGCGTTCGCCCAAGTGCACGGCTTTGCCTTTGCCATCGCCAAACACCTGAATTTCGATGTGGCGGGGCGTGGTCAGATATTTTTCAAGATAGACTTCGTCGTTGCCAAAGTTGGATTTACCCTCGGCGCGCGCAGTCATAAATGCGCTTTCCATGTCGGCCGCGGTTTGGGCGACTTTCATGCCTTTGCCGCCGCCGCCAGCAGTGGCTTTGATGATGACCGGATAGCCAATTTCGGCACCGATGCGTTGTGCGTCTTCTAAGGTTGGGACGCCGCCGTCAGAGCCGGGCACGCACGGCACGTTCAAGGCCTTCATCGTGTCTTTGGCGGTGATTTTGTCGCCCATAACCCGAATGTGTTCGGCAGTCGGGCCAATGAATGTCAGCCCGTGGTCCTCGATGATCTGCACGAAATTAGCGTTTTCCGACAAGAACCCGTACCCGGGGTGGATCGCTTCGGCACCGGTGATTTCGCAAGCTGCGATGATAGCAGGGATCGACAAATACGACTGCTGGGACGAAGGCGGACCGATGCAAACGCTTTCGTCGGCCATGCGCACGTGCATCGCGTCACTGTCCGCGGTCGAGTGTACCGCAACAGATCCGATACCCATTTCGCGGGCGGCGCGGATGACGCGCAGAGCGATCTCTCCACGGTTGGCGACCAGAATTTTCTTGAACATTTTGAACGCCTTATTCGAGGATCACCAAGGGCGAGCCGAATTCTACTGCGGCCCCGTCATCGACCAGTATGCGCGTGACTTTGCCTGCGCGTGGGGCCGGAATGTGGTTCATGGTTTTCATGGCCTCGACGATCAGGATGGTGTCGCCTTCTGCCACAACCGACCCGACGCTGACGAAAGACGCAGCACCCGGTTCGGCCGCCATGTAGACGGTGCCAACCATGGGGGATGTCACGGCCGCAGGGTTCGATGCAGGATCGGCGCTGGCGGCTGGTGCGGCGGCAGCTGCAGGGGCCGCTGCGGCAACGGGTGCGGCGGCGGCCATTTGCGTCACCACTTGTTGTGGTTGCTGGCGGCTGACGCGCACATTCATGCTGTCATCTGCGGCGTATTCGCGTTTCACTTGGACCTCGGTCAGGTCGTTTTCACGCAGCACTTCGGCCAATGCCTGAATGAATGCCACATCTGCGTCGCGGGTGTTTTTTGTCATAAGTATTCGTGCCTTGTCCCTGTGGTGCTTGCCGACAACTGCGGCTACGCCGCGCGCCTCGGGGCACCTTGTTCTTTGCGCTCAGGTTATAGGCCAAGGGTTGACCTAAGGAAAGCGTCGTGATGCCATTGCTCATATAGGGTGCATGTCCGCTGTGTTGAAGACCCCATGCAAATCAGGAGAGCGCGATGAATTTGGCCAACTGGCTTTGGACCCAAGGGAGCACGCGGCCCGACGCCCCTGCATTGTTTTTTGGCCAAGATTTAATCGCCAACTATGGGGCGTTTATGTCTCGTGCGGATGGGGTCGCCGGATGGTTGCGTGCACAAGGCGTTCTGCCGAACGACCGTGTGGCTATTTTTATGAAGAATGTGCCAGATTATCTGGTTGTTTTGTACGGGATTTGGGCGGCTGGCGGTGTCGCTGTCCCGATCAACGCCAAGCTGCATGGCCGCGAGGCTGCCTTCATTCTGGACAACAGCCAAGCGTTGCTGGTGTTCGCAACAAATGCTGAGGCCGCTGCCTTGGAACCTTGCACAACGCGTATTGTGAACACGTCAAACGGACTGCCCAGGGCTGATCCAATTGGCGGCGTTACTCCGCGCAGTGCGGATGATTTGGCGTGGCTGTTTTACACATCCGGCACGACGGGCCAACCCAAAGGTGTGCAAATCACGCATGGGATGCTGGCTGCGATGGCTGACAGTTACCAATCCGATGTGGATACTGTGACGCCTCAGGATGCCGCGATTTATGCAGCTCCGATGAGCCATGGCGCGGGGCTTTATAACCTGATGCACGTGCGCATGAGGGCACGGCATGTGTTTCCAGCCTCTGGTGGGTTCGATCCGGGTGAAGTGTTGGACTTGGCGGCGTTTCATCAGCGTGCCCACATGTTTGCCGCGCCGACGATTGTCACGCGCCTGACGTCTTTTGCGGCCAAAACGGGCCGCGACGGGGCAGGGCTGCGCACCATCGTTTACGCCGGTGGACCAATGTATGTGGCCGATATCTTGCGGGCGCGGGCGCAATTCGGCGATGTGTTTGTGCAAATTTACGGGCAGGGCGAATGCCCGATGGCGATCACAGTACTGCCGCGCGCCGTGATCGCGGATGAAACGCATCCGCGCTGGCGGGACCGTCTGGCGTCTGTTGGCGTCGCGCAAACCGGCATTGAACTGCGCATTTGCGATGGGGTGCCGACAGGGCAGGCTGGCGAAATCATGGTGCGCGGCGCGGCCGTGATGCCGGGGTATTGGCGCAACGCGGCGGCGACGGGGGCGACATTGCACGACGGTTGGCTTGCGACTGGTGACATCGGCGCGCTGGACGCGGATGGCTATCTGACGCTGCTGGATCGCTCAAAGGACATGATCATTTCGGGTGGGTCCAACATCTACCCACGCGAAGTCGAGGAAGTGTTGCTGCTGCACCCGTCCGTCCGCGAAGTTTCGGTCATTGGCCGTGCCCACTCAGATTGGGGCGAAGAGGTCGTCGCATGTGTGGTAGGAGAGGCGTCAGAGGCAGAGCTGGACGCGTTGTGCCGCGATCACATTGCGCGGTTCAAAGCCCCCAAAGCCTACGTCTGGTTAGACACCTTGCCGAAGAATAACTACGGCAAGGTTTTGAAAACATCGCTACGTGCGCAGCTGGCTTAGCCCAGAACCAGATCAAACGGTGGGTAGTAGTCTTCTGGCGTGACAAAGTTGTCCCCCGTCAGGCTGTCTTCTGCCACGTTCAGGAACGTCACGCTGATACCGTTTGCATCCGAGAAATCGTTTTCGCCCGGAATGCTTTGGTACAGGCCAGACAGGTCAAGCACGGCGTTGCCGTCTGCGTAGGTGATAAAGGACAGCACGTCTGCGTCGCCGTAAGCACCAAAGTAGAAATCCTCAAAGATTTCGCCGCCCATTTGCAAACGCACTTTGTCTGCGCCCACGTCAAAGTCGGTGATTACATCTGCGTCCGAATTGCCGGTGAATACAAAGCAGTCCGCGCCTGATCCGCCGGTCATGACGTCATTGCCAGCGCCACCCGTCAACAGATCTTCGCCGTTGCCGCCATCCAATGTGTCGTCGCCGCGACCACCGTTCAGCGTGTCTTTGCTATCGCCGCCGAACAGGACGTCATCGTGGTTGCCGCCGTTCAACGTGTCGTTGCCTTGGCCGCCGTGCAGAATGTCGTCGTGGTTGCCACCGTTCACACGGTCATGGCCGTCACCGCCGTACAGTTTGTCGTTCTGGTTGCCGCCATTAATGCGATCGTTGCCGTTGCCGCCTGTCAGTTTGTCGTCGCCATTGTGGCCATTCAAAACATCATCGTCGTCATTGCCGTAAAACCGATCATCGCCAGCGCCACCGTACATAGTGTCGTTGCCTGATCCACCAGACACGCGGTCTGCAATGGCATCTGCGTTGTTAAAGTTGTTGCCGACATCGCCCGGGTGGATCGCTGCATAGCTGTCATCGCCGGACCCCAGATTGACGCGGCCCATTTGGCTTGCGTTCAAAACCACGTCGTTGCCAGAGCCCATGTTGACCGTGCCGGTCACGACGCCGGTCAAACCGCCTGCAATCACAGTGGATGAGTCGTTGACGAAATAGTCGTCACCGCCGCCCATGCGCACGTCGCCGTCCAGCAGGGACAAGTTGTAAATACCGTCTTGGCCGCTGCCCAATTGAATATTGGTGATCATGGTGCCCAAGTTGGCGATCAGATGAGTGCCGCTGCCTGACATTGTGATTGTGCCGGTGACGTCGCCATCCTCAAACGGAGAGCCGCCGCCGATCGTGCCGGTGCTGTTGTTCAACAATACGGCGTCGCCATTGCCCTGAGCGCTAAGATAGACCGATATCAAACCGTTGTTTGTTACGAACGAGTCTGCGGCTGCGTAGGTGTATCCAACGATCCAAAAGCCGCCAGTGCCCGGGTCGTCATTCGTGTATTCTAAATCAAATGTACCGGCAAAATCGATTTCCGGAAAGTCGGTGACGCCTTGATAGATTAAATCGAGTGTTTGAATTGGCATTGTTCTATTCCCCAGTTTTGAATGCCTTAATTTAGCCTTAATTGGGCTGAGGATCATACCTCTAATTAGATGAAAATTTTGACGTTTCTCGTTTGGAAACAATGCACTCTGGGCGTGTGGGTTGCACAAAAAACCGGCCTCGGGGGCCGGTTTCTTCAATGTTTCTGGTTGGGGTTCCCGTGGGGGTGGAAACTAGATTGCGAGGTATTCTTCGCGCAATTCTTTGTTGTCCAGAACCTCGGCGGCTGTGCCATCAAAAACAATGCCGCCTGTGTCGAGAATCACTGCCCGATCCGCCAGCTTCAGGGCGCGCACAGCGTTCTGTTCAACGATCACTGTCGTGATGCCTTGGTCTTTGATGATACGCAGCGTCTTTTCGATCTCGTCGACAATGACAGGGGCAAGGCCCTCGTAGGGTTCGTCCAGCAGCAAAACCTTGATGTCGCGGCACAGCGCACGCGCGATGGCCAGCATCTGTTGCTCGCCACCAGAAAGGGTCACGCCTTCTTGGTTGCGACGTTCGCGCAGACGCGGGAACAGGTCGTAGACGCGGTCGATAGACCAGCCAACGGGCGGTGCGATCTGCGCCAGCTTCAAGTTTTCCTCAACCGTGAGACCCGCGATGATCCGGCGGTCTTCGGGGACAAGGCCGAGCCCGTGTTGCGATGCCTCAAAGCTCGCCATCTCGTGCAGTGGTTTGTGATCCAGCCAGATTTCGCCATGGGTAATTTGTGGATCATCCAGACGAGCAATCGCGCGCAAGGTCGATGTTTTGCCAGCCCCGTTGCGGCCCAAAAGCGCGAGGATTTCGCCTTCGTGGACGTTAAAAGAGATGCCCTGCACGATGTAGCTTTCGCCGTAGTAGGCGTGCAAATCCCAAACCGAAAGATAGGCGGGGGCGGTGGCGGCGTGATTGGCGTTTGATGCTGTCATGTTCTGTTCCTTTACGCCGCGTCTTGGGTCTCGCCCAAATACGCTTCGCGCACTTTGGGGTGACCTTTGATGTTGTCGGGCGTGTCTTCGACCAATGGGGTGCCTTGGGCCAAAACGGTGATCCGTTCCGCCAGGGAAAACACCACGTGCATATCGTGTTCGATGATGGCGATGGTGATGTCACGCTCGTCGCTGATTTGCTTGAGCAGATCGATGGTGTTGTTGGTGTCAGCGCGCGCCATGCCGGCCGTGGGTTCATCCAGCAGCAGCAAACGCGGTTCTTGGGACAGGCACATGCCGATCTCAAGGCGACGTTTATCACCACGCGACAGGGCCGCTGCGTGCATTTCGATCTTGTCGGACATGTTCATCTCTTCGAGCATGTGTTCCGCGCGTTCGACCATTTCTTTGTCATCCAGCATATTTTTGAAGGCTGACATGTGGAACGCGCCGTCCCGCTTGGCAAAACAAGGGATCAGCATGTTTTCCAGAACCGACAGGTCGCCAAAGATTTCAGGGGTCTGAAACACGCGGCTGATGCCCATCTGGTTGATCTCGAACGGTTTGCGCCCCAGCACGGATTGCCCGTCGAACATGACCGATCCGGTGTCCGGGATCAGTTTGCCGACCAAGCAGTTCAGCAGCGTGGATTTGCCCGCGCCGTTTGGCCCGATGATGGCGTGTACCGAATTTTCGGCAACACTCAGGTTCACGTCACCCAGCGCTTGTAGTCCGCCGAACCGTTTGCCTACGTTTTTGACTTCAAGGATACCCATTGATTTGCTCCTTATTCCGCAGGTGTGGTTTTGCCGTCAGGCGTGTCTGGTGCCTTCTTGCGTTTGAAAAGGGCGATAACTTTTTGGCCACCTTGGACCAAGCCACCGGGCAAGAAGATGATCACGATCATGAACAACAGACCCAGTGTCAGATGCCAGCCTTTGCCCACAAAGTAGTGCAAGAAACCAACAAGCAGATTTTCCAGACCGTCGGGCATAAAGGACAACCATTGCTCCAGCACGTTGTCGTTGATCTTGGACAGGATGTTCTTGAAGTACTCGTTGAAGCCGGCGCCCAAGATGGGCCCGATCAGCGTGCCGACACCGCCCAAAATCGCCATGATCACGATTTCACCAGAGGCGGTCCAGTGCATCCGCTCGGCACCTGCAAGGGGGTCCATCGAGGACAACAAACCACCGGCAAGACCCGCGTACATGCCAGAGATCACAAATGCTGCCAGTGTGTAGGGTTTTGTGTTCAGGCCGGTATAGTTCATCCGTTGCTGGTTTGATTTCACCGCCCGCAGCATCATTCCAAAAGGCGAGCGGAAGATGCGGATCGAGATGTAAAACGAGATCAGCAAGAAGATCGCGCTGAGATAGTAGCCTGCGTTAAACGTGAACAACCAATTGCCGATTTCCAGCTGGTAGCTGTCGCGCATAGCCAGACCAAACAGGTGTGGAACCTCGGGCATACTGTCCAGCTTGAAATACTGCGGGTCGTTGGAATAGACCTGCAATCCGGTTTCGCCGTTGGTCAGGTTGTAGCTGGAATTTGGATTGCCCAAGACCGAGTAGGCCAAGTTGTACGACATTTGCGCAAAGGCCAGCGTCAGGATCGAAAAGTAGATCCCGGAGCGGCGCAAAGATACATAGCCGATCAGCAGCGAAAACACTCCAGCAACAACCACCGACAACAAGATGCCCGGCAGGACGTTGTAGCCCAGCAGTTTGAACATCCAGACCGCAGAATACGATCCTATGCCCAGAAATGCTGCGTGCCCAAAGCTAAGGTAGCCCGTCAGTCCGAACAGGATGTTAAAGCCGATGACAAGGATGCCAAAGATCACAAACCGTTGCATCAAGTCGGGGTAGCCCGCGTTGAACATCTGCGCCAGCGACGTGCCCTCGGGAAAGGGGTTCAGGATGAAGGGGGCAAAGATGACCATGATGGCCACGATGATAAACAGCGTTGTGTCGCGTTTTGTAAGGTTCAGCATTTGATTATTCCTCCATCACGCCTTTGCGACCCATAAGGCCACGCGGACGCGCTAGGATGATGATGATTGCGACAAGGTAGATGATGATTTGGTCAATGCCGGGAAACCATGCTTTGACTTGGTTCATCGAGGCGAACGCCTCCAGGATACCCAGCATGAAACCGGCCAGAACCGCACCGGGCAGCGACCCCATGCCGCCGACAACCACCACAACAAACGAAAGGACCAGGAAATCCATCCCCATGTGATAGTTGGGCGAATTGATCGGCGCGTACATCACGCCTGCCAGCCCCGCCACACAGGCCGCAATCGCGAACATGATGGTAAAGCGCTTGTTGATGTTGATGCCCAGCAGCCCGACGGTTTCACGATCCGCCATGCCGGCCCGCACAACCATCCCGAAGGTGGTGAATTGCAGAAAGGCGAACACAGCCCCGATAATCACAGCGGCAAAGGCAAAGTAGACCATGCGCCAGTAGGGGTAGATGATTTTGTTGGCATCAAAGCCCAGCATGACGCCGAAATCATACGATCCACGGAACGCATCAGGCGCGCCTGTCGGGATCGGGTTGGCACCGTAGAAGGCTTTGATCAGCTCTTGCAGAACGATCGCCAGACCAAAGGTCACAAGGATCTGATCCGCGTGCGGGCGTTTGTAAAAGTGCTTGATCAATCCGCGTTCCATAATGAAACCAACGATGATCATGATTGGAATGGCAAAGAGAATGGCCAGCGGGACGGACCAGTCAATGATCGACGCCCCCATCTCTGGCCCGAACCAGCTTTCGACATAAGGGGTTTTGACCTTCAGCGCATTGCCAAGGAAATCCTTTTGCGTCGGGTCTTCGACGACGGACGACAGGTTCAGGATACGCTGTAGCGTGACGGCGCAGAACGCACCGATCATGAACAATGCGCCGTGAGCGAAGTTAACAACGCCCAACGTGCCGAAAATGAGAGTAAGCCCGAGCGCGATCAGCGCATAGGCAGAGCCCTTGTCGAGCCCGTTGAGAATTTGCAGAAGGATCTGGTCCATTGGTCCCGCCTTGATATGTCGGAGAGGGCCGCGCACGCGACTATGTGATAGTTAACGTGGGTGCAGGTGGTGCGTCGGAATTTATTGATTTTTCGGTCTGAGGAGGGTGGGCACTAATGCCCACCCAAATTAGCGCGAAACGCTAAATTACGCGCCTGGGTTACATGCGCCCAGTGCACCGCCCGCAAACATCGGGTGATCTGCTTCGTAGATAACCTGTGATGTTGGCGTAACTTCAACAACTTCCAAAAGGTCGAACTCGGATGTCGGGTTTTCTTTACCGCGTACAACCAAAACGTCCTTAAAGCACTGGTGATCTTCTGCACGATACAGAGTCTTACCGTTGCCCAAGCCGTCGAATTCATAACCTTCGAGCGCTTCAACGATACCGCATGGGTTAAATGTACCCGCGCGTTGTGCCGCATCTGCGTAAAGCATCGTTTGGCAATATACAGTGTGTGCCGCCTGAGAAGGTGGGAAGCCGTATTTTGTACCGAACGATTTAACGAATGCTTTTGAACCTTCGTCTTGCAAAGACCAGTGCCAGTTTGTGGAACCGTGGATGCCTTTAACGTTTGCGCCCGCACCTTTCGCCATCAGGCGAGAGTACAATGGAACAACGATTTCAAAGTTCTTACCGTTGACGACTTTGTCGCGCAGGCCAAACTGAACAGCGTTGGTCAAAGAGTTAACCATGTTCCCGCCGTAGTGGTTCAGAACCAAAACGTCAGCACCGGAGTTCAAAACTGGAGCAATGTAGGAAGAGAAGTCAGTAGACGCGAGTGGCGTACGTACTTTGTTCACTGTGTTCCAGCCCATAGCTTCTGTTGCTGCGGCGATGGATTCTTCTTGTGTCCAGCCCCACGTGTAGTCAGCTGTCAGGTGGTATGCGTTACGATCGGAACCGTACAGGCTTTCCAGAACAGGGGCCAAAGCCGCCGCAGACATGTAACCGTTAAAGAAGTGACGGAAGCCGTTGGCTTTCTTGTCTTTACCAGTTGTGTCGTTGGAGTGTGTGAGACCGGCCATAAAGATAACGCCAGCTTCTTGGCACAGGCCTTGAACAGCAATCGCAACACCCGAAGAAGAGCCGCCAGTGATCATCACTGCGCCGTCTTTTTCGATCATGGATTTTGCGGATGCACGGGCTGCGTCAGACTTTGTCTGTGTGTCGCCTGTGACGAATTCCACTTTCTTGCCCAAGATACCGTTGCCTTGCAACTCTTTGGACGAGAATGTGTTCATCATGCCGCCGTCGCCACCACCGTTCAGGTGCTCGACTGCCAGCTCGTAGGCGCGCAGTTCGTCCGCGCCTTCGTCAGCGTATGGGCCAGTTTGTGGAACGTTGAAGCCCAGCGTGACGGTCGAACCTGTTGGTGCGTTCGTATAGCCTGCGTGGCTTGCCGCGCTTAGATACGTTGGTACTGCCAGACCAGCGCCTGCGGCACCGGCTGTCTTCAGCACGCCACGGCGCGTAAAGTTAGAATTGGACATAAATATCCTCCCAGTTGTTGATTTGTGCTCGTAGGCCTCCCTAGACCCTGGACACGCGCATAAAGATGCAAAGGTGTTATCGCCTGCTTTCAGAAAATTGCGCAATAACCCCCTTGAAAATCACAACTATTTTGTAAACAACTGCACAATACGACGGTATACTTTGTAAAGTTTGTTATGTTGCGGTGCAGAAAACCGTTGAAAACGCGACACAATCGAGGGTTAGAAAATGGCGTCAGAGGGTTTGACCGGCAGCCGCATTCGCGAGCGCCGTATCATTGCGGGCTTCAAACAGGCTGATTTGGCGCGCAAAATCGGCATTTCCGCATCCTATCTCAACCTGATTGAACACAATCGCCGCAGAATCGGTGGCAAACTGCTGCTCGACATCGCTGCGACCTTGGGGGTCGAGGCCAGCGCGTTGACCGAAGGGGCAGAGGCCGCGCTGATCGCCAGCCTGCGCGAATCTGCGGCAGGGGCCAGCATCGCCACAAACGAATTGGACCGCGCCGAAGAATTCGCAGGTCGCTTTCCGGGATGGGCCGAGGTGCTAAGCGCTGCGCATCGCCGCATCAGCGGTCTGGAACGCACGGTCGAAACCTTGAACGATCGCATGGCGCATGACCCGCAGGTCGCAGCGTCCGTGCACGAATTGCTGACGACGGCCGCGGCAATCCGCTCCACGGCTTCGATTCTGGCCGAAGACAAAACCATCACCGAAGAATGGCGCGACAGGTTTCACGCCAACATCGATCAAGACAGCCGCCGTTTGTCCGACAGTTCAAAAGCGCTGGTGGGCTATCTGGACGCCACAGAACACGCAAGCGATGCGCAAACCGGTGGTTCGCCGCAGGACGAACTGGACGCATTTCTGGAGGCGCATGACTATTCGTTTCCAAGCCTTGAGGACGGCAGCGCCGATGTGGACACCGTGTTGCAAGACACGCCGCAGTTGGCGTCGGTCGCCGCCCAGCACATCGCGCGCAAGACATTGGAACGGTTGCAATCAGACGCCAAGCGGGTGGCACTGGTCACGTTGCGCGATGCGCTGGGGGCTGATCCGCTGGATCCAATCAGCTTGGCCCGCAGCTTTGATGTGCCGGTGTCCTTGATGCTGCGCCGACTGGCGGCGATGCCGGATTTGCAAACCGGATTGGTGGTCTGTGACCGCTCTGGCAGCTTTGTGTTTCGCAAGCCCGTGTCCGGTTTTGCCATCCCACGGTTCGGGGCCGCATGCCCGCTGTGGCCGTTGTTTGATGTTTTTGCCTTGCCCGGGCAGGTTGCGCGTCGTCGTGTGCAACAAGTCGGGCGCGGCAGTGCTGAATTTGACTGTTTCGCGGTAGCCGAGGCCGCAGGGCAGGCAACTTATAACAGTGCGCCGCTGGTTCAGGCGACCATGCTGATCGTGCCGGTCACCACAACGTTCGACACGGCTCAGGATGCGCTTGAGGTCGGGTCAACCTGCCGTGTGTGCGCACGATCCAAATGCCCGGGCAGACGCGAACCGTCGATTTTAAGCGAAGGATTTTGACAGCCCCGCCAAAACCAAGGATAGTTATGTGAAATTCGGACACCCGCGCAGGGAGGAACAACCAGTCTGTTCGCGCGTGTGTCTTATGGGGAGGACGACTGAACATGGGAAAACGTGTTCTGCTGGTGGAAGATGAACCAAACATCATCGAAGCCATTACATTTCTGCTGAGCCGTGAAGGCTGGCATGTCGACACACATTCAGACGGGGCAACGGCCGTGGACAAGGTCCGCGATCTTGCGCCTGATTTGCTGATGCTGGATCACATGTTGCCGGGCAAAAGTGGTTTGGACATTCTGACCGAACTGCGCAGCGATTCCGATTATGCGGCTTTGCCGATCCTGATGCTGACCGCGCGGGGGCAAATGCGTGACCGTGCCCAAGCCGAAGAGGCCGGCGTCAGCCGTTTCATGACCAAACCGTTCTCGAACACCGAAGTGTTGAACGCTGTGCGCGATCTGACGTACACCTGAGGGATGGGCAAAGAACAAAACCCGCCGGTATTTCTGGAACGTCGCAGCTACCGCCAACGTCGTTTGATGGATGCGCTGCGCCTGTTGCCATTGGTGGGGATGATGCTGTGGATGGTGCCCGTGCTGTGGCCGGTTGCTGACACAGGGGACGTGCCCCCGATCAAAATGTCCCAAGCGATCACTTATGTTTTTGCGGTCTGGCTGGCGCTGATCTTTGCGACAGCGGGGTTATGGAGCCGTCTGAACGATGTCTCGTCGGGGAACCCATCCGATGACGACGCTGAAACGACAGGTCCATAATGGCGTCCCTCAACCTTTTGATCGGCGTTTGTCTGGGCTACGTGACGTTGCTGTTCGGGGTGGCGTTTGTTGCCGAACGTGCCGCCGCACGGGGCAAGGGCGCGTGGTTGCGATCACCGCTGGTCTATACCTTATCCCTTTCGATCTATTGCACGGCTTGGACATTTTACGGCGCGGTTGGCTATGCGGCGCGCTCGGGGATGGAGTTCGTGACGATCTATCTTGGCCCATCGCTGGTGATGATCGGCTGGTGGTGGGTGTTGCGCAAGCTGGTCCGCATCGGGCGCACGCAGCGGGTCACGTCAATCGCGGACCTGATTTCATCACGCTACGGTAAATCCAACACGCTGGCGATCATCGTGACGGTTATGGCCGTGATTGGCGTCACACCGTACATTGCGCTGCAATTGCAGTCCGTGACGTTGTCGCTGTCGATTTTTGCAGACCCGAGTGGTGCGACGGACGGGGGCATGAACTTGCTTTCGGCAGGCTTTTGGGTGGCGCTGGGCCTTGCCTTGTTCACCGTTCTGTTTGGCACCCGTAACCTGAACGCGAATGAACGCCACGACGGTGTTGTCATTGCTGTGGCCGTTGAAGCGGTTGTGAAGCTGATCGCGCTTTTGGCCGTCGGGATATTTGTCGTTTGGGGCATTTCCGGTGGGATCACCGAAACCATGGCCCGCATTGATGCGTCTGAAATCGGGCAATGGCACATGGACCGCAGCCGCTGGGCGGCCCTGACCGTTCTGTCAGGGGCTGCGTTTTTGTGCCTGCCGCGCATGTTTCAGGTCTTGGTTGTTGAGCACGATGACGAGCGGCATTTGCACATCGCCTCGTGGGCCTTTCCGATCTACCTGATGTTGATGAGCCTGTTTGTGGTGCCCATCGCTGTTGTTGGTCTGGATTTGCTGCCAGCCGGATCAAACCCCGATCTGTTCGTTTTGACCGTGCCGCTGTCGCAGGGCCAAGACGGCCTCGCGATCCTCAGTTTCCTGGGCGGGTTTTCATCGGCGACATCCATGGTGATCGTGGCGACCTTGGCGCTGTCGACGATGGTGTCCAACCACGTGGTCATGCCGATTTACCTGTCGCTGCAAGGCGAGGGTGCCACGGTGTCGGGTGACGTGCGAAGTGTCGTGATCCTGTCGCGGCGCGCATCGATCCTGATCATCATCGCGCTTGGCTATCTATACTACCGCATCTCGGGCGGCAGTGGTGCTTTGGCCGCGATTGGCTTGATTTCATTTGCCGGTGTGGCACAGTTTTTGCCCTCGATGCTGGGCGGGATTTTTTGGCGCGGGGCGACGCGTGTCGGGGCATTGTGTGGTCTTGTCACCGGCTTTACCATCTGGATTTATGCATCGCTGTTGCCCAGTTTCGGCACCGACGTTGTGCTAAGCCAGTCCGTGTTCGACATGGGCCCCTTGGGCATCAACTGGCTACGGCCCCAAGCCTTGTTCGGCGTCGACGGGTTGGACCCCACCGTGCACGCGGTTTTGTGGTCATTGTTGCTGAACACCGGGGCGTTTGTCGTAGGATCGCTCGTGTCGTTCCCGACGCCGCTGGAACGATTGCAGGGCGCACAGTTCGTCAACATTTTTGCCCACTCGGGGCACGCACGCGGGTGGAGCGCCTCTGTCGCGGAGAGCGAAGATTTGATGATCATGGCGCAGCGAATTCTTGGGGCACGCGAAGCGCAGGATTTGTTTCGAACAGAGGCCCGCAAGCAGGGCGTGGACGGGCATCTGCCTGAACCAACGCCAGATTTTCTACAGCGGTTAGAACGTGAATTATCGGCCTCAGTTGGGGCTGCGACGGCCCATGCGATGATCAGCCAGTTGGTTGGTGGCACGTCTGTGTCGGTGCAAGATTTGATGGCTGTGGCCGACGAATCCGCACAATTGCTTGAGTACTCCAGCCAGCTCGAGGCGAAATCCTCAGAGCTGTCGCACACAGCGCTGCAGCTGCGCGAAGCCAACGCCAAACTGACGCAATTGTCCGTCCAAAAGGATGCGTTCCTCAGCCAGATCAGTCACGAGCTGCGCACGCCAATGACGTCGATCCGTTCGTTTTCGGAAATCCTGCGCGATACCAAGCGGCTTAGCGGCGAGGAAAAAACCAAATACGCCTCGATTATCCACGTTGAGGCCATTCGATTGACCCGGCTCTTGGATGATTTGCTGGACCTGAGTGTGCTGGAAAACGGTCAAGTCAGCCTGAACGAAGCGACGGGCGCGATGGATGACGTGATCGATCACGCGGTCGCCACGACACAAGCAGGCGGTGCCACGCTACGGATCGCACGCGTAAACGGGCCGGTTCGCGTGATGGTGCACACCGATCTGGATCGTCTTGCGCAGGTGTTCATTAACCTTGTCAGCAACGCCCAAAAATACTGCAAAGCCGATGTGCCGGAATTGACGATCGAACTGCGCGAGGAACAAGGAAACGTCGAGGTCTATTTCACAGATAACGGCGTGCCGATCCCGAACGATACGCGGGCTTTGATTTTTGAGAAATTCGCGCGCATTGATGATCAAGACGGCAGCGGTGCGGGGCTTGGGCTGGCGATTTGCCGCGAAATTATGGCGCGATTGGGCGGCGATATCTTTTATTTGCCCATGACCAACGGCAACCGTTTTGTGGTGCGTTTGCCACAAACCTTGGCGCTGGCGGCCCAATAATCTAACATTTTCCGCGCATTGGCGCAGATATTTTACCTAAAACTGCGCGTTTAAAGGCGTTGGTAACTTCTGCAGGTCTATCTATCGACATAACGATAAATCCGACAACTTTGGCGGAGGCGATGGGCTTAGAACAACCACTCTCAATTCTGCAACGTAAAGCGTCAGCAGGCAAACAGGTGCACCAGGCGCGGGTAATGACCCTTGCCAAGGCCATGCGCTTGCAAGCTGCGCGTATTGCGGATGACCTGTTTGACTTGCCGTTGGCGATCATTGGCATCGTGATTGAAGAAACAACAGGTGAGGCGTGCGCTAAATACTTTGACGAGGATGCTTTGTTGGTTCTGCTCGACGGTCCGGAACGTCGGGTTGGGGCTGCGCTTGTTGCGCCTGACATTGTCGGTGGCTTGATCCAGCAACAAACAATGGGTCGCGTGACAGCACCTTTGGGGGACACACGTGGGATGACTTCCACGGATGCGGCGATGGTGGCACCGTTGCTCGACGCCCTGTTTGAACGGGTCACACCGGTGCTGGAAATCGAAGAAGAAAAACGAATGATGACGGGCTACAAATTTGGCTCGCACGTCGAAGGTCCACGCGTTTTGGGGATGGCGCTGGATGCGCAAAATTATCATGTGGTCCGCCTGACGATTGACATGGCTGGCGGCGCGCGCCAGGGCGACATGACGATATTGCTTTCGCATGTTCCGGAAATTGCGCTACTTGATCCGGATGCCTCAGAGAACGAGACCGGACAACCTGCTGTTCCGCAAACGTTGAGTGACAGCGTTATGCGATTGCCTGCTGAATTGAATATGGTGTTGTGTCACGTAACCTTGCCCTTGGCGTCTATCGAAGGGTTAAGTGTCGGGCAAACCTTGCCACTGCCGCAAAACACGTTTCCTGAAACCCAAATTGTGGCTGCGACCGGTCGGATTATCGGAACCGGAACATTGGGTCAGGTAGACGGGGTGCGTGCCTTGCGTTTGGCGCGCGATCCAATCCACGCTACGCAGTCACGCCGTCGCTTATCTGATCGCGACGACTTGGATTTACCCGAGATCGAAGCCCTGCCAGGTGCTCCGCGCCGAAATAATGCCGCATCCGGATCATTCGCGGGGCAATCTGACGCGATGGAGACTTTGGAATTGGGGGAAGACATGGGCGGCATGTTGCCCGCTCTTGATCTGCCCACCACTTTTGATGACGCAGGCGGCGATATCGGCGAAATTCCTGATTTGGCTGATCTCAGTGGCGGTGGGGCAATTGCTACGTTGCCAGATATCGGTGGGCTGCCAGAGCTGGATGATTTACCTGATCTTGCGGATCTGCCGGATCTGGCTGCATTGTCAAAAACAGGCTAATCTTTGCCGGCTGTCTTCGACACCCCCTCTAGCGTGGGGCGCATACTTTCTAGGGCGTAGCCGCCTTGACGCGCGGACGCCAGAATATCATCGATGTCCAAACCTTGCATAGCCGATCCAATGGCCCAAGCAACGGTGCAGCGGGTTCCAGATGCGCAATAGGCCAAAACAGGCCCCTCGTGCTGCGCCAACTCCATATGCCGCGTAATCACATCCAAGGTCATGGTTTGGTGCGTCAAAGGCAAAACGTGAAATTGCAATCCGGCCGAATGCGTTGCGATTTCCAATTGTGCGGCTTGTAGGTTTGGCGGCACTTCTTCATCGGGGCGATTGCAGATGATAGTTTTGATACCCGCAGCCGCAATATCAGGCAGATCGGTTGGATCAATCTGGGGGGCCACATAGTAGGTGTCGGTAATTGCTCGGATGTCCATGATTATGATTTAGGCCGCTTGATCTGATCTGTCTAGATAGGGGCTGAGCAAAGGTGTTGCCCACATGCCCGCCAACATGGCGATGAAAAACAGCGCGCCGGTCCAGCCGCCATAGCTGAGCGATGCAATTGCGGGTCCTGGACAAAGACCGATAAGCCCCCAACCAATGCCGAACAAAACCGATCCGGTGATCAATCGACGGTCTAACAGTGGATCTGGGGCAGGGGCGAATTCTCCGCCGACCAGCGGTGTTCGACCCGGAACCATGCGCCACGCGAGTGCCATAGGGATAATCGCGCCGCCCATCACAAACGCCAAAGTCGGGTCCCAAGCGCCAAAAAAATCAAGGAAACCTTGGACCTTGGTGGTGTCGGTCATGCCCGAAATATGTAGGCCAGCACCAAACAGGCCGCCCGCGACCAAAGCAAAAATGATACGCATCACATGCCCCCCATCATCAAACGCAAAACAACAACCGTCACAACGCCTGCGCCAATGTAGATTAGTGTTGCGACTATGCCGCGCAGGGAAAACCGTGAAATTCCGCAAACGCCGTGACCGGATGTGCAGCCGTTGGCGATCCGCGTTCCGATGCCAACGCATAGACCTGCCGTGATCAATAATACTGGTGCGCTGGCGGCCCCCGTTACGACAGGAATACCAAATTGCAAAACCGCAGGAACCGCGACCAATGCGGCTAAGAATGCGCCGCGTTCAGCCCATGCACCGCGCGCCGTTCCATCGACTAGGCCGCCGATGATGCCGCTGGCGCCCATAATACGACCATTGCCGAGTAGATAAACCGCGCCGGCCAAGCCAATTAATAGCCCGCCGATCAATCCAAATATCCAGTCTATTGGCATCGTTAGGCCCTCATGTTCAGGTGTTAAGAAAAAGCGATACCGACGCCGACCATCATCAAACCGATCACAGACAGAAACAACGCGCCCAGATTGAGCGGCAAAACCGATTGCAATACAGCCTGCATGTCATCATCCGCCAATTTGGCGCGACGCGCACGAGCGACTTTGACGATACACCATAAAATGCCCAGTAGACCGACGAGCGAAACGGCAACTCCGGACCAGATAATCATGTCGAAAATTGAAGTGTTTTGCTGTTCCATGCCCGCTCGCTACCTTAAAAAACCAGAACGGGCAAGATCTCCCATTGCAGGCCCTAGATCGCGCGGGTATCCCATGGCCTGTCACCCCGTCTGTGCAATATTCAGGAGCCCCCGACATGACCGACACCGCCACAAATGCCGAAAGCTACCGCGTCACTGCAGACGAATTGCGTCAATTCGTTGAACGGGTTGAACGTCTGGATGCTGAGAAAAAAGACCTTGCCGAGCAACAAAAAGAAGTGATGGCCGAGGCCAAGTCGCGCGGATACGACACCAAAGTCCTGCGTAAAATCATTTCGCTGCGCAAGCGTGACCAGAACGATATAGCCGAAGAAGAAGCCATTTTAGAAATGTACAAAGAAGCGCTGGGCATGTAGCCAACTTTGGCTAAGCGTTCTGGGATGCCGTTTTAGGGCGTCATGACGCTTACGCCAGGAATGCGCTGGATGGCAAAGACGTCCTCGTCATAAGTATCGCTTAAGTTGTCCACGATTTCAGTGGTCCAGCCGGGCATATCCAGTTCTTCTTCGATCTCGTCTTCGAGCGCAAATTTGTCCAAAAACGCTGCAATCACGCGGCGTTTTTGCATTTCTGTCATGACCGGGTGTGATTTTAGGTAGGCGCGAAAGCGTTTCATGCCTTCTGGAGACATGATTTCACGCAACAAATCAAAGCCACCAATGATCTTTTCCCCATGCTCCAATCCTGCCATTTCACGCACGATTTGCGCCCAGATTAACGGCGCATCTTCTGAGCACCACACCGTGATTGCAACATGAGGGCAGGCGGCGCGCAATGCTATGAGAGTGTCCGACCAGCGAATGTCACACGGATCAGGAACGCCCAAAAAGCTTTGCAAATCAGGGGCTTTTGATTTTTGATACACAGCTGGTAAGAACGTCGCGGGGTTCTTGATTGCCATGAACAATTCGATTTCATCATTGGGAAAGAGGCTGCAAAACTGGCGCAATTTTACCGCCGAGGTCGGGTAAATCACGCCGTCGCGCACCGCCGACATCGCAAAGCCAAAGAAATGCCCGTTGGACAGGATCATTCGATCTGCGTCTTCCTCGTCCAGAATTGCATCCAACAACACACCGCGCGCACCTTCGGCTGGCGGTGCAGATTTTAGAGCATGCAAGGTATGGCGGATCAAATCGCGATATTTCCCAGGGCCCGGAACCGCGATCCCACGCTTGGAGAACGACTCACGATTGCTCAGCAAGCATTTCAGCAGTCGTTCTTCTTCGGTAAAGTGCGCACCGGCATGTAAAACGAGCTGCATGATCCCCCAAAACCCAATGTTTTTGATGTTATTCTTATATCTCAAAAGAGGATTAGGAAAACCTTGAAAGACGTGTCATTTTTCGTCTTGCGCCACAGGGGCAATCACATTAAATGACCTCGCAGTGCCCCTATAGCTCAGCTGGTAGAGCAATTGATTTGTAATCAATAGGTCCGCGGTTCGAGTCCGTGTGGGGGCACCATTTATCCTATATATCCCCATATATCATTGATGTTTATGCGATAATCTGCCTATTTGGTACTAACCCTTGGTACTAACTTGGTACAATGCATGCCCCAAAACAAACAGAAGAACGGAATCAAACGATCTGCCACAGGGCATTACTCGTTCCGCAAGCAGGTGCCAGAAAAATTAAGGGCGGCTTGGGGTAAGCGTGAGGTAAAGGTTAAGCTGGAAACGAAGGATGAGGCGGTGGCTCTTGCACGGGGTGCGCAGGTCCTGTCAGAATTTAACGCGACTGCCAGACTGCTTAGTAAATCGCTGGAACGG
>JAQXDI010000009.1 GCA_029251465.1 Ascidiaceihabitans sp.
CGGCAGGCTCAAAGATTGGCGACGCGTAGCTACACGCTACGACAGATCCCCAACCGTCTTTCTCTCCGCAATAGCTCTCGCAGCAACCGTTATCTTTTGGTTATGAGTCCTGACCCTAGTTCTTCGCGTAGAATTCCACGACGAGGTTTGGTTCCATCAAGACCGGGTACGGAACGTCGCCCAGTGCAGGTGTACGAACAAACGTCGCTGTCATTTTTGAGTGGTCAACGTCCATGTAGTCAGGAACGTCGCGCTCGGCCAATTGTGTGGCTTCCAGCAGAACCGCCAATTGCTTGGAACGGTCACGTACTTCGATCACATCGCCTTCTTTGACGCGGTAGGACGGGATGTTAACCTTTTTGCCGTTCACTTTGACGTGGCCGTGGTTCACGAACTGACGCGCAGCAAATACTGTTGCTACGAATTTAGCGCGGTACACAACGGCGTCCAAGCGACGTTCCAGCAGGCCGATCAAGTTTTCACCTGTATCGCCACCAACGCGAACCGCTTCGCCATAGATGCGACGGAATTGTTTTTCTGTCAGATCGCCGTAGTACCCTTTTAGCTTTTGCTTGGCGCGCAGCTGGATACCGAAATCGGACAATTTGCCTTTACGGCGCTGACCGTGCTGGCCGGGGCCATAATCACGACGGTTCACTGGGGATTTTGGACGGCCCCAGATGTTTTCGCCCATACGGCGGTCTAATTTGTGTTTGGCAGACGTACGTTTAGTCACGACTGATCTCCTTCTTAAGTTACGAAGGGCGTTGTCCTCTGGGCGAACCCCGACAGGCATCCCCTTGCAGGGGCCACCAACACCAATGGACTGCGACTTATACGGCGGATTTGGACAGAGTCAACGCAGCTGTGACACTTATTTACGCACCAGTTTCTTGACCGCCTCGTGCCTGTGGCATCCAACCAGATGATCGTTGATCAATCCGGTGGCTTGCATGAACGCATAAACAATGGTCGGGCCGCAGAATTTAAAGCCCTCTTTCTTTAAATCTTTCGACACTTGTTTGGATAATTCAGTGGATGCAGGCACCTGTTCCAGCGTGCTCCAGGTGTTCTGCAACGGGGTTCCATCAACGTAATTCCACAGGAAATTGTCAAAGCCGACACGCTGTTCAATCTTTTGGAAAACCCGGGCATTGTTGATGGTCGCTTCGATCTTACCACGGTGGCGAATGATCCCTGGATTGTCTAGCAATCGCTGCACATCTTCTTCGCCCCAAGACGCGATAATATTGGGATCAAACCCCTGAAATGCCTCGCGAAAATTTTCGCGTTTTTTAAGGATCGTGATCCAGCTAAGTCCGGCCTGAAAGCCGTCCAAAATCAGCTTTTCCCACAGCGTTCTACTGTCGTATTCAGGCACCCCCCAATCGGTGTCATGGTAGTCGAAATAGATTTGGTCCGGCCCTGCCCAGCCACATCGCGCAACCTCGTCGTTCATGCCTAAGATCCTCGTTTCAGCAAGTTCCAGACAATTAGCACAAAAAGGGAATATTAACGCAATATTAGAAATTAAAGGCGCAATTTAACAGCAAGCCTCGCAGCAAAGGAATCGTCCATGTCACACAGTGCAAAACTGCAGAAAGCCAACGCATCCGGCATGGATAACCCGCTAAATTTCGCTGTGACAAACAGGGATCGCGAAACCATTGATATGGTCGCCGCAGCCGTTGAACATCAGCATACATTGCTTGCGTTCCAACCTGTGATGCTGTCCTCAAATCCGCAACAAGTCGGGTTCTACGAGGGCCTGATCCGCGTCATGGATGAAACAGGCCGCATTATCCCTGCCAAAGATTTCGTTCACGTGATCGAAGGTCGCGAATTGGGTCGCAAAATCGATGCGCTCGCACTGAACATGGGTCTGCGCACATTATACGAAAACCCCACCTTGCGATTGTCGATCAATATGTCCGCGCGTTCTATCGGTTACCCCGCATGGAACCGAATTTTGCGCAAATGGCTAGATCGCAGCGACACACTGGCAGAGCGTTTGATCCTCGAGATCACGGAAAGCTCCGCAATGGACATGCCTGAAAAGGTAGTTGAATTCATGGATGAACAGCAAGGCAAAGGCATCAGCTTTGCTTTGGATGATTTTGGGGCTGGGCACACGGCATTGCGATACTTCAAGGACTTCTATTTTGATGTCTTAAAAATTGATGGCCAATTCATTCAAGGGATATCAAATGACCCTGACAATCAGGCCTTAACACGCGCCATGGTCGACATCGCCCGTCACTTTGACATGCTGACGGTCGCAGAGCTCGTTGAAACTGCAGAAGACATGCAGACTTTGATCGATTTGGGCGTCGATTGCCTACAAGGTTTCTACTTTAGCGCGCCCACAACACGACCTTATTGGAGCGAACTTAAAAAGAAGGCCGCTAGGTAGTTACGGGAACGTAGGGAAATTAAATTACCCCTCATTGCCACAAATTGAAATAAAATTATATAGCAAAAGTGTCGCGCTGTTGCCGCGTTGCAGCGAATCCGCTAAAGACCAATTCAGACACCACATAAAGTCCCGAAAAGGCGCATTGCCGCGCGGACTCTGTCAGATTGGAAAAGGACAATACCATGACAAACATCGTCATCGCATCCGCAGCGCGTACCGCTGTCGGCAGTTTCGGCGGCTCGTTCGCAAATACACCCGCCCATGATTTGGGCGCGGCAATGTTGGAAGAGATCGTCACACGCGCCGGAATCGACAAATCGGAAGTGTCCGAAACCATTCTGGGTCAAGTTCTGACAGCGGCCCAAGGTCAAAACCCTGCCCGCCAAGCACATATTAATGCCGGCTTGCCACAAGAAAGCTCTGCTTGGTCAATTAATCAAGTGTGCGGTTCGGGTCTTCGCGCCGTGGCTTTGGCCGCGCAACACATTCAGCTGGGTGATGCAGATATTGTCGCCGCTGGTGGTCAAGAAAACATGACACTCAGCCCCCACGCCGCGCACTTGCGTGCCGGTCAAAAAATGGGCGACATGAGCTACATTGACACCATGATCCGTGACGGTCTTTGGGATGCCTTCAACGGCTATCACATGGGGCAAACAGCCGAAAACGTTGCAGTAAAGTGGCAAATCAGCCGTGACATGCAAGACGAATTCGCTGTCGCGTCGCAAAACAAGGCTGAGGCCGCCCAGAAAGCTGGCAAATTCGCTGATGAAATCATGGCATTCACCGTTAAAACCCGCAAAGGCGATATCATCGTCGACGCAGACGAATACATTCGTCACGGTGCAACGATGGAAGCAATGCAAAAATTGCGCCCAGCATTTGCCAAAGATGGCTCTGTCACCGCTGCAAACGCATCTGGCCTGAACGACGGTGCCGCCGGCGCATTGTTGATGACAGCAGATGAGGCCGAAAAACGCGGCATCGAACCACTCGCACGCATCGCATCTTATGCTTCAGCCGGCCTAGACCCGGCAATTATGGGCGTCGGTCCAATCCACGCATCCCGCAAAGCCTTGGAAAAGGCCGGTTGGAAAGCCGAAGATTTGGACCTTGTGGAAGCGAACGAAGCTTTTGCCGCACAGGCCTGCGCCGTGAACAAAGAAATGGGTTGGGACCCAGAGATCGTAAATGTTAACGGCGGTGCAATTGCTATCGGCCACCCGATCGGTGCCTCTGGTGCGCGCATCCTGAACACATTGTTATTCGAAATGAAGCGACGAGACGCGAAAAAAGGCCTCGCGACATTGTGCATCGGCGGCGGCATGGGCGTTGCAATGTGCCTAGAGCGCCCGTAACCGAAAATATTTACTGATCAAGGCGGCTTAGGCCGCCTTTTTCATTTCTACGGCAAAATACTACAGAATTACCGTGCATCCGCAGCGTAATATTATTGCGCACATCAAATAAAATGCGTAATAACATTACGAAATCAAATTTTAGGAGTCTCCCCCAATGTCACGCGTCGCTCTTGTCACAGGCGGATCCCGAGGGATCGGTGCCGCAATTTCCAAAGCCTTGAAAGACGCCGGTTACGCAGTCGCCGCCACATACGCTGGCAACGACGAAGCCGCCGCCGCCTTCACCAGCGAAACGGGCATCAAAACCTACAAATGGAACGTCGCCAACTACGAAGAAAGCGCCGCAGGCATCGCGCAAGTCGAAGCCGATCTTGGCCCTATCGACGTTGTTGTTGCCAACGCGGGCATTACGCGCGACGCGCCGTTCCACCGGATGACTCCTGAACAATGGCACGAAGTGGTCGACACAAACCTGACCGGCGTGTTCAACACTGTTCACCCCGTCTGGCCTGGCATGCGTGAACGTAAATTCGGTCGCGTCATCGTGATTTCGTCAATCAACGGTCAAAAAGGCCAGTTCGCACAAGTGAACTATGCCGCGACCAAAGCTGGCGATCTCGGCATCGTTAAATCATTGGCCCAAGAAGGAGCGCGCGCAGGCATCACGGCCAACGCGATCTGCCCCGGCTACATCGGCACAGACATGGTTATGGCGGTTCCAGAAAAAGTCCGCGAAGGCATCATCGCGCAAATTCCAACAGGCCGTTTGGGCGAACCAGAAGAAATCGCGCGCTGCGTCGTGTTCTTGGCCTCTGACGATTCTGGCTTCATCAACGGCTCGACGATTTCTGCCAATGGAGGTCAATTCTTCGTCTGAGTCGACCAAATAGACAAAAGCAGGGCCGGCCCACATGATGGACCGGCCCTTTTGTCATCCCGTAAGTAGGACCCAGAAAAAGATTGGGTTCTTCAGCAGGAAGATTTTTTGCCAAACAACCAATTCCAAGCTTGGCTTACGGCCTCAGCGCGTGTCGCGTGCGCAGCTTTGATACCTTGTTGAACGGCGGGGTTTGCAGAAACTTCAAACATCTAATTATCCTTTGCATAAGTGCATTTGACTTGAGATGAATATGCGCCTTTCGCCACAAGCTGACAAACGAGACTTTTCATAGCTTCAGTTAAGCTGTATTAAACTGAACATGCCTGATCGCCTGCCCCCACTTACCGCCTTGCGTGCCTTTGATGCCGCGGCTCGTCACATGTCTTTTGCAAAGGCTGCGGATGAATTGCACGTCACGCCTGCCGCATTGTCCTATCAAATCAAATCGCTTGAGGAACATCTGGGTGCCCCACTGTTTCGCCGCCTTAACCGCGCGGTCGAATTGACAGAGGCAGGGCATGCCCTTGCGCCTGGCGCAAAGGACGGGTTTCAAATTCTGGCCGCGGCGTGGCGTTCAGCAGAACGGCTGCAAGACAACCAGACATTGACCGTGACCGCAGGTCCCGCGTTCACCGCCAAGTGGCTCGCTCCGCGTTTGTACGAATTCGCGCAAGCCCATCCAGAAGTCGAGCTGCGGTTTTCAGCATCGCTAAAAATGATGGATTTTGGGCGGGACGCCATCGACGTGGCAATCCGCTTTGGCTATGGGCCTGATCCAGGCCTGTATTCGCTGTCATTGGCCGAAGAATGGATCGCACCGGTTATGACGCCGGAATTGGCCGCGCGCTATCCGACCCCAGAAAGTCTGGCCAAGGCCCCGCTGATCGTGGATCACAGCATCGACTTTTTGGACCCACCCTGTGATTGGGCCGCATGGTTCAAAGCGATGAATGTGGAGTTTAGCGAAGGGCATGGCCCACAGTTTTCACAAGCTGATCATGCTGTTGATGCTGCCCTCGCCGGGGTCGGAGTCGTTCTGGGACGGCGTGCTTTGGTCGTCAAAGATGTGGCGGAAGGTCGGTTGGTTTTACCATTTTCCACAGCACTAGGCACCGGCGCACGGTTCAGGTTTATTTGTCCCGAAGGCAGCGAAAACCGCCCTCAGGTCAAAGCATTCCGTGACTGGATGCTGGCCGAGATCGACAAGACCGCCGCCATCACAGCAGCACTCAATGTCATATCTGTCTCAAAGATGTAGTTCGTACGGCGCGGTGGCAACCGACATTGATCACCCCGCCCCTAAAACCTAAATCACTGCGCGCGCGTCAACTCGACAGGCGCGTGATCTCTTGTTTCAGTTTCAGTTTTTGCTTCTTCATGGTCGCGACCTCTAGGGTGTCGACGCCCGGTGCCCGCTGGGCCACTTCTACGGCGCTACTAAGGGAATTGTGCTTCTTCTTCAGTTCTTCCAGATGTGCGTTCAAGCTCATGCAGTCCTCCTTGATGATAGTGTGCGTGACCAAGTGAATCATGGATTTCATCATCTGTCACGCCGCACCTGCAATGTAGGCATAAAAGTTCTTACCAAAAGATTAAAACCTAAGCGGGGCACCGTCGCGTAGAACTGCTTTGATATCAGGAGTATAGCTTTCGCGATCTGTCACGTGGCGTTCGCCGCTGTGCAGAATCAGCGGTGAAAATAATTTGAATGCAGCGCGTCCTTCTTTGCGCGCCCGCAAAATCACCAGCTCGGCGCTGCGCCCGACACGTGGCACCAGCGGCAAAACATGGATGCTGCCAAGAACTTCGTTTGCCGCCGCCATCAGCTCAGGCAACCGTTCAACGCGGTGAATGAAATGCGCGTAACCCTTTGGCTTTAAACGCTTTGCCGCTGTGCGCACCCAATCACGCAACGCCGTGTCTTGGCCTATTGCTTCTTCGCGGCCTTCATCGGTGGCGGACACACTGGCCGCGCGATCAAAATATGGCGGGTTGGCAATGACGTGATCGAACTGGCGTTGGCGCAAATCGAGCGGCATTGCCAAAAGGTCAGCACATTCGGTTTCCAGCCCGTTGCGACCTGCCAAATCCGCATAAAACGCCTGACGTTCGACCCCTTGCAGTAACAAATCCGGCACCCGCGCCCCAAGACATAAAGCCGCAGTTCCAACACCGCAGCCCAGATCCAACACCGATTGGCCCGGAATTGCGTTCACAGATGCCGCCAGAAAAACCGGATCGACGCCCGCGCGGTACCCTTGCGCTGGCTGCCATAAATGCAGTTTTCCGCCTAAAAACGCATCATATGACAGGTCTTCGTCCGTCATTTTGTGCCGAGCGGGATTTCATTGTCGTGCATCACAATCACCGCCGCGTCGTGATCATCTTCGCGCACCATCAATCGGCGCGGGAAAATTCCGATGCCACCTTCAAGCACGCTCATATTTACGTCCAATTGAGAACATTCTATATCCTCGCCAGACAAAAGAGCTTGGGCAAAGGCAATGATCGTCGGGTCGGTGCTGCGTAAAAGTTCTTTCATAATTTACGGGTGTAAGGCCTACTGGTCCGACAGTCGAGACGGCCTATATTAATCCACAGGATATTTGATGACCAGCATGCCTTCCCCTTCTGATGCGACGCAAAAACCGCATGACCAACTGGCCGCGTTTCTGGCCGATGACATGGTTGCCGTGAACGATTTGATTGCGGCGCGCATGGCATCAGAACACGCGCCTCGCATCCCCGAAGTGACCGCGCATTTGGTCGGTGCAGGTGGCAAACGTCTGCGCCCAATGCTGAGTTTGGCGGCCGCCCGCATGTGTGGCTATGACGGCCCGTTTCACATCCATTTGGCCGCAACTGTTGAATTCATTCACACGGCCACCCTGCTGCACGACGATGTCGTAGACGAGAGCGCCCAACGACGTGGTCGCCCAACGGCCAACCTGTTGTGGGACAATCAATCGTCGGTTTTGGTCGGTGATTATCTGTTCTCACGCTCGTTTCAGTTAATGGTTGAAACCGGGTCTTTACGGGTGCTCGACATCCTTGCCAATGCCTCTGCCACGATTGCTGAGGGCGAAATTTTGCAACTGACCGCCGCCCAGGATCTGGCAACCGGCGAAGACACCTATTTGCAAATTGTACGCGGAAAAACGGCGGCGTTGTTTTCGGCTGCGACCGAAGTGGGCGGCGTCATTGCTAGCGCGGATGATGCGATTGTGCAGGCGTTGTTTGACTACGGTGACGCGCTCGGCATCGCCTTTCAAATCGTCGATGATTTGCTGGATTATCAGGGCCAATCTGCGGCCACAGGCAAAAATATCGGCGACGATTTCCGCGAACGCAAACTGACCTTACCGGTGATCAAGGCCGTGGCCAAAGCCGACGCCGAAGAGCGTGCCTTTTGGCAACGCACCATCGAAAAAGGCGTGCAAGAAGACGGCGATCTGGATCACGCCTTGGCGCTGCTTCACAAACACAACACGCTCAGCGAAACCCGCGATCAAGCGCTGGAATGGGCTGCAAAAAGCACCTCTGCTTTAGCGCGCCTTCCGGATCACCCAGTCAAACAGATGCTGATTGATTTGGCAGATTACGTGGTTGAACGGATCAACTAAGCGCGCAGTCCACAACCCACCAATCGGGGCTCTGAACGCTGATTGCGGCTGTAGCAATGTGCGCGTCAGCGACCGTTTCAAACAGTGCAAAACACGTCCCGCCGGATCCAGACATGCGGACCAGCTTTTGATTTGGCTGCCCCCTTAACACCTCGAGAACGCCTGCGATTTCAGGGGCGCAGGCGATCGCTGCGGCCTCAAGATCATTGCGCTGATCTGACACCCAGTCGATCAAAGCGGCGGCCGTATCATGCGTTGAAAATTCACCTGTCATCGATGAATTCTCTTTTTTTGTCAGCGCCTTAAATACTTGCGGTGTCGGCACATGCACGCCTGGATTAACCAACACAGCAAACAGCGACGGCATTCCTAAAAACGGTTCAACCATGTCGCCAATGCCCGACATCCGCGCCGCTTGGCCCAACCGACAAACCGGCACATCAGCCCCCAAGGACACACCTGTATCAGCGCACCCAAGTGCCGCCAGTAGCGCGCCGGCATCAGATGATCCACCGCCGATTCCTGCCCCGTGAGGCAAGTTTTTCTCTAATCGAATATGCGCTGTGTGCCCTGCCAACTCGGCCGCTTTCCAGACCAGATTTCTGGCATCTGCAGGAACGCCCTGCGCAAAGGGGCCGGTGATTTCCAACGACATCTCATCAGCTGGTTCGATCCAGATGCGATCCCCCACATCGCCGAAAACAACCAGTGAATCCAGTAGGTGATACCCATCGTGCCGCTGACCCGTCACATGCAGGGTCAGATTGATTTTCGCAGGCGCAAAGGCCTCAATCGTCATTGGCAACCTTAAGGGGTGGTGCGCCTTCCATCTCAAGAACAGCGTCCAATCCGACCTCTAGTTTGCGGCGCATCCGGTCCGGTTCTGCCTCGCTGTCGGTGTCCGTGGGGTCGACAAATGACAGGGCCCGTTTCCATTGGAATTCCGCCTCGCGGGCGCGACCCACCGCCCAATACACATCACCCAAGTGATCGTTCACAACCGGATCTACGGGTTCTAATTCAACCGCGCGTTCCATGTGACCAACGGCTTCTTGGTAGCGGCCCAAACGATACAAAACCCAACCCAGCGAATCCACGATGTAACCACTGGCCGGTTCCGCCGCGACCGCTTGTTCGATCATCTCGAGGGCTTCGTCCAGATTGACCTGCTGTTCGACCATCGAATAGCCCAAATAGTTCAAGACTTGGGGCTGTTCCGGGTTCAATTCTAACGCTTTGCGAAAATCGGCCTCGGCCAGTTCCCAATTGTCCAAACGTTCGTGCGCGATGGCGCGGGCGTAATGCGTAAACCACGCGCCACGTCCACCCTCAGGGATCAGATCGATGGCACGATCATAGGCGGCAACCGCGTCTTCGTAGTCTTCTTTTTGGCGCAGCACGTCACCCAAGGTTGACTGCACCGCTGCCATGTCGGGGAACCGGCGCGAAAGCTGTTCAAGCACCTCAATCGCTGCATCGACTTTGTCAGACCGGCGCAAGGCCGCAGCACGCCCCAGTTCGGCTGCATGCGAAGCCGTATGGTCGCTCGGGACCGCTTTGTAAGCGGCAATCGCGAGGTCATATCGGCCTAATTCCTCTAGTAGTTCTGCATTCAGCAACAAGGCGTCTACATGATCGGGGCGCAGCGCGTGGGCCATCCGACCATACAGCAGCGTATAGTCTGGCGACGCTTCGCCGCGCAGCGCACTGGCGAGCGAAAAGAACACCTCAGCGGCACCATCACGGGCTGACGTGATGTGGGTGAACGGCACTGTCTCTCCGGCCTCGAGGGCCTCGATCAGAATGCTCAATTCCGGGTCCGTCGCCTCACCAAAGGCCAAACGCAGGCTTTGCAGCGCATCGTCATTGCGCCCGAGTTGCGACAATCCTTCGGCGCGCGCGACAATGCCCCGGCGGGTGCGGTTCATCGCGCCTGCACCGTCATCCGCATAGAGCGCTTCGGCGCTTTCGAAATCGCCAACCAGCCCATAGGCCATCGCCTTGTGATACATCGCAAAGCCGGACATTCCCGCCTCTGTGGACACCGCATCAAATTGGGCAAACGCCGCGTCAGCGTTGCCTTGGCCCAATGTGGCCCATGCGGCGATCAGCGTATCCACCAGCGGGCCGATGCCCATGGTGTCTGCGTCACGCGCAAGATAGCCGTCGTAATCCTCTGCGATCAGCAGTTCCGCGATCGACACCATGTGTGCTGTCTGACTGCGCAACCCCGCAGCTTCGATCCGCGCGGCAATCGGTGCTGCGCGGCTGATGTCACCCAATGACAGGAACGACAAGGTCGCGCCTTCCATCAATTCTGCGTTGTTTGTGTCACGTGCCAAGGCTTGCACGTAATACCGTGACGCGGCTGCGTAATCGCTTTGCACAATCGCCTGACGCCCTGCCAAATACGGCCCTGCGGTGGATTGCGCGTTTGCCTTTGGGGCGATTGCTGCGGTGGACACGACTGCCGCCAACGCCGCAGACATCAAAAATCGGATCACTGTGCATGCCTCATATATTGCTTGAGGCCAAAGCTAGCACGTGCATCAAAAGGTGCAATGGCTGAGGGACGTTGCATCGGCACACATCTGCGTGCGGCCCCATAAAAAGGCGGACCGAAGCCCGCCTTTCGAAATCTTGCTGACCCAAGCCTACATATTTGGATAGTTCGGCCCGTCCCCGCCTTGGGGCGTGGTCCAGTTGATATTCTGGCTCGGGTCTTTGATGTCGCATGTCTTGCAGTGCACGCAGTTTTGAAAGTTGATGACAAATTTAGTGTCTTTGCCCGCTTCTTCTACAAATTCGTACACGCCAGCAGGGCAGTACCGCGCTGACGGGCCTGCGTATTTTTCAAGGTTCACACCAACGGGCACGCTAGGGTCCAACAAATGCAAATGCGCAGGCTGGGATTCTTCGTGGTTGGTAAACGAAAACGCGACGTTGGTCAGGCGATCAAACGACAGTTTGCCGTCGGGCTTCGGGTAGTCGATTGGCTTGTGTTTTGATGCTTCTTCGGTGGCATCCGCGTCGTTCTTGCCGTGCTTCAGCGTGCCCAGCAGCGAAAAGCCCAGGGTGTTGCACCACATGTCAAACCCGCCCACAGCCAAGGACGCCGTGAGGCCATATTTGGACCACAACGGTTTGACATTGCGCACTTTTTTCAGGTCTTTGCCGATAGCGCCGGTGCGCACTTCGGTCTCGTAAGACGTCAGCTCATCGCCAGAACGATCTGCTTTGATCGCAGTCATCGCGGCCTCGGCGGCGGCTTTGCCGGACAGCATCGCGTTGTGGTTGCCTTTGATGCGCGGCACGTTGACCATGCCAACGGAACAGCCCAGCAGCGCCACGCCGGGTGCGACCATTTTCGGCATCGACTGATAGCCGCCCTCAGAAATTGCGCGCGCGCCATACGCCACCCGTTTGCCGCCCTCGAGCAGCTCTTTCATCATCGGGTGATGTTTGAAACGCTGGAATTCCATGTACGGGAACAGGTGCGGGTTTTTGTAGTTCAAGTGAACCACGAAACCGACGTAAACCTGATTGTTCTCAAGGTGGTAGACAAACGAACCGCCACCTGCATTGCTGCCCAAAGGCCAACCCATCGTGTGGGTTACGGTGCCTTCTTTGTGCTTGGCCGGATCAATTTCCCAGATTTCTTTCATGCCAAGGCCGAACTTTTGTGGCTCGTGACCGTCAGACAAATTGTACTTGGCGATGACTTCTTTGGACAACGATCCGCGCACACCTTCGGACAGGAACACGTATTTGCCGTGCAGTCCCATGCCGGGTTCGGTATTTTCACCGATTGTGCCATCCGCCTCTAGGCCGAATACGCCCGCAACGACACCTTTGACTTCGCCGTTGTCACCGTACACCAGTTCGGAACACGACATGCCGGGGAAGATTTCAACGCCCATTTCTTCGGCTTGTTCGGCCATCCAGCGGCAGACGTTGCCCATCGACACGATGTAGTTGTGGTGGTTGTTCATCAGTGGCGGCATCGGGAAATTGGGGATGCGGATCTGGCCCGCTTCGCCCAACATGTAGAAATTATCCTCGACGACCGGCGTGTTCAAAGGCGCGCCTTTGGCTTTCCAATCAGGGATCAACGCGTCCAAACCGCAAGGGTCCAGTACCGCGCCTGACAAGATGTGCGCGCCGACTTCGGACCCCTTTTCCAGCACCACAACGTTACAGTCCGGATCAAGCTGTTTCAGACGGATCGCCGCAGACAGACCCGCAGGACCTGCACCGACGATGACCACATCATATTCCATTGTTTCGCGTTCAATTTCGGCCATTTTGGCGCTCCCTTAGCAAATCCACCCGTCACTCGTGACAGGACGCAACATTCTTTCGCGCTTGGCTAAACCACCCATCGCGCGGATGCAATCAAGACACAGCGTAAAGCCTGCATAACATGACGCAACACCAGAGTTTCGTCGAAGGATGTGCCGTTCGCGACAGCTTTGGCTAGTCTTGCGCAAGACACTGATGGTGTGGTGCTAGTTTCGGCGTTTTTTTTGAGTATTTTTGATCAAGACAGGCCAAACCTGCGGGTAAGGTGTGCGTGTCGCACACCCGTTTTGTTGATCAGGGGCGATTCCCCATCAGATACCGCGGGCCTGCCCCGTTTTGCGCAGCTTTGTCTGCGGCGTTGTATAGCGCACAGCTGGGCAAGCTCAGGCATCCGCAGCCAATGCAGCCATCCAGATTGTCACGCAAGCGCGTTAGGGCATCGATACGTTGATCCAAAGAGGCGCGAAAACCGCTACTAATTCTCGCCCAGTCAGCTTTGGTCGGGGTCCGTCCACCGGACAGCAGATCCAATTCGGCTTTGATCTGCGGCAGAGTAAACCCGAACTGCTGTGCGATCATGACAAAGCTAAGCCGTCGAAGATCTGCGCGTTCAAACCGTCGCTGCCCACCCGCGTTTCGCCACGGCGCGATCAACCCTTGTCCCTCGTAGTAGCGAATGGCCGAGACGGCTAGTCCTGTGCGATCTGCCAACGCTCCGATTGTCATGCCGTCTTTTGCCATTTTCAGCTCCTTCAAAAAATACCTTTACCTAAAGTTAGGTTTAGAAATTACGATAGACCTGAACACACCTGAAAGGAACCGGAAATGCCTGCACAATTGGAACACACGAATTACACTGTCTCGGATATCGACGCGACTGCCGCCTGGATGATCGAGCTGTTTGGCTGGCACATTCGTTGGCGCGGCGACAGTCGTACCAAGGGGAAGTCCGTGCATGTTGGCACCGACACGCATTACCTCGCGCTCTACACGCATGGCAAAGCAAACCCGCCCAGCGAGGACAGCTATGAAACCGTCGGGGGATTAAATCACATCGCCGTTGTCGTGGATGACATTCAAGATTTGCGCGACCGCGTGACCAAAGCGGGTTTTACGCCTGGCGAGCACTATGATTATGAACCCGGCCAGCGGTTTTATTTTCATGATCACGACGGCATTGAATATGAAATCGTTCAGTACGATTAGGCGACTGCACGCTGCATCAATTGCAAGAACACTTGCAATCCCCTGCCCCTTTGGGTCACTTAGTCTTTAACTTCTACCGGCGGCCCTTCGTGGCCGCCTTTCACAGTTGGACCAGTTGCCCATGGAAAAGATCCCAATGACCCGCCAAGGGTTTGTCGATTTGGAAACAGAGCTTAAGCATCTGAAAACCGTCGAGCGCCCCATCATCATTCGTGCCATCGCCGAGGCGCGTGAACATGGCGATCTTTCCGAAAATGCGGAATACCATTCTGCCAAGGAAAAGCAGTCCTTCATCGAGGGCCGCGTCAAAGAACTGGAAGGCGTGATTTCACTGGCGGACGTTATTGATCCGGCCAAACTGTCCGGCTCGATTAAATTCGGGGCCAAAGTGACGCTGGTGGATGAAGACACCGATGAAGAAAAAACCTATCAGATCGTTGGCGAATACGAGGCCAACATCGAGGCGGGTTTGCTCAACATCAAATCCCCCATCGCCCGCGCCCTGATTGGCAAAGAGATCGGCGACAGCGTCGAAGTACGCACGCCCGGTGGTGTCAAATCCTACGAAGTTCTCGCAATCGTTTTCGCCTGACGGGATAGAAATTATGGCTGACCAGCCGACCAAATCGAACCCGCCCAAATCCCGGCCAACGCCGCTGGGTATTTATGATCGTCCCAAACCGGACGGTATTTCGGGTATCGAAATCATCGCGATTGTGCTGAGCGCCATCTGGTTGATTGGCGCTGCGATCTTTTTCCTGACCCTGCCAAGTGAGCCGAACGTGCCAGAAAATGGTAGCGGTAGTTTGCGATTCTTGATGACAATGCTGGCGATCTTTATGCCGGTCGCAATGATCTGGGTTGCCGCAACCGCCGCGCGTGCATCCCGTGTCATGCGCGAAGAAAGCCAACGTTTACAAGCGGCTATTGATGCCATTCGCCAGGCCTACATTGCGCAATCCCAAGGCCGCGATCTGGCAAATGAACCTTCTGTTGCGCGCAAGCTCGATGAAATTGCCGCGGCCGCGCGCAAAACCGAAACAACGCTTGCGACGTTTTCGACCCGCCGCGATGCGACTGAACCGCAGCGTGCGCCTGTGCCATTGGCGGCGGCCCCTGTCGATGATCAACCGGCCCTCGCGCTTGGCACCACAGCCGAAGACCTAGCGCCGCCTTTGCCGATCCCGGACTTTATTCGTGCGTTGAATTTCCCTGAAACCGCTGAGGACGAGGCTGGCTTTGCCGCCCTGCGTCGCGCTCTGAAAGATCGCAGTGCTGCCCAGTTGGTTCAAGCCGCGCAAGACGTGCTGACCTTGCTCAGCCAAGACGGAATTTACATGGATGACTTGCGCCCCGACCGCGCCCGCCCCGAAGTTTGGCGTCAATTTGCAGCCGGTGAACGCGGTCGGACCGTGGCGGCGTTGGGTGGAATTCGCGATCGCTCGTCGCTGGCGCTGACGTCAGGACGTATGAAACAAGACCCGATTTTTCGCGACGCAGCGCATCACTTTTTGCGCAAATTCGACAAGATGTTCTCAGACTTCGAAGAGCGCGCCAGCGACGAGCAAATATCGTCGATGTCAGACACGCGCACGGCCCGCGCATTTATGTTGCTGGGCCGCGTTGCAGGTACTTTCGACTAAATCGCCTAGGCGTTATCGTCACATTTTGGCGTGATCCGCGCGATGTTTTGGGCATCAAACGTCGCCAGAAACGGCTGACCATTCATTGCAAACACCACTTGCGCTCCGGACATTTCAGACCCTGAAACGCGAATTTGACCTAGCTCTGAGGCGGTCAGTTGGTCGTCCACATCGATGGTGAATGACACCTCGGCCCCCGCGGCCAATCCGTCCATCGGCATGCGCAGGCCCGTCGCACCATCGCGCACGTCAATATCCGCAATGCTGCTTTGGAACGGTTGGAAAACCTCGACCCCGGCACCGCCGTTTTGCGTGTCAAAAATCAACCGTCCAGCCGAGGCTGACAAATCGAATGCGACTTCACTCAGCGGATAGGCTTGATCCGATCCGTTCGAGATCACGAACCGGTCAACCGGCGCGCCCTCGATGAACCGCACTTGCAAATCGACGCCGCACGTCGCCGCTCCGGCTGAGGCAACGGCAGGACTAATCAATGCCAAAAATCCAATGGTAACCGCACTGCGCATATTTTCTCTCCCTTTAAGTTGTTTGGAAGGTAGAGGGCGGGCAGGCAAAGGCAACAAAAACAGGGTATAAAAATGGTCTGACTATTCGGATTTTGCCGCGATGTAGGCGATCACGTTTTCAATGTCGTCCGCCTTTTTCAAACCGGCAAACGCCATCTTGGTGCCTTTCACGACAGAGCGCGGTTTTGCCAAAAATGCGCTGAGCATTTCTGCATCCCAGACCGAGCCGGATTGCGCCATTTTGGTTGAATATTTGTAGTCTTCAATCGCTCCTGCGGCTGTTCCTACGACCTTGTAAAGGGAGGGGCCAACGCCGTGCTTGCCGTCTTTGATGCTGTGGCAGGCTTTGCATTTCTTGAATACTTTCTTGCCCGCATCTGCATCACCCGCCAATGCAACTGCGGTGGGGGCTGGGGCAGCGGGTGCTGCCTCAGCTTTCTGTTCATCCATTTCGAAAATCAGGCGCAATGTCACCGGCGTCGTTTGCGTGATGCCCGGCAATTTCGCCAATTCCATCAGCTTGTCCACACCGGCAGAGATGCCCAAATCTTCGGTTCCGACAAAGATCATGTCGTTGGTCGTGACCATCACCGATGTCTCGGACAAGCGCGCCACAAACAGCTCCGCTTCGATTTCGACGTCCGCCCCTAGGGTCAGGACTCATAACCAAAAGATAACGGTTGCTGCGAGAACTATTGCGGAGAGAAAGACGGTTGGGGATCTGTCGTAGCGTGTAGCTACGCGTCGCCAATCTTTGAGCCTGCCGAACATCCTCTCGATACGGTTGCGCCTTTTGTAGCGGCGTTTGTCATACTTGATGGTCTTCTTGCGCGACTTGCGGCCA
>JAQXDI010000010.1 GCA_029251465.1 Ascidiaceihabitans sp.
GACAAACGCCGCTACAAAAGGCGCAACCGTATCGAGAGGATGTTCGGCAGGCTCAAAGATTGGCGACGCGTAGCTACACGCTACGACAGATCCCCAACCGTCTTTCTCTCCGCAATAGCTCTCGCAGCAACCGTTATCCTTTGGTTATGAGTCCTGACCCTAGGCTAACCTAACAACAACGATCGGGAGGATCGACTATGAGACAATTCAAGAACACGGCGCTGGCGACAGTGCTAGCTGCGCTAACCGCAACTGGCGCATGGGCACAGGATGTCACGCTTAGTCTGCACCAATTGCTGCCAGAACGGGCAACGATTCCGGCCAAAGCGATCCTGCCGTGGATTGCAAAAATCGAAGCGGACTCTGGTGGTCGTATCAAAATTGATCACTACCTGTCGATGCAATTGGGGGGGCAAACCGCCAGAGCTGTATGACCAAGCCGTTGATGGTGTCGCTGATATTATCTGGACGGTTGTCGGTTACACGCCCGGCCGGTTTCCAACGACAGAAGCGTTCGAGCTTCCGTTTATGGTGGGCGACAGTGCGGGGTCATCCAAGGCATTTCACCAGTATATTCTGGCCAATGGCATGGCTGAATTCAGCGACACCCATCCGATCGTCTTTCACACCCATGGCCCTGGCTGGATACACTCAAACAAGGGTGTGGCGACATTGGATGACGTGGCGGGCCAGAAATTGCGCGGTCCTACCCGCGTGACGGCGCAACTGTTGTCCAAGCTTGGCGCGACGCCCGTGGGCATGCCGGTTCCTGCAGTGCCCGAAGCGGTGTCAAAGGGGGTCATCGATGGCGCGATCATCCCTTGGGAAGTGACCCTACCGTTAAAAATGAGCGAATTGACATCGCACCACTCGGGGTTCGTCTCAAAGCCCGGCTTGTACACAGCGACCTTTGTGATGACGATGAACAACGACAGCTATGCGGCTTTGCCGGATGATCTAAAGGCTGTGATTGATGCCAATTCCGGCCCGGAAGTATCCGCGCTGTTTGGGGCCGCCATGGACAATGCGGATTTGATCGGCCGCAAAGTCGCGACAGAGGCAGGTAACACCATCACTGAACTGGACGGCGAAAAGGATCGTTGGGCCGCCGTGGGCGATGCGGTGACCGCTGATTGGATCGCGGAAATGGATGCAAAAGGTCTCGATGGTGCAGCTTTGGTTCAGAGCGCCAAAGATTTTATCGCAGCAAACGAATGAGTTGAACATTGAGTGAGCGGGCGGCAAGGATTCATCGCCCGCTTATGTTTAGACATTGCGGATGTAGGCGTTGTTCTACCGGTGCGTTAGCTCTTTAAACTGGCCATGAGACGGTGGAATTTTTCACCCTGAACGGTCACATGGCTTCGTAGCGCGCGTGCGACTTGCTCGGCGTCTGCGGCCTGCAATGCCGATACGATCTCAAGGTGTTCGGCCATCGACTGCGCCAGTCGTCCACGAAACCGCAGTTGCATTTTGCGGTAGGGCCTTAGTCTGTTTTGCAGCTGTAGCGCCTGTTTTTCCAGATAACTGTTGGCAGAGCCACGATAGATAACTTGGTGAAATTTTTCGTTTTCTGAATAGTAGCGCCCGTAGTCGAGATCGTTCAGCGCTTGTTGGCAATTCTCATTGGCTTGCGCCAAATCCTGCAATCCGCCTTCAGTCATACGCAAGGCAGCAAGGCGCCCGCAGGCGGCTTCTAGTTCTGCCATTGTTTCGAACATTTCCATCAGTTCGACTGGCCCGGGTTGACGCACAAAGACGCCGCGCCTTGGGATTTGTTCGGCCAACCCAGAGGCGACCAACACCTGGAATGCTTCGCGAATTGGGGTGCGTGACACGCTGAACTGTTCCGCGAGCTTAAGTTCGTCCAGTCGTTCACCATCGCTGTATTCGCCAGAGAACACAAGCTGCTCTAGCGTTTCTGCAATCTTATCGGCGCGTCTGAGTCCCATAGGAATTGTTTACCGTTTCAAGGCGGAAAAATGCAAGCTTACAATTATTGTATACAATAAATTTGACTTGGAATACTCGATATGGAACCCTGAAAGCGCAGATTTGGAGCGTTTGATTCCGGTCGCACCTAGGGAGAACGTTATGAAATCGAAATTTTTAACCACCGTTGCAGCGCTGGCGAGCCTGACATTTGGCACGGTCGCGCATTCCGAAACATTGCGCTTGTCGCACCAGTGGTCGAACAAAGATGTGCGCCACAAGGTTGCTGAAATGGTCGCACAAGATGTTGCCGCAGCGGGCGTTGACCTTGAGATCCAGATCTTTGGCTCAAAATCCTTGTTCAAACCGCGCGAGCAATACCGCCCACTCAGCCGTGGCCAACTGGACATGACCGTTCTGCCGCTCAGCTATGCGGGTGGACAACAGCCAGCGTATAACCTGACGTTGATGCCGGGCATGGTCAAAAACCACGACCACGCCGCACGTCTAAGTGCCTCGCCATTCATGGCAGCCCTCGAGGAAAAGATGGCAGACGATGATGTCATGGTTCTGGTTCACGGCTACCTTGCCGGTGGATTTGTGGGCAAAGACAAATGCATCACCGCACCTGATGATGTCAAAGGTTTGCAAACCCGTGCGGCGGGCAAAGCGTTTGAACAGATGTTGGCGGGGGCAGGGGCCTCAATCGCGTCAATGGCATCGTCCGAAATCTATAACGCGATGCAAACTGGCGTCCTGAACGCTGCAAACACATCGTCGTCGTCGTTCGTCTCTTACCGGATTTACGAACAAGTCAGCTGCTACACACCAGCCGGCGATGTCGCGTTGTGGTTCATGTATCAGCCGCTGTTGATGAATAAATCCAAGTTCGACGGGCTTAATGCAGACCAGCAAAAAGCACTGATGGATGCGTCGGCCAAGGCCCAAACGTTCTATCTGGAAGAGGCCAAAAAGCAGGACGCAGCGTCCGAGCAAGTGTTCCGCGATGCAGGCGTCGAGATTGCGCAAATGTCGCAAGCCGACTTTGATGCGTGGCGCGCGCTGGCACAGGAAACATCCTACAAATCCTTTGTAGCCGATGTGCCTGATGGTCAAGCATTGCTCGATATGGCTTTGGCCGTCGAGTAACCTAAATCCGGAGGGCTGCACGCGTGGCCCTCCATTTCTAAAAAACCCAAACTCCAAGGAAATTGTCATGGCGGGCCAAAGCTCAGCCGTCACATCGCAGACGGGTCACAACCCATTCCTGCGGCTTGTGGCTGCTCTCTCGACTGTTGCAGGGTGGTGTTCTGCCGCGATGATTGTGGCTGCGGTTGCAATAACCTGCCAGATGATTTTCATCCGGTTTGTGTTGAACGGATCGACGATCTGGCAAACCGAAGCGGTGATCTATCTGGCCATCGGCGCGACCCTGATTGGCTTGCCCTACGTGCAGCGGTTGCGTGGGCATGTGAACGTGGATTTGATCCCGTTGATGCTAGGCAAAAGGGCGCGCTACATCATGTGTTTGTGCACGCTGTCCCTGTCAATCGCCATGGTCGCAATCATGCTTTGGTACGGCTACGAGTTCTGGCATTTAACCTACGAACGTAACTGGAAATCCGACACTGTTTGGGGCGTGCGCCTGTGGATCCCATACGCGGCGATGCCGATCGGGTTCGGGCTGTTTTTGCTGCAGCTGATCGCAGACCTCGTCGCTGTCATTTTGAAAATCGATAAGCCCTTTGGGTTGGAGGACGCGTAATGGATCCGCTTACTTTAGGGGCTTTTGTCGCCGTTTGCACAATTCTGGTTCTGTTTTCGGGCGTGTCCGTCGCGCTGGGGTTGCTGATTGTTTCAACGGGTTTTGTGATGTTGTTTGACGGGATGCGATCCCTTGAATTGTTGCCCGAAATTCTCTTTGGCAAGCTTGATAACTTCGCGCTTTTGTCGATCCCGATGTTCATCATCATGGGTTCGTCCATTGCCTCGACGCGGGCAGGGGCCGAACTGTATGAAGCATTGGAACGCTGGTTGACCCGTGTTCCTGGGGGGTTGGTGATTTCTAACCTCGGGGCCTGCGCCTTGTTCGCAGCGATGTCTGGATCTAGCCCTGCAACCTGCGCAGCAATTGGTAAAATGGGCATCCCCGAGATGCGCAAACGCGGCTATCCCGACGGGGTCGCTGCAGGGTCAATTGCGGCAGGCGGCACCTTGGGGATTTTGATCCCGCCATCCGTCACCATGATCGTTTATGGCATCGCAACCGAGACGTCGATTGGGCGTCTGTTCCTAGCCGGTGTCATCCCGGGCTTGTTGTTGGTGACACTGTTTATGGCGTGGTCACTGTATTCCACGTGGAAATCCGGCAACCGCGAATTGCTCGCGACGGGCAGCTACACGTGGAAGGAAAAGTTTGAAATCTTGCCACGGGTTGTGCCGTTTTTGCTGATCATCGTAGGCGTGCTCTATGCCATGTACGGCGGCGTTGCGACACCGTCTGAAACCGCTGCCGTTGGCGCACTTTTGTGCCTGATTATCGCGATGGTGATCTACAAACTTTGGAACCCAAAAGACCTTTGGGTCGTGCTGCGCGACAGCACCAAAGAGAGCGTGATGATCTTGTTTATCATCGCCGCAGCAGGCGTGTTTTCCTACATGCTCTCAAGCCTCTACATCACCCAATCCATTGCCAATTGGATCGGCACGTTAGATGTGAATCCGTGGGTTCTGATGATTGCCGTCAACATTTTCCTATTGATTGCGGGCTTCTTTTTGCCGCCCGTTGCGGTGATCCTGATGGCGGCACCAATCTTGTTGCCGATCATCACCACCGCCGGATTTGATCCGATCTGGTTTGCGGTCGTCCTGACGATCAACATGGAAATCGGGCTGATTTCGCCCCCTGTTGGTCTGAACCTGTATGTCATCAACGGCATTGCGCCGGACATTTCGCTGAAGACGATCCTGACGGGGTCGTTGCCGTTTGTCGGCTGCATGGTTTTGGCGATCGTCCTTTTGTGCTTCTTTCCGGGGCTCGCCACGTGGCTGCCTGACGCCGTCATGGGGGCCGCAAGATGAGCTTTTTCGGAGGGTTGATTCCGACCGTTTTCGAGCGCCGATACCGAGGGGCGTTGTCTGATGACATGGTTGGTCGCAGCACGACACAATTGGCCAAAGACTTGCTTGGCAGTCGCGGCGAAGTGTCTGGCAGCACGCTAGCCCGACTGATCCTTGATCGCTACGGCGCGATGACGGCAGATGAAAAACGCGCGTTTTTCGAATTCATGACCCACGGCCTTGAAATCAACGCCCAAGATGTCACCGACACGTTGCAAACCTATCGCGATGCGCCGTCAAAAAAGACCTACCGTGCTTTTGCATCGGCCTGCGAACCTGACCGCCAAGAGCTGATCCGACGGCTAAACCAAGTTCCTGATGCCACCGCAAGGCTGGTGAACATGCGCAAAGATTTGCTGCAATTCGTTCGCGAAACCCCTGAGCTGGAGCCGCTGGATGTCGATTTTCAACATCTGTTCTCGTCTTGGTTTAACCGCGGATTTTTGGTGCTGCGCCCGATCAATTGGTCTAGCCCTGCGGACATCCTAGAGAAGATCATCGCCTACGAGGCCGTGCACGCTATCGACAGTTGGGATGATTTGCGCCGCAGACTGCAACCGAGCGACAGGCGTTGTTTCGGGTTCTTCCACCTTGCGATGGCTGGTGAGCCGCTGATTTTTGTCGAAGTTGCACTGACCAAAGGCATCCCCAATTCCATTCAGGATTTGCTGGCAGACGGGCGTGATGGCATTCAGGCCGAAGACGCGGACACGGCTGTGTTCTATTCGATTTCCAATTGCCAGGCCGGTTTGGCGGGCATTTCGTTTGGCAATTCCTTGATCAAACAAGTCGCCGCTGATCTGTCGCGCGATTTGCCTAACTTAAAGACCTTTGTGACGCTTTCGCCGATTCCGGGATTGAACGCATGGGCGCAGAACTCTGACGTGACACCAGCAATTGACGGCGACGAACGGGCATTGGCCGCGCATTATCTGCTCGCGGCGAAACGGGGTGACGGCATGCCTGTCGATCCGGTCGCACGGTTTCATTTAGGAAATGGCGCGATCATGCATGCGGTTCACGCAAGCGCGGATACGTCCCGAAACGGCATGGCCCAGTCCAACGGCGCGATGGTGAATTACCTTTATGATCTGTCGCAGATCACCACGAACCACGAGCAATTTGTCACCGACAAAACAGTCATCGCGTCACCGGACGTGCATGCGCTTAGCGCGTCAATGACGCTTGGAACCTGAAGGGATCAGAGCCATGGTAAACCCGCTCTTTGATACGCTTTTTGGTCAACATTCTGGCAATGATGCTGTGTTTTTGCGTTTGGGTGACGGGCAGACACTGTCGTATGCTGCGTTCCTGCGCATGGCCGCGCAGTTTGCCGGTGTTCTGACGACGCTGGGCCTAACTGCGGGCGACCGCGTTGCTGTGCAAGTGTCGAAATCCCCGCAAGCGCTGGCTGTCTATGCCGCATGCGCGCAGGCGGGCATTGTGTTTTTGCCGTTGAACACGGCCTATACACCAGACGAGGTGTCTTACTTTGTGCAAAACAGCGGTGCGCGGGTTTTGTTGTGTGACCAGGCCCGGTTAGACAGCTTGACGACGGTTGCAAAAAGCTGTGGCGCGGCGTTGGAAACGATGAATGATGACGGGACCGGATCGTTTTGCGATCTAGCACGCACACATCCCGAAACCTTCGAAACCGCCGCGTGCACTCAGGATGACGTGGCGGCGCTTTTGTACACATCAGGCACCACGGGACGGTCCAAAGGGGCGATGCTAACGCAAGGCAATCTGTTGTCGAATGCGCAGGTTTTGGTCGATGAATGGCAGTTCACATCCCACGACGTTTTGCTGCACGCTTTGCCGGTTTTTCACACGCACGGGCTGTTTGTTGCGTCAAACATCACCTTGTTGGCCGGCGGGCAAATGATTTTCCTGTCCGGTTTTCAGATGGATCAGGTCATCGCGCAATTGCCGAATGCCACGACGATGATGGGCGTGCCGACATTTTATACACGACTGCTTGGTGATGCGCGTTTCACTAAACCGTTGGTTGCGCACATGCGCTTGTTTGTTTCGGGCAGTGCGCCGTTGCTGGCCGAAACCCACGCCCGGTTTCAACAGCGCACCGGCTGCCGGATCCTTGAACGCTACGGTATGACCGAGACGAATATGAACACCTCCAACCCCTACGATGGGGAACGACGCGCGGGCACAGTCGGGTTTCCGCTGCCCGGAACCGAGGTCAAAATCACCGATAGCAACACTGGCGAAATCCTACCGCAAGGTGAGATCGGAGAGATCGAAGTGCGTGGGCCAAACGTGTTTAAAGGCTATTGGCAAATGCCAGAAAAAACGGCTGAAGAATTGCGCGAGGACGGGTATTTTATCACCGGTGATTTGGGTCAGTTTGATCAAGACGGCTACCTGCACATCGTCGGGCGCAACAAGGATCTGATCATTTCGGGGGGCTACAATATTTACCCCAAAGAGATCGAACTGCTTTTGAACGATGAACACCACGTTTTAGAAAGCGCTGTGATCGGCGTGCCGCACCCCGATTTCGGAGAGACGGTTGTCGCGGTCATTGTTGCAGAGGCGGGCGAAAAGCCGGACATTGATGCGATCCAGTCCAACATCAGCAAATCACTGGCGCGCTTCAAACATCCGAAAAGGGTAATTATCGTGCCAGAATTGCCGCGTAACACGATGGGGAAAGTGCAGAAAAAGTCACTGCGCGATCAGTTCGCCACTTTGTTTACGCCGTGATCTAGACGCTAATGACTATGCGGTTCGTCATCCAGTGAACCGTGGATCGCAAACTGATCCAACCCTGCATCGCGCGGCTCGATCATCCGAAAGCTTTCCTTTACGCCCGCATCCGTCAATTCGCGGGCCACAGACAGCAGGGTGTTGGCGTCCTGATTGTCGCACAGCTCGACCATATGCAGCACTTCGTCCTCGGCCACTTGCAGTGCATCGCCAACCGATGGCGCGCCGTACATTTGAACAAAATGCTCTGCGACAGCGACCTTAAGTGCTTCAAATTCTGCGGGCTCAATTTGGGTCACAGCGACAAAAGTCACCCGCCCAAAGGTTTCCACACCGAGCCACCCGTTAGAAAACGCTTGCCGCGCTTTGCCGGTCAAATCGCCCTCTGACCAATTCGAAAATTCGAACCCGCCAGAAATGCACCATTCGCCGGTGCGTGCGGGCGAGTGAAAGACGTTCATGTCGCTTTCGTCAAAATGGATCGCGCGTGCCAGCATCATGTCAGGTGCCCTCCAGCAAATAGGTCAGGGGTATCAGATGGGTGGTTTCAGATGAACGGATCAACATGCCAAAGTTTTCGTCGACGCCCAAAAATATGCCCGATGTGCCGTTCATTTCAATGTCTTCACCAACGCCGTGCGCTAGCCCGCGCCAATCTTTGTGCAGGGCGGCGGGACCATCTTCTATCCATGTGTTGATGCCGACCAGCGTGTGTTTGACCCAGGATTCGAGCAGATCAACCGCGTTCACATCGGCGCAGCCTTCGGCATAAAGAGCAGTCTGATCCGGGGTGTCGCCCGGTGCGTCTGTTTCGGGCCACAACGGCAATTCCAAGCCGACGATTAACCAATCCGGTTCAGCCGCGGGTTCTGCGTCCGCGGCCGCAACCCGCAATTTGGCGCACGTGGCGCCGTTTATGCGCACGCCGCCCGCCCAATCTAAGTGCACGGCGACTTCTGGCGGGGCCAATGCGCCGAGTGCGTTTTGAAACCCCACACTGCACACAGGCAACATTGCCATCGCTTGGCCAAGCGGCACATCAGGTGCGAACACCAAGGCGGCTCGCAGCGTGTTTGCGCCCAAGTTGTAGACCACCAATCCTGCGTCGCATCCCCGCGCAGCCTCGGCGCAGGCTTTGTCAAACGGGTCTGTCTGACCTTGCACAGCCAGCCCACTAAACAGGGGCGGAAAGCTGGGAATGTTCATGCTTTGCCGGCCTCGATCAATGCTTTGGCGACGGTCCGAAAGGCTTGGGCTTGGGAGGATTCAGGTTTGGACACCACAATCGGCGCCCCCCCGTCTGCGGCCATACGAATGTCCAGATGCAATGGAATTTCCGCTAGCAGCGGCACGCCCAGTTTTTCGGCCTCTGCTTTGACGCCGCCATGACCAAAGACGTGTTCCTCGTGACCGCAAGCAGAGCAGATATGGGTGCTCATGTTTTCGATCATGCCGATGATCGGCGTGCCCATCTGGTTGAACATGTCGATGCCTTTGCGTGCATCCAGCAGGGCGACGTCTTGCGGGGTCGAAACGATCACTGCACCGTCCAAGTCAGCCTTTTGCGCTAGCGTCATTTGCACATCGCCAGTGCCCGGTGGCAGATCAACGATCAGCACGTCCAGCGCGCCCCATTGCACCTGTGTCAGCATCTGTTGCAACGCGCCCATCAGCATGGGTCCACGCCAGACAACCGCTTGGTCTTCGTTGGTCATGAGGCCGATTGACATCATCGTCACGCCAAAGTTGCGCAGCGGTAAAATCAGTTTCCCATCCGGGCTTTGGGGGCGGCCTGACACACCTAACATGCGCGGTTGCGAGGGGCCGTAAACGTCTGCATCCAGCATGCCGACGCGCCGCCCCTCGGCGGCCAGTGCACAGGCGAGGTTGGCAGCAACGGTTGATTTGCCCACGCCGCCTTTGCCCGAAGCGATGGCGATAATGCGGTCCACGCCCGGTACTTTCTGCGGGCCTTCGGGTTCTGATTTGCGATTGGGTTTCAGGTCGGGTGGCGGGGCCTTTGTGCTGTGCGCAGTCATGATAATCGAGACCGAAGAGACACCGAGTGCCGCTAGTTTTTCTTCGGCGTCCGCCTTGGCGGCCATGAACGGTTCCGGCGCGTCGACCTCCATGACAAAGCGGACGGCAGCGTCGTCGACGTTCAATGCCCGGACCAAACCAGCCTCGACGATATCAACGCCAGAGGGCGCTTTGACAGTTTTCAGACAGGCGAGAACCTCTTCGCGAGACAACGCCATTTATACGCCTTCGATCTGGCCGGTCACGACATGTTCAAGATCAATGCCGTCGACTGTCAGCACCATCTTTGCCTCAAAGGTTTTACCCGATGTGCCGGCGGCATTTCGCATCGCTTCTTCGATCGCTTGTTGCGACGTCACACCCACCTGTTTGAGAAATTTACGCATCGACATGTTGAAGTCTTCGCTCATGGTTTGGCCCCTTGGTGTTCGAGAAATGTTGACGCCTTAACCGTAACGCACCTAGGCTGATATGCAACCTGACGCATTGGATTGGAGCGGACGGAATGTTGGAAAAAATCGCTGTTTGTGTTGCGCTGCTTGCTGGCCCGGCGGGGGCACAAGACAAGGCGTTCACCCTGCAAGCGCCCGCCACTTTGACGGACACAGGATTTATCAAACACCTGCTGCCACGGTTTTCGTTGAAGACGGGTATTCGCATCACAGCGACGACGGGTGCGGGTGATGCAGCGTTCGGGATCAGCGGCACGCCGGTGTTCAAACAGGGTGAAACCGTTTGGCATTTGACCCGAACCGACGCCCCCCACACAGATACCTTTGAGGCATGGTTGCTGTCCGATATCGGCAAACGCACCATCGAGGCGTTTGCCCCCGGAAGCGACGCGATGTTCAGTGCAAATGTCGCTTTGCCGGCCAAGGTCCAAACCGTCGCAATCACGGGCGATGCGCAACTGGGGGAGGCCACCAGCCTCAAGAAATGTGGGCGCTGTCATGTGGTGAATGCCAGCAACCGGATGAAGGCAATCGGCTCTACCCCGTCGTTCGCATTGATGCGCACGTTTCCCGATTGGCAACAGCGGTTCGAGGCATTCTTTGTGCTGAAACCGCATCCTGCCTTTACACAGGTCGCGGACGTCACAGAGCCTTTTGCCGCGAACCTGCCGTCGCCCATTGCCCCCATCGAAGTCACGCTGGAACAGATCGATGCGATCATCGCTTTTGTTGCCACGATAGTGCCAGCCGATCTGGGCGCGCCTATTCAATCTCAGTGATCCTTGCGCTTTGACAAGTAGTCGTCAGATGTGCGCACGCGGGGTCGCGCGCCGCCCTCAAACGGATTGTTGGTCGAATGGTACTGCGCCTGAATACGGCAATTGTCGCACATCTGGATCATCTTGGCAGCACTTGAGCTGGCAAACATTGCGTGCTTGCCTGCCAGTTTTTCGGTGATCTTTTCGACGGTTGATTTGACGCCGAACAATGTACCACATTCGATGCAAGGAAACGGCTCTTCTTCGTGCATGACGCGCTGGGTAAAGGCCGCGTCGGTCAAATCCATTTGCGGCTTTAGCGTGATCGCGTTTTCAGGGCAGATGTTGGCGCATAACCCGCATTGCAGGCACGCGTCCTCTTGGAATCGCAACTGCGGCAAATCAGAGTTGTCGCCCAACGCGCCCGACGGGCAAAGTGACACACAAGACAAGCACAAACTACAAGCGTCCGTATCCACCAGAACCGCGCCATAGGGCGCATTCTCGGGCAGTTCCAGAATGTCGGTGTCTGGTTGCAAAGCTTTGGCAGCGAGCCGGGTAACCTGACGTCGGGTTCCCATTGGCAAAATCGGGGCGCAGGTCACCGAGGTGAGGGTGGGCTGATACAGAAGATCTGAAAACGCATCAGGATCAGCAGGTTGCAACAGCCGCACCGCATCCGCGCCAGCGAGCGACTTTGCCAGAGTGGCTTGCCCTTCGATGACATCAATTTCAGCCCTTGGGGACACGAGGATATCCACATGTTCAAACCCGCACGACAACGCAGCCATCATTTCAGCATGCCCAAAACCGGACAACGCGTCGATTTCGATCGGGATCACATTGCTTGGCAAACCACGTCCGAACCGCGCGGCAAGAGCGATCATTTCTGTGCCGTATTTTTGGTCATGGACCAGCAATCGCGCGTTTTGGCCACCGGCTTTGCGATAGGTTGACGCCAGCGTTGTCAGGCGCCGAAACAACGTGTCCACGGGCGGCACATCATAGCTGATGGCACCGGACGGGCACACCGCGGAACATGAACCGCAGCCGGCGCAGACCATCGGGTCAATTGCGACGTGTTCGCCAGCGGATGTGATCGCGCCTGTCGGGCAAACATTCAGACAGTTTGAACAGGCAGGTTGTTCTGCGCGGCGGTGGGCGCAGATGCTGGGTTCTAACCTGACGTACAATGGTTTTTCAAAGGTGCCGATCATCTGGGATGCAGCGAAAATCGCCTTGGCGACCACCGGTGGATGTGTGGGATCGGCGCGAAAATATCCCTCTCGTTTTTCGGGGGCGGGAAACATTGCCGTTCCGCCGCTGAGATCCAGAATGACATCACATTCCGACGCGGCACCTGCCAACTGGTCACCCAGTTCAAACGCGCCGCGACCACCGACAGCGACTTGCTGTAGGGTTTCAAATTTTAACGTAAAGCCGCCCAAGGCACCGGCGGCGCTGCGCACGGTTCCAACCACGCAATCGAATCGGCGATCCGTAGGGATTTCTGCGCCATCCGCCAACAAAACAGTCACTGCCAAAGTGTCACAAAGATCGCGCGCCGCATCGATTGCAACGGCGCCACCAATGATCATGCAAGTGCCCTCAGAGATCACATCAATCGACCTACCGGCTTGCACGGACAAAGCGGCCTCTGCGGCAAGTGCTGCCATCTTGGGGGTGGTATCACCGTCACCCCAACCAGCGCGATCGCGAAGATCTACAAAGCCGGGCGTGTCTGCTTCTACCTCTTCGGCAAGCTCTTCAAATCTTTGATGTTCTTGTTGACAGGCGATGATTGTATCACCCTGAGAAATCTCTTTGGCGGCGCCGTCAATTTGGGTGCCGCAGAGGTTCGAATATAGCTTTGAACAGGTCAAGCCAGAGGCGTTGGCGACTTTGTCTACATCGATGTTTTGGGTTCCGAGGCAGTCGCATAATATGAGTGTCTTGGCCACGTGAAAGCTCCCCTTAACGCAGGCCAGAACAGCGGCGCGTTGGGCAATGCTAGACGCGATTCGACCAATCCGTAAACCTCATTTCGTGAACTCTTGTTGGTGCGGGGAAATGCTGCGTTTGCGAATAAATCCCGTGCGGTCGCGATTGTTTATGAAAAAGCAGACGCAAAACCCTAACCTGCAATGGCTTCAGCCAAAATTGGCGCGCATTGTATTTTTCGCAAACCCCGTTGTGACGCATTTTTCACCCCAAAATTGAAAAAGTGCTTTGAGATTGCCCTAGGGTCAGCCAGACTTGGGGCACATCAAGGACAATAGCCGGAGTTACTTTGACCACGTGCAGCCAAAAATCCATTTCGATGCCTCTGGGAATTGTTGTTCGCAGAGCGCCCGGCGTGACGCGCTGGGTGACGCATGTCTGGAAGGCGGTTGCAGTCTTGCCCGGGGCAGGTGAGGCCGTGTGGAAAGAACTGCGCCGCGACGGTGAGGTTGTTGAATACCACGCCGCGACTTTGCCGCTTGAGCTATTTCGCACAGACACAGAGGCATATCTGCACGGGCTGTCTGCCAAAATCCCTTCAATCTATGTCGTGATGCGCGAGTCTGACAGCGATCAGCCGCTTGATGTCGTGCTGGTCACCGCCTCTCCTTACGAGGCGCAGGACTATGCGGACACCGGTGAAGAACTGGTCGAGAAGGTCGCGATGCCTGAGGGGCTGATCGCTTGGATCCGTGACTACATCGCGTTGCACCACGAGGATGAAGTGTTCATCAAACGCCGCCGTGACAAATCCAGGATCGATCTGAAAGAGGATGGAATCGGCGATGCCCGCATCCGCCAGACATCAGATGTGTACCGCGCACCTTCCGCCAAGGAGGTTGTCCATTGAGCCGCGAGGTTGATTTTTGGGCCCGCCGCAAGGCAGGGGTACAGGCCGAGGAACAGGCCGCACTTGCCGCAGTGGAACAGCAAGAGTTGCGCGAGCAGCACGCGGTTCTTGAGGAACAAACCGACGCTGAAATATTGGCAGACCTGGAATTGCCTGATCCCGACACCCTAAAGATGGGCGACGATTTTTCAGCCTTTATGGCCAAGGCCGTGCCAGATCGTATTCGCCGCCGCGCTTTGCGCACGTTGTGGCGCTCTAATCCTGTGCTCGCGAATGTCGATATGCTGGTCGATTACGGTGAGGATTTCACCGACGCCGCCATGGTCGTCGAAAATATGCAGACGGCCTATCAGGTCGGCAAGGGCATGCTGAAGCACGTTCAGGAAATGGCGCGTCAAGCTGAAGAGCGTGATAATCCGCCTGCTGAAGAAGAGATCGAGGACGAGGGTGCGGAGGAAGAGGTGCTTGTCGCAGAGACCGAAACTGAAGATCCCCACGAGACGATCGCGTTTGTTGAGGAAGAAGACGACGAGGAACCGCTTGTCGCCCCAACCCCGCGCCGGATGAAATTTACGATCGAGGAGAGCGCTGCGTGACTGCCGCTGAAGCCATCAAAATACCGAGCGAGGATCGTTTGCGCGCTGACCTCTATAACTTCTTGGGTCTGATCCTGTCCGGCCCGCCGGACCAGCTGTTGTTGGATCAATGCGCCGGTTTGTCTGGCGATGACAGCGACCTTGGCAAAGCTATTGGCAGTCTGGCCCGGGTCGCCAAGGTGTCAAAACCCAAAGCTGTTGAAAGCGAATTCAACGCTTTGTTTGTCGGGTTAGGGCGGGGCGAGTTGCTGCCGTATGCCAGTTACTACCTGACGGGTTTTCTCAACGAAAAACCATTGGCGACCCTGCGCACCGACATGTCCACGCGCGGGATGAGCCGTTCACCAAACGTCTATGAACCCGAAGACAACATCGCGTCTTTGATGGAAATGATGGGCGGCATGATTGTTGGGCGTTTCGCCACCCCATCAACGGTCAGCGATCAAAAGACGTTTTTCAACCGCCACATTGCGCCTTGGGCCGGACATTTCTTTTCCGACTTGGAGGCTGCCAAAAATTCGGTCCTCTATGCCTCGGTGGGCAGTGTGGGTCGGGCATTTATCGAGATTGAGCGTGAAGCGTTCAGAATGACGGCGGCGTGACGTGTCGCACATCACTGGTGGGGATGCCTGCCATCAACAAGGAGGGAGACATCCCATGACCAAGAAAACCGAAGACGGCACCAGCCGGCGCGATTTCTTAAAAATTGCCGGCACTGCAGCACCTGCAGCGGCTGTGGCACTGAGTGCTGGAACAACAGCGGCCGAGGCCAACCCGGCTGACCCGTCGTCTGGCAAAATGCAAGACACAGCGCACACCCGCGCATACCTCGACAGCGCCCGTTTCTAGGACGCCGTTATTGACGACCCACAGACGACTGGTTGCGTGACGCCCGACTGTCTGAGGCCACAATATTAACCAAGCAAGCAAGGGGATTACCCCACGCGAGCAAGGGAGGATTAAAATGCTTAGGAAAAAGACCAACGGGGTTGCGCGACGCTCCCAACGGACTGGTATCCTGTCTGACATCGCAGAGAAATCTGTAGATCGCCGCAGCTTTTTGCGCGGCAGTGGTTTGGCCATTGGTGGTCTTGCTGCAATTTCAGCAACGGGTGGCGCGGTCACCCAAGCCAGCGCACAGTCAGCGGTGAATGGTGCGGTCGAGACAATCAAATCCGTCTGCACACACTGTTCTGTCGGTTGCACCGTTATTGCCGAGGTCAGTAATGGCGTCTGGACGGGGCAAGAGCCCGGCTGGGACAGCCCGTTTAACCTGGGCGCGCATTGTGCCAAAGGCGCTGCGGTGCGTGAACACGCCCACGGTGAACGCCGTCTGAAATACCCGATGAAAAAAGAGGGTGGAGAATGGAAGCGCATCAGCTGGGAACAGGCGATCGACGAGATCGGCGACGGCATGATGAACATCCGCGAAGAAAGTGGGCCGGATTCAGTCTACTGGCTCGGCTCTGCCAAGCATAACAACGAGCAGGCCTATCTGTTCCGCAAATTCGCCGCCTATTGGGGCACGAACAACGTGGATCACCAAGCGCGGATTTGCCACTCGACCACGGTTGCCGGTGTTGCAAACACTTGGGGCTACGGTGCGATGACCAACAGCTACAACGACATCCACAACTCCAAGGCGATTTTTATCATCGGTGGTAACCCTGCCGAGGCGCACCCTGTGTCTTTGCTTCACCTGTTGAAAGCCAAAGAGCAGAACAACGCGCCCGTGATCGTGTGCGATCCGCGTTTCACCCGCACGGCGGCCCATGCTGATGAGTATGTGCGTTTCCGCCCGGGCACCGACGTGGCGCTGGTTTGGGGCATCCTGTGGCACATCTTTGAAAACGGTTGGGAGGACAAAGAATTCATTCGCACCCGTGTTTGGGGCATGGACCAAATTCAGGAAGAAGTTGCGAAATGGAACCCTGAAGAGGTCGAGCGCGTCACTGGCGCGCCGGGCGAACAGCTGCGCCGCGTTGCGCGGACCATGGCCAACAACCGCCCGGGCACTGTGATTTGGTGCATGGGTGGCACGCAGCACACCAACGGCAACAACAACACGCGGGCCTATTGTGTGTTGCAACTGGCCCTTGGCAACATGGGCACATCGGGCGGTGGTACGAACATCTTCCGCGGTCACGACAACGTTCAAGGCGCAACTGACCTTGGCGTTCTGTCCCACACGCTGCCTGGATATTACGGGCTCAAGCCTGGTTCTTGGGCGCATTGGGGCCGTGTCTGGGAAGAAGATATGGATTGGCTGAAAGGTCAGTTCGCGACAGATGGCGACAAGAGCCTGATGAACCTTACCGGTATCCCCGTGTCGCGCTGGATTGATGGTGTGCTCGAAGATCCTGACAACATGGACAACCCCAACAAGGTGCGCGCCATGGTGCTTTGGGGCCATGCGCCGAACTCGCAAACCCGTCAAAAGGAAATGAAAACCGCGATGGAGCAGCTGGATATGCTGGTTGTGGTCGATCCGTATCCGACGGTCTCTGCGGTTTTGCATGACCGGACTGACGGTGTTTATCTGCTGCCGGCCTGTACGCAGTTTGAAACCCGCGGCTCTGTCACGGCGTCAAATCGCAGCTTCCAGTGGCGTGACAAAGTGGTTGATCCGCTGTTTGAGTCGCTGCCGGATGAGGTCATCATGGCCAAGTTCGCCAACAAATTTGGTTGGGCAGATCGTTTGTTCCGCAACATCGAAATGGATGATGAAGAGACGCCAAATGTTGAAAGCATCACGCGTGAGTTCAACAAAGGCATGTGGACAATCGGCTACACCGGCCAAAGCCCTGAGCGCATCAAAATGCACATGGCGAACCAACATACGTTTGATCGCACCACGCTGCAGGCCATCGGTGGCCCCGCAGATGGTGACTACTACGGTCTGCCGTGGCCCAGCTGGGGCACCGCCGAGATGAACCACCCCGGCACGCCGAACCTGTATGACATGTCTAAGCGTGTGTCCGAGGGTGGCCTGACCTTCCGCGCCCGCTTTGGTGTGGAACGGGACGGCGACAATCTGTTGGCCGAGGGTGTTTACAGCAAAGATTCTGATATCCAAGACGGTTATCCGGAATTCACCATGCAAATGCTGATGGACCTTGGGTGGGACAGTGAACTGACGACTGAAGAACGCGCTGTTATCGATGGGATCGCAGGGCCCAAAACCAACTGGAAAACCGATCTGTCCGGCGGCATCCAGAGGGTGGCGATTGCGCATGAATGTGCGCCATTCGGCAACGCCAAGGCGCGTGCGGTTGTCTGGACCTTCCCCGATCCGGTCCCCGTGCACCGCGAGCCGCTTTACACCAACCGTCGTGATCTGGTCGAAGACTACCCGACATACGAGGATCGCAAATTCTATCGCTTGCCGACCATGTATGCCTCGATCCAGAAACAGGATTTCTCAAAAGACTATCCGATGATCCTGACATCTGGTCGTTTGGTCGAATACGAGGGGGGCGGTGACGAGAGCCGCTCAAACCCTTGGCTTGCAGAATTGCAGCAGGACATGTTTGTCGAAATCAACACGCGTGACGCCAACAATCTTGGCATTCGCGACGGCAAACAGGTTTGGGTCGAAGGTCCAGAGAAGGCCAAGGTCAAAGTGATGGCGATGGTCACTGAAAGGGTCGGCGAGGGCGTCGCCTTTATGCCGTTCCACTTTGGTGGGCACCTTGAAGGCAAGGACCTGAGGGACAAATACCCCGACGGTGCGGATCCTTACGTGTTGGGCGAAAGTTCAAACACCGCGCAGACCTACGGCTACGATTCAGTCACGCAAATGCAAGAGACCAAAGCGACTCTTTGCAAGATTTCAGCAGCATAAGGAGCACATCACATGGCAAGAGCAAAGTTTCTCGTCGACGCCGAACGCTGCATTGAATGCAACGCCTGTGTCACAGCCTGTAAAAACGAACACGAGGTCCCGTGGGGCATCAACCGGCGCAAAGTCGTCACGATCAATGACGGCAAACCGGGCGAACGGTCGATTTCCGTGGCCTGCATGCATTGCTCGGACGCACCGTGTATGGCGGTCTGCCCGGTAGACTGTTTTTACCAGAACGAAGAGGGCGTGGTTCTCCACTCCAAAGACCTCTGCATCGGGTGTGGTTACTGTTTCTACGCCTGTCCATTTGGCGCGCCGCAGTTCCCGCAAGCGGGCAACTTTGGGTCCCGTGGCAAGATGGACAAGTGCACCTTCTGCGCTGGCGGCCCAGAGGAAAACCACTCTTCGGCCGAGTTCGCGAAATACGGGCGCAACCGGATTGCAGAAGGCAAATTGCCGATCTGCGCCGAGATGTGTTCAACCAAAGCGCTTTTGGCAGGTGACGGCGATATCGTCTCTGGCATCTACCGCGAACGCGTCGTGTCACGCGGCTTTGGCTCTGGCGCGTGGGGATGGGGTACAGCCTACAACCAAAAAGGCGGCTGATACCTTTTGCCCGACCAAGCAGACAAATCGGGCGATCCAACCGGGTCGCCCTTTTCACCTAACACTTGCTGAGGAAACGATATGCTGCGTGCCCTGATTGCTTTGATGTTAACACTGTCCTTCTTATCAACCGCATCCGCCCAAGAAAAAGCGGTGCCAGATCGCAGTGCAACGGGCGGCGCGCAGACGCTTGAAGACATCATGGCGCGCCAACGTGGTGATGATGTCGACAATAGTTTTCGCAGCGATGCGACCGGTAATCCCGACAGTGCCGCGGACACGGCAAACCAACTTGGCACGTTAGGCGGCGCGTCGGATCCAGAACTGTGGCGGGCGTTGCGCTTTGGTTCTGCCGACATCACCGCATCCAACAACGGGCCGGCGGCCACGACGCTGGTTCAGGATGGCGGCATGAAGTGGTTGAAATTCCGCGAAGGCCCGCTTGCCAAATATGGCGGCGATCTGTTGATGGGCACGTTCATACTGCTGACCGCGTTCTATTTTATCCGCGGGCGCATCACGATCGACGGTGCCAAGACCGGACGCACGATTACGCGGTTCAAAGCGATTGAACGTTTTGGCCATTGGTTGCTGGCAGGCTCGTTCATTTTTCTGGGCATTACCGGGCTCATTTCCCTGTTCGGACGCAAAGTCCTGATCCCCGCTTTTGGTCACGAGGCATTCGCCTTTTTGGCTGTTGGTTCCAAGTGGATTCACAACAATATTTCGTGGGCGTTTATGCTGGCCTTGGCGATGATTTTTGTGATGTGGGTCATTCACAATCTACCGCACAAAAGCGACATCAACTGGCTGCTCAAAGGTGGTGGGATCTTTTCCAAAGGGCACCCGCCAGCCAAGAAATTCAATGGCGGGCAAAAGCTGATTTTCTGGTCGGTCATTCTGCTTGGCACCTCTATTTCCGTGACCGGACTGGCGCTGCTTTTCCCGTTCGAAATCAACATGTTTGCCGCAACTTTTGCGAAACTGAACGCGTTCGGCATCTCGGGTGCCCTCGGATTGGGAGAGCTGCGTGAAACCCTCGCGCCGCACGAAGAAATGCAATACGCCCAGCTTTGGCATGCCATCGTCAGCTTTGTGCTGATGGCGATTATTCTGGCGCATATTTACATTGGCACTGTCGGTATGGAAGGCGCGTATGACGCTATGGGATCGGGCGAAGTCGAAGAACAATGGGCGCGTGAACACCACTCGATCTGGGTGGACGAGGTCATGGCAGACACGCAGTCAGGATCGACGAAGACGACACCAGCGGAATAGTTTTCGGGTGCTGACCAACACCAGAATCCATCTGGTCATCAGAGCCGATCAGTGCTTTGATAAACGACCTACGCACCAAGGCAGTGCAATCGGAGAACTGAAATGAAAATCATGCTCTTAGCATTTTTGGCCATCGCCGTCATTGCGGTTGGATCGAACCTTATTTTGGGCCAAGCTGGGTTTTCTTCGCAGGATCGCGCTGCCGGCCCTGCTGTGCGACTCGACGATTAATCAAACGTACTGGGCTAGGCAGCTTTGGAATGAACGAAATCTGGTCCGGCATTCAGGCGGCTTTCTGGCTGATCATCACGCTTGACGCGGACTTGGTCGAGATCACATTGCGATCGCTTCAGGTCAGCCTGTCGGCGCTGGTTGTCGCCTGTGTTATCGCGCTGCCGTTTGGGACGTGGTTGGCGATCCGCAGGTTCAGGTATCGGCGCGCGGCAATTGCGACGCTGAACGCGTTGATGGGTCTGCCGCCGGTCGTTGTCGGCCTGATCGTGTATCTTTTGCTGTCTCGCTCCGGGCCTTTTGGCGTTTTGGGTTTGTTGTTTACGCCATCGGCCATGATCATCGCGCAGATCATCATTATCACGCCGCTGATTGCGTCGATTACGCATCAGGCGATGCGTGAACTTTGGGCGGAATATCACGACCTTCTGATTTCGCTGAACACTACCAAACGCCAACGGGTGATGACCCTGATTTGGGACGGACGGCGCACGTTGATGACAGCCGCGCTTGCAGGGTTCGGGCGTGCGATTGGCGAAGTTGGCGCAATCATGATTGTTGGCGGCAACATCGATCACGCAACGCGGGTGCTGACGACGGCCATCGCGCTCGAGACTGGAAAGGGCGACTTTGCGCTGGCTTTGGGGTTGGGTTTTGTGCTGATCGCTTTGGCATTGGTGGTCAATCTTGCGATCCATGCCCTGTCGCGCACCGAACGTGAGGGCACGTGGTGAACCATCCAATGTCTGTCTGCCTGACAAATGTGGTTGTCAAACGCCGCCAAAAAGTCGTGCTTGGCCCCGTCAACCTTGATCTGGCAGCATCCGGTGTCACAATCGTGCTGGGTCCGAACGGGGCGGGCAAAACAACTCTGCTAAAGGTTTTGCACGGGGTTGAGCGGGTTTCAGAAGGGGTCGTGCAATGGTCTGTTCCCGATGTGCAGGCGCGCCAATCCCAAGCCTACGTTTTTCAAAGCCCGATTATGTTGCGACGTTCTGTACGGCAAAATTTGGCGTATCCCTTAGAGCTGTTAGGGCAACCCAAATCTGAGATCGCGCGCCAAGTTGTCGATTGGGCGCATAGCATCGGGTTGCAAAATGCGCTTGATCTGCCTGCGCCGCGCCTGTCCGGAGGAGAGCGGCAAAAGCTGGCGTTGGGGCGTGCCCTGATCCGCAAACCCAAAGTGCTGTTTCTGGACGAACCTTGTGCCAATCTCGATGGCCGTTCCACCCGTGAAATCGAGACGCTTTTGCGTGACGCAACACAGACAGGCACCCGAATAATCATGACGACGCATGATCTGGGTCAAGTACGCCGGCTTGCGGGTGATGTATTGTTCTTGTTGAACGGGCGTGTCCACGAGCAAGGGGGCGCGTCTGCGTTCTTTACTGACCCGAAAACGCCAGAAGCTAAGGCGTTTCTAGAAGGAGACATCGTCGAATGATCCGTTTTTTTGCCGCGGTTTTGATTGTTTTTGGCAGCCACGTGCAGGCTGACACAATGAAATTGGCGGTCACCACCAGTTTCCATAATTCGGGCCTGTCAGATGTTTTGCTAACTGCCATCCAAGACGACACCGGGCTCGACGTCTCGTTGTTGGTTGTCGGCACGGGGCAGGCGATCCGGTTGGGCGAAGCGGGGGATGTGGATGCGATTTTGGTGCATTCCAAGGCCGCTGAAGACGCGTTTGTTGCAGCTGGGTATGGAACGCATAGGCGTGAAATCATGTACAACGATTTTGTCTTGATCGGTCCCGCAGCCGACCCGGCACAGATCAAAGATACCGAGACCACGACAGCCGCGTTGCAGCGCATTGCGACGACGCAATCTGCCTTTGTCAGCCGTGGTGATGACAGCGGCACCCACAAAAAAGAGCTATCAATGTGGTCGTCAGCGGCGCTTGATCCGACAGGGTTCGGGGCGTGGTACAAGGCGGTTGGTGCCGGAATGGGCGCGAGCTTGAACACCGCCTCGGGCCTGAACGCATACATCATGGCGGATCGCGCAAGTTGGTTGAATTTCGCCAACAAGGGCGAACTTGAATTGCTGTTTTCCGGGGACCCGCTGTTGTTCAACCAATACGCATATCTTCCGGTCAATCCTGCCCGTCATGGCCACATCAAAGCGCAAGCCGCGATGACGCTAGAGACGTGGTTAACATCGCCGCGCGCACAGCAGTTGATCAACGGGTACAGGATCAATGACGAGGCATTGTTTGTGTTCAACGCTAAACAATAGGTTGCCGGAAAGTAGAAAAGAGTGCGGTCAGCCGTTTCTTAGACGATCGGTGCTTCGATACGGTTCGTCGGAATTGGTTCATGATGTTTCAATAAAGGTGGCGGCCAATTTCTGGGCCCGCTGCAACGCGATGTTGCCTTTGCGAAGGGGTGGCATGCTGCCTAGAATTTGAAGGCCGATAAAGAACGGTAAAAACGTATCGATTTCATTTTCGGGCAGCACGTCACTTGCCAAGAACGCAGAAACATCTGGCTCGGCAATTCCGTAAATAAAATCGATGTCACCTGTGTGCTGTAGGGGGGTGTGGAGCTGCGTCCAAACAAGAAACTTGGCCACGTCTTGCACAATGGGCAATCGCGCTTTTCCTTGGATGTCCACGCCGTAGATCGTGCCGTCGTGATAGTGGGCATTGATGCTGGAGTAGTCGCCGTGAATCGCCGCTTTGGTAATACTCATGCCGCGCAGCGGAGCGGCCAAAATTTGTACCTGTTGCAAGACTGGATCGAATATTTCGACTAAGCTCTTGGGTTGATTTTGGCCAAACGCCGTGATGCGTTTCTTGATCCACCAATCGGGGCTAAATTTGTGGGATATTTCGGAACGACCCGTTGTGTAAGTTCTTAACCAACGCCCGCTGAGGTCCATCAACGCCATCCGCTCTTGAAATTCCGCATGTTTGATGGCCTCGCTCAGCCGGGTACCCGGCGCAAAAGTGAGCACGATCAGCCCCAATTCCGGAAAGGCCCTGAGACATTCGTTTACCCTGAACGGCGGTGCATTCATAAACGCAGCCAGCGTGTCGAGCTCGGCTTTTGCGGCCAGGATCCGGCGCGCCGGTTCAGCATCCAAGAATTTCTTAATGACCACTTTTTGGCCGCCAAAAATGCAGATGGCGGTGGCTTGATCCGGGCCCGTTTTCAACACCTCTTCGACATGAAAGTCCGAGAACGCAGCGTGACCACTGACCAGTTTATGCAGGTCAATTTCTACGCTCAATTTATCAAGGATGCTTGGCATCAGATCCACCTTTGGCGTCGTAAGTTATAGCACAAAGCGCCATTATTCGAAGTTCAGAGCATGCGTTAGACCTGCCTGATTGCCCAGACCAAGGTTATGTTCGTAGACCCGCCAATTCTTGGCGATGTGTTTGAAAGCCGCGTCAAATTGGCAAAAGCAACCTTTGCATCGCTCACCAAAATACTGTCCAAAATCCGAAACGGAACACCTGCAACACTAAATCCCTTGCCTGTAATTTTGCCAAGATATCGATCTAAAAAGGTAAAGTTCCCTTTCCCTACGAGAATGTCGATCCTGAGGCGGTGATTTAGCTTAAGTTCGTTTCCCATCCGTGTCATCCATACCAGAGATGTCGTTTGCCATATTTACGATAGACAAACGGTGGACTTAGAACCACTTCAATATTTGGTACTCTTATGCTTACTCAGATCAAAGGGCTAATCCGGTTCTCGTATCCCGCTGAAGGTGGTTTTAAATTGAACCGGCAATCCGAAGGGAATGTTGCAGACGCGCTGTTCCATCCTGACCGGTTGCGTCGCCGAATGGAATTGTTCCGCCGCTTCACCCTGCCATCTTTGATCGCGCAGACGGATCAGGACTTCAAAGTCGCCATTCTCATCGGGGAAAAGATGCCGGTTGAGTTCCGCAAAGAACTGGAAGACATGCTTGCGCCTCATGCGTTTGCCAAAATCTTAGCACTGCCACCGATGGAACATTACAAGGCAACACAAGTGGCCTTCGCTGCGATCGCGACGCAGCAAGACACGTCGCATATTGCCACATTCCGGTTAGATGACGACGACGCCATCCACATAGAAATGATCCAGCGGATTCGAAATCTCGCACAGGGTCTTTTGCAAATGCGAGAGGACGAGAGACCGTTTGTCATCGGGTTCATGCACGGTCATTTCATGTCGCTAGAGGGCGATTTGGCTGTTGTGTCGCGCGTGACAGAACGGACACCTTTGGGCGTCGGTTTGACGATGGTGGCCCCTGCCGCATCGCCGGTGAATATCTTCGTGCAGAACAATCATCGATCCATCGCTGAGAAATTTGACACCTACACAGATGCAAGTCGCCCGATGTTCATTCGAACTGTCCATGATCTGAACGACTCAGGGGCGGTGAATTCTGGCAAAATGTTTGCAATGGAAACCCCAGAGGATTGGGAGACGTTCCAACGATCGTTTGCACTCGACCTTGATGGGGTGAATTTGTATACGCTTTTTGAATACTAACGGAACCCAATCGCTTTGTGTTCAACGTATTTGATTTTTGTTGAACACGTCGTTATGTTCAACAGACATTAATTTTGTTGAACACAAGGATCCACCATGATTGATCGTCATTCTACCACGGCCCATGCGGCCTATCATGATTTGATGCGATCCTTACTGGATGAGCAGATTTCGAACATTCGCGGTACGCCTACACGTGTCGTGCGTGGCGGGAAATCATACTGGTATGACAGTTTTCGGATTGGGTCGGATGTTCGCAAAACCTACATCGGGGAAGAAAGCCCAAAGTTGCTAGAGCGGCTAGATCACCTGAAAGAGCTTCGTCAAGAAACCGACGAACGCCGCAAGCATCGCAGCCGATTGGTTCGCATATTGCGCGCCGAAGGGTTTCAGAATGTCGATGCTGCAACAGGCAGCTTGATGTCTGCGCTTGGTAGAGCAGGGGTGTTTCGGCTTGGTGGTACGGTTGTGGGAACGCACGCGTTTCGACTTTATGAAGGCACGCTAGGGGTGCGCTACCGGTTCGACGACATGGCCCAAACCGGTGACATCGACATTGCCAGTTTTGAACAATTGTCTTTGGCGCTAGAGGACATCGTCAACCCACCTTTGCCCGAAGTCTTGAATGGGTTTTCTTTTGCGCCGGTCCCAAGCCTCGATGGCAATAAGGTGTGGCGTTGGCGTCAAACCCGCAACGATCTGATGGTCGAATTCCTGACGCCGTCGTTTACCGAAGACGAAGGCGTTCGCCCCTTAGCGGCCCTTGGCGTGGACGCGCAATCATTGCATCATCTCAACTATCTGATCGCAGATCCGATCAAAGCAGTGGTGACCTATCGCAGTGGTGTTCTGGTGCAAATCCCAAGGCCTGAAAGGTTTGCAATCCACAAGCTGATCGTAGCGGATCGACGTTGGAAATCAGCGAATGCGCTCAAGTCCGAAAAAGACCGATTGCAGGCAAAGTTCTTGGTCAAAATCTTGGCTGAAGACAGGCCCGACGACCTCCTTGAGGCTTACACCGACGCGCGCAACGCGGGTCCAAAGTGGCGCGCACGCCTAGACGCTACGCTGGAGCGACTTCCCTCTGTGAAGATCATTTTAAGTTCACTTTGAAGCGCTTTGTGATGCCAAAAAGCGTGTAGGGCAGGGGAGCACCTTACTTTGCAAACCCCAAGCTGCCCATTGTCAGACTTAACGCCCGAGCAAAGTTATTGGAAATTTCCAGTCAACCAGAGCACGACAGTATTATTGATCGAAGAAACAATTAGACCATGTTTAATGTGATCCTAGGCACGCTTCACTACATCGCAGATCTTAAAACCTCTAAACACATTTGCTCGGACAATGGGTACGGGTTTCCCTTCATTGACGACGTGTCAGTCGCTGCGGTTGCAACATCGCGATGATCTTCTTGTCGCAGCCCCAAATCGCCCAGCCCGCGTAGGCCCATTTGTGTTGACCATTCTCGTAATCCAACGATCCCCGCGCCTTTTTGCGATTGCCCAAAATTGTTATCAATTTGGCGAAGCACCCAAGTAAGTTTGGCGAGAATGCTGGTATCGCGTTGCGAGTTCCGAAGATGTGTTTCTAGAACGGCAGGCAGCAATGCCCCGCAGATTTCCCCATGCGGTGCATTCGTTTTGCCACCGATCACCCCCGCAAAACCATGGACAGCGCCAAGTCCTGCGTTGGCTAAGGCCAAGCCGCCACACGTGCTGACCCATGCCAGAACATCCCAACCGTCAGAACAGTCTTTTTCAACCACATCGCGCAACACTCTGAGGCCCTCAGGTATCGCTGCATGACACAGCGCGTCCGTCATCGGGTTCGCTTTGACAGACAGATAAGGTTCGATGACTTGTGTCATGGCATCCAATCCAGCGCAGAGCGCCACGTGTTTGGGCGCACCTTGCATCAGGATCGGGTCTACGATGGCGATCCGCGGGATCATGCGAGGATCGCGCAAGCTGACCTTCAGGCCGCGGTTGGGCACTGAAATCACAGCATTCTTGGTCACTTCAGCGCCGGTTCCCGCCGTGGTGGGCAGAGCGATCATCGGGATCGGCGGGTGATCTAATGTGCGCCCGTTTCCGACAACCTCGAGATACTCGATGGGCTGTCCATTGCAGGGAATAAGGGCTGCAAGCGCCTTGGCAAAGTCCATCACGGACCCGCCCCCCAAGGCAACCACGACATCAGGTCGAACGCCACTAAGCTGCGCCAATGCGGTTTCCAAGTCGGGCAAGGACGGCTCGTTTTTGCAAGCGATTGTATTGGTTGCCAGCACTGCGTCAGTGCAGGAAGTTATCAGCCACTGTGCCCTTTTGGCGTTAGCGCCATGAACCACAAGGGCAGTATCCCCGAATTGTAAAGCCAAGGCCGCTGTCTGTTGGCTTTGCCCTCGACCAAAGTGAATTGCTTGTGGACCAAAAAAGGAAAACATGACGTTGTGGCCTTTATCTGTGTGGACCGTGTTGGGTCGTTTCAAACGCTGAGTGTTGCGGTGACTGCTTTCTGCCAGCGCGCGTATTTTGTCTGACGAAGTGCCACATCCATCCCTGGCACAAACTGTGTTTCGCGCGCCCACCCTGCTGCAAATCCAGCTTGGTCAGGATAAACCCCGGCGTACATTCCCGCCAACCATGCGACCCCCAAAGCAGTTGTTTCACGGATCGTCGGGCGGTCCACCGGGGCACCAATAATGTCTGATAGAAACTGCATCGCCCAATCGCTCGCACACATGCCGCCATCGACGCGCAGGGTTGGCTGTATGCCAGTGACTTTCCAGTCTGACGACATCGCCTCTAGCAGATCGCGCGTTTGATAGCCGACGCTTTCCAGCGCTGCTTTGGCCAGTTCGGCAGGGCCGGTGTTGCGGGTCAAACCAAAGGTGGCACCACGACAATCCGCGTCCCAATAGGGGGCACCCAAGCCCACAAAAGCAGGCACAATCACGACGTCTTGATGCGGATCAGCTTGTTCGGCAAGCGTTTGTGCCTCGGCCGCGTTCGCGATAATTTGCAACCCATCGCGCAGCCACTGGACAACCGCGCCCGCCACAAAAATCGACCCCTCAAGGGCGTAAGTTGGCTTGCCATCAAGTTGATACGCGATGGTCGTAAGCAACCTGTTTTGCGACACAACGGGCGTATGGCCAGTGTTCAAAAGCGCAAAACACCCCGTGCCATAGGTCGATTTTATCATGCCCGGTTCAAAGCAGGCCTGCCCAACAGTCGCCGCTTGTTGGTCACCAGCAACACCACAAATCGGGATCGACTGGCCGAATATGTCCGCCTTGGTTTGACCAAAGTCGGCGGCACAATCTTTGACCTCGGGCAGCATCTGCATCGGGATGTCGAGAAGATCGCAGATCGTCTGGCTCCAGCGCCCTTTGTGAATGTCATACAGCATCGTGCGGGCCGCGTTTGTGGCGTCAGTTGCATGGACTGCTCCGCCCGTCAGCTTCCAGATTAAAAAGCAATCAACCGTCCCAAACAGCAATTCGCCTTGCGCTGCGCGGTCGCGCGCGCCGTCAACATGGTCCAGTATCCAGCTGAGTTTGGTGCTGGAAAAATACGGATCAATCAGCAGACCAGTGCGGGCTGTTATCATTGGTTCGTGGCCGGCATCTCGCAAAATTTGGCAGCGATCGGCTGTACGCCTGTCCTGCCAAACGATTGCATTGTGAATTGGTTGGCCCGTCGCCTTATCCCAAACAACCACCGTCTCGCGCTGGTTTGTAATGCCGATTGCAGCAATCTGGGCAGGGGCGATGTCGGCCTGTGCAATTGCGTCACGGCACGTGGACAGCGTTGTATCCCACAGGTCTTGGGGGTCGTGTTCGACCCACCCTGATTGCGGAAAGTGTTGTGGGAATTCTGATTGGTTTTGGGCCACAGCGACCATGGTTCCGTCCAACAAGATCGCACGGGTTGATGTCGTGCCTTGATCGATTGCGAGAATATAACTCATGGGGTGGCTCAGTGCGTTAGGGTGCAAAAAAGGCAGGGTATCCGGGGCCAAACTGCGGCCCCGGATGATCGACTTAGTTCCAGGATTTGATCAGCTCGTCGTACGCGATCGTGACTGGTTTTTCGTTCTCGTCAGCCAATTTAGCTTTTGGCGAACCAGGCTGGTCGAGCCAGTAAGACGGATCACTTTCGTCATTCATGACCGGACCAATGTCGCCTTGAACACCAGCACGCTCTAGACGGATCAGAACTTTCTCCTGATCTGCACACAGTGAATCAAGTGCTTCTTGCGGCGTTTTCGCACCGGACATTGCGTCGCCGATGTTCTGCCACCACAGCTGCGCCAGCTTTGGATAATCAGGTACGTTGGTACCCGTTGGTGACCACTGAACCCGCGCAGGAGAGCGATAGAATTCGATCAAACCACCCAGTTTCGGTGCCCGCTCTGTAAAGCTTTCGTGCTGGATCGTTGATTCACGAATGAATGTCAGACCAACATGGCTTTTCTTTACGTCTACGGTTTTGGAGGTCACGAACTGCGCATAAAGCCACGCAGCTTGTGCGCGATCCACAGGTGTGGATTCCATCAGCGTCCAGGAACCGGCATCTTGGTAACCGATTTTTGTCCCTTCAGACCAATACGCACCGTGCGGAGACGGGGCCATACGCCATTTTGGCGTGCCATCTTCGTTCATCACAGGCAGATCAGGTTCGATCGACGCAGCTGTAAACGCTGTGTACCAGAACATTTGCTGCGCAACATTTCCTTGGGCAGGGATCGGGCCTGCTTCGGAAAACGTCATACCGGCAGCGGCAGGCGGAGAGTATTTTTCCAACCATTCGATTGCTTTGGTCACAGCGTAAACGGCTGCTGGGCCGTTGGTGGCGCCGCCACGTGCAACACATGAACCAACCGGTTGCGATTTTTCGTTAACGCGGATGCCCCATTCGTCGACTGGCAGGCCGTTTGGCTCACCTTTGTCGCCGGCACCAGCCATGGACAGCCACGCGTCAGTGTAACGCCAGCCCAAAGACGGGTCTTTTTTGCCGTAGTCCATGTTGCCGAACACGTCGCCGTCAACACCCATGCGTGACAAGTCACGACCGGTAAAGAATTCAGCGATGTCTTCGTACGCGGACCAGTTGACCGGAACGCCCAGATCATAGCCGTATTTGGCCTTAAAGTCAGCCTTGTTGATGTCGTCGTTGAACCAATCGTAGCGGAACCAATAGAGGTTCGCGAACTGTTGGTCGGGCAGTTGGTAAACTTTGCCATCTGGACCCGTGGTGAACGACAGACCAATGAAGTCTTCGAGATCAAGGTTCGGGTTAGTCACTGCCGCGCCTTCGCCAGCCATCCAGTCGGTCAGGTTACGGGCCTGTTGATAGCGCCAGTGTGTGCCGATCAAATCACTGTCGTTGATGTAGGCGTCATAGATGTTTTCGCCCGACTGCATTTGCGTTTGCAGCTTTTCAACAACATCACCTTCGCCGATCAGATCATGGGTGACCTTGATGCCGGTAATGGCCTCAAACGCTGGTGCCAACACTGTGGATTCATACGTGTGCGTGCCGATCGTCTCAGAGACGACGTTGATCGACATGCCCGCGTAAGGGGCTGCCGCGTCGACAAAAAACTGAAGCTCAGCTTCTTGATCTGCGCGTGACAGTGCCGACAGATCGCCGATTTCACTGTCTAGAAATGCCTTGGCGGCATCCATATCTGCAAAGGCTGGTGCGGCAAACATGCAGGCCACCAGACCCATTGCAGTGGTCCCTTTAAGTCGCAAGTTCATTCTTGTTCCTCCCTAAAATAGAACATTCGAGACAGCGGATCTTGCAAACCAAACCGCCCCATAGTGCCCGCCTTTACACCCAGCGAAAAACCGCGATGGCGTAAAAGAGACATACGATCAGTGCCCCCCATTGGGGAGCGCTGAGCATTCCAAGCCAAGCCAGATTGATAAAGGCCGAGCCAAGTAACGTGATGAACAACCGATCACCACGCGTCGTTTCGATCCCTAAAACACCGGTGCGCGGTGTTTCGGGAAATTTGATTGCCAGCACCGTAAAGGTGACGAGCGTTGCCGCGATAATTGCGAAAAACAGGGCGGTTGGTCCGGTCCATGCCATCCATTCCATTGCGAATTCTCCCTATACGCGCCCAAGGGCAAAACCCTTGGCGATGTAGTTGCGGACAAAATAAATCACCAAGGCCCCCGGCAGGATCGTCAAAACCCCGGCGGCCGCCAACACACCCCAATCGATGCCCGCGGCCCCAACTGTGCGGGTCATCGTGGCGGCAATCGGTTTGGCATTCACAGACGTCAATGTGCGGCTAAGCAGCAATTCGACCCATGAGAACATGAACAAGAAGAACGCGGTGACACCGATGCCCGAGGCCACCAGCGGCGTGAATATCTGCAGGAAAAAGCGTGGGAACGAATAGCCGTCGATATAGGCGGTTTCGTCGATTTCCTTGGGCACGCCGCGCATGAAACCTTCTAAGATCCAAACCGCTAATGGCACGTTGAACAGGCAATGCGCCAAGGCCACAGCGATGTGTGTGTCGAACAATCCAACCGAGCTATAAAGCTGAAAGAACGGCAGTGCGAACACCGCAGGTGGGGCCATCCGGTTGGTGAGCAACCAAAAGAACAGATGCTTGTCGCCCATGAACGAATAGCGGCTAAAAGCATAGGCCGCAGGAAGTGCGACCACCAATGAGATGATCATGTTCATCAACACATACAGCATCGAGTTGATGTAGCCTGTGTACCACGATGCGTCCGTCAGGATCGTCAGATAATTGTCAAACGTCAGGTCGCGCGGCCACAAAGTAAAGCTGTTCAAAATCTCTGAATTGGTCTTGAGGCTCATCATCACCAGCCAGTAGATCGGCAGCAATAAAAACAGCAGATACAGGCCCATGACGATGGCATTGCCCTTGATCTTGGGCAGGCCAAACCGGCGCTTTGGCGCGTGAATTGTGAAATCAGACATCAGTGACCATCCCTTTTGTCGAGGTTCGTCATCACGGTGTAAAACACGTAAGACACCAGCAAAATTACGAGATAATACATGATCGAAAACGCCGCTGCTGGGCCTAGATCAAACTGCCCAAGCGCCATTTTCACCAGATCAATCGACAGGAACGTGGTCGAGTTGCCGGGCCCACCACCGGTGACCACAAAGGGTTCGGTGTAGATCATAAAGCTGTCCATGAACCGCAGCAGGATCGCGATCATCAGAACGCCCATGATCTTGGGCAGCTCGATAAAACGGAACACACTTAGACGGCTGGCTTGATCGATTTTGGCAGCTTGGTAATAGGCGTCAGGGATCGATTGCAGACCGGCATAGGCCAACAACGCCACCAGCGACGTCCAGTGCCACACGTCCATGACAATGACGGTGATCCATGCGGCGTAAAAATCTTGGGTATAGTTGTAATCAATGCCCAAAGCGGACAGCGTGAAGCCCAACAGACCAATATCGACGCGTCCAAAAATTTGCCAAATCGTGCCAACAACATTCCACGGAATAAGCAAGGGCAGGGACATCAGCACAAGGCATAGCGACGCCCAGGATCCCTTTTTCGGCATGTTCAGCGCGACAAAAATGCCGAGCGGAATTTCGATGGCCAGAATGATTGCTGAAAACGCAATCTGGCGTCCCAGTGCATCCCACATCCGTTCGGACGCAAGCATTTCCTGAAACCACTCAAGCCCGACCCAAAAGAATTTGTTGTTCCCGAACGTGTCCTGAACAGAATAATTCACGACTGTCATCAATGGGATGACGGCGGAAAAGGCGACGAGCAACAGCACGGGCAGGATCAGAAACCACGCCTTATCGTTTACGGTTTTGTTCATTTCAGGCCACCTTTGGCGCAACACGCCAGCTATCTGAGTAGATGTTGATACCCGCCGGATCAAAGACGACACGGTTCATTTCGGGTGAAATTTCGGCCCCTTCGGGCGCAAGGATGTTGATCTCGGATCCGTTAAAATCAGCGCGCACGATTTTGTGGCGACCAACATCTTCGACCCGTTTGATTGTCACCGGTAGGCCGTCTTCACCTGTACTCAGCGAGGTAAATTCGGGCCGCACACCCAGTTCAACGTGGCCTGTTGGTGTTCCGAAAGCCTTGCCCAGACTAATCTGCGTGCCGTCCAGAACGGCGGTGTTGCCCTGAACGTCCGCCTCCAGCACATTCATGCCGGGCGACCCGATAAAATAGCCGACAAACGTGTGTTCGGGCTGCTCGAACAATTGCTGCGGCGTGCCCATCTGAACAACGCGACCATCATACATTACAACAACTTTGTCAGCGAATGTCAGCGCCTCGGTTTGGTCATGGGTCACGTAGATCATCGTATGACCAAATTCGTGGTGCAGGGATTTTAACTGCGTGCGCAATTCCCATTTCATGTGGGGGTCGATGACGGTCAACGGCTCATCAAACAGCAGCGCATTGACGTCTTCGCGCACCATGCCACGGCCCAGCGAAATCTTTTGCTTGGCATCCGCCGTCAGGCCACGGGCCTTGCGATCTAGCGTCGCTTCCATCCCGATCATCGCCGCAATCTGCTGCACACGGTCTTTGATGTAGGTAGGATCAGCGCCGCGATTGCGCAACGGAAACGCCAGATTGTCGCGCACGGTCATCGTGTCATAGACCACGGGAAACTGAAAAACCTGCGCGATATTGCGTTCGGTTGTGGGCGACAGGGTGACGTCTTTGTCGTTGAACAAAATACGGCCCTGACTGGGATGCAACAGGCCGGAAATGATATTCAGCAGCGTGGATTTCCCACACCCGGACGCACCAAGCAGCGCGTAGGCTTCGCCGTCCACCCAGTCGTGGTTCAGTTCCTTTAGCGCAAAGTCGTCTTCGGTTTTTGGGTTGGGCAAGTAAGAATGCGCCAGATTTTCGAGGGTGATTTTCGCCATTTTTAATATCCCTCAGGCTGCGGTTGCGTAAGATGCAGGGGCGATCGACGTGCCGTCTTGGGCAAAGATGTAGACGTGGCTTTGATCCAGATAGACCGCCAAATCGGACCCGATTGCCAAATCTTTGACGCCGTGCACCAGACCCACCCAATTTTCACCGTGATGATCGAGGTGGATAAATGTCTCGGAGCCGGTGATCTCGGTCACTGTCAGTTTGCCGGTAAAGGCCAGCGCATCGGGCCCCGGTTTTTCCAGCTTTAGGTGGTTCGGCCTGAAACCCGCAATATAGCTGCCATCGGCCAACCCCGCAAAAGCACCTGTGGCTGCGATGATGGACTGCCCGTCACCAAAATCAAAGCGCGTGCCAGTTTTTTGGACTGTCAGGAAATTCATTGGCGGATCAGAAAAAACGCGGGCGGTCGTCGCATTGACTGGTTTGCGGTAAACAATCGGCGTTTTGTCAAATTGGGTAATCGTGCCTTCCCAAACCGCCGCCGTATTACCGCCCAGCAAAAGCGCCTCTTCTGGTTCGGTGGTCGCATAGACAAAGATCGATCCGGCCTCTTCAAAGATTTTGGGGATCTCGGCGCGCAATTCTTCGCGCAGTTTGTAATCAAGGTTCGCCAATGGTTCGTCCAACAACACCAAACCGGCGTCTTTGACCAACGCACGCGCCAGTGCGCACCGTTGTTGTTGGCCGCCAGATAATTCCAGCGGTTTGCGATCCAGAAAGGGCGACAATTGCATCAAATCAGCGGCTTTGCGAACTGCTGCATCAATCTGGTCAGCGGACTGGCGCAATAGCCGCATGGGGCTGGCGATATTGTCGTAAACCGTCATGGACGGATAATTAATAAATTGCTGATACACCATGGCAACGCCACGATCTTGCACGCGCATGCCGGTCACGTCCGTCCCATTCCAGATGACCTTGCCGGTGTTGGGCACATCCAGACCTGCCATCAGGCGCATCAACGACGTTTTGCCCGACGACGTTGGCCCCAGCAGCACGTTCATAGTGCCGCTTTGCAGCGTTAAATCCGTGGGGTAGATATGCGTCTGGCCGTTCATGACCTTGGACACACCCTCTAAAACTAGTGACATTTCTCTCTCCCCTCGCAGTTCACACTGCGCGTTGCTGTGGCGGCATGGCAGCGAGCCATGCGTCAAGCACCTGAATTTCTTGTGTCGTGAGCCGAAGACCAAGTTTGGATCTGCGCCAAATGATGTCTTCGGCTGTCTGTGCAAATTCTTTGTCCACGAGCCAGTTGACTTCGCGTGCGGTCAGATCTGCGCCAAAGGTCTGGCCAAGATCCGTCGCGACATTTGCATCCCCCAGAACGAGAAACGCATCGGTGCCGTACGCTTTTATCAAACGGTCCACCCAGCGTTCCGTCAAGAAAGAATATCGGGCAAGCAACTTTGCTCTTAGCGCGGGCACACCGTCGACCAGAAAATCACCACCGGGCAATGCCACTCCAGCCGTCCAAGGCGCCGTCTTGCCCTCAAAAAACGGTGCGATCTTTTCAAGCGCAGTTTCAGCAAGCCTGCGGTAGGTCGTGATCTTGCCCCCGAAGATATTCAGGATCGGCGCGCCGGCGGATTGGTCCACCTTTAAAACATAGTCCCGTGTCGCGGCCGTCGCCGAACTTGCACCGTCGTTGTACAAGGGGCGCACACCTGAATAGGACCAAACGACGTCATCGTCGGAGATGTCTTGTTTCAGGTATTCAGATGCGAATTTCAGCAGATACGTTTGTTCTTCGGGCGTACACACTGGCGTTTGGCTGGTGTCAGGATGATCCGCGTCTGTGGTGCCGATCAGGGTGAAATCGGTCTCGTAGGGGATCGTGAAAATGATCCGTCCGTCGGCCCCTTGAAAGAAATAGCATTTGTCGTGGTTGTATAACTTGCGGGTCACGATGTGGCTGCCGCGCACCAGACGCACGCCCTCGGCTGCATTTATCCGGACGGTATTGCGGATGATGTCTTGGGCCCACGGACCACCTGCGTTTACCAACATGCGGGCACGCACCGTGCGCTGTGCGCCGTCTTGCGCCACCAGCGTAACATGCCAGATGCCATCAACGTTTTGGGCTGCGGACACCTTGGTGCGCGTATTGATCTGCGCCCCGCGCGTTTGCGCGTCACGGGCGTTTAACACCACCAAACGACTGTCTTCGATCCAACAATCGGAATATTCAAAGGCCTGCTCAAAGCGATCCTCGAGCGGCGCGCCCTCGGGGGTGCCGGACAACCGAATGGAGGTGGTTCCCTTGAGTATTTTTCGGCCACCCAAGTTGTCGTACAGGAACAATCCAAACCGGATAAGCCAAGCCGGGCGACGCCCTTTCATCCACGGCATCACGATGTTGAGCAGTTTGGAGGTTGGCGTGTCACCCTCGAACCGCATGTCTTTGTGGTAGGGCAAGATAAAACGCATCGGCCAAGAGATATGCGGCATGGCGCGCAAAAGGGTCTCGCGTTCGATCAACGCTTCGCGGACAAGGCGGATTTCCCAATACTCAAGATAGCGCAATCCGCCGTGAAACAGCTTGGTCGATGCTGAAGATGTTGCAGAGGCCAGATCATTCATTTCGGCCAGCTCGACAGACATGCCACGACCCGCTGCATCGCGCGCAATACCGCACCCATTGATGCCGCCGCCGATGACAAACAAGTCAACCACATCAAGATGATCGCGCTGATCCAATGAAGCCTCCCCCCAGCTTAAAATCTCTGCCGCAGCCTCCCAGCGTGCGACGTAGAGTAAACCAATACTAAAGTCCGTTAACAATCAATAACGAATGTTCGTTTACTTTCGTCATTGCGGTAATCGCCTGAATTGTATGTTCTTTTAGGTTCGAAGCTTAACCGCTTCGCACTGCCCTTTGCGTCTTGTCCTCTTGACGGTCATACGACACGTCTGATTATTTATACCGAATCCATGGCAACGTGGTGCCGTTCGAATTGGAGGAGCCGTGGTTTCAAATTTCAGACAAAAAGAGATACTTGAGCTTGCTCGTAGAGACGGCAAAGTGACGGTAGACGGCCTTGCCGCATTCTATGACGTCACGGTGCAAACCATCCGGCGCGATCTGTCTGATTTGGCCGAAAGCGGGCGGCTTGATCGGGTCCACGGTGGTGCTGTGGTGCCATCCGGCGTTGTGAACATCATCTACGAAGAACGTCGCCGCCTGAATGAAGCCGGCAAAAAGGCGATTGCTAAAAAATGCGCCCAAGCCATCCCGGACGGCGCGTCGGTTTTCATGAATATCGGCACAAGCACCGAAGCTGTCGCATATGAATTGCTGGACCACGAAAACCTGCTGGTCGTGACAAATAATCTAAACATTGCGAATACATTGGCGGCCAATCACAGTTGCGAAATCATCTTGGCGGGGGGCGTGCTGCGCCGCGCAGATGGCGGCATCGTCGGAGGGCTGACTGTTGAAATGGTCAAGCAATTCAAATTCGATTATTCGGTTTTGGGCTGCTCAGCAATTGATGGTGACGGCGATATGCTGGATTTTGATGGTCAGGAAATTATGGTGACCAAAACGGCGATCCATCGATCCCGCAATGTAATGGTTGTTGCCGATCAGCTGAAATTTGAACGTAAGGCGCCGCTGACGATTTGCTCGCTCGCAGATGTTGCGGTGCTGTTCACAGACGGTGCATTGCCTACGGACCTAATTGAAAATTGCAAAACTTGGGGAACCGGCGTTGTGTCAGTCTAAGTGAACAAGAAAAGGATTTTCCAGGGCGGTGAAATCAAGTGGTACTGTTTTGAGTACGGCACTCTTATGCATCGCGGAGAAATGCAGTTGACGCCCATTGTGGAAAAGAATCACCAGAGGGTTGGGTAAAGATTTAGCCTGCTGGCAACGATTGACCTGGGTCCCCAGAGACCCACTTGATTTACTGAGTGTCGGCCAGAGGATAGATACGGACAGTTCTGCCGCAGCAGGAGTCACGGGATGTTAAGCCAGACCTTATGATTGGCAGCGTTCGCTTTGATCCGCCGAGCCCCAAGTATTCGCGGCGATATAGTTTGGGTGCCAATCTAGGGTCAGGACTCATAACCAAAAGATAACGGTTGCTGCGAGAGCTATTGCGGAGAGAAAGACGGTTGGGGATCTGTCGTAGCGTGTAGCTACGCGTCGCCAATCTTTGAGCCTGCCG